>NZ_JBITHE010000013.1:0-66130 GCF_044457665.1 Streptomyces sp. NPDC050535
GCGGGGGGGGTCCGCCCGGGTCGGGGGCCCGGCCCCCCCCCCCGGGGGGTGGGGGCGGGGGGGGGGGGGGGGTTGTCCGGCCCCCGGGCCCCGACCCACCCACCCACAGCCCGGACGCCGAACGGCGAACCCGGCGTCACCCCACCCCCAGCAGAACCCCCAACAGCACCGCCCCGGCAACCGCCGGCGCCAGCAGCTCGTAAGCCCACCGCACCGTCACCTCACCCTGCGCACTCTCCGCCTCCCGGCGGGCCTCGAACAGTTCCCGGAGTTCGTCCATGACCCGGTCCGCCTCCGCGCGCGCCGGCCCGGACGCCTCCGATGCCACCCCGCCGAGGGAGCCGAAGCCACCGAAGCCGGTCCGCCCCCCGCCGCCCCTCCGCTTGCCTGACGCGTCGGCGGCATCCCGCGCCTGCCGCTGGGCCGCCTTCTTGCGCCCACGCAGCGACACCGGCACCGCCCAGAGCTGAAACTTCCGCCCGTCCTTGTCGACGATCTCGTTCGAGTAGCTGGAGCGCAGCGCGGAGACCTGCCCCCAGGGCAGGGTGATCACACGGAGCGGATTGCGGACGTGCAGCCGGTCGGCGTTGGCGTACACGGCCGGCCGCAGGGTGAAGGCGACGAACAGCGGCACGACGAGGAGCATCGCGGCCAGCGCCAGCCACGGCGTGCGGCCCTCGCCGGAGACGATCGCGTCGATGCCGAGCCAAGCCACGAGGCCCAGCAGCAGGACGCCGCCCGCCATACCGGCGGGCGACCGGTAGATCCGGTCCTTCGCCTCGGGTCGCGAGGCGTCCGGCGTGGGTGACTGGTGATCCGGGGTGGTCATGACGAAGATTCTGCCCGACGCCCGTACCGGCGCTCATGCGCGGTGGGCCCTCTGGACGAGCGCCTGGAGCCGCACCCGGAGATGCCCCCGGGCTACACCCCGAAATGTCATCCGAAGACGCCCCTCGAGCCACACCCCTGAGATGCCACCGGAGACGCCCCCAGAGCTGCACCCGGTAACGCCCCCGCAGCTGCCCCGGGATGCCACCGATAACGCCCCCCAGAGGCCGCACCCGGAGCTACACCCGCAGCCGCACCCAGAGCCGCCCCCACAGACGCCCCCGGGGTTGTAAAGCCGCTACGCGCGTAGATATGCTCGTCTGGTGACCATGCCCACCACTGCACCCCCTGCTGCACACGCACTCGGCGACGTAACCGCGTCCGACAGCACGCTGCGCCGCTTCCTCCACGGGCTCCCCGGCGTGGACGCGGTCGGCCTGGAGGCGCGCGCCGCCTCGCTCGGGACCCGTTCCATCAAGACCACGGCCAAGGCGTACGCCATCGACCTCGCGATCTCGATGGTCGACCTGACGACGCTGGAAGGCGCGGACACCCCGGGCAAGATCCGGGCGCTCGGCGCCAAGGCGGTCCGCCCCGACCCCACCGACCGCAGCGCGCCGGCCACGGCCGCGGTCTGCGTGTATCCCGACATGGTGGCCACCGCCAAGGAGGCCGTCGCCGGCTCCGGCGTGAAGGTCGCCTCGGTCGCCACCGCCTTCCCGGCCGGCCGGGCCGCCCTGGAGGTCAAGCTGGCCGACGTGCGGGACGCCGTCGCCGCGGGCGCCGACGAGATCGACATGGTCATCGACCGCGGGGCGTTCCTCGCGGGCAGGTACCTGAAGGTGTACGACGAGATCACCGCCGTGAGGGAGACCTGCGGAGCCGCCCGCCTGAAGGTCATCTTCGAGACCGGCGAGCTGTCGACGTACGACAACATCCGCCGGGCGAGCTGGCTCGGCATGCTGGCCGGCGCCGACTTCATCAAGACCTCCACCGGCAAGGTGGCCGTGAACGCGACCCCGGCGAACACGCTGCTGATGCTGGAGGCGGTGCGCGACTTCCGCGCCCAGACCGGCGTGCAGATCGGTGTGAAGCCCGCCGGCGGCATCCGCACGACCAAGGACGCCGTCAAGTTCCTGGTGCTGGTCAACGAGACCGCGGGCGAGGACTGGCTGGACAACCACTGGTTCCGCTTCGGCGCGTCCTCGCTCCTGAACGATCTGCTGATGCAGCGTCAGAAGCTGGCCACCGGCCGCTACTCCGGCCCCGACTACGTGACGGTGGACTGATCACCATGACCATGGAAAAGCGGTCATCCGCATTCGAGTACGCACCGGCGCCCGAGTCCCGCGCGGTCGTCGACATCGCCCCCTCCTACGGCCTCTTCATCGACGGAGAGTTCACCGAGGCGGCCGACGGCAAGGTCTTCAAGACCGTCAGCCCGTCCACCGAGGAGGTCCTCTCGGAGATCGCCCAGGCGGGCGAGGCGGACGTCGACCGCGCCGTGCGGGCGGCCCGTAAGGCGTTCGGCAAGTGGTCGGCCCTGCCCGGCTCCGAGCGCGCCAAGTACCTGTTCCGCATCGCCCGGATCATCCAGGAACGCTCCCGCGAGCTCGCCGTCCTCGAAACCCTCGACAACGGCAAGCCGATCAGGGAAACGCGCGACGCGGACCTCCCCCTGGTCGCGGCGCACTTCTTCTACTACGCGGGCTGGGCGGACAAGCTGGACCACGCCGGCTTCGGCGTGAACCCGCGACCCCTGGGCGTCGCGGGCCAGGTCATCCCCTGGAACTTCCCCCTCCTGATGCTGGCCTGGAAGATCGCCCCGGCGCTCGCGACGGGCAACACGGTCGTTCTCAAGCCCGCCGAGACGACCCCTCTCTCGGCGCTCTTCTTCGCGGACATCTGCCGCCAGGCGGGCCTTCCCCGGGGCGTCGTCAACATCCTTCCCGGGTACGGCGACACGGGCGCCGCGCTCGTCGCGCACCCCGACGTGAACAAGGTGGCCTTCACCGGCTCCACCGCCGTCGGCAAGGCGATCGCCCGCCAGGTGGCCGGCACGGACAAGAGGGTCACCCTCGAACTCGGCGGCAAGGGCGCGAACATCGTCTTCGACGACGCTCCCATCGACCAGGCGGTCGAGGGCATCGTCACCGGCATCTTCTTCAACCAGGGCCAGGTCTGCTGCGCGGGCAGCCGCCTGCTGGTCCAGGAGTCGATCCAGGACGAGTTGCTCGACTCCCTCAAGCGCCGCCTCTCCACCCTGCGCCTCGGCGACCCCCTCGACAAGAACACGGACATCGGCGCGATCAACTCCGCCGAGCAGTTGTCCCGAATCACCACGCTCGTCGAGCAGGGCGAGGCGGAGGGCGCCGAGCGCTGGTCCCCGGCCTGCGAACTCCCCTCGTCCGGCTACTGGTTCGCCCCGACGCTCTTCACGAACGTCACCCAGGCGCACACCATCGCCCGCGACGAGATCTTCGGCCCGGTGCTGTCCGTCCTGAGCTTCCGTACCCCGGACGAGGCGGTGGCCAAGGCCAACAACTCCCAGTACGGCCTCTCCGCCGGTATCTGGACGGAGAAGGGCTCCCGCATCCTCGCGGTCGCGGGCAAGCTCCGCGCGGGCGTCATCTGGTCCAACACGTTCAACAAGTTCGACCCCACCTCGCCGTTCGGCGGTTACAAGGAGTCGGGCTTCGGCCGCGAGGGCGGTCGTCACGGCCTGGAGGCGTATCTCGCCCCGTCGAGCCCGGAAGGCGAGCGATAGATGAGCGCAGTCGAGAAGTCCGAGCAGCAGCGTCTGAGCGTCTTCAAGACCTACAAGCTGTACGTGGGCGGGAAGTTCCCGCGTTCCGAGAGCGGCCGGGTGTACGAGGTGACGGACTCCAAGGGCAAGTGGCTGGCGAACGCCCCGCAGTCGAGCCGGAAGGACGCCCGCGACGCGGTCGTCGCCGCGCGCAAGGCGTTCGGCGGCTGGTCCGGCGCCACGGCGTACAACCGCGGCCAGATCCTCTACCGCGTCGCCGAGATGCTGGAGGGCCGCAGGGACCAGTTCGTGCGCGAGGTCGCCGACTCCGAGGGGCTCTCGAAGGCAAAGGCCTCGGCCGTCGTCGACGCGGCTGTCGACCGCTGGGTCTGGTACGCGGGCTGGACCGACAAGATCGCCCAGGTGATCGGCGGCGCCAACCCGGTCGCGGGCCCCTACTTCAACCTCTCCACCCCGGAGCCGACCGGCGTGGTCACCGTCCTGGCCCCCCAGGAGTCCTCGTTCCTGGGCCTGGTCTCGGTGATCGCCCCGGTGATCGCCACCGGCAACACGGTGATCGTGATCGCGAGCGAGAAGTCCCCGCTCCCGGCGCTCTCCCTGGGCGAGGTCCTGGCGACCTCCGACCTCCCCGGCGGCGTCGTCAACATCCTGTCCGGCAGTACGGCGGAGATCGCGGCCCCGCTCGCCGCGCACCAGGACGTCAACGCGATCGACCTCGCCGGCGCGGACGACGCACTGGCGAAGGAGCTGGAGATCGCGGCGGCGGACAACCTGAAGCGAGTTCTTCGTCCACAGGCTGTGGATTACTCCCGGACACCCGGCACCGAGCGCCTGACCGCCTTCCTGGAGACGAAGACGGTCTGGCACCCGACGGGCGCGCTGGGCGTCTCCGGATCGTCCTACTGAGTCCGGGGGCCCCGATCCGTGTCCCCGGGGTCCCCTTCACGAGAGAGCCGCGCTTCCCCTCCGTCCGGGGGAAGCGCGGCTCTCTCCATGTGCGGTGCGCGGTGCGGGGTTCCAGCCGGCCGGCGGCACGCCGGTCAGCGCAGCAGCCCCGCCACCTGGCCCACCACCGGAATGCTGCCCACCGAGGGGGCCTGGGCCAGCGGACCCGTGAGGGCCTGCGAGGACAGCGGCTTGAAGTCGGCGAGCTGGGTGACGACCCCGTTGTCGAGGGGGTCGACCCCGGTGCCCGCCAGCGGATTGGGCTTCAGGCCCGCGACGGGACCGGTGACGTACCCCACCGTGCCGGTCAGGGCGCCCAGGCCCGCCTGCGGGTCGATGTTGCCGAGCGAGGTGGGCCGGGTGCGTACGACGTCCACCACCGGGTCCGTGCTCGCGACGGCCGGGGCGGCGGCGGACGCGCCGGCGGCGACCACACCGAGCGCTGCTGCGACGCGCGCGGTCGTACGGGCCAGGGTGTGCTGCTGGGCTGCGTGTCGCACCATCAGGTTTTCCTCTTCGAAAGCGGAGAGCAACTCTATTAGCACGCAGAGTAGTTGACTCGACCCCTCCGGCGAGCCGCCCGAACGAGTGATTCGCCTGTGCGGCCCAACCGGCACATCAGCGCCGGTCCGCGCTGAAACGTCAGCGCCAGTCCACCGTGTGCGTCAGCGTCACCCCGTGCGTGGCGAAGTGGATCTCGATCCGGTCCTGGTCGGCCATGGTGAAACCGCTGTGGAAACTGCTGCGGTCGGCGCCGAGATAGACGTAGTGCACCCGGCCGGGGTGGCTGAGCCCCTCGTAGGAGAACAGCTCGGACATCATGTCGCGCAGCCCGTAGTGCAGGGCCTTGGTGCCGGTGGTGAAGCTGCCGCGCCAGACCTCGGCCGACCCCCGCTCGATGACGACCTGCCCGGTCACCTGGCTGGGCGGTGTGCCCAGGAAGAGCCAGGGCGCCACGCCCGCGTCGCAGAGCTTCGCGTAGGAGAGATGCCCGGCGTGGCGCTTGAAGCGGCCGATGTCGGTGAGGTCGTTGCCGAAGGTGTAGCCGGCGTACTGCGGGGTGCCGTCCTCGTCGGTGACGTACACGAGGACGACCTCCGCCTCCTCCGTGAGCGCCACCGCGCCGCGTGGTGCGCGCAGCCGGTCGCCGGAGATCTTGAGGGAGTCGCCGAGACCCTTGAAGAACCAGTTGGGCTGGGACTGGGTGGATGCGTCGACCTTGACGTTGTGGGTCTGCATGAAGCCGCTGACCAGCGCGTCGCCGAGGGAGTCCGGCAGCAGCGGGGGCAGCAGCCGCACCTCGTCCGCCGGTACGGCGCGCGGCGCGCGGCCCGCTGTCACGGCCGCCGTCAGCGCGGCGGAGTCGCCGTCCGCGGCCAGCACCTGGGCCCGCAGATCGGTGCCGCCCAGCGGATAGAGCGTGAGTACGGCGCCGTGGGCCGTGGCGTCCTCGGGGGTGCTGAAGCCGACGTACCGCTCGCCCTCGTGGCTTGCTTCGTAGAGAGCCGTCATGGGGAAGTCTCCTCGGAGGTCGTGGGGTGCCAGTCGGCGTGCGTCCAGTCGAGAAAGGCCCAGCGCTCCGCCGTGTCCCTGAGGCGCAGGCCGAAGCCGGGCCCCTCGGCCGGTGCGATGGTGTTGGCCGCGCGGTCGACGGCCGGGCGGGGCGAGACGATCGTGGCGGCCTCGGGGAAGAAGCGGTCGGACTGGCCGCCCTCGACGGCCAGGGCGTCCGGGGCGCGCAGGGCGAGTGCCCGGCTCGCGTTGATCAGGGGGCCGGTCTCGGCGACCTGGACTCCGACCTGGAAGCCGATCCCCGCCGAGCGTGCGTACTCGATCAGCCGGGCCGAGTGGAGCAGGCCGCCGTTCTTGGCGACCCGGACGTTCACGGCGTCGCAGGCCTCGTGGGCCACGGCCGCACGGGCGTCGTCGAGGGTGCAGACCGACTCGTCGAGGAGGACGCCGACCCCGGTCTCGCGGCGCAGGGTGCGCAGGTCGTCCCAGGAGCGGCGTGGCAGCGGTTCCTCGACCAGGGTCATCCCGGCGGCGCGCAGTCTCCGCGCGTAGGGGACGGCGGTCGCGGGCGTCCAGCTCATGTTGGCGTCCACCATCACGGGCACCGCGGGCCCGAGCCGTTCCCGTATCGCGGTCACCGTGCGGACGTCCCGCTCGATGTCCTCGGACGCCTTGACCTTCACGAAGTGGAAGGGGCCACGGGTGTCCAGGAACTCCTCGGCCCCGATGCTCAGATCCAGCACCTGGGAGATCGCGACACTGTCTGCCTCCGGGGTTCCCGGCCACACCAACTCGCCTGCCGGTAAGCCGAGCTGATTTCCCATCAGATCCAGTACGGCCGTCTCCAGGAGGCAGACGAGATTGTTGCCGCCGTCCACGCCGAACGTGGACTCGAAGCCGTCCTCCCGCAGCCGGTCGAGGAGTTGCCGGGGCGGCGTGGTGCGCAGCCGGGCGAACAGCTTGTCCAGCGGCACCCTCCGCAGTGCCTCGGACACGCTTCCGCTCGTCTCGCCGGTGACGTACGCCCGGGGCGCGCACTCCCCGACACCGGTCACGCCGTCGAGCGTGAGGGCGAGCACCAGGCTGTCGCTGGTGGTGCGGCGGGCCGCGGGGTGGTCGAAGCCGACGCTCATCGGCAGCGCCACACGGTAGAGCCGTGCCGCGGATGTCCCGGCCGGGTCAGGCATCGCGGTCCACGCCCTGGAGCAGCGTGTAGGCCGACGCCCAGTCGACCAGGTCGTCGCGGACGTCGGTGTAGAAGAGGTAGTGCCGGTCGGTGGGGAACTGGACGGCCAGCCCTCGGCCGGGAACCAGTTGGTGGAAGACCCGGCGGGTCGCGTCCAGGTCGATGATGGGGTCGGTGTGGCCGGAGACGAACGCCGCCGGGACCTGGGGGAGTTGGCGCTCCGGGTAGAGGTAGAGGCGTTCGAGGGCGAGCAGGGTGGCGCGGGAGCGGCGCGTCAACTGCCGTACGGCCAGGTCGTCGTGGTCGATGAAGTGCTGGTAGGCGGGGTCGGAGGTGAAGTCGGTGGCCTTCAGGCCCGCGTCCCAGAGCTCCTGGCCGCGCTCCGCCGCCAGTGCCGTGCGCTCCTCCTCTCCCAGCACCGCGTGCAGCCGGCCCAGCCAGGTCGAGCAGAAGATCGCGGCGTCGTAGCGAACCGTGAAGTCGGGGTGGTGCATCAGGGCCGCGAGGAAGGAGCCGCCCAGGCAGTGCCCGAAGAGGGAGAGCGGGGCGTCGTCGCCGAGCCAGTTCCGCACGTAAGCAAGGGCGTTGACGTAGTCCGCGACGATCGTCCCGACGTCGGGGATGTCCCGGCGCTCGCCGCCGCTGATGCCGCTGCCGCGCCGGTCGAGGACGAAGAAGGCGATGTCGTTGTCGGCGAACCTGGGGCCGACCTCCCACAGCCAGCCCGCGTGGCTCTGGAGGCCGTGGAAGTAGAAGACGGCACCTTTGCTCGCGCCGCGCGGCCGCCACAGGTGCAGCGCGAGGTCGGTGCCGCCGAAGGTGTCGGCGGCGCCTGGCGTGTCCGTGCCACCGGAGGTCTCCGTGCCGCCGCCGGAGGAGAGGGTGATGATCTCGCGGCGGATGTTCTGCGGCGGCCTCTTGGTCTCGATCATCGGTGGGCTCCCGCGGTTTCGGTTCTCGGTGTGCTCCGGGACCGGGCGCCGACCAGGTCGTCGACGAAGTCGGTGTCCTGCTGGAAGGGCTTGTACTTGTACTGGGTGGCGTTGCCCTGCTGGCGCCGGCCCTCCGCGTAGGCCGCGATGGAGTCGTGCGGGACCGTGTGGACCTCGATCGGGCCCAGCCGTCCGCTGTCCCGCTTGGAGGCGTACTCGATGTTGATGGTCTTCAGCCGGCGGTCGATGGCGTCGGCGAGGGACCGGTCCAACTCCCCGTCGGGCGCCGGGACTTCGCACACCACGATGTAGTGCGGCGGCTCGCCCCACTTCGGCCCGCAGAGATACAGACCGCCTGCCAGGCCGTCGTCCGCCATGGCCTGGCCGATGGCCTGGGTGACCTGGGCCTCGGTGATCTTCTCCCCGGTGAAGGAGTGGAAGATGCCGTCGCGGTGGACGAAGTGCACCCAGGGGGTGCCGTCCACGATCCGGTCGACGTGGTAGATGTCGCCGCTCCACAGCCGGTAGAGGCCGTTGCCCTGCGTCATGATCAGGTGGTAGTCCCGGCCCGGCTCGATCTCGTCGAGCAGCAGGGTGTCGACCCGCTCGCCCGCGTCGACGAGCGCGCCCAGCTCCACCTCGGCCGGCACGAACTCGAAGTACGCCTGGTTGACCGCGAGCGGCTGGCTGTCCAGCGAGCCGTCCACCGGAATGGTGGTCACGCCCTCCGTACCGCAGCTCATGAACGGCATCGCGCGGACGCCCGGCAGCAGCGCGTCCAGCTTGGACTGGTAGAGCCCCGCGGAGGAGGACAGCCAGCAGCTGTAGAGGGTGAGCGACGGCCAGACGTCCTTGAGGCCGAACTCGCCCTTGTCGAGGACGGATTGCAGGTGCGCGGCGCTCTCCGGGTCCGGATCGCCGTACGGCCTGCCTTCGAGGGTGCCGGCGCGCAGGTCCCGGACGAGTTCCGGACCGTGCTCGGCGATGAGGTCCCGCAGCGAGACGAGCGTGCTCGGGTTGATCGCCGAGACGAAGTGCAGCCGTTCGCCCACGAGATGACGGATGCGGTGGTACATCCGGCCGGCGTGCGAGGAGGGCGCCTCGGTGCCGAACCAGGGGGCCGCGGACCACGGCGGGTTCCAGTCACGGCTGTTGATCCGCGGATGGCGGTTGCTGATCGCCTGGTACTGGACGCCGTTGAGGTAGTCGTCGACCCGCTCGTGGACGGTCTGGGTGTCCAGGGTGGCGTACGGGTGGTCGAGGATCTCCGGATGGTGTTCGATGTACGTTCCCCACATGGCCTGCATCGCGGGGATCCGGTAGGTCAGCAGCCAGTGCAGCGTGTACGGGACCCGCTTGGGCGTGCCCGTGGTGCCGCTCGTCTTGAGCCAGCGCAGGACCGGACTGCAGGACAGGACACCGCCCTTGGTGCGGGTCTCCCGGTCGATCTCGGCGGCGAAGTCGGTGTAGCGCATGACGGGGAGCACGGACCGGAAGAGACCGGCGGGGTCGGCGGCGACCGCGTCGTAGCCGCGCTCCTTCCAGTGCAGCGAGTCGGCGCACAGGGCGACGATGTCCTCAAGTACCCGTTCCTGGGCGGACTCCGGGTCCTTCAGGTCGGCCAGCAACGCCGTGCGGGCGCGTTGGCACTCCTGCTCGAAGGGGATCCGGCGGGCGTTCCAGTGCGCCTTCCACCGCTCCTGCCGGTCGTCCTCCCCCTTCTCGTGTCTGTGGTCCTGCCGGTGCTCCTGCGCGTCCTGGTACGTGTCCTCTTGCGTGTCCTCGTGCGGGTGCGTAGTGCCCACGGCTTCAGCTTCTCCCTAGCTTGTTCTCTGCCTGTGGTGCCAAGGCCAATGACGGTGAATGGGACGGCTGCGCGGTGCGGTTGCGGGGCGGGCGCATTCAGGCCGCCAGCCCGCGGAATCGCCCGGCGTGGAAGACGAGGGGGTTCGCCGTGTCCGTCACGGCACCCTCGCCCGCCGAGGCGATGACCAGTTCGTGGTCTCCCGCCGGGTGGATCGCGGAGAGCCGGCACTCCAGCCAGGCGACGCCGTCCGCCGGCAGCGGATGCCCCGACGGGCTCCGCACCCAGTCGTGGCCGGCGAAGCGGTCGGCGCCGTGCTCACTGAACAGGCGGCACAGCTCGCGGTGTTGGTCACCGAGGATGGTGACCGCGAAGCTGCCGGTGGCCCGGATGGCCGGCCAGGTCGTGGAGGTGTGGGCGGCACACAGGGCGACCAGCGGAGGGTCGAGCGACACGGAGGTGAAGGAGTTGACGGCCATCCCGGCGGGTCCGCCGGGAGTCTGAGCGGTGACGAGCACGACACCGGTGGCGAAACGCCCGAGGATGTCCCTGAACTCGCGCTGGTTCAGGACGGGTTGCTCCGGAGCATCTCGCTCCGGAGCGAGTTGGGATTGTCCCGGAGCAGGTTGCCCCGGAACCGCCCGCTCCAGGGCGGGTCGCTCCAGCGCGTGCCGTATCAGCGCCTGCCGCTCCGGCGGGTGCTGCGAGGGCGGCTGCCGCTCCGCTGCGGGCTGAGACGCCGGTTGCCGCTCCGCCGCAGGCTGAGGTGACGGCTGCCGCTCCGGCGCGTGTTCTTCCCGCACCTGTCGTTCCGGCGCGTGTCGTTCCGGCGCGTGTTGTTCCAGTACGTGCGGTGCTTCCACTGGGATCTCCGAAAGGGAAGGGCGGCGGCCGTCCGGGATCACCGGACGGCCGACGCGGCTGCTCCCGGGGTCGGCCGGGCGTGGGTTGACGCGGCCTGCCCGGGTTCACCGGGCCGCCTGTCCCGCGCGGGGTGCTACTGGCCCCGGGCGGCGATCGCCCAGTCGACGGCCTCCTGCGGGCGGGCGGCGGAGCCGGTGATCCTCGGCGCGACCTGCCGGGCGAGCAGTTCCAGGCTGCGGTTGGTGTTCTCGTACGAGGTCCAGTCCGCGACGTACACCAGGAGCGTGCCGAAACCGCCGGTCGCCTCCTGGAGGCGACGGATGCCGGAGACCACCTCGTCGACCGAGCCGACGAGCGCGCCGCCGGCCTCCACGCGGGCCTCAAGCGCGTGTTCCCTGGACGCGCCGGGCGCCAGCACGTCGCGTCCCGCCGCCTTCTTGAAGTACTCGAACAGCCAGCGGTCGTAGCCCTCGCGGACCTCCGCGAACGCCCGCGTGCTGGTCTCGGCGACATGGACCGGGAGGGCGATGCGCCAGGCGTCGCGGCTGACGGTCTGCCCGTACTCCGCCGCCGCCTCCTCCGCGTGCTTCCACTGCTGGGCCAGGCCGATGTGCTCCTGGGTGCCCGGGGTGAGCAGCGCGAAGGGCAGTGCGAACGAGGTCATGCTCAGCCCGTACCGCCCGATCAGCCGAGGGCTGGTCACCGACGTACCGGAAGTGGCCACGGCGACCTCCAGCGGGCCGGGCCCGAAGCGCGGCAACTGGAGCTTGGCGTCCCTGAGTTCGTACCAGTCGGTCTTCTGGGTGACCCGCTCCTCCCCGTTGACCAGTTCGAGGAGGGTCGGCAGCGCCTCGTCGAGACGCTTGCGCTGCTCCTTCCCGTCGAGGCCGAACATCCCGGCCTCGAACGGGACTCCGGGACCGACGCCCAGGATGTACCGGCCCCGGCTGAGGTGGTCCAGATGGACAGCGCGGCTCGCCACGTGGAAGGGGTGGTGCCCGGAGAGCGGCACGACACCGTGGGCGAGCCGGATCTGCCGGGTCCGCTGGGACGCCGCGGCGATCAGCGTCTCCGGCGCTCCGACAAGTCCCCAGCCCAGCGTGTGGTGTTCGCCGAACCACGCCTCGTCGAAGTTGAGGCGGTCGGCGTGCTCCACAAGATCAAGATTACGGTGGATCGCCAGATGCGGATCCTGGCCCGTCTCGTGGACGGGCGAGAGAAAGAGGCCAATACGGCTGTGCACGGGTTTCCTCCAGCGAGATGGTTCAGGCAAAAGGGAGTTCGGTGCTCAGATCTGTCGTCAGTGCGCGGGCTCCTCCAGCCGGTACACCCCGTCCTTGAGCCGGCGCGCCTCCTCGTAGTCGGCGACGAGAGCCTCCTCGTCCGCGGAGGTGAGATAGATCCGTACGGCCGCCGTCAGCAGATCGGTGGTCGGCCGGATACGGGCCCCCGGCCGGTACTTGACGCTCGTGAGGAAGACACTCGGCAGCGCGTTGATAGCCGCGACGGTCTCCTCGTCCACCGCCGCCACGATCCCGTCGAGCGTGGTCGGGGTGTTGTAGCTGTACGCGGACCGCAGCTTGCGGTAGACGCGCCCGCCGTACGAACGGGCGAAGCCCTCCGGGTCCGTGTACGCCAGCGCGGTCAGCCCCGCCTGGTCGTGGCCGAGGCACAGCTTCTGGAAGCCGGGGTTCAGCTGCCCGTTGAGCCGGGTGGCGATCTCCACCAGGACCGGTCCCCGCTCGGTGACGATCACCTCGGCGTGCGCGGGACCCCAGGACACCGCGAGGGCGTCGAGGACCTCGCGTACGTAGGGGATCAGCGCCGGCACGGGTTCCTCGTCCGGGGAGATCAGGATGTCCCGGTTGTAGATGTTCTGGCCCGACGGCAGGAGCGTCTTCTCGTACACCCACACACCGCACGCGAACCGCAGCCCGTTGCTGCTGACCGTGTCGACGACGTACTCCGTGCCCCTGAGGTACTCCTGGACGAGCACCTCCGTGTTGGCCCGCCCGAAGATGTCCTGGGCGGCGAGGACGTGTTCGGCGGCGTCGCGCACCTGGTCGGCGGCCTCGCAGATGAACACGCCGTCCGAGGCGGCCGAACTCAGCGGCTTGACGACGACCGGCCAACTCCCCCGGTCCTCGGCCCACTTGACGACCGCCGCGGCGTCGTCGCTCTTGAACTGGTCCGCGCAGCGCACCCCGGCCCTGCGCAGCGCCTCGATCATCTCGAACTTGTCACGGCGGGCCGCCGAGAGCGCGGTCCCGTTGGACTTCACGCCGAGCGCCTCGCTGAGCCGGTCCGCGAGCTGGACGGCGGACTCCTGGCCGGGGATGACGGCGACGGGGTCGTAGGGGCGCAGCAGCTCGACGAGTTCGGTCTCGTCGGAGGCGATGATGTTCTCCGCGTAGGCGGTGAGGTCGGGCGCGAGCATCGTGGGGATCAGTTCCGGCGTGCTCTGCACATGGATGACGCGGGCGCCGGCCGCGGTGAAGGCGGCGGGGTAGAAGTTGCCGGCCGAGTAGCCGTCGACGACGACGGCGGTGGGTGCGGGGCTGCTCATGCCTGTCCTTCGGATACGTCAGGTATGTCTCGTGGGGTCGCGTCGATGAAACGGGCCAGACGCGCGATGCCCTCGCGGATCGCTTCGGGCGCCAGATTGCTGAAGCCGAGCCGGATCTCCCGGTCGCCGCCGCCTTCGAGGTAGAACATGCTCATCGGCGCCCAGCTCACCCCGTACTCCCGCGCGGACCGCTCCATCGCGGCGAGGTCGGCGGTGAAGGGGACCTTCAGGGTGAGGAAGAACCCGCCGCGCGGGGTGTTCCAGCTGACGCCGTGGTCCGCTCCGGCGGGGAAGTGCTCGCCGAGCGCGGCCAGCGTCGCGTCCAGCCGCTCCAGGTACACGGCGGCCAACTCCCGTGTGGCGGACCGCAGATCATGGTCGTGCTCGACGAGATAGCCGCCGATCACCGCCTGCGAGAGGGTGGAGGAGCCGACCGTGAACATCGCCTTGGCCTTGGACAGGGTCTGGGCGAGGGTGCGGACGGTGCCGGAGGCGTCGACGACCTCCTGTTCGGCGACCAGATAGCCGAGCCGGGCGCCGGGGAAGGCGGACTTGGCGAACGAACCGAGGTAGATGACCCGGCCGTCGGTGTCCAGGGCCTTCAGGGTGGGCTGTGTCTCGCCCTCGCGGGCGAAGAGCCCGTACGGGTTGTCCTCCAGGATCACGAAGTCCTCCTCGGCGGCGACTTCGAGCAGCCGCTCGCGGGCCGCGCGGGGCAGCACCGTCCCGGAGGGGTTGTTGAAGTCCGGCACCAGGTAGAGCGCGGCGGCGCGTTTGCCTTCGGCCCGTACCGCGCGGGCCGCCTCCGCGACCGCCTGGGGATCGAGCCCGTCCGGGCCCTCCAGAATTCCCCGTACGGGGATGTCGAGCATGCGGGCCGCGCCGCGGATGCCGACGTAGGCGGGCGAGACCGCGAGGAGTACGTCGTCGGGTGAGGCGAAGAGTCCGCGCAGGGCGATCAGCGCGGCCTCCTGGAACCCGTGCGTGATCATGATGGCCTCGACCGGGACGTCGATCTGCTCGTCCCGCTTCAGCATCAGGGCGACCTCGTCCTGGATGAGGCCGTTGACGGGTCCGTACTGGAAAAGCAGCCGGGTGATGCGTTGTTCGGGCACGCCCCGGTCACGCAGATGTTTGATGTAGCGGTCGATGTAGAAGGTGAGTCCGGAAAGGTCGTGGTTCCCGTCGTAGGGAGCTCCCGACGAGAAGGACAGCGCGTCGGGGAACCGCAGTGCCGTCTCGCTGAGGATCCGCATGGAATCCATCTCGGGGTCGGCAATGCCCGCGTGCAACGAAGCCTGATCGAACGAAGGCATTTTCAGCTGGCTCCTTCCGTGCCGGTACCGGTCGCGGTGCCGGAGAGTTCCGGGGAGCGGCCGTTCAGCGCGGCCACCCGGCTCCCCTTTCCGGGGCTCCATTCCCGGATCCGGATGTTTGCGACGACGCCGCCCGTGACATAGGGCTCCTCGTCGAGAATCCGTTGGAGTTCTGCACGGTTTTCCGCCTCGTAGAGAAGAAGTCCCGCATTTTCGCCGACGAGGGGGCCGCCGAGCAGCAGTACGCCGCTGTCGGCCAGGCGGTAGAGATTCTCGGCGTGCGCCGGGTGCAGGCCCTGGCGGCCCGCCCGGTCGACGTTGTACTCGAATTCGACGACAAACTTCGTCACACCAAGCTCCTTGTACTGTGTCTTCCCGCCGCCCCGGAACCCGCTTTCCGGAGACCGCGCACCGGGGACGGGCGTCGGGGAATCGCGCCCATCACGAAGAAGCCGCACGGCATTTCGGCTCCACGCGGCGGGGTCGATCGTGGATCACATGTAGAGGCCGCCGTTGATGTCGATGACGGAGCCCGTGGAGTAGCCGGCGCTCTCGGAACACAGGTGCAGCACGCTGCCGACGGCCTCGGCGACCGTGCCGTATCGGCCCATCGGCAGCGCGGCGAGTACGGCTTTCTTCGCCGCCTCGTCGCGGCGCTCGAAGGCACCCGCGACCCGGGCCGTCGCGATGGGCCCGTGGGCGACCACGTTGGCCACCACTCCGGTGCCGGCGAGCTCGTGTCCCAGTTGCTTGGTCATGCCGATCACGGCCGCCTTCGCGCCGACGTACGCGGCGTTGTTGAAGTGGCTGTACGTGCGCCCACCTGCGGAGGCGAAGTTGACGATGCGGCCGTAGCCGTCCTCCACCATCCGCGGCGCACAGACCTTGACCGCGATCCAGGTGCTGATCACGTTCTCCAGATGGGTCTGTTCGAAGTGGTCGCGGGTGAGGTCCGCGTACCCGATGACCCGGGTGTCTCCGCCGACTCCGTTGACCAGAACGGAGGGTGCGTGCCGCTCGACGATTTCGGTCAGCTGCCGCTCGGCGGCGGCGATGTCGGTGATGTCTCCGACGACGAAATCGACCTTGGTGCGTTCGGCGAGTTCGTCCGCGAGACGGGAGACCGTCTCCTCGTTCCTGTCGAAGAGGACGAGCGGATGCCCTTCCTCCGCCAGCCCTCGGGCCACCTCCGAGAGGATTCCGCCGGCGGCACCGATCAAGAGCGCAGTACGTGCTGTCACTTTGCTATTCCTTGGCTATTCCGGGTTGGTGACCCTGAACGAGCAGGGCCCTTGTGGGGGTGGCTCGGTAAAACTCCATGCCAAAACGAGCCGACTGGTTTTCGGCCACGACGCATCAGGAGTGGTTCACACGTAAGAGGAATTGACCCCTCAGCAAGAGGAATGACTCTCCCTCAAGAGGAATGCTTCCTTCGACTTCTCCCGTACGCCGAAACGCGCCAAGGGGAGAGTCTGGCACCCCCCGGCTCCACCTAGACGATCACGCAACTCTTGGCCCGTGTCAACGAGTTACGGACAACCGTTCGTCCGATGTTCGCAATCGCGCCAGGGCGACACGACTCGGTCACATCCACTTGCCTAACCGCCCGGATATCGTTGATCCTTGCCGACGGACGTATCCGGCCGACGGTCGATAACCGGCCCGTCCGACCATCGGCAGTATGGGACACCGACCGCCGAACCTGTGTGAACACGGTATGAAATGGCTCTGGACCACCCAGTCCGGAGCCACAGACATTCTGGAGAATTGGACATCTCGGGCGACGCCCGGGGCCTGGACCAGGGGGAGGAAACACCGGTGGTTGACTCAATGCCGGATAACATTCCGGCCAGTATGTCGCCGGAATCGGCCATTCTTGCCGACCGTCTCTGTCAACCGCCGTCCTCCCCCGCCGCGTGTACCGCGGCAGTGCCCGCGGACCGGTAACAGCCTGCGCCGAGCAGGCCTGCCCAACGGCCGGAGGGTCCACCGACCCGCCCTGGCCACGGCTCCCCACCCGACCGGCCGCCGCACGACGGCGCCCGCGGACCGACGACCGGACGAACGGACCATGCAGCCCAACTCCCCTTGGCGGATAGCCGACTTCCGCACCCTGTTCACCGCATCCGCCCTCAGCCAGCTCGGCGCGAACATCAGCTACGTCGCCGTGCCGCTCGTCGCCGTCACGGCGCTGGACGCCAGTCCCGGTCAGGTCGGCGCGCTCGCCACCCTGAGCACGATCGCCTTCCTGGTCATCGGCCTGCCGGCCGGGGCCTGGGTGGACCGGCTGAGCCACCGCCGGGTACTGATCGTCGCCGACCTGGTCCGGGCACTGCTCCAGCTCACTGTGCCGGTGGCATATTGGCTGGATTCACTCACCCTCGGCCAGTTGTACGTGGTCGTCCTGCTGAACGGCTGTGCCACGGTCTTCTTCGACGTGGGTTCGCAGAGCGTGCTTCCCCAACTGGTCAGCCGGGACAGCCTTGTCCGGGCCAACGCCGACATCAACACCCTGATCGCCGCCGGGAACGTGGGCGGGCGCGGCGCGGGCGGCGGCCTCGTCTCGCTGGTCGCGGCGCCCGCGGCGGTGCTCTTCAGCGCCGGCAGCCATCTGGCGTCCGGCCTCGCCCTGCTCTTCCTGCGGCGGACCCCGACGCCGGCCGCACCACCGGCCGGCCAGGGCACCAGACTGCGGGCGCAGATCGCCGAGGGGGTGCGGCATGTTCTGGGCAACAAGGAACTGCGGGCGCTCGCACTCACCGCTGCCCTCGGCAACCTCGGCTCGGCCGTGATCAACACCATGCTGCCGATCTGGTTCGTGCGTGAACTGGGCCTTCCGGGCGCCGCGTTGGGCCTGTTCTGGGCGGTCGGCGGAGCCGGTCTGCTGGTCGGCGCCCGCAGCGCCAGGCCGATCGCGGCCCGCCTGGGCTTCGGACGCACCCTCGGCATCGCCGGGCTGTGTCTGGCGCCCGCGGGACTCCTGGTCCCGTTGGTCGACCGGGGGTTCTGGCTGGTCATCGCCGGAGCCGGCTGGTTCCTCGCCATGTTCAAGGTGGGCATGGACAACGTGCTCGGCGTCAGCCTGCGCCAGCGGATGACCGCCGACTCGCTGCTCGGCCGTATGAACGCCACCTTCCGCTTCCTCCTCACCGGAGCGCTCGCCATCGGCGCCGCGATCTCAGGCGTGCTGGGCGAGCTGATCGGCGTGCACGCCACGCTGTGGGTGGGCGGGGTGTTCGTGGCGACCGCCTTCATCCCGGTGTTCCTCTCGCCGGTGCGCACCCGGCGCGAACTGCCGGAGCAGCAACAGACGATCAGCGCCGAGAAAACACCCGCACCGGAGTCCTGAGCGGGTCC
The DNA here is from genome assembly GCF_044457665.1 of Streptomyces sp. NPDC050535. Taxonomy (NCBI): domain Bacteria; kingdom Bacillati; phylum Actinomycetota; class Actinomycetes; order Kitasatosporales; family Streptomycetaceae; genus Streptomyces; species Streptomyces sp. NPDC050535. The sequence goes on from NZ_JBITHE010000013.1 coordinate 18,078, forward strand.
TGAACAGACCTGTTCAGGACCGCCGGGAACAAGAGACCGACCGGAAACAGCGCATCCGCGGACGGCGGATCCACGAAGGCACAGATGGACGGGAAAGGAACAGCGGACCCACGGATCCGCGGGTCAAGAGCCGCTTCAGCATGCCTTTCGGAATGCTCAATACCGGTTCTCCCGAAACGATTTCACGTGGATTTCACAGTTCCCCCGACGCGAGTATGAACGCGTTCAGTTGACGATTGAAAAAGGTTGACCTTACCGGCGAGTGCCTGTCAGGATCATCGGCGCACCGACCCGATCTCAGGCACTCACAAACTCCCTGACCTCAAGGAGTGCGATGGCAGCCATCGACAGTGGCTTCCGAACCGAAGGCATTGCGGATTTCCTGGATCCCCGCGAAACCATGCGCGCCCTGCCCCGGTTCACCCAGTACCCACTCACCCTCTTTACCGGGAAACCTCTCGCCGGGCAGAAACCCCTGTCCTGGTGGACACCTGGATTTCATCTGGCGACGGCCGCGCTCTCCATGGCCCTCGGCGTGGCGATCAGCTCCACCGCGCTTGTTCTCGGCGCTTTCTGGCTGCTGCTTCTGCTGCCGGGCTGGGCCGTGACCCTGCACGGCATGCGGAACCTGCGCATGATGATCTACCACCAGTGCTCGCACCGGAACATGTACCGCAAGCGGCGCCTGGACACGGTGATCGGCCGGGCCACCTCGAGCCTGCTGATCATCCAGAACTTCGCCCGCTACAGCCGCGAGCACGTCAGCGACCACCACGCCGCCCACCACATGACCCTCCGCGACCCCACTGTTCAGGCGTTTCTCGTCAGCCTGAACCTGCACCCCGGGATGACCCGCCGGCAGATGTGGCGCCGGGTCCTGGGCAAAATGTTCTCGCCGTGGTTCCACCTCAACTTCACGGTGGCGCGCGCCCGTTCGTTCTGGCACGACTCCGCCCCGGCGGAGAAGGCGATCAGTCTCACGCTGTACGGCGGTGCCGTGGCGGCCACCGTGGCGACGGGCACCTGGCAGGCGCTGCTGATCGTCTGGTTCGTCCCGCTGCTTCCGCTGTTCCAGATCAGCAACACCCTGCGGCTGTGCGTGAAACACACCTTCCCCGAGCCGCATCTCGAAGTGCGGCGCGGCAAGGAGTATTTCGGCAGCCTGACCAACGCGATATTCATCGGCGAGCCGGCACCCTCCCCGGATCTGCCGTTCCTGAGGCGTACGGCGGCCTGGTCCGGCTGGGCCGCCCGCATGCTGTTCGTGCACGCGCCGGCGCGTTATCTGGTGCTCACCGGGGACACGGTGGTGCACGACTTCCACCACCGTTATCCGTCCACTCCGAAATGGGCGAACTACATCTTCGAGCGGCAGGCGGACGCCGACCGGGGAAGCCCGGGGTGGGGTCCCTACAAGCAGGCGTGGGGGCTGGTTCCCGCGATCAACCTGGTCTTCGACTCCCTTTCCGTCGCGGACTCCGAGGAATTTGATATCAAACGCCTGCGTGAGGTCAGCAAGCGGGAATTGTTCGCGGCTTTCGACGACTAGTCACTGCGCCATCCGCCCATAGTCCACCGGGGGTTAACCATGCGGCACGAAGACGCACCACAGGCAGAAGAGACGCGCACCGTCATCCTCGGCGTGGCCGCCAGCGACAGCCACGTCGTGGCCAACCACCTCATCGCCCACGCCCTGCGCGCGCAGGGATTCCATGTCGTCAACCTCGGCACCTGCACCCCGGTCGCCGAGTTCGCCGAAGCCCGCACCGAGCACCCCGAGGCCGAGGCCGTGATCATCGGCAGCCTCAACGGGCACGCGTACGAGGATCTCCAGGAACTGCCCACGGCCCGCGCCCAGGGCCTGCTGGACTGCCCCGTCATTCTCGGCGGCAACCTCTCCGTGGGCAGCCACAAGGAGAGCGCCGACCTCGACCGGCTGCGGCTGCTCGGAGTGGATGTCATCCTGTCCGATCCCGAGCTGCTGCCGGCCACCCTGGACGAGCTGCGGGTACGCGCCCTGGCTCGCCCGACCGTTGCCTCATGACCGATCCCGTCATACCGCCCGAGCCTCCTGAACTGCCCACGCTGGACGAGTCCCTGGCGTACGTGCGGGAGTTGGGCAAGCCGACCGCCGCCGAGGTGCTGCACTCCGCACGCGCCGAGGGGCGCGTCGCGCTGCAACCACGCTGCGGTGTCGGCTCGCACGCGCAGATGACGACGCTGTTGCAGGACCTCGAGCGGCATGCCGCGCCGGACATCCTCACGCTCACCATCGACTCCCACACCCGGCTCAAGCGGTTCGACAACGCCAGGGCGGCGCTGCTGCGCAACCCGGCTGACCTCAACGGCTACCCCCTGGTCACCCACGGGTGGGTCAGGGGGCGCCAGTTGAACGAGTCCGTGCGGGCGCCGCTGGAGGTCCGGCACGGCTCGCCCGACGCGCGGCTGCTGTTCCGTACATCCGTGGCGTCCGGCATCACCTCGTTCGAGGGCGGCGGGATCTCCTACAACCTGCCCTACTCCAAGGCCGTTCCGCTGAGCGAGTCGCTGGCCGCCTGGCGGGAGGTCGACGCGCTGTGCGGGGAGCTCGCGCGGCGCGGACTCGTCATGGACCGCGAGCTGTTCGGCACCCTGACCGCCGTACTGGTACCGCCGTCGATCTCCCTCGCCATCAGCGTCCTGGAGGCGGTGGCGGCGACCCGCGAGGGCGTGAAGTGCGTCTCGGTGGCTTATCCGCAGGGCGGCCACTTCGAGCAGGACGTGGCCGCGCTGCGGGCGGTCCCCGCGCTCGCGGCCCGCTATCTGCCCGAGGACGTCGAAGTCCACGCCGTGCTGCACGAGTTCATGGGCGTCTTCCCCCGCGAACGGTCCCACGCCGACGACCTCATCCTGTACGGCGCGCTGGTCGCCCGGCTCGGCGGCGCCACCAAGCTGATCACCAAGACGTATCTGGAGGCGTACGGGATCCCCGACACCCGCGCCAACGTCGACGGGCTGCTGCTCGCCTCCCGGGCCAACTCCCGGCTCCTGGACTTCATCCGGCTGGACGAGGAACGAATAGGGCGGGAAAGGGAGTTGATCCTGCGCGAGGTGGCCGAGATCGTGGAACCCGTACTCGCGTACGGCGACCTCTACAAGTCCGTCGCCACCGCCTTCGAGGAGGGACGGCTCGACATCCCGTTCAGCGCCAGCCGCTACGCCCGCTCCGAGGTCATTCCCCGCCGCGCGGCCGACGGTGCCATACGCTATTTCGCCAGTGGATCACTGCCGTTCTCGGCCCGCACCCGCAGGCTCAACGAACAGGGCCTCGAGGCGGGCGACGGCACCCGGATCGGCGACATGGTGAAGGGCCTGACCTCGGACATCAACCACTTTCTGAACGTCTTCGGCGAGAGCCCCTCCGTCCCGTCCTGAGCACCCGCAGCACCTCACAGCACCCGCGCACATCCCAGGAGTTGGCAGAGAACATGCAGTCCATCCGCGTGACCAAGCCCGGCGACGCCTCCGAACTCCGCGCGGAGGAGGTCGAGTCGCCCGTACCCGGCAACGGCCAGGTCCTGGTCCGCAACACGGCCGCCGGCGTCAACTTCATCGACGTCTACTACCGCAACGGCACCTATCCGGCCGAGACCCCCTTCACCCCGGGCCAGGAGGGCGCCGGAGTGGTCGAGTCCGTCGGCGCCGGCGTGACGGCGTTCGCCCCGGGCGCCCGCGTCGCCTACGCGGGCCAACTGGGCGCGTACGCCGAGTACACCGTGGTCCCCGAGGACAAGCTGATCCCGGTGCCCGACGACGTCGACCTGGCCGACGCAGCGGCTGTCACCCTCCAGGGGATCGCCGCGTACTACCTGACCCACCAGACGCACGCCGTCGCCGAGGGCGAGACCGTGGTGGTGCTCGCCGCGGCGGGCGGCCTCGGCCGCCTACTCGTCCAACTGGCCGCGGCCCGCGGGGCGACGGTCGTCGCCGTCACCTCCAGCCCCGAGAAGGAGCGGATCGCTCGCGAGGCGGGAGCCCATCACACCGTCGGCTACGACAGGTTCGACGAGGCCGTCCGCGAACTGACCGACGGGAAGGGCGCCCAGGTCGTGTACGACTCGGTGGGCGCCGCCACCTACCTCACCAGCCTGCGCAGCGTGGCCCGCCGGGGCACGCTCGCGATCTGCGGCCTGTCCAGCGGCGCCGTGCCCCCGCTGGACGTCGAACTGCTGCGTGGCGGCGGCTCGTTGTTCCTGACCCGGCCGACCATGAAGGACCACGTGTACGACGCCGAGACGCTGCGCGCCGCCGGCGCCGCCGTCTTCGGCTATGTCGCCGACGGCGTCCTCAGGCCCCGCATCCACGCGTCCCTCCCGCTGAGCGAGGCCGCCGAGGCACACCGCCTGCTGGAGAGCCGCGCCACCACCGGCAAGCTGCTGCTGACGCCCTGACCCCGTCCCCGACCTTCTCAACCCACCACCACAGGAGCACAGATGGCCGAGCCGACCAGCAGCCCGCAACTCCTCTTCGTCGGCGGAGCGGGGGACGCCACCCTCGCCGTGGACGTCGTGACGGACGCCCTCACCCAGGCACGAGCGCGCGGCCTGGACGTCCACATCACCAACCAGGAAGCCACGCTCGCCGCCACCCCCACCATCTCGGCGCAGGCCGACGCGGTGTCCGCCGTGGACTTCGCGGAGCGCGGCGCCAGCGCGGCCTGGGCCCGGGAGCGGGTCGCGGCCGGGGAGAGGTTCGACATCGTCTTCGGCGTACGGGAGATGGCCCAGGAAGCGGTCGCCGAGGTCGCCGACGCGCTCGGCGTCGCCGGCAACCCGCCGGAGGCGGTCCACCGGATCCGTACGAAGGACGAGGCCCGCGCGGCCCTGGCCGCGGCCGGTTTCCGCCAGCCCCTCTTCCGGGTCTGCGCGGACCGGTCGGAGGCGGCCGACTTCCTCACGCACTCCACCGGCCCCTGGGTGGTCAAGCCGCGAGACGCGATGGGCAGCGAGGGCGTGACCCGCGTCGACGGCGCGGACGAGCTGCCGGCCGCGCTCGACTTCCTGCCGGACAGGGCCGCGTTCATCGTCGAGGAGTTCATCGAAGGCCCCGAGTACAGCGCCGAGGGCGTCTTCCTCGACGGGGTGCCGCACATCCTCGCCGTCACCTCGAAGGAACTGCTGCCGCCGCCGAACTTCTTCGAGATCGAGTACGTCATCCCGGCGATCGTGCCGGACGCGCAGCGGGAGGAGATCGAACAGCAGGTCTCCGCCGCCCTCACCACCCTGGAGCTGCGCTACGGCCAGTTCCACGTCGAGCTGTGGTGGACCACCGGCGGTGTCGTCCTCGGCGAGGTCCACATCCGCAACGCCGGAGGCTGGATCCACCGCATGCTCGCCCATGTCATCCCCGGCCTGGAGTGGTTCGGCCTGGTCTACGACGACGTACTGGGCCGTCCCGTCGACCGGAACGCCCTCAAGCCGGTGCGGGGCTCGGCGATCCGCTTCCTGACCCCGCCCCCGGGACGCCTGACCGCGATCGAGGGCTGGGACGAGGTCGTCGCCCACCCCTCGGTGATCCACTCCGAGCTGACCGTCTCCGTGGGCGACGTCATCGAGCCGCACCGCTCGGTCGGCAACCGCGTGGCACTGATCGCGGTCGGCGCGGACACCGCCGAGGAGGCGCAGGCACTGGCCCGGAAACTGGACGCGTCGGTCCGGTTCGTGACGGAGCCCGCCGCCGCGTCGTGACGGAGACCTCGTCGCCCTGACCGGAGCGGGGTCCCGGGACAGGGATAATGTCCGGGACGTTGCCGGCAGGCGGCGAGGCCAGGTCGAGTCACAGAAGGTACAGAGAATTGGGTTCCCATCCCCCGATACCCACCCGCGTGGTGCTGCTCTGCGGCCCCTCCGGCTCCGGGAAGTCCCTTCTCGCGGCCGACTCCGGACTCCCCGTGCTCCGCCTCGACGACTTCTACAAGGAAGGCACGGATCCGACGCTGCCCCTGGTGGAGGACAGCGCGGACATCGACTGGGACCACCCGCTGTCCTGGGACGCGGGCGCCGCGGTCACCGCGATCGAGGAGCTGTGCCGCACGGGCCGTACGACCGTCCCCGTGTACGACATCTCGCTGAGCGCCCGTACGGGCAGGGAGGCGCTGCGCGTCGAGCGGACTCCGCTGTTCATCGCGGAGGGCATCTTCGCCGCCGAGATCGTCGGACGCTGCCGGGAGCTGGGGGTGCTGGCCGACGCGCTGTGCCTGTCCCGCGGGCCGGTGACGACGTTCCGCCGACGCTTCCTGCGGGATCTGCGGGAGGGCCGCAAGTCGGTCCTCTTCCTGCTGCGCCGCGGCTGGCGTCTGATGCGCGCCGAGCGCTCGATCGTGTCCCGTCAGACCGCTCTGGGCGCGCACCCCTGCGACAAGGACGAGGCCCTGGGCCGCCTGACCGCCGCGGCCGCCGGCCGGTGCGCGACCCCGCGCCCGGCGGCGGCGTAACGGCACGGACGGACACGCGCCGCGCGGGACGACATACGCACGGACGCACGGACGCAATCGTCGACGGGCGTGCGCGCACAACGAAAAGAGGTCCAGGCGGACCCCCCGTCCGCCTGGACCTTTCCCGTTTCCCCCGTGGTCCCCCGACCCCGTGTTGCTCAGGGCCCCCCGACCCTGTCGTGCCCGGGGTCCCCCGACCCCGTACCGCTCCGAGGCCCCCCGGCCTCGGTGGGGTCCCCCGACCCCATGCGGTTCCCCCCGGAACCGCTCCCCCGCTGTTCCCCCCCCCAGACCTTCAGGCGACCAACTCCCCGAAGGACTCCTCCTCGTCACGTCCGAAGCTGAGGACCTCGTCCTCCCGCATCCGGCGCAACGACCGCCAGATGCTGGACTTCACCGTGCCGACACTGATGTCGAGGATCTCCGCGATCTCCGGGTCCGTGCGGCCCTCGTAGTAACGAAGGACCAGCATGGTGCGCTGGAGTTCGGGCAGCCGGGCGAGCGCCTGCCACAGCACGGCGCGCAGCTCGGTGCCGCGCATCGCGTCCGTGTCACCGGCGGTCTCCGGCAGTTCCTCGGTCGGGTACTCGTTCAGCTTGCGGCGGCGCCACGCGCTGATGTGCAGATTGGTCATGGTGCGGCGGAGGTAGCCCCCGACCGCGGCCTTGTCACTGATCCGGTCCCACGCCCGGTACGTCGAGAACAGCGCGCTCTGGAGCAGGTCCTCGGCCTCGAAGCGGTCACCGGTCAGGTGATAGGCGGTTGCGTACAGGGAGGCGCGGCGCTCTTGTACGTAGGCGGTGAACTCCACCTCCGACACCGAGTGCCGCTCCCCTGTGACCTCCCCGTACGCGGCTCCCCCGTGAGCCTGTCCCCCCGCGTCAACCACCGTCATGTACGACCCGGTGTGCTGACGCCCGGCGCCGCGAGCGCACCCCCGCCCGCTCACGGCACCGGACTTCTCCGTGTTCCGGGATGCGGTGACGTCGTGCAGACGCGTGACAACTGCGCTAGTGCTGGTGCTGTGCAGCGTGTTCATCTCGCGCCCCCCGTCGTGGAGTCCCGGTTGTTCGGTTCGTCCGTCGTGCTGTCCTGCTTGTGTCGAGAAGCTTGCCCGGGCCACTTCATGACGGTGTCCCCCGACTGTCACAGACCTGTCACAGGGCCCGTCCGCAGGCGCGGCAGGGCGGGGATACAGGCCGGTCACAGAGAAGAGCGGTAGCGCTACGCGATGACCGATCCGGGGCCGGTTCGAGGACTCCTCGTGTGCGGGAGATGGACAGGAGCGGCGGAGTCCTCCCGAACGAAGTTCGGGGGAGGTCGATACACCACCGTTCGATGGGCCAGAATGACGTCCGTGCCTTCCCTGTTGCTGATCGAAGACGACGACGCCATTCGCACGGCCCTGGAGCTGTCGCTGACCCGCCAGGGGCACCGTGTCGCCACCGCTGCCACCGGCGAGGACGGTCTGAAGCTGCTGCGTGAGCAGCGGCCCGACCTGATCGTGCTGGACGTGATGCTGCCGGGCATCGACGGATTCGAGGTGTGCCGACGCATCCGGCGCACAGACCAGTTGCCGATCATCCTGCTGACCGCGCGCAGCGACGACATCGACGTCGTGGTGGGGCTGGAGTCCGGCGCCGACGACTATGTGGTCAAGCCCGTGCAGGGCCGGGTGCTCGACGCCCGGATCCGTGCCGTGCTGCGCCGCGGCGAGCGCGAGGCGAACGACTCGGCGTCCTTCGGCTCCCTCGTCATCGACCGTGCCGCCATGACGGTCACCAAGAACGGCGAGGACCTGCAACTGACGCCCACCGAGCTGCGGTTGCTCCTGGAGCTGAGCCGCAGGCCCGGACAGGCCTTGTCCCGGCAGCAGTTGCTGCGGCTGGTGTGGGAGCACGACTACCTCGGTGACTCACGTCTCGTCGACGCGTGCGTGCAGCGGCTGCGCGCCAAGGTCGAGGACGTGCCCTCCTCCCCCACGCTCATCCGTACCGTCCGGGGAGTCGGCTACCGGCTGGACAATCCTCAGTGACCAAACCGCAGGACAAGCTCCGCGGCTGGGCCGCGGCGCGCAAGGCGATCATGTCCGGGCTGCGCTTCACCAGTCTGCGGCTGCGTCTGGTGGTGGTGTTCGGACTCGTCGCGCTGACGGCCGCCGTGTCGGCGTCGGGCATCGCGTACTGGCTCAACCGCGAGGCGGTGCTGACCCGTACGCAGGACGCGGTGCTGCGCGACTTCCAGCAGGAGATGAACAACCGCGCGAGCATGCTCCCGGTGAACCCGGCGCAGGCCGAACTCCAGCGCACGGCGGGGCAGATGTCGGCCAGCAGCCAGCGCTTCAGCGTGCTCCTGGTCGCCGAGGACGCCGACGGCAGGCGGATCACCGGCAACTCCGCACTGGACACCTTCACCCTGGAGGACGTACCCAAGTCCCTCCAGAAGGCGGTGAACAAGAAGCAGTCGCTCTCCTCGAACAACAAGTCCGCCTACCACCTGTACTGGCAGCGCGTCTCCGACGACGACAAGCCGTATCTGGTGGGCGGCGCGAAGGTGATCGGCGGCACCACGACCGGTTACCTGCTCAAGTCCCTCGAACCCGAGGCGAAGGATCTCAACTCCCTGGCCTGGTCCCTGGGTATCGCGACCGGTCTGGCCCTGATCGGCTCGGCGCTGCTGGCGCAGGCCGCCGCTACCACGGTCCTCAAGCCGGTCCACCGCCTGGGCATCGCGGCCCGCCGCCTGGGCGAGGGCAAGCTCGACACCCGTCTGCGGGTCTCCGGTACGGACGAACTCGCCGACCTCTCCCGGACGTTCAACCACACCGCGGAGGCCCTCGAGAAACGCGTGGCCGACATGAGCGCCCGCGACGAGGCCTCCCGCCGCTTCGTGGCGGACATGTCCCATGAACTCCGTACGCCGCTCACCGCGATCACCGCCGTGACGGAGATCCTGGAAGAGGAACTGGACGCGGAGACCGGCAGCGTCGACCCGATGATCGAGCCGGCCGTACGGCTCGTCGTCAGCGAGACCCGCCGGCTGAACGACCTGGTCGAGAACCTCATGGAGGTCACCCGTTTCGACGCGGGCACCGCCCGGCTCGTCGTGGACGACGTGGACATCGCCGACCTGATCACCTCGTGCATCGACGCGCGCGCCTGGCTGGACGCGGTGGACCTGGACGCCGAGCGCGGCGTGATGGTGCGTCTGGACCCGCGCCGCCTGGACGTGATCCTGGCGAACCTGATCGGCAACGCGCTCAAGCACGGCGGCTCGCCGGTCCGGGTCTCGGTGCGCGTCGAGGCCGACGCCCTGCTGATCGAGGTCCAGGACCACGGTCCGGGCATCCCCGAGGACGTACTGCCGCACGTCTTCGACCGCTTCTACAAGGCGAGCGCGTCCCGCCCCCGTTCGGAGGGCAGCGGACTGGGGCTGTCCATCGCCCTGGAGAACGCGCACATCCACGGCGGCGGGATCACCGCGGCGAACGCCCCCGAGGGCGGCGCGGTCTTCACGCTCCGCCTCCCGCAGGACGCGCCGGTACTGCTCGACGACGACCCGGACGACGAGGACGGGAACGGCACGGAGGCGACCGCCGGATGACGACCGTACGACGCCGGTCCGTCCGCCCCTGGGCGGCCCTCGGTCTGCTGGCCGCGCTGCTCGCGGGCTGCGGCATCCGCCCCACCCAGGTGCCCACGGACTTCGGCCCCGCGCCGTCCCGGGTCCCGTGCGCCCTGTCGGGCGACATCTCCACGCAGACCTCCGGGGGCGTCCCGGTCCAGGTCTTCCTGCTCTGTTCCGCGCAGCTCGTCACGGTCGACCGGTCCGTCGCCATCCCGGCCGGTACGGCGGAGGAGGCGCGGCGTGTCCTGGTGGCCCAGGGGCTGCTGGACGAGCTCGCCGAGACGCCGTCCGCGGCCGAGCGGCAGGCGGGCTACGCCTCGGACGTACGCGGCGGCATGACGGTGAGCGGCCCCGAGGCCAGGGACCCCGAGGACACCCTCCGGCTGAGCACCCCGCCGGACGACCTCACCCGGTTCGCCCTCGCCCAGATCGTCTGCACCTTCGCCGACTCCGCGGCGGCCCAGGACGACGGCTCTGTCATCCTCGGCGGCCCGGAAACCAGCCAGCTCCGGCGCTACGAGTGCACCGGCGACGTCCGCTCGAGCCCGGGCACGCAGTCGCCGCCCTCGACGACGGTGGAGAACTGAGTCCCGGGGAGTCCGAAGGCGCCGCCGCGTCCCGGGGAGTCCCAGGACCCGGCGAACGCGTGTGTGGCGTATGCCTCAGCCCCAACCTCCCCACCAAGGCGGAACCGATCGCGCCGCGCCTCGCGTCTTGGGGAGCGTGCAGCGTGAAGGTTCAGGCGGCGGCAGTGCCGCGATCCGCGTCCGTGTGGCAGGAGGTGTCCTCCTCGTCGCACATCTCGTCCTCGTCGCCTGGATCACGCTGCGTCCCCTGGACGTGCCCTGGGTGAGCGCCGCCAACCTGCGGCCCTTCGCCGGTATCAGGGCGGATCTCGCGCTGAGCCCACGGGAGGCGGTCTGCCGGATCGGCGAGGGTCTGGCGCTGCTGGCCCCGCTGGGTGTCCTGCTCCCGCTGGCCGGCGGCAAGCTCGCCGGCTCGCCGCTCGGCTCCCTCGTCCGGACGGTCGCCGCCGGTGCCCTGCTGTCCCTGGGCATCGAGCTCCTGCAGACCGGGGTGCCCGGTCAGGTGGTGGACGTCGACTCGCTGCTGCTCAACACGGCCGGTGTCGCCCTGGCCCACCTCGCGGTCGTACCCGCCGTCCGGTCCGGTCTACGCCGCCGGGAGCAGAGGCGACGACGCGCCGTGCTCCAACGGGAGGACATGGCTCAGGGGCGGACCCCGACGATTCCCAGGGTCCGGATCGCACCGTAGAGCGACGCGTCGCGGGCTTCGCCTCCGTAGCTTTGTAGGCACAGGGTCACTCGGCCACAGAGTCACTCGGCCTCAGAGCAACAGAGTCCCAGCCGCCACGGCGAACAGGTCGCCTGGCCCCCGGTTCGCGAAGGAGATCCGATGAGCGCCATTGCCCGCCCGACCAACAACCGCATGATCGGCGGAGTGTGCGCAGCGCTGGCACAGCGCTTCGGCACCTCCGCGACCACGATGCGCGTGATCTTCGTCGTGTCGTGTCTGCTGCCCGGCCCGCAGTTCCTGCTCTACATCGCGCTGTGGTTCCTGTTCCCCTCGGAGGACAAGGCCCGCGCCACGTCCTGGTAGTCACCCGCCCGCACGGCGAAACGCCGGTGGGGCGCACCCTGATCGGGTGCGCCCCACCGGCGTTCGTCTGTGCGGCTGCCTCAGCCGAGCGGCACGCCGTTCACCGGCAGGCCGTGGGTGGGCAGACCCTGCAGCGGCAGTCCGCCGAGCAGCCCGGCCACCGGCGCGGTCGGACCGTCGGCGAGGACGCGGGCGGCGGCCGGCCCAGCGGCGGCCACACCGGCGCCGAGCGCGCCCTGTCCCTGGGTGAGCGCCTCGCCCGCACCGGGGAGCGCCTTGGCCACGTTCTCCGCGGGCAGCGTCGAGGTGACGGTGTCCAGGGCCGAGGAGAGGTCCGGAACGGCCGGAGCGGCATTCGCGGCACCCGCGCCCGCGGCGGCGAAAGCGGCACCGAGAGCGGCGACGCCGAGGGTCTTGGCAGCAGACTGCTTCATCTTGAATGCGTCCTTGGATACGTGAGACAGGGATGTGAGCGGTCCAAGACCGTAAACACGCGAAGCGGCCTTCCGCAAACATCGAGAAACGGCCGAGTCATGGAGAACCAGTGAAGACCCGACCGCTTCCCGTCCCGTCCGGTCAGCTCTCGTCCTCCACAGAACCGCTGGTGGAAGCGGTCTGCTGGAACAGCCATGCGGACTTCAGTTCGGCGTAGCCGGGCTTGATCACGTCATTGATCATGGCCAGTCGTTCATCGAAAGGAATGAATGCTGACTTCATAGCATTGACAGAGAACCACTGCATGTCGTCGAGCGAATAACCGAACGCATCGACAAGGTGCTCGAATTCCCGGCTCATACTGGTACCGGACATGAGCCGATTATCGGTATTGACCGTGGCCCGGAAATGCAGCCGCCGCAGCAGCCCGATCGGATGGGCGGCGTACGAGTCGGCGGCACCGGTCTGCAGGTTGGAGCTGGGGCACAGCTCAAGGGGGATGCGCTTGTCGCGTACGTACGAGGCGAGCCGTCCGAGCTGTACGGAGCCGTCCTCCTGGACCTTGATGTCGTCGATGATCCGCACCCCGTGCCCGAGCCGGTCGGCGCCGCACCACTGGAGCGCCTGCCAGATCGAGGGCAGCCCGAAGGCCTCTCCGGCGTGGATGGTGAAGTGGTTGTTCTCGCGCTTGAGGTACTCGAAGGCGTCGAGGTGCCGGGTGGGCGGGAACCCGGCCTCGGCACCGGCGATGTCGAAGCCGACGACGCCCAGGTCCCGGTAACGGTTGGCGAGTTCGGCGATCTCCAGCGCGCGGGCGGCGTGCCGCATGGCGGTGAGCAGGGCGCCGACGCGGATGCGGTGGCCGTTCTCGCGGGCCCGCCGCTCGCCCTCCCGGAAGCCCTCGTTGACCGCCTCGACGACCTCCTCGAGGCTGAGTCCGGCCTCCAGGTGCTGCTCGGGCGCATAACGCACCTCGGCGTACACGACGCCGTCCTCGGCCAGGTCCTCGGCGCACTCGGCCGCGACCCGGACGAGCGCATCGCGGGTCTGCATGACGGCGCAGGTGTGGGCGAAGGTCTCCAGATACCGCTCCAGGGAACCGGAGTCGGCGGCCTCGCGGAACCAGACCCCGAGCTTGTCGGGGTCGCTCTCGGGGAGACCGGAATAGCCCGTGTCACGGGCGAGTTCGACGATCGTCCCGGGGCGCAGACCCCCGTCGAGATGATCGTGCAGCAGGACCTTGGGCGCCCGGCGGATCTGCTCCGAGCTCGGGGTGTTCCGGATCTGGCTCGTCATTTCCGCACTCTAGCCCCTACGCGCGTAGATCTCTCGCCGGGCAGAACCGTCGATACGTAACGGTGACCCTGCGGACGGGTCGCGTACACCGCCGCTTCTGAGACTGTTCTGTCATGGCACACCAAGCGACGCCGGTTCGCAGGGCACGGCTGGGGAGGGCGCTCGGCTCGGAGCCGACGTCGGTCAGCGGGGTCGTCCTGCTGCTCCCCGGCGGCGAGGAGATCTCCGCCCGCAGACCGTCCTCGATGTGGGCGGCCGCCTCCGTCCACGCGCTGGGGCGTCGCCTGACGCGCGCCGGCCGCACGGAGGGCCTGGTCACGCATGTCGTGCACTACCGGGTCCGGGGCTGGAACGGCAGCGAGGCGGAACTGGCGGCGGACGCGGCCTGGGGCGCCGACGAGGTCGTACGCCGGTACGGAGACGTCCCCGTGTGCCTGGCCGGCGTCGACATGGGCGGGCGCGCGGCGCTGCGCGCGGGCGGTCACGCCGCCGTCAACTCCGTGCTCGCGCTGGCCCCTTGGCTGCCCGAGGAGGATGTGGCGGCGCCACCCGAACCGGTGAAACAGCTCGCCGGGCGGCGCGTGCTGATCGTGCACGGCACGAACGACGAGCGCACCGACCCGGAGTTGTCCTTCCGTCTCGCGGCGCGCGCGAAGAAGGCCAACCGCGACATCTGCCGCTTCGAGGTCCACTCCGACGGGCACGCGCTGCAACAGCACCGCGGTGAAGTCCTGGCCCTCGCCGAGGACTTCGTCCTGGGCTCACTGTTCGGCCGCTCCTTCTCCCGCCCGGTCGAGGACGCGTTCGCCGCGCCGCCGCCACTGGGACTGCGGATGCCGCTGGCGGCGGGCTTCGGGCAGTCACTGCGGCGGTAGGCGCCGGCTTCCGCCGCGTACGACACCTACCGACAGGGTTCAGTCGGGCAGCAGATGACCCCGCCGTGACAGCAGGAACCTCTTGAAGGCGGCGACGGGCGGGGTGTCCGGGTGGCCGTCGAGCCAGGCGACGCCGATCTCGCGCACCGCGCGCGGGGCGGTGACCGTCAGCTCGACAACTCCCGGGCGGGCGAAGGCCGGTGGCGGCAACAGGGCGACCCCGAGGCCGGCGGCGACGAGTCCGCGCAGCGTCTCCGCCTCCTCGCCCTCGAAGGCGACCCGCGGCTTGAAGCCCGCCTCCCCGCAGACGGCGTCGGTGATACGGCGCAGGCCGTAGCCGGGTTCGAGGGTCACGAAGGTCTCGTCGGCGGCCTCGGCGAGCCGGATCCGCTTGCGGGCGGCGAGGCGGTGGTCGGCGGGGACGACCAGCCGGAGCTTCTGCTCGTCGAGGCGGCGGGCCACCAGGTCGGGCGCGTCCGGCACCGGTGAGGTGAGGCAGAGGTCGAGCTCTCCGGAGCGCAGCCGCTCCAGCATCGCCTCGCCGTAGGTCTGGACGAGGCTGAAGCGGACCCGGGGGTGGTCGGCGCGGAAGGCGCGGATGAGCTCGGGGACCGTCTCCGAGCCCATCGTGTGCAGGAAGCCGAAGGCGACCTTCCCGGTGGCCGGGTCGGCGTCCGCGCGCACCTCGTCGGCGGCACGCTCGATCTCGCCGAGGGCACGTTCGACGGAGCCGAGGAACGTACGGCCGGCCGGGGTGAGCGAGACCGTCCGTCCCCTTCTCGCGAACAGGTCGACGCCCAGGTCCTTTTCGAGCCGGACCATGGCCCGCGAGAGCGTCGACTGCGGTACGCCCATCTCCTGCGCGGCGCGTGTGACGTGCTCGGTGCGGGCCACTCCGGCGAAGTACGCGAGGCGCGGGGCGAGCAGTCTCGCCATGTCCGCGTTGTCTTCTGTGTCACTGGACGGTGACAGGTGCGCTTCTGACCTCTGCTCATGCATCACGGGAACGATTATGGCGTTTTCGTGCATTGGACGGATGAGCGGCGGGACTTTAGCTTCGAAGCATGCCTTCCGCCAGTACCGGGGCGTCCACCACCCTGGACGCCTCCTCGTCCGTCCCCGCTCCCGCCGCCGCTCCTTCCACCCCCGCTCCCGACGCCCCCGACTCCCGTCTGGCGCCGGGCGGACCCGGCTACCGCCGGATGAGCTTCGCCCTCTTCCTCGCCGGCGTCGCGACCTTCGCGCTCCTCTACTCCACGCAGGCCCTCCTCCCCCTCATCTCGGACGACTTCACGGTGAGCGCGAGCCAGGCGAGCTGGACGGTGTCGGCCGCGACCGGTGCGCTGGCGCTCTTCGTGCTGCCGATGAGCGCGCTGTCGGAGCGGTTCGGGCGGCGTACGTTGATGACGGCGTCGCTGGTGGTGGCCGTGGCGGTCGGACTCCTGGTCCCCTTCGCCCCGTCGATCGGCACGCTGATCGCGCTGCGGGCCGTGCAGGGTGCGGCCCTCGCGGGTCTGCCTGCGTCGGCGACCGCGTATCTGGCCGAGGAGGTCCGGCCCAAGGCGCTGATCACCGCGATCGGTCTGTTCGTCGCGGGCAACAGCGTCGGCGGCATGAGCGGCCGGGTCATCACCGGCTGGATCGCGCAGGAGTGGGGCTGGCGGGTCGCCGTCGGAGTGATCGGTCTGCTCGCGGTGGCGTGCGCGGTCGCCTTCCGCCTGCTGCTGCCCGCTCCGCGGCACTTCGTGACCGGGTCGCTGCGGCCCCGCGTGCTGGCACACACGGTCCGTGACCACCTCTCGAACCCGCTGCTGCGCCGGCTGTACGCGATCGGCGCGCTGTTCATGATGGTCTTCGGCGGGGTCTACACGGTGATCGGGTACCGCCTCACCGACGCGCCCTTCTCGCTCCCCCAGGGCATCATCGGCTCGATCTTCCTGGTGTACCTGGTCGGTACGGTGTCGGCGTCGACGGCGGGGAAGCTGGTCGCCCGTCTCGGCCGCCGGGGTGCCCTCTACCTGGCGGGCGGTACGACGACCGCGGGTCTTCTGCTCTCCCTGGCCGATGTCCTCCCCCTGATCCTGCTCGGTCTGGTGCTGATCACCGCGGGGTTCTTCGCGGGGCACGCGGTGGCCTCGTCGTCGGTGAGCCACACGGCGACCTCCGGGCGGGCCCAGGCCTCCGCGCTCTACCAGTCCGCCTACTACGTCGGCTCCAGCGCGGGCAGCACGCTCGGCGCGGTGGCATACCACTCCGGCGGCTGGGCGGGCACGGTCTCCCTCGGCCTCCTCGCCGTCCTCGGCGTCGTCGCGATCACGGTGCTTGGCTCCCACGCGGCCCGCGTACAGGCCCGGCGGAGGCCGGCGCTGGCACGGTAGAGGCCTTCCTCGCCCCCGCCGCCCCTTCCCGTCCCGTCACTCGAGGGCTCCGCCCCCGAACCCCCGCTCCTCAAACGCCGGAGGGGCTATCCACTAGCCCGTCCGGCGTTTGAGGACGAGCGCGAAGCGCGACAGGGGGGTCTGGGGGCGCAGCCCCCAGGAACGGGACGGGAAGGGGCGGAGGGGGCGACAAAAAGCTGACCGCGCCCCCATCTGACCTGCGCCTTTCCCCACTCCCCAGGCCATTGTCAGTGGGCTGCGGTAGCTTCCGAGGTACGTCGCGAAGGCGCGGCGGAAACGGCCACAGGGGTGGGTTGGCTATGAGCGACGGCACAGCGACGACGACGGACCTGGACGTCCGCCTGGAGAAACACCGAACCGAGCTGACCGGGTACTGCTACCGGATGCTCGGCTCCTCCTTCGAGGCGGAGGACGCGGTCCAGGACACGATGGTCCGCGCCTGGCGCAGCTACGACAAGTTCGAGGGCCGCTCCTCGATGCGTTCCTGGCTCTACCGGATCGCGACGAACGTATGCCTGGACATGCTGAACGCGGGCAACAAAAGGGCGCGCCCCATGGACCTGACGGCACCCTCACCACTGGCACAGGCCGCCCTCAACCCGCTCCCGGACCACACCTGGCTGGAGCCGATGCCCAGCGCCCGCGTCCTGCCGGAGACCACCGACCCGGCCGAGGCGGCGGTGGCGAAGGAGTCGGTGCGGCTCGCCTTCATGGCCGCCCTGCAACAGCTGCCGCCCAAACAGCGCGCGGTGCTGATCCTGCGCGAGGTCCTCGCGTGGAAGGCCGCCGAGGTCGCCGAGCTGCTCGGCACGACGGTCGCGTCGGTGAACAGCGCGCTCCAGCGGGCCCGTGCGACCCTCGCGGAGAGCGAGGGGGCCGGGGCGGACGCCGCCACCTCCGACCCGCTCGACGAGGAGCAGCAGAAGCTCCTGGAGCGCTATGTCGCCGCCTTCGAGGGGTACGACATGACGGCGCTGACGGCGCTGCTCCACGAGGACGCGATCATGACGATGCCGCCGTTCGACCTGTGGCTGGTCGGCACGGAGGACATCACCGGTTTCATGACGACCCTGGGCGCCGGCTGCGCGAACTCGCGCCTGGTGCCGGTGGAGGTCAACGGCCTCCCGGGCTTCGCCCACTACAAGCCGGATCCGGAGAAGGGCGGCTTCTCGCCCTGGGCCGTGCAGGTGCTGGAGATCTCAAAGGGCCGGATCACCGGGTTCCACTGCTTCCTGGACACCCCCCGCTGGTTCCCGCTCTTCGGGCTGCCCCTCCATCTCGAAGCGGAGGCCGACCAGGTCGAGTAGGGCGCGCAGGGACGGGGCCGGGTTCCGCAGGCGTACCCGTCCCCCCGCCCGCCGCGCGGCGAGTTCCAGCCTGGCCAGCGCGTCCACGGCCCCCAGCCCGGGCGGCCCGAGCCCCGCGACGTCGCACACCACGACCCCGCCCCCGGACGCCTCCAGCCGCACCCGCACGTCATCACACAGCCCCGGCAGCTCGTCGCGAGTGACGGGCCGCGGCAGCACGAGTACGGCGGGTGTATTGGCATCCACGGTGAGTAGACCCTCGGGAGGCGCGGAACTCATCGGGGTGCCCGGAATCCGCGCCGGACGGGCGGCACCCCCGCAGGGGGTACCGCCCGCCGGTTCCGCGAGGAAACGCCTGCTCAGGCGATGCGCTCCAGCACCACGGGCGTCGCCTTGAAGTCGGTGCCCGGTGCCGCGACGTCGTAGGAGCCCTCGACCGACCGGAGTGCGTACTCGAAGCGCTCCGGGGTGTCCGTGTGGAGGGTCAGCAGAGGCTGGCCCGCGGTGACGGTGTCGCCCGGCTTGGCGTGGAGTTCGACGCCCGCTCCGGCCTGGACCGGGTCCTCCTTGCGGGCGCGGCCGGCGCCCAGGCGCCAGGCGGCGATGCCGATGTCGTACGCGTCGAGGCGGGTCAGGACACCGGAGGAGGGGGCCGTCACCACGTGCTGCTCGCGTGCGACGGGCAGCGCGGCGTCCGGGTCACCGCCCTGCGCGGCGATCATGCGGCGCCAGACGTCCATCGCGGAGCCGTCGGCCAGTGCCTTCGCCGGGTCGGCGTTCCTGACGCCAGCCGCGTCGAGCATCTCGCGGGCCAGCGCGATGGTGAGGTCGACGACGTCCGAGGGGCCGCCGCCCGCGAGGACCTCCACCGACTCGCGGACCTCGAGGGCGTTGCCCGCCGTCAGGCCCAGCGGCGTCGACATGTCCGTGAGCAGCGCGACCGTCTTCACCCCGTGGTCGGTGCCGAGGCCGACCATCGTGGAGGCGAGTTCACGCGCGTCCTCGATCGTCTTCATGAAGGCGCCGGTGCCGACCTTCACGTCCAGGACCAGCGAGCCCGTGCCCTCGGCGATCTTCTTCGACATGATCGAGGAGGCGATCAGCGGGATCGCCTCGACCGTGCCGGTGACGTCCCGGAGGGCGTACAGCTTCTTGTCGGCGGGGGCCAGACCGTCGCCCGCCGCACAGATCACGGCGCCTACGCCGTCCAGTACGGAGAGCATCTCCTCGTTCGACAGCAGGGCGCGCCAGCCGGGGATCGACTCCAGCTTGTCCAGGGTGCCGCCGGTGTGGCCGAGGCCGCGCCCGGACAGCTGCGGGACCGCCGCGCCGCAGGCCGCCACCAGGGGCGCCAGCGGGAGCGTGATCTTGTCGCCGACGCCGCCGGTGGAGTGCTTGTCGGCGGTCGGGCGGGACAGCGCCGAGAAGTCCATCCGCTCGCCGGAGGCGATCATGGCGGCGGTCCAGCGGGCGATCTCGCGGCGGTCCATGCCGTTGAGCAGGATCGCCATGTTGAGGGCGGCCATCTGGTAGTCGGCGACCTCGCCTCGGGTGTACGCGTCGATGACCCAGTCGATCTGCTCGTCGCTGAGCTCACCGCGGTCCCGCTTGGTGCGGATGACGGAGACGGCATCCATCGACAACACAGTCATGGCTTTCCTTCCGAAAGGTGAACGGCCCCTCACCCGACCGGTCGATCAGTCGATCGGCCGGTCGCGAGGGGCCGCACGGAGTTACTTGGTGAGGTGCTCCGGCCCGAAGGCCTGCGGCAGCATCTCGGAGAGCGGCAGGATCCCGGCCGGGGTCTCCAGGACCAGATCAGGACCGCCGAACTCGAACAGCAGCTGACGGCAGCGCCCGCACGGGACGAGGATCTCGCCCCGCCCGTCGACGCAGGTGAAGTGCGTCAGCCGGCCGCCGCCGGTGTTGTGCAGCTCGGAGACAAGACCGCACTCGGCGCACAGCCCGATGCCGTACGAGGCGTTCTCCACGTTGCAGCCCGAGATGATCCGGCCGTCGTCCACCAGGGCGGCGACGCCGACCGGATACCCCGAGTACGGCGCGTACGCACGGGACATGGCCGCACGGGCCACCTCCCGCAGGGCGTCCCAGTCGACGGCGGCCGTCACTTGCCCTGCCCCTTGCGGTAGGGCAGACCGTCCGCCTTCGGCATCCGCAGGCGCTGCGCGGACAGCGCGAGCACGAGCAGCGTGATGACGTACGGCGTCGCGGAGACCACCTGGTTGGGGACCTCGTTGGTGAGGGCGTACCAGAGGAACACGAGCACGCCGATGACCAGGGTGATCACGGCGGGCACGTACTTCTTCCTGATCACCAGCCAGACCGCGCCGATGACCAGCAGGATGGCGGCGAGCAGCAGCAGCGCGTGGACGTTCTCGGAGCCGCCGCGCAGGTTGAGGCTGTCGGTGTAGCCGAACAGGCCCGCGCCGATGGCGAGTCCGCCCGGCATCCAGTTGCCGAAGATCATCGCGGCGAGACCGATGTAGCCGCGCCCGCTGGTCTGGCCCTCCAGGTAGAAGGGGTTGGCCACGATGGAGAGGAAGACGCCGCCGAGGCCGGCCAGTCCGCCGGAGATGATCACGGCGAGGTACTTGTACTTGTAGACGTTGACGCCGAGCGACTCGGCCGCGACCGGGTTCTCGCCGCAGGACCGCAGGCGCAGGCCGAAGGGCGTGCGCCAGAGGATCCACCAGGTGGCGGGGATCAGGGCGATGGCGATCAGGGTCAGCCAGGAGACGTTGGTGACCAGTCCGCCGAGCAGGCCCGCGATGTCCGAGAGGAAGAACCAGCCCTTGGAGTTGAGGGTGGTGAGCCAGTCGGACAGCCCTGGCACGGTGAAGTTGCCGAGCGAGTCGACCGGCGGGGACTGCTTGGCCGAACCGCCCTGGACGCCCTCGAAGGCCAGCGGGGCGAGGTAGCGGGTGGCGCCGAGGGCCAGGATGTTGATGGCCACACCGGAGACGATGTGGTTGACGTTGAAGGTGATGGTGACGATCGCGTGCAGCAGACCGCCGATGCAGCCGCCGATGATGCCGACGAGCACGCCGGTCCACGGGCCCCACTGGTAGCCGGCCCAGGCACCGAACCAGGTGCCGAGGATCATCATGCCTTCGAGGCCGATGTTGACGACGCCCGCGCGCTCGGCCCACAGACCGCCGAGACCGGCGAGACCGATCGGGACGGCCAGTTCGAGGGCGGTCGACATCTGGCTGACGTTGGTGATGCCGTCGGCGCCGGTGATGATGCGGACGATCGAGGTCAGCGCCAGGCCGCCCGCGATGACCAGCAGGAGGACGGGGAGCGACAGCCGGCGGCCGCTGGGGGCCTCTGTCTTCAGCGAGGGCTGGTTGACGTCGGTTGCGGTGGTCATCGGCCCGCCACCTCCTTCTGGGTGTTGTTGTCGGAGGAGGCGCCGAGGACGTGGCCGGCGGCCAGTTCCGCGCCGACGCGACGCTGCTGGCGGCGCAGACCCCACTCGCGTACGGCCTCGTAGCTGACGACGACCGAGAGCACGATCAGGCCCTGCATGATGACCGCGATCTCCTTGTCGTAGCCGTTGTAGTCGAGCTCCGGGGACGCCTTGTCCAGCCAGGCCCACAGCAGGGCCGCGAAGGCGATACCGGTGGGGCTGTTGCGGCCGAGGAGGGCGATGCCGATGCCCAGGAAGCCGATGCCGGTGGGGAAGTTCAGGCTGTACGTGTGCGAGTCGCCGAGCAGGATCGGCAGGCCCGCGAGGCCGGCCAGACCGCCGGA
This sequence comes from Streptomyces sp. NPDC050535, assembly GCF_044457665.1. Classification (NCBI taxonomy): domain Bacteria; kingdom Bacillati; phylum Actinomycetota; class Actinomycetes; order Kitasatosporales; family Streptomycetaceae; genus Streptomyces; species Streptomyces sp. NPDC050535. The sequence goes on from NZ_JBITHE010000013.1 coordinate 39,883, forward strand.
GACCAGCATGGCGGTGAGCACCATGCGCTTGGGGTTCACACCGCTGGCCGCGGCGGCGGTCTCCGAGGCACCGGAGGCACGCAGGTCGAAGCCGAAGCGGGTCCGGTTGAGGACGATCCAGTAGCCGATGCCGAGCAGCGCCGCGAGGACGACGAGCCCGTAGATCTCGCCCGCGTCACCCATGTCGAAGCCGGGCACCCAGCCGGACTTGTCCATCTCGCCGGTGGTGTTGTTGTTGCCGACCTTCACGCCGAAGACGCTGGGCAGCCAGAGGTAGGCGATGACGGAGGTCGCGATCGCGTTCAGCATGATCGTCGCGACGACCTCGCTGACCCCTCGGGTGACCTTGAGGACACCCGCGATGCCGGACCAGAACGCGCCGGTACAGACCGCGGTCAGGATCAGCAGCGGGACCTGGAGGACCGCGGGCAGCGCGACATGGGCGCCGACGACCGCGGCCATCATGGCGGCGAGCTGGTACTGGCCGTCCACACCGATGTTGAACAGGTTCATCCGGAAGCCGATGGCCACCGCGAGGGCCGCGATGTAGTACATCGAGGCCTGGTTGATGATCAGGACCTGGATGTCGGCGAACCCGGCCTGCTCGAACATGAGCGTGTAGGGCTCGATCGGGTTCTTCCCCGAGGCGATCAGCACGACCGAGGTCAGCGCCACGGCCACGACGAGCGCGATGACCGGTCCGGCCACCGCGAGGAGCAGGCGCTCCTTGTCGAACTTCTTCATCAGCGGGCCTCGTCTTCCGGGGCGTCCGGGGTCTGTGCCGTGGTCTCGGCTCGATCGGCGGCTTGCCGGGGTTCGGCTTGCCCGGCTTGCTCTTCGAGCTCCACCTGCTCGGCGAGCTCCTCGTTCTCCAGGTGTCCGGTGGCGGCGCCGGTCATCGCCGTGCCGAGCTCCTCCGGGGTGATGGTGGCCGGGTTGGCGTCCGCGACCAGCTTGCCGTTGTAGATCACCCGGAGGGTGTCGGACAGACCGATCAGCTCGTCCAGGTCGGCGGAGATCAGCAGGACGGCGAGACCCTCGCGACGGGCCTCCCGGATCTGGTCCCAGATCTGGGCCTGCGCGCCGACGTCCACACCGCGGGTGGGGTGGGCGGCGATCAGGAAGCGCGGCTTGGAGCTCATCTCCCGGCCGACGATCAGCTTCTGCTGGTTGCCGCCGGAGAGCGAGGCCGCCGTGACGTCGATGCCGGGGGTGCGGACGTCGTACTCCTCGACGATCCGGCGGGTGTCGGCCTGGGCGCCCTTGATGTCGAGCCAGACGCCCTTCGCGTTGGGCTTCTCGGTGACATGGCCGAGGATGCGGTTCTCCCAGAGGGGGGCCTCCAGGAGCAGGCCGTGACGGTGCCGGTCCTCGGGGATGTAGCCGATGCCCTGCTCGCGGCGCCTGCGGGTGGCCCAGGTGGTGATCTCCTCCTCGGCCAGCGTGATGGTGCCGGAGTCGGCGCCCTTGAGGCCGATCAGCGCGTCGATGAGCTCGGTCTGGCCGTTGCCCTCGACACCGGCGAGGCCCAGGACCTCGCCCGCGTGGATGGTGAAGGTGATGTCGTCGAGGAGTGCCTTGCCGCCGGGGGCGACCAGCCGCAGGTCGGTGACGGTGAGCACCGGGCGGTCGGTGACCGTCGACTCGGCCGTCTCCGGGGTGGGCAGTTCGCTGCCGACCATCAGCTCGGCGAGCTGGCGCGGGGTGGTCTCGGACGGGACGGCGGTGCCGACCGTCGTGCCGCGGCGGATGACGGTGATGTCGTCGGCCACGGAGAGGACCTCGCCCAGCTTGTGCGAGATGAAGATGACCGACAGGCCCTCGGCCTTGAGCTCGCGCAGGTTGGCGAAGAGCCCTTCGACCTCCTGCGGGACGAGGACCGCGGTGGGCTCGTCGAGGATGAGGATCCGGGCGCCGCGGTAGAGGACCTTGAGGATCTCCACGCGCTGCCGGTCGGCTACGCCGAGTTCCTCGACCAGGACGTCGGGGCGCACGCCGAGGCCGTACCTCGTCGAGAGCTCCAGGATCTTGCGGCGGGCCTTGCCGCCGATGCCGTACAGCTTCTCGCTGCCCAGGACGACGTTCTCCAGGACGGTGAGGTTGTCGGCGAGCATGAAGTGCTGGTGGACCATGCCGATGCCGCGGGCGATGGCGTCAGCGGGCGAGGAGAAGGTGACCTGGTCGCCTTCCACGGCGATGGTGCCCTCGTCCGGCTTCTGCATGCCGTAGAGGATCTTCATCAGCGTCGACTTGCCGGCGCCGTTCTCACCGACGAGGGCGTGGACCGTGCCCTTGCGGACGCTGAGGTGGATGTCGTGGTTGGCCACGACGCCCGGGAATCGCTTGGTGATCCCGGCGAGTTCGACTGCGGTCACCTGGCCGTTGACCGCGCCGGCCGGAGGGCTGCTGGACGCGTTGATGGCGCATCTCCTGAGGGAAGGGGGGTCGTCTACGCGCGTAGCGCCCCTACGGCAACTTGAGGGGCGGCGAGCCGCGAGAACGGGATACGGAGAGCCAGACTCCCCGTATCCCGTTGAGCGGACGTAACCCCGCGGTTACCAAGCGGCTCCGGGGAAGAGCGGGCGGCCCGAAAGAGCCTTCCTGAACTTCCCCGGAGCCGCTCGGCTGCTCCTGAGGTCCTGCTTCGTCAGCTGGTCTTGACCGTGATCTCGCCGCTGATGATCTTCTCCTTGGCTGCCTCTACGGCGTCCTGGATAGCGGTGTCGTTCTTGAACTCAGGGTTGGAGTCGGCGAGGCCGACCTCGCCGGACTTCAAGTCGCCCCGAACGATACCGGTCTCCGGCTTACCGTCCTCGACCGACTTCGCGAGGTTGTAGACCGCCTTGGCGACGTCCTTGGTCGCGGACGTCAGGATGGAGGCCTTGTACTTGCTCAGGGCTTCCTGCTTGTACTGGTCGGAGTCGACGCCGATCGCCCACACCTTGTTGGCGGCGGCGGCCTCGATGACACCCTGGCCGGACAGACCGGCCGCCGCGTAGACGACGTCGGCCTTCTTCTCGATCTGGCCCTCGGCGGCCGTCTTGCCCTTGTCGGGGCTGGAGAAGCCGCCCTCCTCGGCGGTCTGCGTCAGGTACTGCGACAGGACGGTGACCTTGGGGTTGGTGTCCTTGACGCCCTGCTCGAAGCCCGCGCCGAACTTGTGGATCAGCGGCACGTCCACGCCGCCCACGAAGCCGACGGTGTTGGTCTTGGTGGCCTTGGCGGCGGCGACACCCGCGAGGTAGGAGGCCTCCTGCTCGGAGAAGACCAGGTCCGCGACGTTCGCCGTCTCGACCGTGGAGTCGTCGACGATGCCGAAGGTGGTGTCCGGGTACTTCGCCGCGGCCTCCTTGATGGCCGGCGCGTAGGCGTAGCCGATGCCGATGACCGGGTTGTAGCCCTGCTTGGCCAGCGAGACAAGGCGCTGCGTCTTGTCGGCGTCCGTCTCACCGTCCGTGGGCTCCACGTCGGCGGTCTTGTAACCGAACTCCTTCTTCGCGTCCTCCAGGCCCGCGTAGGCGGCGTCGTTGAAGGACTGGTCGCCCTTGCCGCCGACGTCGTACGCGATGGCGAGACCGAGGTCCCCCTTCGACTCCGACGAGCCCGACGAGGTCGAGGTACCACCACAGGCGGAGATGACGAGGGCGAGAGACGCGGTCGCGGCGCCTGCGAGCGCGATGCGGGGAACCCGGCGCATGAGTTGTGCTCCTGTCGTACAAGCGCCTGACGGAACGGCTTCGGCGCTGGCTTCGCCGCAGATTAACGCGCGTAGACCTTCTAGAAAACCCCTTCTGTCCACCTTGTTATCCGGCTGTGCCCGACGGCACCCTTTCGCCGGGTCCGGTCTTGCCGACCGCAAAGGCGCGGTGGCGGTGGGTGACCTGCGGCGCGGACACGACGACGGGCGGGCGCCTTCCGGCACCCGCCCGCCTTGTGTGACTTTGTTCGCGTTCGCCCGTACAGGGGGCCCGTTACTCGGTCTTGACCTTGATCGAGCCGTCGATGATGCCCGCCTTGGCCTTGGCCACCGCGTCGGTGAGGCCGGCGATCTCCGCCATCTTCGGGTTGCTGTCGGCGAGGCCGACGCCGTCCACCTTCAGGTCGAAGGTCTGCGTGCCGGTCAGCGGCTTGCCGTCCTCGACGGACTTGGCGAGCGCGTACACGGCGCCGCCGACGTCCTTGAGCGCGGAGGTCAGGATGTAGTCCTTGTACGGGGCGAGGGCGGCCTGGTTGTACTGGTCGGAGTCAACGCCGATCGCCCACTTCTTCTCCTTGGCGGCGGCCTCGATCACACCCTGGCCGGAGAGTCCCGCGGCCTGGTAGACCACGTCCGCGTTCTTCTCGAGCTGGCCCTCGGCGGCGGCCTTGCCCTTGTCGGGGCTGGAGAAGCCGCCTTCCTCGGCGGTCTGCGTCAGGTACTGCGAGAGGACCTTGACCTTGGGGTTGGTGTCCTGGACGCCCTGCTTGTAGCCGGCCTCGAACTTGTGGATCAGCGGGATGTCCACACCGCCGACGAAGCCGACGGTGTTGGTCTTGGTGGCCTTGGCGGCGGCGACACCCGCGAGGTAGGAGGCCTCCTGCTCGGCGAAGACCAGGGACGCGACGTTGGCGCCCTCGACCACCGAGTCCACGATGCCGAAGGTGGTGTCCGGGTACTTCGACGCGACGGCGGTCAGCGCGGGGCCGTAGGCGAAGCCGATGCCGATGACCGGGTTGTAGCCCTGCTTGGCCAGTGAGGCGAGCCGCTGCTCCTTGTCGGCGTCGGTCTCGCCGTCGGTGGGCTCGATGTCGGCCGTCTCGTACTTGAACTCGGCCTTCGCCTTCTCCAGCCCGGAGAACGCCGCGTCGTTGAAGGACTGGTCGCCCTTGCCGCCGATGTCGTAGGCGATGGCGAGACCCTTGCCACCGCTGCTCGCGCTGCTGCTGTCACTGTCCGCTTCGTCACTGGTACCGCCGCAGGCCGTGGCCGCGAGTGCGAGCGACGCGACCCCCACCGCGACACGGGTCAGTCTGGATATCCGACGCATCTGAAGGTTCCCCATTCTCCAAAGCCCCGCAGTGGGTGCTGAGTTCGGCGCACATTAACGCGCGTAGACCCTCCAGGGAACGGGGTTTCGCCTGGCCGTTATCCATTCGTGCCGATGGCCGGTTACGTCCCTGTGAACTATGGGGTCGAAGGGTGCACTTGGGGACAGAGCACCTGCTCCGTCGGTGACGATCCGTGTGCCGGTCACGCGCTGTGTGTGACTGGGCAGGCAGTGCTGCCCGGCCGCTCACCACGCTACGACGGAGGGGTGCGCCGCGCTACCGGAGCGGGGCCGCGAACACCTGCGGGAAGGGCGCGACCCGGCGGGCGAACGGGGGTCGCGCCCCTCCCTTCCGTCACGCTCCGAGGTCGAGGACGGGCGTCCCGTCGAGCAGGGCCGCCGCGGTGAAGAGCTCCACGCCCACCGTGATCGCCGACTCGTCGGCGTCGAAGTCGCCCTGGTGCAGGTCGCGGGGAGCGCGCTCGCCGGGGGTGCGCACGCCGAGCCGGGCCATCGCGCCGGGCACCCGCTCCAGGTACCAGGAGAAGTCCTCGCCGCCCAGGCTCTGCTCGGTGTCCTCGATGGAGTGCGCGCCGCGCCGGGCGGTCATGGCGTCGCGCAGCAGGTCGGTGACGGCCGGGTCGTTGACGACCGGCGGAACACCGCGGATGTAGTTGATCTCCGACTTCGCCCGGTACAGGTTGGCGATCTCGTCGATCGCCGCGTGCACCAGGTCGGGCGCCGCGCGCCAGGTGGCGAGGTCCAGGCAGCGCACGGTCCCGGAGAGCTCCGCGTGGTTCGGGATCACGTTGCAGGCGTGCCCGGACTCGATGCGTCCCCAGGTCACGGCGAGCCCGCTGCGCGCGTCGGTGCGGCGCGCGACCAGGACCGGGACGTCGGTGGCGACCCGGGCGGCGGCGGTGACGAGGTCCGTGGTGAGATGCGGGCGCGCGGTGTGGCCGCCCGCGCCGTCGAGTGCGACCTCGAGCCGGTCGCACGCGGAGGTGATCGCGCCGTGCCGCAGTCCGATGCGCCCCGCGTCGACCCTCGGGTCGCAGTGCACGCCGATGATCCGCCCCACGCCTTCGAGGACGCCCGACTCGATCGCGTCGGGGGCGCCACCGGGGAGCACCTCCTCCGCGGGCTGGAAGATCAGCCGCACCGGGCGCGGCAGCCGCCCCTGGCGGTGCAGTTCCGCGAGTACGAGACCGGCGCCGAGCACGACACAGGTGTGCACGTCGTGTCCGCAGGCGTGCGCGCGATCGGGCACGGTCGACCGGTAGGCGCAGTCGGACTTCGTGTCCGGGATGGGCAGCGCGTCGATGTCCGCACGCAGGGCGAGCATGGGACGTACGTCGTCCTGGTCGCCGATGTCACACATGAGCCCGGTACCGGTGTCGAGCACGCGCGGCTTGAGGCCCGCCAGTTCCAGGCGGGCCTTGAGCGCGGCGGTGGTGCGGAACTCCTGGTTGCCGAGCTCGGGGTGCATGTGCAAGTCGCGGCGGAACGCGACGAGTTCGGCGCGCAGCAGCTCGGGCAGCGCGCCGGGGAGCACGGCTTCCCCGGGGAGATCGGCCTCGGACTCTCGGGACGTCACTTGGTTCACCCTCTGAAGGGTAAGGCGATCGGGCGGCCAACTGACCCACGATCAACAAAAGTTCAACCCGTTAGGGGAAGAAAATCTGGCCGCACGGCGCATAGCTGTCGATGGGAATGGGTAAACTCACCCGGCTTTCCAGGCGTTTGGATCTTGAATCGATCCGCCGGGGATCACCCATGGACTCCCCGGCGTGAACGCCCGGGATGGCCGGGCCCATTCCCGTACTGGTTTCCCCACGGTCTCACAGCACACCTGCGGGCCCCGGAACGTCACCGCGGCCGTGCGGGGCGGACACGGAACGTGACCGCCCCTCCCCCGTGGGGCCTCAGCCGAAGCGGCCCGCCACGTAGTCGGCCGTGCGCCGGTCCTCGGGGGTGCCGAAGATGTGGCCGGTGGGACCGTGCTCGACGATGCCGCCGGGGGTGCCCTGTTCGGCGAGGAAGAACGCGCACCGCTGGGAGACGCGGGCCGCCTGCTGCATGTTGTGGGTGACGATCACGACGGTCACCTGGCCGGCGAGTTCCTGGATGGTCTCCTCGACCCGGCGGGTGGACGTGGGGTCGAGCGCCGAGCAGGGTTCGTCCATCAGGAGCACCCGGGGGCGTACGGCCAGGGCCCTGGCGATGCACAGGCGCTGCTGCTGACCGCCGGAGAGCGCGCCGCCGGGCTGCCGCAGCCGGTCCCGCACCTCCTTCCACAGACCTGCCCGGGTCAGGCTCTCCTCGACCAGTACGTCCCTCTCGCCACGGCCGACCCGGGTGCCCGTCAGCCGCAGGCCCGCGACCACGTTGTCGTAGATCGACATGGCGGGGAACGGGTTGGGCTTCTGGAACACCATCCCGATCAGCCGGCGGGCGTCGGTCAGCCTGCGCCCGGGGGCGTAGATGTCCTCCCCCTCGAAGAGCACCTCGCCGCCCATCGCGGCCGCAGGGATCAGCTCGTGCATCCGGTTGAGCGTGCGCAGGAAGGTCGACTTGCCGCAGCCGGAGGGGCCGATCAGCGCGGTGACCTGGCCCGCGGGCATGGTCAGGGAGACCCGTTCCAGGACCTGGTGGTCGCCGAACCAGGCCGAGACGGCACGCGCTTCGAGGGTGGCGGGGGCCGGGGCCGCGGTCCCGGTGGCCGCGACGGGCGGCAGGACGGCGGTGTCGGTGGTGCCCGCCACCCCTGTCCTGGCGGAAGCGGTGCCGGCGGTGGCGGGCACCGCGGTGTAGGGAGAAGCGGTCGCTTCGGTCACGTCGCACACCTCGTGGTGATCGTGGGTCTCGGGGAGGTTCACAGCAGGTTGGGCAGCAGCTCGGTGGTGCGTACGGCGACCTGGAGGCCCAGGACCGCGACGACCGGGGCGAAGACGATCCAGGTCTGGTGGCGGCCCCAGCGGTGCCAGGTCCACACCGCGGCGACCGCGGCGGCGACCAGCGTCTGGAGCCACATCACCAGCGGCCAGGGCACGCCTGCCGGGCGGGCCAGCGGCTGCTCGGCCTCCGGGAGCGTGCCGGGGCGGATGACGGCGGCCGGGGTCCGCGCGGGCGCGGAGACCAGGTCGGCGTCGACGCGCAGCAGACCGCCCGGCATGAAGCCCCGTCCGGTGGCCGTGACCAGGACCAGGCGGCCCTTGCCCGCGGCCACGGTGCCCGGCGCGAGGTCGCCGGCCCGGCGCACGCCGAGGACCCGGTACGTCGCCCTCCCCTGACCGGTGGTCACGGTGAACGTGTCGCCCGCGGCGAGTTCGGAGAGCCGGCCGAACGGCCCGCCGTACGCGGCCGCGCGGCCCATCAGCACGCTGGTGCCGGTCTGACCGGGCAGCGGGGTGTCCCGGCGGTGGCCGGGGCCGTCGGTGAGGACGGCGGAGTCGGTTCCTTCCAGGACGACCTGGTGGACGTCGACGGCGGGGATGTCGATCAGCGCGACCGGAGTGCCGGGCGCGAGCAGGTGCCCCTGCTGGTCGGTCTGGGACACCGGGGCGGTGCCCAGGGCGAGTTGGGCGCGAAGTTCGTCGAACGCGGCGTGCTGGGCGGCCCGTTCCTGGAGGCCGCTGACCAACAGCAGTTGTGCGGTGAGGCCGAGCAGCAGGGCGGCCAGGGTGAGCAGGCCGCCCCGGGCGAGGTGCCGGACGGCGGTGATGCTCCGGACGCGCGGCCGTGGCACGGGGGTTGCGAGCGTGGTCTGTACGGCGACCGTCACGGCGGCCCGTCTCCTTCGTTGGTGTGCGTTCGGCGGGGCCCGCCGGGGAGGCCGCGGTCGCGGTCTCCCCGGGGGGCGTCTGCCGACTGGCCGTGGATCAGGTGGACTTGATGACGAAGTTGGCGCCGTTGCGCGCGTTCACCGTCGTGGAGCCCGCGTAGTTCGCGTGCAGGGTGTGGCTGCCCTTGCCGAGCTTGGGCAGGGTGACGGTCGCCTTGCCGGCGCTGAGCGTGGCGGTGGCGATCAGCCGGGAGCCCTCGTAGATGCGGACCTTGCCGGTCGGCGTGGTGCCGGTCGCGGTGACCTTCACGGCGACCTTGGCGCGGGCGGTGTGGCTGACCGAGGCGGGCGCCGTCTTGGTGACGGTCGGCGTCGCCTTGCCGACCGTCAGCTTGGCGGTCGTCGCGGAGGCGTTGAGCTTGCTGCCGCCCGAGTAGGAGACGGTCAGGCTGTGCGAGCCGACCTTGAGGTGGTTAGACAGCGGGACGGAGACCTTGCCGGCGCTGAGGGTGCCCGTGCCGAGGGTGGTGGAGCCCTCCTTGACGGTGACCTTGCCGGTGGCGACGACACCGTGCGTACCGGTCACGCTGACGGCGACCTTCGGGGTCCTGCCGTACGCGGTCGTCGCGGCGCTCGCCCTGGTGGTGCTCGCGTACTTGGCGACGCCGGTCCAGGAGGCCTCGGCGCCGGTGCCCGCGACGTTGGCCGCGGCGACGGTGGCCGTGTACTTGGCGTTGGCCAGGCCGGTGAACGTGTAGCTCTTGGTGGTGGCCGGGACGTCCTTGGTGGCGACGACCACGCCTTCCGCGTCCTTCAGCGTGACGCGGTAGTCGGTGACGGGCTGCGCGGGGGCCGGAGAGGGCGCCGTCCAGGTCAGCTTGACGCTCGCGTCGCCGAGGGTGGCCGCGAGGGTGGCGGGCTTGGCGGGCACGGCGGGCGGGGTGGAGAGCTCCAGGCCGCCGACCTTGGCGTGCTTGGCCTGGCTGACCGAGCCGTTGTACGACTCGTTCAGGAAGCCGAAGTCGGCGATGACCTTCTCGGAGTTCTCCGAGGCGAGGGCCGCCTCGTGGGTGCCGCTGGTGACGAAGACGTCGTAGAGGTCCTTGTCGAAGAAGATGCTGCTCGGGTCGATCGCCCGGGTCGGGACGACGTTGTAGACGTCGCGGCCGAAGGTGGCGTTCTCGTAGTAGCCGCTGACCGGGGTGAGCTTGCCGTTGACCGTGGTCACCGGGCTGGTGGCGCCGGTCTGGCTGGGCAGGGTGACGCTCGCCAGCCGGGCGCCGGCGGCGACCGCGTCCTCGCTGTTGTTGGGCGCGATGCCGTTGTACTGCGCGATCCAGCTGCCCACGGAGAACGGCACGAGGGCGCCGTCCTGGGTGAGCGCGGCGTCGCCCTGGTTCTCCTGGACGACCGGGAGCTGGTCGTCGACCGTGGTCGCGGTGAGGCCGATGGCCGCGAGGAAGAACTTGCGGGTACCGGAGTCGGCCTGCGGAATGACCGGGTGCAGGGCCTGACCGTTCAGTACACGGTCGCCGCCCTTCTTGTAGATCTCGTGCAGCTGGTCGACCGTCAGGTTGTCGAGGCCCGACCCGCGGACCGCGACGCCCACCGCGTCCCGGGCGAACGGAATGTAGGTGAGGGCGTTGCCGGAGACGCTCGGGCCGCTCGATGACCGGGCGAAGTCGACCTGGCCCTTGACGGAGACGCCCGTGGCGGGAGCCGGGTAGAGGTCGCCGGTCAGCGCCATGCTGAGCGCGGTGCGGCCCGCGCCGGAGCCGTTGGGACGCGTGAACGTCGGGCCGCCGGAGCGGGTCTGGATGGTGGTGGACCCGGTGACGATCGCGTCGTACGAGGCGACGCCCGCGCCGGACGCCGACTTCACGGCGGTCGGGGCGTAGTCGGTGCCGTTGACGACGTCGCCGGCGAGGGCGTTGAGCACGTCCTGCGTGGTGTCCGAACCCACGCCGACGAGCTTGCGGAACGTCCCGGCGGGGGTGGGGTCGGCGGACGCCGGGCTCGCCAGAGCCAGCGTGCCGGACACCACGGCTGCGGCGACCATGGCCGCGGTGAGGCGCATTCTGCGCATCGAGGGTCTCCTGAGGTAGTACGTCGGGTGCGTCTGCGATCTGGCAGGGTGGTGCAGGCCGTCCGCCCCGACTGCCTTTCGGGGCGGACGGCCGCCTGTGGAGAGCCCCCGGCCTCCAGGGGCCGCGTGACTCTGCGATTCGGGAACCCCGGCCCGCGAAGGCCCGGCTCCTTGGTGCGGGAACCCGGGCCCTTCGTGGGCCACGGCTCCTTTCAGCGGGAACCCCGGCCCGCGAAGGCCCGGCTCCGTCCAACGGGAGCCCCGACCCGGTCGGCCCGGCTCCCTCGTGCAGGAGCCCTCGGCCCGAACGGGCCAGACTCCGTCCTGCGGGAACCCCGGCCGGTCAAGGCCTGGCTCCGTCCGTGGGGAGTCGCGGCCCCGTCGGGCCTGCTCCGTCCTGTGGGAAGCCGGCCCGCGAGGGCCTGCTCCCTCATGCAGGAGCCCTCGGCCCGACCGGGTCGGCTCCCTCCCGCGTGGGCCTCGGGGGCCGTGGCCCAGGGGCTCAGCCCCGCCCCGGTGGCAGCAGCCTGCGCAGCCGTTCCGGGAGGGTGAGCGCGGGGATGGTGAGAGCGCGCCCGCCGGGGAGCGGGACTCGTAGCGGGAGGCGCGCCCTGCTGCCGCCCGCGAAGGGTGCGCCCGCACCGGCCACGGCGCCGAGCGCGGCACCGACGGGGACGGCGTAGCGCAGGGCGTTCGCGGGGTCGGCGGGTGTGGTGCCGGCCGCGGTGGTCTCGACGGCCTTGCCACCGTCGTAGGAGGGCCCGGCGCTGGGAGTGGAACTCGCGCTCCCGCCGCCGTCCGGCGCCACGGCGCCGTCGCCCCCCGTGCCGCCGCCGGACACTCCCCCGCCCGACGTGTCGTCGGAGCCACCGGTACCGCCCCCGCCCGCCGCGCCGGAGGAGCCTTCCTCGGCGGAGGACGGCGCGGTGTAGTGGACGAGGGTGTCCGCCGCGGCGGCCGTCCTCGCGCGCAGGGTCTTCGACAACGGGGCGTAGCCGGGCGGGAGAAGACCCGGGTCGGCGCCGCTGACCTGGCCGTCGCCCGCCACGTACGTCAGCAGGGCCGCGTAGTCCTTGCGTGCGGCCGAGTCGATCTTGGCGGGGCGTACGGCGGCGTAGACGAGCTGCGCGAGGGGGTACGCGGCCTTCGCGGTCGCCGTGGCCGGCCTGATCTCGGGTGCCTTGTCCCCGGACGCGCTCGCCGCCGCGGCGGTGAGCGAGGCGTTCGTCGGCGCGGCGAACTCCCCCACCGCGTTCCGCAGCCGCGCCGTCTGGAGCCCGTAACGCGCGGCGGACGCCGCGTCGGTGACGGTGATCACGAACCGGTCGCCCACCGTCTGCGGGCCTGGGCTCTTGAACGCGGGCGGGCTGGCCAGCGGGTCCCAGACGGCCTTCCACAACGTGTCGGTGCGACGGGTGTGCAGCGCGCCGGAGTGCATGTCCTCCACGTACGGATGGAAATCGATCATGCACTGCTGGGCGGTGGCGCCGGTACTCGCCGGGACCATGCACCACGGATCGCTCTTCGGGTACGTGTCCGTGTCCGCCGGGTCGAAGGCGAAGCCGGTCGGGTTCAGGTCGACGTTGGTGCTGTAGTACGGGTTGACGTGCGTCCCGTAGTCGTCGGAGACACCGGCGAGGAAGTTGCGGGCGTCCTTGTCCGCGACGATCCACTGCCACACCGCACGCGCCGAGTCGCTGTGCCCGAGCGCGGTGAGCAGGTCCGTGTCGGTCGCCGGCGTCTCGGCCACCGACAGTTCCGCGAACTCCGGGTTGAGCGCGACGAACTCGGGGTCCGTCGCCAGGCCCGCCGGGTTGTTCTTCGCCCAGCCGTAGCCGTCCGCGACCGTCGAGCCGGCGACCGCTCCCCAGGGGGAGTTGCGGTAGGACTCGGTGAGCAGCTTGGCGACCAGCCGGGGCGTGAGGTCGATGGACTGGACCTTGGTTCCGGCGAGTTCGCGTATCGCGTCCGAGGCGGCCGCGGGCTTGGGTCTGCGTTCGATGGTGAAGCCGATCACCGTGCCGGACAGCGCCGTCGGGGCGTACACGGTGGTGTCGCCCGGAGCGGTGGTGCCCTCGTCGGCGCCGAGGGGCCGGGTGGTGAAGGCGAGTCCGGAGGAGCCGTCGTCGATGAGGCGGGCGCGGGTGTCGGGTTCGCCGAGTTCGGTGTAGCCGTACACCCTGCCGGTCGGGCACAGGGCCGACTGCCAGCTCGTCATGGCGTCGGCGGCGAGCTCACTGCCGGTGGTGGCGCGCTCGTCGGAGCCGAGGGCGCAGTTGACGCCCACGCTGTTGAAGCCGAGTTCGACCGCGATCCGGTTCTGCCAGTTGGTGGAGGAGACCGGTGAGCCGGCGTTGACCTTGCTGGCGTCGGCGTACGGCTTGCCGTCGAGGTCGAGGTGACCCTGCGGGACGATCACCAGCCAGCAGGAGCGGGGGGTGGTACGGCCGCCCTTCGTCACCGGAGTTCCGCAGCCCAGGTGCGGGGCCTCGTTGGCGGTCTGCACCTCGAAGAACTCCTGCCCGGTGCCGTCGGCGCTGGTGCGGGCGAAGTCGACCTCGTTGGTGGTGTTGTAGTTGAACAGTGCGTTGTTCTGGGTGTTGGTGGTGATCAGCGTGCCGTCGACGGCCTTGAAGGGCACTTCGCCGACGCCGGTGGAGTTGCCGGCGCCGTACCGGTTGTCCTCGCCGTAGACGGTGGGTTCGGGGTTGTGGAAGACCTGGCGGGTGTCGTCGAAGTCGTTGCCGGGCCAGCTGCCCCGGCCGGTGGTCGGGGAGGCGCCGTACTGGCACTGGGTGCGCGAGGGTCCCGGGTTGTCCGGCACGGTGCCGTCGTCGTCGCCCCAGCACTGCATGATCTGCACGAAGTCGGTGTTGAACGCCGTGCCCGCGAAGGTGCTGGGGGTGCCGCCGGTCCAGGAGACGTTGATCGCCTGGCTGGTGAGGTGGGTGGTCTGGCCGACCGTGAACCGCATGTCCTTGAACTCTTCGCGTCCGGAGACGGTGACGGCGGACTCGGTGTTCCGGTCGCCGCTCGCCGCGGTGGCGGGCTGTGCGGTCTGCGCGACGGCGAGCCCCGCGAGGGCGCCCACGGCCGCGCCGGCGACGAGACGCACCAGCAGGCCGCGTATCCGGTTCGTCCTCATCGCGAACTCCCGTCGGTGAGGTCCTGGAAGTCTCCGGAACCCTTGCCGGCCTGGTTGCCCCTGGTGCCGCCGCTCCCCGTGCCGTCACCGCGCCCGGTGATCGCCCGCGAGACGAGGGAGGGCAGCAGGATGAGCCCGAGGATCAGGGCGGCGGCGAGCAGCATCAGCGTCTGGGTGCCGGTCCAGCCGGTCCGCCCGGCCACGCTGACCGGCTGGGCGAGGGCGACGGTGCCGTCGGCGGCCGTTCCCCCGGCGGCGCCGGTCGCTCCGGAGCCGTCCGGCGACAGGGTCTGTCCGGTGTCGGGATCGACGGACGCCTTCCCTCCGCCGCTCGCCGCGTCACCGCCGCCCGTCGAACCGCTCCCGGCCGAGCCACCGGCCGAGGCCCCGCCCGCCGAAGTACCGCCGGTGGAAACGGAGTTGCCCGTCCCACCGGTCGAACCACCCGACGTCGAGCCCGACTTGGCACCCCCGCTGCCCGTGGTGCAGGGCGCGGCGCCCTTCTTGTCGCAGGCGGCGGGGTAGGGCGCGGTTTCGGCCAGCTTGTTGCGGCCGCTGGTGGTGAAGGTCGGGTTGTTGCAGTTCTTGATGTTGATGTTCTTCGTCTGCACGCCCGGGATGCGGCGGATCTGGTCGAAGCCCGCCTGGACCAGGTTGATCGGCAGCGGTGAGTAGCCCAGTTTGGGCGCCTGTTGCTGGCCCTGGCACATGAAGTAGTACGAGAAGGCGCCGAGCGTCTTGCCCTTGGCCTTGGTGAAGGTGCCCTGCTCCTTGAGGGGCAGGATCATGTACGAGTAGCTGGACAGCGGGTAGTTGCGCTTGTCGGTGTCGTTGTAGACGCCTTCGAGCTTCTGGGTGAGGTAGTCCGCGGAGCTCCTGTTGGTGTTGATCTTCGCCTTGAGCAGCGAGACCGCGACGTTCTCCGGGGTCGGCTCGGTGTAGTAGCCCGCGCGGTTGAGGACCTTGGCGACCGGATAGTGGGCGTTCTTGGCGTACGAGTAGTTGACGTAGCCGATGGCACCCTCGCCGTAGTTCTGGGCGATGTATCCGGCCACGCCGAGGTCGCCGGACTGGGCGATCATGCCGGACACGGTCGGGTAGTACGAGGTCTGACCGCAGGCGCCCGAGCGGCCGACGCGACCGCAGTAGTTCTGCCACAGCGACTTGTGCTGGTTGGCCATCCACATCGTGAACTGGGCGGTGGAGCCCGAGCCGTCGGAGCGGACGACGGGCACGATGGTGCGGTGCGGCAGCTGGAGCCCCGGGTTGTCGGCCTTGATCACCGGGTCGTCCCAGGTCTTGACGACACCGGTGAAGATCTTGGTGACCACGTCTCCGGAGAGCCGGAGGTTGGTGACCTTCTTGCCGTTGACGGTGAGGTGGTACATGAAGACGGTCCCGCCGGCCACGATCGGCATGTAGGCGTACGACCCGGAAGCGGGGTGCTCGGCGGCCGAACCGTCGGTCGGGTCGGTCTGGAAGGGGATGTCCGAGACCGCGAAGTCGACGGTTCCGCTGAGAAACTGACGGCGTCCGTCGGAGGAACCTCCACCGGCGTAACTGATCCGCATTCCGTACTGGTTGACGGCTCGGCGCCACTCGTCGACGGCGTTCTCCGCCCAGGTGGAACCGGCCCCGGCGATCGGCGTGTAGCTCTCGGCCGCGGCAGGCGCGGCCGCGGGACCGGCCAGCAGCCCGGCGATGATGCCGAGCAGCGCGCCGAAGGTCCCCAGCGCCCGCAGGGGCCGAAGAGCGGTGGTGAGGTGGCTGCGCATCAGTCGTTCTCTCCGGGGACGGGGGTGGGGGCGGCGGGAGCGGACGGGGCGGGGCCGGGGGTGGCGGCCCCCGGCGGGGTGGCGGCGGGTCCGGGCGGGGTGCCGCCGGCGGGCGCCAGGGTCTCCGGGACCTCGAGGGCTTCCGGCATCTCGGAGGGCTCCGGTGCTTCGAAGGCTCCGGAGGGCTCCGGTGACTCGCAGGCTTCCAGCACGTCGGAGGACTGCGGCTCGACGGGGGCCCCGGGTGACTCGAAGGCTTCCGGTGCGTCGGAGGACTGCGGCTCGTCGGAGGGTTCCGGGACCTCGGAGACCCTGGGCATCTCGAAGGCTTCCGGCGTCTCGAACAGCGAGAGGCCGGCCCCGTGCAGGTCCTCGAAGCGGGAGACGTCGCGGCGCGAGGCGCGGGCGGTGCGACGGGCCTGCCGCTTGGTCTGGTGGCCGGGACCGCGACCGCCGATCACGCGGGCGATCACGAACAGCACCAGGACCAGGGCCATCAGAACGGCCGCCGCGCCGAACCCGCGGGCGATCATCGCCGGTTCGGGCGACTTCACGAAGTTGAAGACCGCGAGCGGCAGGGACACCATCGGCCCGCTGGTCGGGTCGGCGTTGAGCGCCACCGTGTAGCCGGCGGTCAGCAGCACGGGCGAGGTCTCACCGATACCGCGCGCGGTGCCGAGGATGACGGCGGTGGCGAGCCCGGAGCGGGCGGTGGGCAGCACGACGTGCCACACGGTCCGCCATCGGGGCGCGCCCAGCGCCTCGGCGGCCTCGGTCAGGTTCCCCGGCACCAGCCGCAGCACCACGTCGGCCGCGCGGATCACGATCGGCAGCATCATCACGCTGATCGCGAACCCGGCCGCGAGCCCCGACTTCTGCATGCCGAGGCCGAGGATCCAGGTGGCGTACACCATCAGGCCGGCCACGATCGAGGGCAGCGCGGTCATCGCCTCGACGATGGTGCGGACGAACCGCGAGAACCTGCCCGGGATCTGGTTCAGATAGACCGCGCAGGCGAGGCCCAGCGGCACGGTGATCGCCAGCGCGATGGCGATCATGATGAGCGTGCCGAGCATCGCGTGGGCGATGCCGCCGTTGGTCAGCGGGTCGAGCGGGCCCGCCGCCTGCATGTCCTGGGTGAAGAAGTTGCCGTGCGGCAGCGCCTCCCGGCCGCGCCAGGCCGTGAAGCCGACGACCATGACGAGCGCGGTGAACAGCAGCGTGGCCGCCGTCCACAGTACGACGGTCATCACCCGGTCGCGTACGGCCTGCCGGTCCTCCTCAATCCCTGTCAACACCGCGTAGATGATGAGAAAAGCGAGGTAGGACGTGACGGCGAAGCCCAACCCACCAGAGAAGGGAGCGAGTTCGCCGAAGAGCAGGATCGTGACGCACAGCCCGGAGGCGGCGGCGCCGGTGAGTGCCAGGACGCCGGAGCGGCTGACGCCGCCGATGCGGCGCGGCTGGGCGGGTGGCAGCGCGGGCGCCGGCGGCGCGGGCTCGGCGACCAGGACGGGAGTCTTTTCCAGAACGGTCATCTCATGCCTCGCTCTGCGCGCCGGACCGGGAGCGGGCCACAACCGAGGAGGCTGTGAAGTTGACCGCCAGGGTGAGCAGGAACAGCGCCAGGCCCGCGGCCATCAGCGCGGACATGCCGAACTCGGAGGAGTCGCCGTAGTGCAGGGCGATCAGCGAGGAGACCGAGTTGGAGCCGGTCTGGAGGATGTGCGGCTGGATGACGAAGACCGGCGAGATGATCAGGTAGACCGCGATGGTCTCGCCGAGTGCCCGGCCGAGCCCCAGCATGGTGCCGCCGATGATCCCGCCCTTGCCGTACGGCAGGACGACGCTGCGGATCATTCCCCAGCGGGTGGCGCCGAGCGCGTAGGCGCCCTCGCGCTCACCGGCGGGGGCCTGGGAGAAGACCTCGCGCATCACCGAGCACTGGATCGGCGCGACCATCAGCGCGACGACGATGCCGGCGATGAAGGTGGAGGCCGTGAAGACGCTGTCGGAGGCCAGGGGTTCGCCCGGCTGGGTGCCGTCCACCTTGAACAGCGGTATCCAGCCGAGCCATTCGGAGAGCCACCGGGACAGCCCGATCACATGCTGCTGGAGGAAGAACAGCCCCCACAGTCCGTACACCACGGACGGTACGGCGGCCATCAGGTCGACCATCGTGACGAGCGTGCGGCGCAGCTTGGGCGGCGCCACATCGGCGATGAACAGCGCGGTCCCGACGGCCAGCGGCACGGAGATCGTCACCGCGACGGCGGCGATCAGCACCGTGCCGGTGAGGACGGCCGCGATGCCGAAGTTGTGGACGTCCGGCTGCCATTGGGCCGTGGTGAGGAACCCGAACCCGCGGACGCGGAGCGCCTGTCCTGCCCGCAGCAGCAGGAAGAGCCCGACTCCCGCCATCACCGCGAGGACGGCGACACCGGTGGCCGTCAACTGACAGCGGAACACCCGGTCACCGAACCCACGGGCCGTGTGCAACTGCCGGGGTACGGAACTCCCCTCGACCGGAGCCCCCGCACCCGGCGCCCCCGCCCCGGGTCTGTCGGACTCCGGTCTGTCGGAGTCCTCTTGCTCGGACGCCACGCGTTGTCCCCCCACTCCGAGTACTGAATCAAGCCGCCGGGGCCGAAAGGCACCGCGCGGACAGATTCAATGGCCGGATCGTGTCGCTCCCGCGCGTGATCAATGGCCAACTCGCGAACAGCGCATGTCCGTTCGGTGCAAGAGTCGTGGAGGAGCTTCCGGTCGACCGGTGAGCTTCCGGTCGACCGGTGACGAGCGCTCAGGTCCCTGGTGGACGTGCGTGGGGCCGCGGCGACCAGTCCACGGCGCGGAAGACCCGTGAGGGGGCCTACGCGGCGGAGCGCACGCGGAAACGCCGGGTCACCCGTGGGTGACCCGGTATCCGGTGAGTTGTCCGCTACGCCGAAGTCACAGCCGACAGCCGGTGCACGTCCCGGGCCGTCCCCGTGACCCCCGACAAGAACCCCTGCGCCCGCGGCGAGGCGCTCTCCGTGAGCCAGGCCGGGTCGATGTCGCACACCGCGACGCGGACCTCGGTGCCGGCCAGCGCGAGCGGGAGGGTGTGGACGACCGTGGAGGGGAAACTGAGGATCGTCCGGCCGATGGGCCCGCGGCGGGCGATCAGTTCGAGGGGGAGGTCCGGGCGGACTATCTCCAGGCCCGTCTCCACGGCCAGCCGGTGCAGCTTCTCCGTGCTCTCGCGGCGGTGGGCGAAGTAGCGGGTGGCGCCGTGCGTCTTGGCGAGGTTGCGGACCGCTTCCAGGTAGTGGTCCGGGTCGACCACGCCGGTCTCGACCAGGGACGTACCGACCAGGTCCGCGCCCTTGGTGATGCGGGGCGGGCCGAAGCGGGCCCGGGTCCAGGAGAAGTCGTTCGAGGTGAGGCGGACGCCCTCGGGGGCCGAGTCGATCGGCATCGAGGAGAAGACCTCGACCGATCGGGACCCGGACGGCGTGAGGCGGCGGCGGGCCGCGGACGAGACCGGCGCGAAGAGCAGATCACGCGGGCCGGGACGACCACCGCGCCGGTGCCAGCGCACCAGGCGCTCGCCACGGGCCAGTTGGGCCACGAACTCCATCGTCGCCGTGCCGTCGTCGACCACGACCAGGTCGCGTGCCCGGGTGATGCTCAGCAGAAGCTGGACATACCGGGAGAACGGGTCTCCCATGACGATCCGGTGCGCCCTGCGCAGCAGCGGGGCGAGACCGCCGATCGTCTGGAAAGGCGCCGACGTGCCGCCGCGCGCCTCCTCCCAGCGGACCTCGTAGCCCTCGTCGCGGGCCAGGTCCGCCATGCGGCGCAGCTGGCCGCGCGTCATCGGGTCGTTGGGTGAGAGGACGACCAGGGTGAGCCCCGCGCCGGGCGGACCGGCGGCCCCCCGGGCCGGCGCCGCGACGGGCGCCGGAGCACTGCTCTGCTCGGGCCGGAGGGCATGGGCGTGCGCCCACTCCAGCACGTTCAGGAGCTGTACCGGACTCTCGACGAAAGCGAGAGTGTGGGGGCCGGCGGAACCGGCGCGGGGGCTCATCGACGTACGACCGTCCCGTCTTAAGGGGCTCAGACCGAGACCGGCTCACCGGCGGCGTCGGCGATCTCCGCCTCCGCGACGACGCCCGTGACGCGGCGCAGCTTCTTCATCGGACCGAGCTCCGACTCGTAGACCTTCTTCACGCCGTCACCGAGGGAGGCCTCGATCGTACGGATGTCCCGGACGAGGCGGACGAGGCCCTGCGGCTCGACGGAGGCCGCCTGGTCGGAGCCCCACATCGCGCGGTCCAGGGTGATGTGGCGCTCGACGAAGGTAGCACCCAGGGCGACCGCCGCGAGGGTGGTCTGCAGGCCCGTCTCGTGACCGGAGTAGCCGATCGGGACGTTCGGGTACTCGGCCTGGAGGGTGTTGATGACGCGGAGGTTGAGCTCCTCGGCCTGCGCCGGGTACGTCGACGTGGCGTGGCACATCAGGATGTTGTCCGAGCCGAGGACCTCGACCGCGTGACGGATCTGCTTCGGGGTGGACATACCGGTCGAGAGGATGACCGTACGGCCGGTGGCGCGGAGCGCGCGCAGCAGCTCGTCGTCCGTGAGCGAGGCCGAGGCGACCTTGTGGGCGGGCACGTCGAACTTCTCCAGGAAGGCGACGGCCTCGGTGTCCCACGGGGAGGCGAACCAGTCGATGTTCTTGCTCTTGGCGTACTCGTCGATCTGACGGTAGTCGTCCTCGCCGAACTCGACCCGGTGACGGTAGTCGATGTAGGTCATGCGACCCCAGGGGGTGTCGCGCTCGATGTCCCACTGGTCGCGCGGGGTGCAGATCTCCGGGGTGCGCTTCTGGAACTTGACGGCGTCACAGCCGGCTTCGGCGGCGGCGTCGATGAGCTTGAACGCGTTCTCCAGCTCGCCGTTGTGGTTGATGCCGATCTCGCCGACGACGTAGACCGGGTGGCCGGGGCCGGCGGTCTTCGAACCGAAATTGCGCAGACGGGAGTTGCTCATGGGGGGACTTTCCTTACTTGTCGAGGGAGTCGAGAGAGGGGCCGAGGATCCAGCTGGCGATCTCTCGGATCGCGCCGTCGCCGCCGGGAACGGTGGTGACCGCGCGTGCGGCGCCGCGCACGACGTCATGGGCGCTCGCGACCGCCACGGGCCAGCCCACCAGGGCGAAGCACGGGAGGTCGTTCACGTCGTTGCCGACGTAGAGCACGCGCTCCGGCGCGATGCCCTGCTCCTCGCACCACTGCTTCAGTGCGAGGTCTTTCCGGTCGATGCCGTGCAGCACGGGGATCTGGAGCTTCCGTGCGCGGGCGGCGACGACCGGGTTCTGTTCCGTGGACAGGATCAGCATCGACAGGCCGCTCTTGCGGAGGGCCGCGATGCCGAGGCCGTCGCCGCGGTGCACGGAGACGACCTCCCGTCCGTCGGAGTCGATCAGCACCCTGTCATCGGTCTGGGTGCCGTCGAAGTCGAGGACGACCGCGTCGATGTCGGAGGCGGTCGGGAGCGCGCCGGGGCGGTTGGCGTCGAACAGCGGCGCCAGCGCCCGCGCGCGGGCGAGGTCGTGCGGGTCGTCGATCTCCAGCACCCGCGCGGGGTCCGTGCGGACGAGCTCGGTACGGCCGAAGAAGCGGTGCTGGTGCGTCCGGAAGCCCGCCGCGTCCATCGCGTACGCCGCGCCGGTCTCCAGGAGGTCCTGGGGGCGGTCCTGGCGGCGCGGGCGGAAGGCCTTGTCGTGGTTGACGCCGTAGCCGCCGCCGGTGGCCGTGGCGAGCGCGGTGCCGGTGTCCGTGGCCGAACCCCCGGCGGACGCCAGGGAAGCGGCGGCGGAGCCGGTGTCGACGGCCGTGGCCTCGTCGTCGGCGTCGCGCCAGATGAAGCCGTGGAAGGCGGCCACGGTCACCGCGGTGTCCGCGCCGTTCTCCACGACGGCGGCCGAGACCCCGTCGATGTCCTCGCGGATGATGAACGGGCTGGTGGCCTGCACGAGCAGCACCACGTCGACCGCCGAGCCGTGCAGCGCCTCGTGGGCGTCCATGGCGTGCAGCACGGCGGCCTCGGAGGTCGCGGTGTCGCCGGCGATGGCGGCGGGGCGCAGGACCACCTCGGCGCCGGCCTGCCGGGCGGCGGTGGCGATCGCCTGGTCGTCCGTGGAGACCACGACGTCCGTGACGAGGCGCGCCGCGCGGCACTCGCGCACGGCGCGGGCCACCAGCGGCACACCTCCGACCGGGAGGAGGTTCTTCGCGGGGACGCCCTTGGAGCCGCCGCGCGCGGGAATCACCGCGAGCACACGGCGCACCCGCGCCGCCTGGCCCGCTTGACCGGCTTCCGAGTTGGACATTCGCTGTTCTCCTTGACGAGGGACGCGTGGTGTGTGGGCTCTCACAGCTCGCCCATCCGCCGGATCACCGGCGCCACACGCTGGACACCGTGGCGGTAGGCCCCGCGGGCGGCCCGGCGGACTATCTGCCGCACCGGGCTGGGCTCCCGGTCCGCCGCGGGGGCGCCGGGCAGCGGGGTGCCGTCCGGGCCGAGGTGGTGCCGAGCGAGAATACCTGGCAGGTAGCCGGGCGCTGTGACGGGCGTGTAGTACGGGGCGAGCGGCGGGAGCTCGGGCGTCTCCAGGAGCTCGCTGATACGGAACCGCGCCACGTCGAACGCCGTCTCGTACGAACCGTCGGCGGCGACGCCCTGCCGGGACACCCAGGCGGCGTTCGGCGAGGGCTGGTACCCGTCGTCGAGCTGGTCCCAGGAGGCCAGGCACCCCGAGCCCACGAAGTGGTGGTTGCCGAGCGACTCGCGCACCCCGAGGTCGCTGAGGACGACGGTGGGGATACGCCGGTGCAGGGATTCCAGGGCGGCCGTGGAGCTGATGGTGATGAGCAGGTCCGTGCTGTCGAGTACCTCGCCCATGTGCCCGTAAACGAGCCGGAAGTTGGCGGGCGGCTCCAGCTTCTGCACCAGCTTCTGGTACGGCAGTTCCTCGATGTGCGTGGTGTGCTCGCCCGGCTTGGAGCGCAGCTTGAGCAGCACCTCGCGCTCCGGGTGCAGCTTCGCGTGCTGGATCAGCCGGTCGAGCAGGTATGTACGGTCCTTGCGGCTGTCCGGCACGGAGGGCTGGGCGGCGAAGACGACCGTGTACGGGTCGTTACCCTTCCGGTATGGAGCTCCGCCGAGGAAGGGCAGCGCGACCTCGGTGACCGAGGAGGCGTCGGCGCCTACTCCCTCGTACACAGCTCGGAAACGGTCCGCGTCCTGGCGGGAGTTGGCGAGGACGAGGTCCGCGCCGTGCCGCAGCAGCAGTCCGTCGGCGAGCTTCTCGTATACGACGCCGACATAACCGGTGACGACCACGGGCCGCTCCGCGCGGCCGTCCCAGATCCGCCGCAGGCCGTGCAGCATCGCCTGGACGGCACCGCCGACCAGGGCGAGGACGACGACGTCGTACGACTCCTGCTCCATGGTCCGCAGGAATTCTACGGCCGTGACCTCCCGGATGGAATCGGCGCTGACCCCCACTTCCGCCAGCTGGCGCGGAGTGGGCGTGGCCCGTCCGCGCAGCAGGAATCCGCTCAGGGCAGCGCCGACTTGCGCGTCGGCGCGCGGTCCGGCTTCCATGGACGGGCCCGGAGCAATGCGGTCCGCGGTCAGCGCACCCCACTTCCAGCGGGTGTCGGAGTCCGCGAGTACCGCGATCCGTAGGGACTTCGTTGTACTCGTTGCACTAGGTGGCACACCTACGACGCTAGGAACCATTTCTTAGGTATAACCCAACCTCAACTCAACAAAGAGTTAACAGAACACTTCCGAGAGCCCAACTGGCCCGCCGATGACCAGGAAGTACCTGGAATGCACCGTTCCGACACATTGAGTTCACCCACAGTATCCGCACCGGAAAGTTCCGCCTCCGGGCAGCCTCGTAGGCTTCCCGGCGTGCCCAAGCTCTCCGTCATCGTGCCGTTCTACAACGTCCAGCAGTACGCCCCGGACACCCTCCGAAGCCTGCGCCTGAACGCTCGGGAAGACTTCGAGTTCGTGCTGGTGGACGACCATTCGAAGGATGAAACCCCTGCGATCCTGGAGCGGGCGGCCGAGGAACTCTCAGACGTCGCCCAAGTCCGTTATGTCCGGCATGAGAAGAACGGCGGACTCGCCACCGCACGCAACACCGGCCTCGACGCGTCGAGCGGCGAGTACCTGACCTTCCTGGACGGCGACGACTGGCTCGCGCCGGGCTACCTCGGTGAACTCGTCTCGGCCATCGAGGGGTTGGGCTGCGACTTCATCCGCACCGACCACGTGCAGACCACCAACCGCGGCCGTACGGTGCACCGGGCCCCGCACGGACGGCGCGACGAGGTGATGAACCCGCGCGAGGCGATCCTGCCCGTCGACCGGACGACCTCGGTGGACTACGCGTACGCCTGGGCCGGCGCCTACCACCGCCGACTGCTCGACAAGGGTGTGCTGCATTTCACGGACGGACTGCGCACGGCCGAGGACCGGCCGTGGATCTGGAAGCTGCACCGAGAGGCCGACTCGTTCGCCGTGGTCGGCCTGCTGGGCGTCTTCTACCGGCGTGGAGTCGCTTCCTCACTCACTCAAATCGGTGACGTCCGTCAGCTCGACTTCATCCGGGCCTTCGACCAGGTCGTCGAGGAGACCGCCGCGGACCGCGACGCCGAACGGCTGCTGCCCAAGGCGGTACGGACCTACTGCGCGATCATCGCCCACCACCTCGCCGAGATCGACAAGTTCGAGCCGGCCGTCGCCAAGCAGCTGCGGTCGATGAGCGCGGCGGCCATAAAGCGCATGCCCCAGGACGCGCTCGGTGACGTGCTCGACACCATGGACCTGAGCCGTTCCTCGAAACTGCGGCGGCTGCGGCGCCGGATCACCACTGCTAAGGCGGCCGCCTGATGTCCCGTACGACCCAGATCTTCTGCGCCTCGACGCTGTACGGCGCGGCCACCCTGGCGGCGGCGATCGAGTCCGACCAGTTCACCGAGGCGGACCGCCGGCTCCTGCTGGTGTTCAACAACTCCGCGACACCGGAGACCACCCCCGCCGTCGACGAGATGCCCGGGTTCGCATCGCTGAGCGACCACTTCGACGGCGTGCTGTCCTGGAACGACGCCATTCGTCCGTTCCATCCCGGAGCGTGGTCACCGCGGCCCGACGACATTCCGTTGTTCGAACGTTATCTGCGGCTGCTCTGGGACCTGAGTGACGACCGGGTGGAGCTGGTCCTGGAGTCGATCCAGGTCAGCCCCGCCTTCACGGTGGCGCAGCTGTTCACCGGTGCGCCCATCGACGTCTACGCCGACGGCCTGATGAGCTACGGCCCCACCCGCAACAAGCTCGACCCGCTGGTCGGCACGCGGGTGCGCCGGCTGCTGCACCTGGATCTGGTGCCCGGCCTGACGCCGCTGCTGCTGACCGAGTTCGACGTGCCCGCGGAGGTCGTGCCGTCGGACGCGTTCCTGAAGGTACTGAGCGGGCTCGGCGGCGCCGTACCGGAGCTGCCCGCGCTGCCCGACAACGCGGCGCTGCTGCTCGGCCAGTACCTGTCCGCGCTGAACATCCTCACCCCGCAGGAGGAGGAGGACCTGCACGTGCGGATGATGCGCGGGGCGGTCGACCGCGGGCACCGCGCCATCGTCTTCAAGCCGCACCCGACCGCGCCGGCCCGCTACAGCCGCGCCCTGGAGACCGAGGCCGCCGCGCTCGGCGTCGACCTCACCGTCCTGGACACGCCCGTGCTCGCCGAGGTGCTGTTCGAGAAGGCCCGGCCCGCGCTCGTGGTCGGCTGCTTCTCCACCGCGCTGTTCACGGCCTCGGTGCTCTACGACCTGCCGGTCGCCCGAATCGGTACCGAACCGATACTGGATCGCCTCACGCCCTACCAGAACAGCAACCGCGTGCCCGTCGCGCTGGCCGACGCGCTGCTGCCGGACCTGGAGGCCAAGAAGGGGAACGACACCCTCCCCGACGACCAGCTCAACGGCCTGGTCATCGCACTCGGCTTCACCATGCAGCCGCAGATCCACCCGAGGCTGCGCCCGGCCGCCGAGAGCTATCTGTCCCAGCACTTCGGCCCGCGCACCCAGCGCTACTTCAAGCGCCGCCGGCTCACCTCGCTCGGGCTCCCCGGCGGCATCCCGGAGCGGCTGGCGTTCGTCCCCCGCAACTCCACGGCCCGCCGCGTAGTGCGCCAGGCCCGCGCACTGCGCAAGGCGGTACGCCGCTGAGCGGGGCGTCCCGGAACGGTGCGCCAGGGGCGGGGGGGTGCCCGGGGGGGGCCCGCCCCCCGCCCCCCCCCCCCCCCGCGGGGCCCCCCCCCCCCCCCCACACCCCCCCCCCCGGGCCCCCCACACCGCCCCACGGCAAACC
>NZ_JBITHE010000013.1:66140-132701 GCF_044457665.1 Streptomyces sp. NPDC050535
CCCGCCGGGCCCGCGGTCTGGGGGGGACGGCGGGGGGGGGGGGGGCGCGCCCCGGGGGGGGGGGGGGGGGGGGGCCCGGGGGGGGGCCCCCCCCCGGGCACCCCCCCGCCCCTGGCGTGCCGCCGCCCGTCCACGATCAGCCGCCCGGCCGGCATTTACGAAGGGAGACTCGGAAGACAACCCACGGACCCAGTCCGTTCACTCTTGGTTAACAATGCCTCCATAGCTTCCTCAAATGCGTCAAACAGCTTCTTTCACCGGCTCGTTCGGCTTCGTGGGCGCGCGGACATGACCCAGCAGGACATACGTCCATCCGCCCCCGCTCCTGGTTCCGTCGCGCTGCCTGCCGTGCAGCCGGATCTCGAACTCCCGCCCGTGGAGCCGGATCCCGAACCGGCGAAGAGGCCGCTGATCTCGTACGTCCTGCCGGTCTACAACGAAGAGGACGGCATCGCGGCCTTCCACACCGAGCTGATCGCCGCGATCGAGAGCCGCCCGGAGCTCGACTTCGAGCTGCTGTACGTCAACGACGGTTCCGCGGACCGCTCGCTCGCCATCCTCAAGGTCCTGTCGAGGAACGACGAACGGGTCCAAGTGGTCGACTTCGCCCGCAACTTCGGGCACCAGGTGGCCATCACCGCGGGGCTCGACCTCGCCCGGGGCGACGCGGTGATCGTCATGGACACCGACCTCCAGGACCCGCCGCGGGTCAGCCTCGAACTGGTCGACGCCTGGCGCGAGGGCGCCGAGATCGTGCACGCGCGCCGACGCAGCCGGCAGGACACCGCCTTCAAGCGGGCCACCGCGCACCTCTACTACCGGGTCCTGCGCTCCAGCACCGAGGTGGACATCCCGCTGGACACCGGGGACTTCCGGCTGCTCGACGGGCGGGTCGCCGGCGAGCTGCGCCGCTACCGCGAGCGCAGCCGCTTCGTGCGCGGCATCGTCGCCTCGATGGGCTACCGGCAGACCACGGTCGCCTTCGACCGCGACGAGCGGTTCGCGGGCGAGACGAAGTACCCGCTGCGCAAGATGGTCCGCCTCGCGACCGACGGGATGACCAGCTTCTCCACGACGCCGCTGAAGATGATCACCCGCCTCGGCTTCGTGGTGCTCGTCCTGTCGCTGATCGGCATCGTCTACACGCTGGCCATGAAGTTCCTCCGGCCCGAGATCACCGTCTCCGGCTGGACGATGCTGATGGTCGTCGTGCTGTTCCTGGGCGGCACCCAGATGCTGTCGCTCGGCGTGCTGGGCAGCTACATAGGGCGAATCTACAGCGAGGCCCAGGGCCGACCGCTGTACCTGGTGCGCGAGGTGATCGGCGGGCGCGCCGACGAAACCGGCGATCCCGGTGCCGGTGGTCGTGCCGACGGACGGAACGGTCCCGGCGCGGGCGGGCACGCCGACGAGCGGGACGGTCGCCGTGGCCTCTGACACCACCTCCACGACCTCGTCCACGCCGACACCGACGACCTCGCCCACGCCCACGCCCACGGTGACCGACAGCACCGCCCCGGACGGCCGCGCGGCGACCCTGCGCCAACTGCTGCGCTACAGCCTCATCGGCGGCAGCGGCCTCGCGCTCGACCTCGTGGTCTTCCTGCTGCTGCACAACCTCGCGGGGATGGACGAGCAGTTCGCCAACGCGATCAGCACCACCCTCGGCATCGCCAACAACTTCGTCCTCAACGCGCTGTTCACCTTCGAGCGGCGCGACCGGATCGTCGTGCGCTTCCTGCGCTTCTACGCCGTCGGGCTGACCGGGATCGCCCTGACGAACCTGCTCTTCCTCGTCTTCACCGACGCACTGGGGATCGACGCCAACCTCGTCAAGGTCGGCTCCCTCCCGCTGGTCCTGGCGCTTCAGTTCGCGCTCAACAAAAAGTGGAGCTTCGCATGAACCTCGGCATCATCGGCGCGGGTGCCAGCGGTCTCACGGCCGCCTGGGACGCCGTACGCGCCGGCCACCAGGTCACCGTCCTGGAGTCGGCCGGCGAGATCGGCGGTCTCGCCGCGTCGCTGGAGGTGGGCGGCGTCCCGCTGGAGCGCTACTACCACCACATATTCCGCAGCGACAAGGCCATGATCGCCCTGATCGAGGAGCTGGGCCTCGGTGCGGCGCTGCGCTTCCACAGGCCGACCACGGCCATCTTCCGCGGCGGGAAGTTGATCAACTTCACCAGCCCGGTCGACATGCTGCGCTTCCCGGAGTTCTCCCCGGTCGACGCGGTGCGGTTCGCCGCCTCGTCGGCACTGCTCAAGGCGGTACGCGGGGGTGAGCGGTTCAACGACCTGACCGCGCTGTCCTGGCTGCGCCGCTGGGCGGGCCGCCGGGCGACCGCGTCGATCTGGGAGCCGCTGCTGCGCGGCAAGTTCGGCGACCGCGCCGAGCAGGTGTCAATGGCCTGGCTGTGGGCCCGTATCCACTGCCGCACCTTCGAACTCGGTTACGTGGACGGTGGGTTCGAGCGCGTGTACGCGGCGCTGCGGGACGGCGTCGAGGAGCGCGGCGGGAAGGTCGAGTTCGGCAAGGCGGTCGAGACGATCCGGCAGGAAGGGGCCGAGGCGCCCGTGGCGGTGACCTGCGCGGACGGTTCCAGCTACGAGTTCGAGCAGCTGATCGTGACCACTCCGCAGCCCGCCTTCGCCAAGGCGGCCGGGCTGCCCGCCGACGACGCCGTGTGGAAGAACCAGTACCTCGGCGCGACCTGCTTCGTCCTCGAACTGGACCGCAGTGTGATCCCGTACTACTGGCTCAACATCAACGAGCCGGACTTCCCGTTCCTCGCGGTGGTCGAGCACACCCGGATGATCGACCCGTCGGTCTACGGCGGCCGGCACATCCTCTACGTGGGCAACTACGTGGAGCGCGAGGACTGGCGGTTCACCACGGAGCCGGCCGAGTTGCTGAAGGCGTTCGTGCCCTACCTGCGGCGGATCAACCCGGACTTCGACGAGTCCTGGATCAAGGACTGGCACTTCTCGAAGGCCGGGTTCGCCCAGCCGGTGGTGACCCCCGAGTACCGCTCGCTGATCCCGCCCCACGAGACACCGATGAGCCGGGTCAAGCTGGTGACGATGGCGCAGATCTACCCGCAGGACCGGGGGCAGAGCTACTCGGTGGAGCTGACCCGCAAGGTCACGGCCTCGCTCGGACTGCGCTGAGCCGACGGGGCGACCGCCTCGAACCGATGGGGCCCCGGCCGGTGTTCCGGCCGGGGCCCCGTCTGATGGGCCGGGCGTCCTGTCACGTGCCGTTCCTGCGGTCGCACAGGACGAACTGGACGTCGCCGCTCTCCTTCAGGGTCGGGCAGTCGTACACGGCGGAGATGCGCCGCGCCAGTGCCGGATCGACCTTGCCGGGCCGGAACCAGCCCCGGTCCAGGACCGCGTAGGGGGCCGGGTCGTGATCGACGCAGTCGGCGTTCTCCTGGAACGACTTCAGCTCCGTGACGTCCGCGAGGAAGCGGGTGCGCTGGAGGAACGTGGCGATCGGGTAGCGGCACTGGGCCGGGTGGCCGACGAAGTACGCGGCGTCGCCGAAGGCGAGGTAGAGCACCGGGGCGTCGGCGGGAAGCTCGGCACGGATCCGGTCCGCGTCCTTCTCCGAGTCCTCCAGGGACCTCAGGTACCCGGAGTTCGTCGCCAGGACCTCGCCGAACTGCACCAGGTGCGGTGAGCCGGGCCAGCTGCTCGCGGCCAGGCACACCACGCCGGCCAGGGCGGCCAGCACGGCCGGCAGGACCCCGCGCGAGATCCTCGGAGCCGTCGCGCGCCCGCCCGGCGACTGAGCACGGGCCCGCACCCGGGCCTCCAGCCAGGCGTCCAGGACAGCGGCGAGCAGTGCTGCCAGGCCCGCGAGCCCGACGACGTACGGCCGTTGGAGGTCTTCCGGCAGCTTGGCGTAGAGCACCGGCAGCCCGCCGTAGAGCAGTGACACGGCACCGAAGAACCATGGCGGGGAGCGGCGGGCGCCGCCCACGGCGAGGCCCCACAGCGCGGCGGCGAGTACGGGCATCTGGGCGCCGTGGTACATGAACCAGTTGCCCTGCACGGCCACGACCGCCTGGGCGGCGCCGCCGATGGTCAGGGCGACCAGGGTCAGTTCGGTCCTGCGGCGGCGCCCGCGTACCCGGCACAGCACCAGCAGCAGCGCGCCGGGCAGCAGGAGGAGCACCGGGCTCTCCACGGACCGGTCGGCGAGGAACTCCACGGACCGGTCGAGGATGAATCCCGGGTGGATGCCGGTGCGGCCGATCGCCGACGCGTTGAGCTGCGGCATGTCCTTGGTCCACTGCCACTCGTGGGACCCGGCGAGGACACTCAGCGCGAACAGGGCCACCGCGCCGGGCACCGCGATCAGGGCGAGCCGCACGGCCCGGCCCCGGTCGACGGCGTACACGAGGAGCACGCCGATCGCGGCGGAGGCGGCGGTGGAGTACTTCATCATCACCGCGAGTGCCAGGGGCAGCGCGGCCAGCAGCGCCCCGCGCCACGGCTTCTCGGGGCCGAGGGCGGCGGCGAGGGCCAGCACCGTCAGCACGACCGCCGCCCACTCCGGCTGGAGGAAGTCGTTGCGGGGGGCCAGTGTCAGGGCGAGGCCGACGGCGCCCGCGCTGAGGGCCGCCTCGCGGCCGGTGAGTTGGCGCAGCAGCGCCACGTACAGGGCGAAGGCGGCAGCGGCCGCCAGCAGTACGCCGGCGGCCTCGATCAGCGCCTCGTGCACCGTCGTGCCGCCGAAGGTGAGTCTGTCGAGGATCGCGATGAACCACCGGTAGAAGTACGGCCGGTGGGTGAAGACCTCCGAGGGCGAGTAGCCGGCCTGCCGGCCCGTCCGCAGCGCGCCGAGCACGTACTCCAGGTCGCCGGTGAGCCGGCGGCGCACCACGACGTACGCCACGGCGACCGCGGCGGGCAGCGCGACCGCCGGCCACCACAGGGGTGACCGGCGGACGGGTCGCTTCGGCTGTGCTGCTGGGGTGGCGCCGTCGAGGTTGTCGGCCAAGGCGGTCGCCACTGGTCAGCCGCCCAGGATGACGCGCAGATCCGCGGCGTTCGCCTCGGTCACCTTCCACAGCTCCTGCTGGCGGCCGTGCACGTCCGCGACGGTCGCGGCGTGGTCGGCGAGCAGGCCCTGCGAGCGCTCCACGAGCTTGGCGGCGAGGTGCCGGTCGTGCACGGACACGCCCCACTCGGGCCGCTCGATGTCGCTCAGGAAGTACGCCATCTTCGGGTGCGAGATCAGGCTGATGATGGGCGTACCGCAGCCGAACGGGATCATGCCGGCGTGCCCGCGCATGCCGATGACCAGCTTGGTGCGGGCGTACAGGTCGCGGATCTCGTCGTTGTCGAAGTTGTACATCGGAATGACGGGCATCGAGATGCCGTGCTCGCGGCGCAGGTCGAAGGCGATCTTCTCGTCGTCCAGCGAGTGCGCGGCGCACTGCACCTCGGCGAGCTTGCCGAGGCCGCGCACCGCCTCCGCCATCTGCGCCAGGAAGTAGGCGTAGTCGTGCCCGAAGCGCAGACCGGCGCGGTCGTAGGCCGCGTTGATCAGGATGGTGTCCTCGCGCTTGGCCGGGTCCTGCCAGCCGTCGACGAGCTGGCGGGTGACCGTGGTGGGACAGGGCTGGAAGCGCACCTTGTCGTGCAGGTGCTCGGGCAGCATGGCCCGCACCTTCGCGATGGAACCGTGGTTGCGCAGGCCGAAGAACGAGGAGCGCTCCACGAGCTGGCGCAGCGAGGAGCGGAACCGTCCGGCGCGGTAGGACTGTCCGTCGAAGGCGTTGAAGCCCACGGCGAAGACCGCGATCGGTACGTCGATGCGGTTGAGGAGGTCGTCCGGGACGTTCCACTGCCAGGCGCTGTTGCCGTTGGGCATGGTGTCCGGGATGAACAGACCGCCACCGCCGATGACCAGGCCGCGGCGGGCGTTGACGCGCTTGAGGGCGGCCTCGTCGAACAGCCGGTGCGCGTGCACCGAGTGCCAGCGGCGGGAGGTGGTGTCGGGCCCGAAGGCGAGCCGGACGCTCTCCGGCAGCAGCTTGTCGCCGGCGTTGCCCTGGCGGTCCATGTAGAAGGCGACGTGCGCCAGTTGGTCCTCGGCGGGGCCGAGGTCCTGGGTGGGCACGCTGGTCGCGCGGGTGACCCACATGCGGCTGGCGCGGTGGGTGGGGTCGACGCTGATGCCGGCCGTGGCGTACTTCAGCGCCTCGGCGTTGTCGCCGTGCACCCAGGACATCTGGGCGAGGCGGGAGTAGGCGGTGGCGGCCCGGTTGGGGGCGGCGGTGGCCAGCAGCAGCTCCGCCTTGGCCTCGTCGTAGCGGGAGACGCTCATCAGGGCGTGGCCGAGGGTCTCGTGCGCCCAGGCCTGGTCGAGCGGGACCCGCACGCTTTCGAGGACGTCGACGGCGTTCTGGTAGTCACCCGCGGCGATGTGGGCCGCGGCGACCTTGCGGGCGAGCTCCGGGTCGCCGGTGCGGGCGACGTGCGGGGTGCCGAAGTGGACCAGCAGGTCGTGGTGGAGGCCGCCCGGCCGTTCCAGGTAGGCGCTGTGGAACTCGGAGTCGGTGAGCTCGAACTCGCGCCAGCGCTCCTCCGCCTGGCTGTACCCGGACTCGCCGCCCTGCCAGGGCTTGTGGCGCCCGGTGAAGTGCAGGATCGAGACGTCCTCGGGCACCGGCAGGTCGCCGGAGAGCCGCCGCTTGACGAAGTTGTAGCGGGCGTCGAGGTGGACGAACTCGCCGTCGAGGACGGCGTTGAGGATGCCCTGGTCGTGCTTGTCGAGCTCGTAGTCGCCGCTGCGGCCGGTGGCGTCGATCTTCGCGCAGAACTCGTCGCTCAGGTACTCGCGCTGGATGACCAGCAGCCCGGAGTTGAGCTTGTGCTGCCCGTAGAAGAACTGCGGCACGGCCGCCAGGCCCTCGCGCAGCTTCAGGAGTTCGCCCAGGTCACCGAGGACGACCATGTCGGTGTCGAGCGTGATGATCGTGTCGTACTCGCGCAGCCGGAAGATGTCGAGGATGAAGTACGCCTTGCGGACCAGGTAGTTGTCCTGGTCGCCCTTCGCGTACGACTCGTAGTGCTCGGCGTTGACACGGCGCAGCACGATGCGCGGGTGCAGGTCGCGGATCTTGGCGATCGAGCCGGGGCGCAGGTCGTCGTACAGGACGACGAAGTCCTCGCAGACGCTCGGGTTCGACAGGGCGAGGCTGCGCAGCAGGACGAGGAAGCCCGGCAGGTAGTTCTCGTCGACGAAGCTCGCGAACGCGATGCGCCGCTTGCCTGTGATGTCGTGCGCGGCGGTCGGGACCGCGGTGGCGGCGGCCCCGGTCAGGGAGGTCGTGGTCATCGCAGGGATATCCTCATGTCGGTCACGCTCTGAGCCCGCTGCATGACCCATTCCTTCTCGCTGGTGTATTCGTGCACGGACGTGATGGCCAGCTTCATGGCTTCCGGGACGCGGTAGGCGCCGCTCTCGTAGAAGTCGAAGCCGATCAGGTCGAGGGTCGGGCTGACGTCCAGGAAGTCCAGCAGCCACAGCATGTTGAAGCCGGTGGTCGGGATGCCCGACCAGCGGTCGGCGCCGATCTGCCCGATGTTCCGCAGCGGCCAGCGCAGCGTCTCGTCGCCGAGGTACTCCTGCGCGCCGGGCACCAGGCGGTTGCGCAGCGAGTACTTCCAGTCGCCGGAGATGCCGCCGAAGACGAGCCGGGTGGTGACCGGCTTGTCCCAGTTGAAGCCGTGCTTGTGGATCGTGGTGTGGATGTCGGTACGGCTGCCGGTGTTCTTCGCGTCGATCTTGTACGAGTTGAAGCGCACCACCAGGTCGTACGCGTCGATCTCGGCGCCCATCGAACTCGCGCCGACCCGGCCGGAGTTGGCGATCAGACAGATGGACTTGCCGGCGATCTGGTTCCGGAACTCACCGAGCGTGAGCCACTGCACGCCCCCGATGGTGGGGTCGGCGACCGGGCCGCGGGCCCGGATGCGGCGCTGCTCGGCGTAGAGCGCGAGCACCTCGGTGAGGGCGGGGAGTGCGGCCCGGTCTCCGTGGGAGACGCCGGTGCGCAGGTCCAGGTACTGGCTGAGCAGGTCCTGCCGGTCGCCGACCGGGGCGTCGTCGGCGGCGAGCGTGAGGAGCGCGCCGACCAGCCGCGGCTCGGCGCCGGCCCAGTCGCCCGCGGCGTGCCGGGCGAGGCCCTCGGCCCACACCTCGGTGACGGAGTCACCGGTGAAGTCCTGGGCGCGCGGGACCTGGCGCTTGAGGAGCTCGAGGAGTTCCCGCTCGCGGTCCCCGGCAGCGCGCATGCCGCCGATCCGGGCGGCGACGCCGAACCCGTCGTCGGTGGTGAGCGCGAGGTAGCGCTCGTAGGCCTCCAGCGCCTCGGTCTCCTCACCGAGCGCCTCGAGCAGCCGGGCGCGCAGCCGCCAGCCGGCGCGCGAGTTCTTGCGCTCGGCGAGGACCGTGTCGCTGATCACCAGGGCGAGGTTCAGCTCGTCGTCGTAGCCGCACTCCATCGCCTTGTTGGCGACCGCGAGCAGGGCGTCGAGCAGGGCGTTGTCGATCCCCGTCGAGGGGGTCGCCGCGCCCTTGACGGCACGCTTGAGCAGCGCGGTGGCGCCGCCGCCCGTCGGAGCCGGCGCCGGGGCGCTGGTGGCGGACATTCCCCACGCCACCAGCAGCTTCCTCAGCTGCTCGGCAAGCTCGATACGGCGGCGGTCGATGCTGCCGACGAGTTTCCCGCTGTGCGCCGCGCAGGCGCGCAGGCAGTCGTCCAGCTCCCCCCCGCGCGCACGTGCCCGTCTGTTCTGGACCCTCGTCATGGCACTCCTGATTATTTGCCAAGCAAATGCTGTGTTCACTGCTGCTTACCGGCCGATGGCACGATCTTGCACACGTTTGCGCGCGCGTGGGGTGATGATGAGAAAAACTAGGAAGCTAAAACGACTTCCAGGTGAACTCATCGGAACTCCCAGGAAAATGGTTAGCCTGTCAACCATGCCTTGTCTGTGATTCGGACTAACGTGCTGTGACAACCCACCCACAGGACCACCCGCGAGGGGATTTTCGTGACCAGCATGACCGTCCGGCCGGTGACCGACGTACCCAGGCCGCCGGAACGGGCGAAGCCCCGGGAGAGCCGGTTGCGTGCCCTGGACGGACTGCGACTGGTCGCGGCCCTCATGGTAGCGGCGTACCACTACGGCGGTCGGGGGGGTGACGTCACCAGGGCCTGGGGCAGCTCCGCGGAGCGGCAGTTCCCCACCCTGCACGAGTACTTCGCCTACGGCTGCCTGGGCGTCCAGGTCTTCTTCGTGATCAGCGGGTTCGTGATCTGCATGAGCGGCTGGGGCCGGCCGCTCAAGTCGTTCTTCGCGTCCCGGGCCTCGCGACT
This sequence comes from Streptomyces sp. NPDC050535, assembly GCF_044457665.1. NCBI lineage: Bacteria > Bacillati > Actinomycetota > Actinomycetes > Kitasatosporales > Streptomycetaceae > Streptomyces > Streptomyces sp. NPDC050535. The sequence continues at coordinate 75,542 of NZ_JBITHE010000013.1, forward strand.
GCTGCCCGCCTACTGGGCGGCGGTCATCCTGGTCACCGTGGTGTTCGCGCTGCCGGTGGTCGCCTACCACGCGGTGTCGCCGAGTGACGCACTCGTCAACATGACGATGCTCCAGCAACCCCTGGGCGTGAACCGGGTACTGGGAGTCTGCTGGACCCTTTGGGCGGAAATCAGGTTCTACGCACTTTTCGCCCTGTTCGTCGTACTGCCGGGGGCCAACAGGCAGCGGGTGATCCTGTTCTGCGCGGGCTGGACGCTGGCCTTCGTGATCGCGCAGGGCGCGCAGATGCCGCTGCTGGACATCGTGCTGATGCCCGAGTACGCCCCGTTCTTCATCGGCGGCGTGGGCCTCTACCTCGTCCACCGCGACCGGCACGACGTCTACGCCTGGGGCATCGTGATCGTCAGCTTCCTGATCGGGCAGCACTACGCGGTGCGCGAGCTGTGGAACGCGACGGATCCGAACGCCTTCGCCCACCGCACCACGTTCGGCATCGTCCTCGTCGTCGCCCTCGGCTTCGTGGCGGTCGCGGCGATCGCGCTCGGCTGGCTGAACTGGGCGAACTGGCGCTGGCTGACGGTCGCGGGCGCCCTGACGTACCCGTTCTACCTGGTCCACGAGCACCTGGGCTGGGTGGCCATAAAGGCCTACCACCAGACCCTGCACATCCCGTCGTACGGCGCCTTCCTGCTCACCGTCGCGACCATGCTGCTGCTGGCCTGGCTGATGAACCGTTTCGTGGAGAAGCCGTTGACGCCCCGCCTGCGGTCCGCGCTGGCCAAGTCGCGGACCTGATCGCACGATCGGGCGACAGATCCGCCAAAGCCCGACAAAGGGCCCTTTGGTCCGACGTTTACCTTGTCGCGAGTTCGGGTTCCTCCCTACGGGCAGGCGCGAACAGAGTTCGTGTCTGCCCCCATAGGCTTCTGACAGGTTCCCGGGACTGCCGCACAAGGGAGTGCTTCCTTCCTCATGACTGCCACCCAAGGCACGATCCGCCCGCCCCATCGGCTCGACGACGTACCCGGCTGGTTCCCCGTCCTGGACCAGGTGCTCTTCGACTGGTGCCTGGACCGGCAGGAGTCCGCGGGCATGCGCGGCGACCTGCTCGAGGTCGGGGTCTACATGGGCAAGAGCGCGATCTTCCTGGGGCGTCACCTCCAGGAAGGCGAGCGGTACACGGTCTGCGATCTCTTCGAGGGCGACGCCCCGGACAACGCCAACCGGGTGGAGTCGACGAAGTCGTACGCCGCGCTCACCCGGCAGGCCTTCGAGGGGAACTACCTCTCCTTCCACGACGAGCTGCCCCGCGTCCTCCAGGGCCCCAGCTCGCTGGTGCCGGGCGAGGTCGAACCCGGCTCCTGCCGGTTCGTCCACATCGACGCCTCGCACCTGTACGAGCATGTGTACGGGGACATCGAGGCGGCCCGCGACGCGCTGCTGCCCGGCGGGATCGTCGTCCTGGACGACTTCCGCTCGGAGCACACGCCCGGCGTCGCGGTGGCCACCTGGGAGGCCATGCTCAGCAGGGGCCTGCACCCGGTCTGCCTGAGCTCCCAGAAGCTCTACGGCACCTGGGACGATCCCGAGCCGGTCCAGGAGGAGCTGCTGGCGATGGCCCGGGAGCGGACGGACTGCCACCTCAGCCTTCAGCAGGCGGCCGGACACCGCCTCATCCGCCTCAAGTCCAAGAGCATGCGCGCCCCGGCCTTCCCGCCCTCCCGGCACTACACGGAGAGCCCCGAAGCCGCGGTCCCCCCGGCGGACCCGCCACCCGCGACCACCCCCGCCGCCGCCCAACGCACACCCGCCCCGACCCGCAGCGGCGCCCGCACCCTCGCCCTGGACCTGCTCCCCCCGATCGTCACCCGCGCGATCCGCCGAGCCCGCGCCGCCAGACGATCACCGGGCCGTTGAGCCCCACCCACGCCGCCAGACGATCACCGACCCACTGAGCGACTCCCGCGCCGCGAGACGGTCACCGGGCCGCCGAGCGACTCCCGCGCCGCCAGTCGGCACCGGGCCACTGAGCCCCGCCCGCGCCGCCCAGCGGGCCGGCGGGACACCGAGCGGCCTCCCCGCCACCGGACGGCCGGGCGGGACGCCAAGCAGCTCCCGCGCCACCCAGAAGGCCGCGTGGGACACCAAGCAGGCGCCGCGCCGGACATCGGAGAGGCACCGCGCGGACACCGAGCGGCTGCGCGCCACCAGACGCCCGACGACGCCGAACGGCTTCAGCCCCGCCGGAGGACCGGCGGGGCACTGAGCGGTTTCCGGGACCCTGCCGCGAGTTCGGGCGGGACGCTCCAGCGCTTCTCCGCCCCCGCCGAACCGTCGGAACGGAGCACAGACCCGCTGTCAGCCCCGCCCAAGAACCGGGCGGAACGCCCTGGCGGTTCTCGCCCCGCCCGGCGGCCGACGCGGAGCGCAGACCCGTTCCAGCCCCGCCGGAGGACCGGGCGGCTCCCAAGCCCGGCCGGCGGACCAGACGGGGCACCGAGCGGCTCCACCCCGCTGAGCGGCCGGAGCGGGGCGAAGCCCGTCTCCGGTCCGCGAAACAGCCGGCCGCTCCCCGCGCCGCCCCCGCCCAGGCGGCGCGCTCACCCGATCCCGTACCGCGCCTCGATCCCGCCGATCAGTAGGTCCAGCCCCGCCTCGAAGCCCTCGGCGTAGTTCTGGAAGAGCTCGGTGCCCGCGGCGGCCGCGAGGGGGAAGGCGGCCATGCGGGCGGCGCGCTCGTCGACGTCGTAGCCCTCGCGGCGCTCCCCCGGCAGCGGCGAGACGCCCTGTTCCTCGGTGACGAAGCCGAGGGTGAAGTGGAAGGCCGTGGTCGTGGCGCGGACGGCCTGGGGAACGCTGAAGCCCGCCGCGACCAGGGCACGGAGGTTCGCCTCCATCTCGACGGCGTGCTCGACGCCGGTGAAGCGGGAACCGCTGAACACCTTGGCGCCGTCGCGGTAGCCGAGCAGCGCCGCGCGCAGCCCGCGCTGGCTCGCGAGAATCCGCTCCTGCCAGCTGATGCCCGCGGGGAACGGCACGTCCGCGACCATCCGGCGGTACATCTCCGTCGCCATCTCGTCCAGCAGCGCCTGCTTGTTCTTGAAGTGCCAGTAGAGGGCGGGCGCCTGGACGTCCAGCTCCCTGGCGATCGTCCGGAGCGTGAGCCCGTCGAGGCCGACCTCGTTGAGGAGCCGCAGGGCGGTATCGACGACCTGCTTCTTGTCCAGCTTGGGGGATCTCTGACTAGCCACGCTTGACAGTTTAACGCCGTTAAGGGCACGCTCCGGGCAAGGAACTTAACAGCGTTAAGGAGCTCACCGTGAACACGTACGACACCGACGTACTCGTCGTCGGCGCAGGCCCCACCGGACTCGCGCTCGCCCTCGACCTCGCCCGGCGCGGCACGCGCTCCCTCGTCATGGAGCGCGCCGACGGGCTCTTCCCGGGTTCGCGCGGCAAGGGCCTCCAGCCCCGCACCCAGGAGGTCTTCGACGACCTCGGCGTGCTCGACGCGGTCCGCGCGGCGGGCGGCCCCTACCCGGTCGGGATGATCTGGCAGGACGGGCGGCGCAAGGGCGAACACAGCATGTTCGACACGGCGGAGGCGACGGAGGCCGAGCCGTACCACGAGCCGTGGATGCTGCCGCAGTGGCGGACGCAGCGGATCCTCTTCGACCGCCTGACGGAGCTCGGCGGCGAGGTGGCGTTCGGCCGGGAACTGGCCGGCATCACCCAGGACGCGGACGGCGTGACGGCCGCCTTCGCCGCGGGCGCCCCGCTCCGCGCCCGCTACGCCGTCGCCGCCGACGGAGGCCGCAGCACCGTCAGGCGCGCACTCGGCATCGGCATGACCGGCGAGACGGTGGACCCGAACCCGATGCTGGTGGCCGACGTCCGCGTCACGGGCCTGGACCGCGACAACTGGCATGTCTTCCCGCCGACCGACACGGAGGGCTTCATGGCGATCTGCCCGCTGGCGGGAACGGCGGACTTCCAGGTGGCGGCCCAGTTCGCGGAGGGCACGGACATCGACCTCTCCCTCGACGGCATCCGCAAGGTCGTCGCCACCCGCTCGCACCTCTCCCCCGAGGACGTGACCGAGGTGCGCTGGGCCTCGGACTTCCGGCCGCGGGCGGCGATGGCCGACCGGTTCCGCGAGGGCCGCGTCCTCCTCGCGGGCGACGCCGCGCACGTCCACTCGCCCGCGGGCGGACAGGGCCTCAACACCAGCGTCCAGGACGCCCACAACCTCGGGTGGAAGCTCGGCGCGGTACTGAGCGGCGCGGCGCACCCGTCCCTCCTCGACTCCTACGAGGAGGAGCGACTGCCCAACGCCGCGCACATGCTCGGACTGACCACCCAGGTGCACCGCGGTGAGGTCCGGCGCGGCGCGGCCACCCGGCAGCTCGGCCTCGGCTACCGGGGCTGCTCGCTCGCGGTGGAGACCCGCCAGGGCCTGCCCGAGGAGGCACTGCGCGCCGGCGACCGCGCACCGGACGGCGTCCATGGCGGCGTGCGCCTCTTCGACGCGTTCCGGGGACCGCACTGGACCCTGCTCGCGGTCGGCACGGACGAGGACCTGCCCGACCTCGCCGGCGCCCCCACGGTCCGGATTCCGGCGTACGAGGCGTACGGGACGGGGATCTTCCTCGTACGGCCCGACGGTTACGTGGGCTGGGCGGGCGAGACGACGAAGGGGCTGGCGGAGTACGCGAGCCTGGTGGGCGTGGCCTGACTACACGCAGGCCGAAGTCACCACCCACGGCTCGCCGTCACCACCGACAGCCCGACCTCCCTACACGCCGGCCAGCGACAGCTTCACGGCGAAGCCGAGGAAGAGGGCGCCGGCCGCGGTGGTGGCCCCCGCGGAGAGACGCTTGCGGCTGCGGAAGGCCGCCGCCAGCCTCGTACCGCTGAAGATCAGCGCGGAGAGGTAGAGGAAGCTCGCCAGTTGGGCGAAGGCGCCCAGGACGACGAAGGACAGGGCGGGGTAGGCGTACCCCGGGTCCACGAACTGCACGAAGAAGGCGACGAAGAACAGGATCGCCTTCGGGTTGAACAGGCTGATGACCAGGGCCCGCCGGAACGGGCGCTCCTCGGCGGTCTGTTCGCCGGGCGCCTCCGCCACCGTCCGCTCCCGCCGGGTCCGCCACATGCTCCACGCGGCCCGCAGCATCCCGATCGCCAGCCAGGTCAGATACCCGGCACCGGCGTACTTCACGATCCCGAACAGCAGCGCGTTCGCCTGCAACAGGGAGGCGACTCCCGCCGCGGAGAGGGTCATCAGCACGGTGTCACCGCACCAGACGCCCGCCGCGGCCGTGTAGCCGGTGCGTATGCCCCGGCGCGCGGCGACGGAGAGGACGTACAGGGAGTTCGGCCCGGGGAGCAGGACGATCAGGATCAGGCCCGCGAGGTAGGTGGGGAGGTCTGTGACACCAAGCATGGGGTGGAGTGTCGCACGAAGGTACGACACCGGGCCTTCGGTTTTCGGGGGCCGCGTTGGACTCGACGACCGTGCCGCAACCGGCGTACTGACGCATCGTCCACGGACGTCCCGTGTGCATCGATGGATACACCCCCCGCGTGAAGGGGTACTCGCCCGGTGTACCAAGCTTCTCGGCGGGATCCCAGCACTCCGGAGTCTCCGGCCCGTAGACCGGTTCGATGGGCAGACCGGACTCTGATTCGCGCGCCATTGCTGTGTCTCCCGCCGAAGCCGGCCATTACCTGTTTGATGGGCTTCGCTCCCACCACGCGGTCCAGTTCGCCACCGGGCACACGCGGGGAGCATCCCAGGTGACACACGACGGCAGGACGGGGGTCCGATGCGGACGACAGCACCAAGGACGAGACACGTGAGGCGGTCGCTGGCCGCGCTGGTGGCGCTGGCCGCGGTCGGCGGCTGCACGGCCCAGGCCGTGGACGCGGACGGCAAACGCCAGCCCCTCGTGCGGATCGACGGCACGATGGGCTCCACCCCCAAGGCCCGGCCCACGGCCGACCCGGACGACCCCAAACCGAGCGGCACCCCTTCGCAGGCCCCGGCCGCGGCGGCCCGGGTCCTCTGGTCCAAGGGCGACGAGGGCATCGAGGTGCGCGAGGTGCAGGCCCGGCTGCGGCAGGTCGCGTGGCTCTTCGACGGACCGACGGGGTCGTACGACGATCTCACCGCCGGCGCCGTGAAGGGCTTCCAGGGCAAGCGGGGCCTGCCGCCCACCGGCAAGGTCGACACGGTCACCTGGCAGCGGCTGCGGAAGATGACGAAGGAGCCGGGCAAGTGGGAGCTGTACGCGTTCGGCGGGCAGCCGGCCGCGGAGCCCGACTCGCGCTGTATGACGGGCCGTGTGCTGTGCATCAGCAAGACGAGCCGCACGCTGCGCTGGATGATCGACGGCCGGACCGTGACGACGACGGAGGTGCGGTTCGGCTCGGAGTACACGCCGACCCGCGAAGGAGTGTTCAGCGTCTACTTCAAGTCGCGCCACCACGTGTCGACGCTCTACGACTCGCCGATGCCGTACGCCATGTTCTTCAGCGGCGGCCAGGCGGTGCACTTCTCCTCGGACTTCGCGGGCCGCGGCTACTTCGGCGCCTCGCACGGCTGCGTCAACGTCCGGGACGAGGGAAAGATCGCGGCGCTGTTCGCGGAGGTCCGCAACGGCGACAAGGTCGTCGTCTACTGGTGACTCGTGCCGTGCGGAGAGGTGAGGCGGCGCGGGCGGGACCGGGGGAACCTGTCCCGCCCGCGCCGAGGTGCACCGAGCCATGGGTACGGGGGGAACCCCGGCTCGGTGCGAGGGCCGATGACCAGTCGGCTCATTCACTACTGCGCCACCACGGCTGAAAATGTCACACCCGGGGCCGGGGAGAAACTCAGAGAAGACCCGGAACAGTACGAAACCGCAGCTCAGAGGGTTTTGGTGTGGTTCGGGGCCGGGGTCGTCGTACCGGCGGCCGGCAGGCGCGGGTCCAGGGTGGCCGACGAGGACGGCGACGCGGTGAGGACTCCGCCGTCGCCGCCGAGGGCATCGTTGTCGCGGGCGCCGTCACCGCGACCGTCGCCACGGCCGTCGCCGTCGCCGCGACCGTCACGGCCTCGCCCGTCGTCGCCGCGACCGTCACCGTTGCCGTTGCCGCCCGGGAGCAGCGGGAGTATGTGGTCGCCGTCGTCGTCACCACCTCCGGCTCCCGGTTCCGAGTCCTGGTCCTGTTCGGAGCCCCGCCCCGTGCGGGTCTCCCCGCGCGAGTCGGTGCCCAGGCCCCTGCTGTCACCGTCCTTGGCGTCGTTGAAGCCGTCGTCGGCGCCCCTCCGGTCCAGGACTCCGTCGCAGTACGTCTTCAGCCGGCCCTGGCCGGGGCCTCCCGCGGCGGCCTCCAGAACGCGTCTGCGGCCGGCGTCCAACTGCTTGCCGGCGATGACGTCGCGGCAGGACGAGCGTGTCTGGCTCCACCACTGACGGGTACGGCCCGCGGCGTCCGAGCCCTGCCGCCCGTCCGCGGCACTGCCGGCCGCCTCGTCCTTCGAGGAGCCGCCGGTGGTCGAGCCGCTCGTGGGGCCTTCGGGTGTCTCGGCCCCGGGAGCGGCACCGCCCGCGGTGTCCGGCGACGGGGAGCCGAGCGGCCGTTCCGGGGTCGCCGCGGCCGTGACCGAGGCGGCGGGCCCCGGCTTGTCGTCACCGAACGGAGTCGGCAGCACTCCGGTTCCGGCGACGACGGCGACCCCGCCGAGCATCCCGACGGCCAGCGCCGCGGCGAGCCCGAGGCGCGTGGGGCGGCTCCAGCGGTCCCGGCGACCGCCGGGACCGGGGCTTCCCAGCCGTACGAGACCGGCGTCGGAGGAATAAGCCGTGGTGGTGCGGGCGACGGAGCGTGGACGGGCACGCGGGCCCAGCGACGACAGATCGCCGTCCGCGCCCGCGCGCACCTTGCGGAACGCGGCCAACGCGGCTGCCTCGCCCGGGAGTTCGCCACTGCCGAGCACGGGTTCGACGGCCAGCCCGGCGAGTGCTCCGGTGAGCCGCTCCACCTGGTTCCGGTTGGCCTCGTCGACGGCTTCCAGGGGTTCGCCGCTCAGCAGGCGCTCCGCGGCTTCGCGGTCCAGCCACCGGCCGGGGGGCCGTGGATTGTCCCCCGGGAAGACACAGCGCTCGTCGGCCATCACATGTCCTTCTGCGTCCGCGAACGCGTATGCGTCACACCGGCGGACGTCACCGCGCGCGTGCGCGGTTCTCTTTGTGGGGGTACGACGCCGAGTGCGCCGGCGGCTTCCGGATCGTCGCCGAGCAGCTCCGCGAGCCGTTTCAGACCGCGGTGCGCCGCGGTGCGCACAGCACCAGGACGCTTGCCTAGGGTCTCCGCCGCGGTCTTGGCGTCGAGGCCGACGACGACGCGCAGCACGACGGCCTCCGCCTGGTCCTGCGGGAGCTGGGCGATGAGCAGGAGGGTCCGGTCGGTGGCCAGGGCCTCGATGGCCTCGCCCGCGGTGTCGGACTCGCCGGGCCTGCCGGTCAGTTCCGTCTCGTCGCCGCCGATCGCGGGGCGGCGCCCGCGCATCCGTATGTGGTCGAGGGCGCGGTTGCGGGCGATGCGGGCGGCCCAGCCGCGGAAACGGTCGGCGTCCCCGCTGAACCGCTCCAGGTCACGGGCGATCTGCAACCAGGCCTCGGACGTGACGTCTTCGGCGTCCGGATCGCCGACCAGCGTCCGTACGTATCCGAGCAACCGTGGGTGCACAGCGCGGTACACAGTCCGGAACGCGGTCTCGTCCCCGTCCTGTGCCCCAAGCACCGCGGCGGTCAGCTCCGCGTCGTCCCCCAGCACCGCACTCCCTGATGGTCGCGATCCCTGGACCGCTGATGGTTGCGGTAGTCCCTCGCCCCCCGCGGCCCGGCGCGAAAGGAACGTTACGGCGTGAAACCGTTCCCCGTCCATGTTCGTACAATCCGCAACCACGTCGGGACCCGGTGAGGTGTGACAGAAAACGCTGTCGCGGCGCTGTAGAGAGTACGGGCCGCCGCGCGGCCCGTGCCGCGCGACGGCCGGGGCCTCTCCTGTGGGGGGTGGCGGCTCCGGCCGTTGCCATCGGCGGCCCGTCGGCCACTTTCGTACCATCGGGCCTTTCGCGTCTCCGCGCCTTTCGCGTCTCCGCGCCTCTCGCGTCTCCGCGCCTCTCGCGCCTTCGTGCTCTTCGCGTCTTCGTGCTCTTCGGGTCAGCAGTTCATCCCGTGGCCTCCCGACACAGCAGCCGCAGTGAACCGTCGCCCACGTAGCAGCGGCGGGCCTCGTCGATCGGGTCCCACAACCGCCCGTCGGGCGTGCGGATCCAGTGATCGCCGCCCGTCACCCACCACTCCGCGCCCGTGCGCCGGGCGACGACCTCACCGGCGTACGCCCCGAAGCCGCGCAACACCGTCTCGACGGCGGGGTAGGGCGCCCCCTCCCGCCGTATCTCCTCGATCAGCCGGTCGACACGCCACAGGCTCTGTGCGGAGTAGTCCAGGCGCAGCCGGGCGCCCTCACGCATCGTCGCGACCGCGTCCGCCGCCCAGCGGATGGGCTTCGCCGCGGCTTGGGGCCGGGTTGCTCGAATTGCGTTCACACTCGGAAGAGCGTCCTCCGAACGGAATTCGTCACCCCGGTCCGCGCACTTCCCCACACCGGCGCGAGATCGCCGCACCGAGCCCGCAGGACAGGCACAGGACTCTCGCAGGCGAGGGGTTTACCGCCCGTCCGCCGCCGGACCGAGGCGAATCGACCCGATCTGCGGGATCTGGGCACCCTCCGGGTCTAGGCCCTCCCCCGCGCCCGTCGCGACACCACGGCACGCAGCACCCTTCGCCCCTCCGTGGACTGTCCGAGGACCAGCCGCAGCCCGCCCTCGCCGCGCTCCGCGAGCAGCTCCAGGATGGCGATCTGGCGCCGCAGTTCGGCGGCGACGAGGGGTGACATGCCGTCCGTACGGCCCTCGCGCCGGGACGCCACCGAGGACGTGCCGTCGGCGCCGATGTCGAGGAGCTGGTGGATCCGCAGGGCCGCCACGGAACACGTGTCGGCCCACACCCGCAGGGCGTCGACGGAGGGCTCGACCGGAATCGTGGCGAGCATCCGGCGGGCGAGGAGGGCTGCCCGGCCGTCGGGCGAGGGACCGGAGCCGGAGCCCGCGTCGGTCCAGGTGCCGGAGTCGAACCCGAAGTCCGCCCCGGGGCCGAACCCGGAGCCGAGGTCGAGTTCCTCCGAGCCCGCCGGCTCCCCCGGATTCCCCAACTCCCCCAGATCCGCCCGGGCCTTGGCGACCCGCTCCCCCCATGCCTCGCCGTCCACCAGGCTCGTCCACAGGGGCCGCAGGACTTCGTCGTCACCGCCCAGCAAGGGAACGCACCGATCCAAACAAGCCAGCCCGCTCGCCGCCAGACCACGCTCATCGGCCTGAGCGATCAGTTCCACCAGGCTCATCCGTGCCTCCCTCGAACTCCTCGAACTCCGCGAACACCACATTAGAGCGCCCGTTTCTCACGGAGGCCGCACTTTCCCCTACTGCGTGCGACAGGTCAGGAGTGTCACAGGAGGTCAGAGGGGTACGACACCGAGCCGGTCCAGGAAGCGGAACAATAAGTTTTCGGCCAACGGGTCGGGGTCGGCGGTCAGTACGTGGAGCAGCGGTTCGGCGACGACGGTGTGACCGGCCTCCGCGGCCCAGGCGACGGCCCGCGTGGCGGCGTCGGCCGGTTCCAGGAAGTAGTCGTCGACGCTGAGCCCTTCCTCACCGTCCCCCAGGTACCGCACCATCGCGGTCCGCGCCAGGCACGTCGTCCACGCGCCGCTCTCCGGCGCGGCCGCCTCGACGACCACGCAGTCGCTGTCCATGACGTACCCGAAGAGCGCGGGCGCCCCGGTCTCCTGGGAGAGCGTGTTCATACTCCCGATGTCCCCGTCGCCGCTCGGGTACTCCCACACCTGCCAGCCGTCGGGCCCCGTGGTCAGCGGAACCAGGCCCGACGCCCCGCTCAGCGCGTCCAGTTCCGCGAGGGGCCGCTCGCTCCGGCCCACGACGTAGTACCCCCAGTAGCCCATTCCGGTCCCCCCGGTGTCTCGGTTCGGCTCGCGCCGAATACACCACAGGGTTAAGGGAGTTCGCTACCTAATCGGGCAATTGACCCCGCGCTCAGGCGGCGACCGGTAGAGGGGCCCGGCCCTGGTGCGCCTTCTCGTTCTGCATCCGGGTCAGCCGCAGCACGACGAGGATCGCGAGCACGCCGGCCGCGATGTCGGTGACGTCCGCGAGCAGGACCTGGTTCGTGGCGGCCAGGATGACCTCGGGCGTCTCGGCGCCGCGGTACATGGTGGACGCGGAGCGGTCGGCGACCAACGCGAGGATCCACAGGGCCCACCAGGCGTTGACGAGCCCGTGCGAACCGCGGGAGCCCAGCGGCCGGCTCGCGTCCCATATGTCCAGCATGATCCGGCGCGGGAACCACAGGTTCACGACCGGCACGAACCAGCTCCACAGCGTCCAGCCGCGTCCCATGCTGTGCCCGAAGGGGTTGAACACCTCCGCGTTGACCCTCGTCCGGTGGAACCAGACGAGGTAGACGACGATGGCCGCGAGGAAGGAGACCGTCTGCGCGTATCCCGCCGCGAGGTAGACCGCGTCCACGTCTTCCGCCTCCCGCCGCACGGCGTCGCCGTAGTCGCCGTCCGCGATGGAGGCCGTCACGTCGCGCATCCTGAGGTCCGCCCAGACGGCGAACAGGTCGGTGGCGATGACCAGGCCGATCAGCAGGGCGACGGCCGTGCCGAGGCCGACCGGCGAACGCAGCCACGCGGGACCGTGAGGTGACGTCACCGGAGCCGGAGGCCCGTGGGGCGCGGCGGCGCAGGCGGAGCACAGCCCCTCGGGTGTGGCCGCGGCGGACCGCTGACAGCGCTGACAGGTCATGGAGGCCTTCGATCAGGGACGCGGGCAGGGACGATGCGCACCTACGCCGGACGCCACAGGACGGACTCGGTCGCCGGGCGCCGGACATGAGAAGCCGGGCGCCGCCCCTCTCCGGAGGCACGCCCGGCATACGAACACGCATGCGGAAGATACGGTCCGCCCCGCTCACGCGTCCAGCGCGTCTCAGCCCAGCCGGTCCGCCAGTTTCCTGAAGTCCGCCCAGGACAGCGCCGGTTTGCCGGGATCCCAGAGTTTCTGGACCGTGGCCCGCAACGGCATCCGGATCCCCGCCGCCACCTGGGCCTGGGTCTGCGAGTCGGAGAGATCGCACCACACCGCGAAGCTCCCGCCGAGGATCTGCCCGTCGTACTTCGCGGGAACCGGCGTCGTCCCGCGCACCACCAGCGGGGTCCACTGCTCGTAGATGCGCTGCCCGGTCGGATAGACGAAGGTCTGCGGCTGGCCCAGGACGTAATAGAGGTACTCGTCGTTGTAGTTGACCAGCTCGCGCCCGGCGCTGAGGTACTCGACCGGCTTGCGCGCGCCGATCTCCTTGCCCGTCCAGTACGCCACCGTCAGGTCGTCGTCCGCCTGCACCTGGCCCCCGGGGAAGAACCCGTCGTTCCAGGCCCGCGGTGTCCGGTCGTGCCCGCGCGTCACCTCGGCACGGTCGTTGAGCCAGCCGGTCGCGAGGTCGGCGATGCCCGCGCCCGAGCCGTAGGCCTTCACGGCGGCGTCGACCAGCTGCGGATAGGAGGCCGCGGGGTTGGCGACCGTCAGCGCCCGGTACTCGTCGCCGCCGATGTGCCAGTAGGCGCCGGGGAAGAGCGCGGCGTACTCGTTCAGGAGCTCGTCGACCAGGTCCGCGGACGCCTGCTGGGAGATGTCGATCGAGCCCTGCGAGACGACGCCCTGCGCGTTGCGCAACTGGAGGCCGGGGTGCGCGGCGAGCACGGCGCCCAGGTGGCCGGGCGAGTCGATCTCGGGCACGACGGTGATGTGCCGGCTCTCGGCCAGCTCGAGGATCTCGCGGACCTGCGCCTTGCTGAGGTGCTGTTTCGACACGATCTCCGGATGCGTGTCGGACTGGATGCGGAAGCCCTGGTCGTCGGAGAAGTGCAGGCCGAGCTGGTTGAACTTCAGATCGCCCAGTTCCCGGACCCGGTCCTTGATCCAGTCCGCGGTGAAGTGCTTGCGCGCGATGTCCAGCATCAGCCCGCGCTGCGGCTTCGCGGGCCGGTCGCGTACGACACCCTCGGGCGCCGTGCCGCCGCCGTGCACCTCCTGCTTGAGCGTGCGCGTGCCGTAGAAGACGCCCGCGTCGGCGGGAGCGGTGATGGTGACCCGGCCGCCCTTGACCGTCAGGGTGTACGACTCCGCGCCCGCGGTTCCGTCGTCGAGACCCAACTCGACGTCGCCCGAGCGGGGTTCCGTCTCCCCCGCGTACGACAGCTTCAGCTCGCCGGCGAGCAGCCGCCCCTCGTCGGCGAGGTCACTGTCGGAAACGACCACACGGCCGCCGGTGGCCGGGCGCCAGCCGGGTCCCCTGGCGGGAGTGTGTTCGCGTACGGCGGGGATGGTGCGCGGGGTCTTGGACAGGGGGTACGTCCGGGCCGGCGAGGGAGAGGCTGTGGTCGCCGTGGGAGAGGCGCCGGACGCGGACACCGACGTACCGCCGGACGGCACCTGTGCTCCCGTCGGTTCGCCGTTGTCCCCGGAGGGCCAGAACGCGACGGTGAGCGCGGCGGCCCCGGCCACGACGACGCCGCCCGCGACCACCGCCGACCGCGTCCGGGGGGAGGGCATCCCGCGGGAGGGCGCGCGCCGCCTGCCGCCGCTCACCGGACCACGCCCTGTGCCCGCGCCCCGGACCCCCGGCCGGAGCCCGAGTCCTTCCCCGTCCCTGCCAGGTCCCGCATCACGATCCGCATCACGCCGCTCACTTCGTCACCGAGGTCGCATGGCCGGTCCGTACCGAGCCGGCTCGTACAGTCATACGGAGCCGGGTAGTACATCCCTTCAGTGAACCTAGGCCCCCATCCCCACCCCAACCGTCCATCACACGTTCCGAAACACTCCCGTCCGGGTGAAATTCGGGCATCCGACGGACAGCCCCTGACACTCCTCGATAGCGTGAGCGTCACAACTCCCACTTGTTCCCCTGCCGAATCACACGTGACCTCCATCGGGCGTCACGCGAAAACCACCGCCGAGGACCCACGCTGCCGCCGCACCGTCCCCCACGCCTTCCCGAGCAGAAGAGCGCGGCGCCGTCCCCGGCCCGCCTCGAGGGGTTCAACTCCGCGCCCGCCGACATCGCCGAGCGCGCCCTCCTCTTCTGCTGCCGCAGCCTGCGCTGGACCCGCCGCGTCACAGAGCACCGCCCCTACCCCGACCTGGACGCGCTACTCGCCGCGGCCGACGAGGCGGCGTACGACCTCACCCCCGCCGACCTCGCCGAGGCGCTGGCCGGCGAGTCGCTCACACCGCTCCCGGACAGCGCTTACTCCGCCGCCCACACCGCGCTGAGCGCCGCGCACGCCGCGTACGAGAGCCGGTTCGGGCATGTGTTCGTCATCTGCCTCGACGACTTCGCCCCGGAGGAGTGCCTCGACCAGGTCCTCACCGGAATCCGCTCCCGCCTCGCCAACGACCCCGAGGAGGAGCGCGTCCTCGTGGCCGAGGAGCTCCGACGGCTCGCCCGGGGCCGGCTGGCCCGCCTTGCATACACGTTCGAAACGGACGGGGAGAGCGGCGGAGAAGGCAGCGGGAAGGCCGCGGACGAAGAACCCAGAATCGTCGAAATGCCAGGATTCCGGGCGTCCCGATAGCCCGTACGGTGCTTGTTTGATTGCCTGTTTGATCACACCAGCGGGGCCGCTGTAAGCGTTCCGACAAGTCGTCGCTACGATGGCCGGGGCCGGTGGACCGTACCCGGCCGGGCCCGTCCGACACCGCTGTACTTACTTAGTAGAAGATGGCGGCGCGGCCCCAATCCCCGCTTTCGGAGGGTTTTTCCGTGCCGGCTGGAACGCTGTACCGCGGCCGGGAAGGAATGTGGTCCTGGGTGGCTCATCGAGTCACCGGCGTCCTCATCTTCTTCTTCCTGTTCGTACACGTGCTGGACACCGCTCTCGTCCGTGTATCCCCCGAGGACTACGACAAGGTCGTAGCCACGTACAAGACGCCGCTCGTCGCGCTGCTGGAGTACGGCCTCGTCGCCGCCATCCTCTTCCACGCGCTCAACGGCCTGCGGGTCATCGCCGTCGACTTCTGGTCGAAGGGCCCGCGCTACCAGAAGCAGATGCTCTGGTCCGTCGTCGGTATCTGGGTCGTGCTGATGGCGGGGGCCCTTTACCCCGTCCTCGGTCACGCATTCCGCGAAGTCTTCGGGAGCTGACACAGCCCATGGCGAACAACACAGTCTCCGCCGAAACCGGCGCATCCGGCATCGGCCCCGTCGAAGGCGCGGACGAGTTCTCGGCGTACAGCGTCGACAACCCGGCGCCGCTCATCGAGGCCCCGCGCCAGCGGACCAAGAAGACCCCGAAGTCGACCCGTGGCAACTTCGAGATGTACGGCTGGCTCTTCATGCGCCTGTCCGGCATCGTCCTGGTCGTCCTGGTCCTCGGCCACCTGCTCATCCAGCTCGTCCTCGACGGCGGCGTCTCCAAGATCGGCTTCGCCTTCGTGGCCGGCCGCTGGGCGTCCCCGTGGTGGCAGACCTGGGACCTCGCGATGCTGTGGCTCGCGATGCTGCACGGCTCCAACGGCCTGCGTACGGTCATCAACGACTACGCGGAGCGCGCCAACACGCGCCTGTGGCTGAAGGGCCTGCTCTACACCGCCACGGTGTTCACGATTCTGCTGGGCACGCTGGTGATCTTCACCTTCGACCCGAACATCCGCTAGGCACGGGGCTGAGGCAACCACTCATGAAGATCCACAAGTACGACACCGTCATCGTCGGCGCCGGCGGCGCCGGTATGCGCGCCGCCATCGAGGCGACGAAGCGCAGCCGCACCGCCGTGCTGACGAAGCTCTACCCCACCCGCTCCCACACGGGCGCCGCGCAGGGCGGCATGGCCGCCGCGCTCGCCAACGTGGAGGAGGACAACTGGGAGTGGCACACCTTCGACACCGTCAAGGGCGGCGACTACCTGGTCGACCAGGACGCCGCCGAGATCCTGGCGAAGGAGGCCATCGACTCGGTCCTCGACCTGGAGAAGATGGGCCTGCCCTTCAACCGGACGCCCGACGGGACGATCGACCAGCGCCGCTTCGGCGGGCACTCCCGCAACCACGGCGAGGCCCCGGTCCGCCGGTCCTGCTACGCCGCGGACCGCACCGGCCACATGATCCTCCAGACGCTGTACCAGAACTGCGTCAAGGAGGGCGTGGAGTTCTTCAACGAGTTCTACGTCCTCGACCAGCTGATCACCGAGGTCGACGGTGTGAAGCGGTCCGCGGGCGTCGTCGCGTACGAGCTCGCGACCGGCGAGATCCACGTCTTCCAGGCGAAGTCCGTGATCTACGCGTCCGGCGGCACCGGCAAGTTCTTCAAGGTGACGTCGAACGCGCACACGCTGACCGGTGACGGCCAGGCCGCGGTCTACCGCCGTGGGCTGCCGCTGGAGGACATGGAGTTCTTCCAGTTCCATCCGACCGGCATCTGGCGCATGGGCATCCTGCTGACGGAGGGCGCCCGCGGTGAGGGCGGCATCCTCCGCAACAAGGACGGCGAGCGCTTCATGGAGAAGTACGCGCCGGTCATGAAGGACCTGGCGTCGCGCGACGTCGTGTCCCGGTCCATCTACACGGAGATCCGCGAAGGCCGCGGCTGCGGTCCCGAGGGCGACCACGTCTATCTGGACCTGACGCACCTTCCCCCGGAGCAGCTGGACGCCAAGCTCCCGGACATCACCGAGTTCGCGCGCACCTACCTGGGCATCGAGCCGTACACGGACCCGATCCCGATCCAGCCCACCGCGCACTACGCGATGGGCGGCATCCCGACGAACGTCCAGGGTGAGGTGCTGCGCGACAACACGACCGTGGTTCCCGGCCTGTACGCGGCCGGCGAGGTCGCGTGCGTGTCCGTCCACGGCGCCAACCGCCTCGGCACCAACTCGCTCCTGGACATCAACGTGTTCGGGAAGCGCGCGGGCATCGCCGCGGCGGAGTACTCGGCGAAGGCCGACTACGTCGAGCTGCCCGAGAACCCGGCCTCGCAGGTCGTCTCGCAGGTCGAGCACCTGCGCGCCTCCACGGGCACCGAGCGGGTCGCGGTCCTGCGCAACGAGCTGCAGGAGTGCATGGACGCCAACGTGATGGTGTTCCGCACCGAGCAGACGATCAAGACGGCGGTCGAGAAGATCGCGGAGCTGCGCGAGCGCTACCTGAACGTCTCGATCCAGGACAAGGGCCGCCGCTTCAACACGGACCTCCTGGAGGCCATCGAGCTGGGCAACCTGCTCGACCTGGCCGAGGTGATGGCGGTCTCCGCCCTGGCGCGCAAGGAGTCCCGCGGCGGTCACTACCGCGAGGACTACCCGAACCGCGACGACGTCAACTTCATGCGCCACACCATGGCGTACCGCGAGGTCGGCGACGACGGCACCGAGTCGATCCGTCTCGACTACAAGCCGGTCGTCCAGACCCGCTACCAGCCGATGGAGCGTAAGTACTGATGGCTACCCCCACCCTGGACAAGGCGGACAGCGCCGGTGCGCCGGAGGCCGGCTTCGCCGACACCCCGTACATCACCGCCACGTTCCGCATCCGCCGCTTCAACTCCGAGGTCTCGGCCGAGGCGGTCTGGGAAGACTTCCAGCTGGAGATCGACCCGAAGGAGCGTGTCCTCGACGCCCTCCACAAGATCAAGTGGGACCAGGACGGAACCCTCACCTTCCGTCGCTCCTGCGCGCACGGCATCTGCGGCTCGGACGCCATGCGGATCAACGGCAAGAACCGACTTGCCTGCAAGACGCTGATCAAGGACATCAACCCCGAGAAGCCGATCACTGTCGAGCCCATCAAGGGGCTGACGGTCCTCAAGGACCTGATCGTCGACATGGACCCGTTCTTCCAGGCGTACCGCGACGTGATGCCCTTCCTCATCACGAAGGACACCAACGAGCCGACCCGCGAGCGCCTCCAGACCGCCGAGGACCGTGAGCGCTTCGACGACACGACGAAGTGCATCCTCTGCGCCGCCTGCACGTCCTCGTGCCCGGTGTTCTGGAACGACGGCCAGTACTTCGGCCCGGCCGCCATCGTCAACGCCCACCGCTTCATCTTCGACTCGCGCGACGAAGCGGGCGAGCAGCGCCTCGAGATCCTCAACGACAAGGACGGCGTGTGGCGCTGCCGCACCACGTTCAACTGCACGGACGCCTGCCCGCGCGGCATCGAGGTCACAAAGGCGATCCAGGAGGTCAAGCGGGCGCTGATCACGCGTCGGTTCTGACGGTTTCCGCCTTCGCGGTCGTACGTCGCTCACGGCCCCGTTCCCGGTCGCGTACCGGGGGCGGGGCTTCGCGCTTGCGGGACGCTCACGCGGCCAACGCCGCCCGTATCTGCTTCAAAGTCACCTTGTGCGTGACGCGGTCGGCGAGCCGCTCCAGCTCCGGGTGCCGGCCTGTCCAAGTCGCCCTTGTCGGCCGGCTCTTGGACGTACTCCTCCCTGGATTCGTCTTCCCACGGCGACGTCACGGGATCCATTCCCCGGACGCTGGTACGCACCACTGACAACGGCTGTCGGTGAACGACGAAACGCCGGTTCCCAGGACCTGGTTGTGGTCCTCGGGAACCGGCGTCGGCCGGGGGCCCCGGCTCGGCCGTCAGCGTCTGGCGCTGTACCGGCTGCGGGCCCTCGTCGTCGTGTGGCGGCGTCAGCCGCGCAGGACGCGACCCTGCTTGTCCGTGCGGTCGTTGCTCGTGAAGAACAGGATCGCGTCGATCAGGGCCCATACGCCGAGGCCACCGCAGGTGAAGAGCTGGGCGATGGCAACGCCGGTGGAACCGACGTAGAAACGGCCGATACCGAAGCCACCCAGGAAGAGCTGGAGGAGGCCCGCGGTGATCTTGGACTTGTCCGACAGCGGGCGGCCCTGGTGGTCGACGCCGTACGGGGCGTCAGGGGTGGGGACAGACATGAGAGTTGCTCCTGGAATGACCGATGAGAGACCGAAGCGGAGTGCTCCGGGGATCCAGGAGGGAATTCATGGCGAAATACGCCACCTGCGATGACGTACGACGTGTCGCGTCATCCCCCCTGTGACGTCGGAAGCATAGAGAGGCTGCGGGGGAGGGTGGGGGTAGAACGTCAGATCGAGATGGATTGTTCCAGATCCGTGATCAAATTCTGACTAAATTCACGGCGTTTCCGTGACCCACGGTCAACTCGGCCGCAGGGCTGCTGCCTTGACGCGGCGAGCCCGGCCGCAGGACTCCGGCCTCAACTCGGCGGCTCTCAGGGCCTCATACGACGTTACGGGCCACAGTCCACGCCACGGCCACCACCAGTACCAGCAGTTGGCCCCGGGAGCTCAGCGTCGGTCGCCAGCGACGCCCCCGCACCCCCTCCAGGAACCAGCGCCCCAGCAGGATCAACGCGAACGGGGAGGCCAGCAGGAGCACCCGGTTGTCGTGCCAGGCCGCCGCGAACTGGCCGTGCATCAGGTCGTACACCATGCGGGTGCCGCCGCAGGCCGGGCAGAGCAGCCCGGTGACGTAGCGGAAGGGGCACTGGGGCAGCAGATGCCCCGGCTCGTGCGGATCGGTGCCGTAGAGGTAGCCGGCGCCCGCGACCCCGGCGACGAACACCGCGAGGGGCGCCGTCGCCGGGTGCCGCAGGACGGTCCCCGGCCCGGCACCTCGCCCGGAGCCGGGCTCAGCCACGCAGGATCCGCCCCTGGGAGTCCGTGGTGGTGTTGCCGGTCAGCAGCAGGATTCCGTCGATCAGCGCCCAGATGCCCAGGCCTCCGCAGGTGAAGAGCTGGGCGATGCCGATACCGACGCTGCCGATGTAGAAGCGCCCGATGCCGAGGCTTCCGAGCGTGAGCTGGAGGATCCCCGCGACGATCTTCGACTTGTCGGAGTACGGGCGGCCGTAAGGGTCGTAGCCGTACGGGGCGTTGGGGTCGCCGGTGTACATGCCGGGCGCCACGGCGCCCATCGGGTAACCCTGTTGCGGGTAGCCGTACTGGCCGGGCTGCTGGTACGCGCCCGGCTGCTGGTAGTCGCCGGGCGGCGGGTAGTCACCTGGCGGCGGGTAGGCGCCCGCCGGACCGGCGCCGTAAGGTCCCGGACCCCCGGGGGGCGGGACGGAACCGGGGCTCGGATAGCCGTAGCCGGGCGGCTGGTCCGAGGGCTGATGGGGCGGCTGATGGGGCGGCTGGGGCTGGTCGGTCAAGGGGTCTCTCCTGGTCTCCACGCGAGGGCCGCTGGACGGGCATGCGGGCCAAATGGCCGACAGGGCTGTCGGTCATCTTGCAGGAGCGGAGGGCCGGGAGAGAAGTCGGCTCCCCGGATACGTGGGTGGGGCGGGCGGACACCCGGGCCTTGCCGCCGCCTCACAGCCCTATATGGATGCTGATCGCGGCGCCTCGGGGTGACACCCGAACCCGTGCACCCGGTCCAAGTGGCGCCTGATCCAGCACAACCCTCCCGTCTGACCACACGTCTTCTGTGTACTCCCGTGCCAGCCCTGTTGGACCGGTCGGCGGGGACCTCCCCGATCACGGCGGGCAGCCGGAAGGCGCCCCGCGCACCGCAGAAACGCACGCAGTTGACAGGAACCGCCACGAGCAAGACCCGTCGCCTGACCCTCGTGACGGCCGCGGCCGCCTCGCCGACCGGCGGACTGCTCACAGCCACGACGGGCACCGCGACCGCCGCCACCCCCGCCAAGTACGCGGACGACTTCAACGGCGACGGTTACCGCGACTACGCGGTCGGCGACGCCGAACTCCTCATCTCCGACGGCGGCAGCCCTAGCGTGCCGCTATGGAATCGGGTCCGCGGACTCATGAAGACGAGACTCCCGTCGATCAACTCCGTGTGCGGCGGGAGGCCCGGAATCCGGTCGAGGTCGTCCGCGGTCCAGCCCTCGGGAGGCGGGATCGGCCAGCGGTACGACGGTTCGTCGTCGAGCCCGTTCCCGGATGCGGCGCTCATGGTTGCTCCCATGCGACGGAGGCTCGCCTGTCGATTCAGCCTAACCAGGGGGAATGTCACCCGCCTCCCCCCAACGGGTGACCCCCACGGTCAGCCCCCGGGGCTCCCGGAGCGCGTCCACCTAATCTGACGACATGTCAGATGATGAGTCGTACGAGCTGCTCGGGTTCGACAACGTACTGCTGCCTGTCGGGAACCTCGACGAGGCGGTGAGCTTCTACGAGCAGGCCGGTTTCCCCGTGTCGTTCCGGCTGGACGAGGCCGGGATCGCCCTGCTGAAGGTGGGCAAGGAGACGCCTGGCCTGTTGCTGCGCCTGGACCAGGAGCTGAGCCGGCGGGCGCCGGTGTGGGCGTCGCCGCGGGTGTGGCTGGAGGTGCGGGACGCGCGGGGCACGGCGGAAGAGCTGACCACGGCCGGTGTCATGACCCTCGACGCGCCCTTCCGCGGCGCCACCGGCTGGACCGTCGAGTTCGCCGACCCCTGGGGGAACGTCATCGGTCTCACGGACTACAGCAAGCGGCCGGAGCTCAGCCGCCAGGCCTGACCCCCCGCCCCCACCCCTAATCCCCACCCCCCGACTTGAACATGTTCAAAAGCAGGTCTACATTCTTTCTCGACAGCGTTTTGAACGCGTTCAAGAAAGCATGGAGGGGTGGGGACATGGACCTCACGGTCGTCTCGTACGTCATCTATCTGCTGGTCAGCATCGCGCTGACGGTCTGGGTGGCGCGCACGCTGAGCCGCAACGGGCGGATCTTCCTGGCCGACGTACTGCACGGGAACGAGAAGCTCGCCGAAGCCGTCAACCATCTGCTGGTGGTGGGCTTCTACCTGGTCAACCTGGGCTTCGTCGCGCTCTATCTGAACGGGGACGACGAGATCGTGGACGCCCGCGGGATCTTCGAGGCCCTGTCGACCAAGCTCGGCGTGGTGCTGCTGGTGCTCGGGGTCATGCACCTCGGCAACGTGTACGTGCTCAACAAGATCCGGCGCCGGGGGCTCATGGAGCGGGAGCAGCTGCCGCCCGTCACGCCGACGGACTGGATCGCTCCGTCGGCCGGGGCGTGAGCACGGTGACCCGGCCGGACTCGGCGGCCACGGAGGGCCGGGGCGCACGCGGCGTCCCGGTCCTCGGGCTCACCGTCCTGTACGACGCCCAGTGCTCGCTCTGTTCCTTCCTGCGCGACTGGCTGGGCAAGCAGCCACAACTCGTGCCGCTGCGGTTCGTCGCGGCCGGGTCCGACGAGGCCAGGGGGCGGTTCCCGGAGCTGGACCACTCGGTCACCCTTGAGGAGATCACCGTCGTGGGGGACGGCGGGCAGGTCTACCGGGGGTCCGCCGCGTGGGTGGTCTGTCTCTGGGCGCTGCGCGAACACCGGCCTCTCGCCCACCGGCTGAGCACCCCGTCGGGCGCGCGTCTCGCGAGGGGTGCGATGCTCGCCGCCGCCAAGTGGCGCGCGAACCAGAAGGCCGGTGCCGGGAGCGCCTACTACGGCGCCGACGGATGGGTGTACCACCCCCGGTCGGGCTGGACCTACAACGCTCCCGGCTGCGCGAGCGGCACCTGCTCCACTCGTTAGGCTCCTACCGTGCCAGCACCGACAGACAGCCCCGGCCCCGACAAAGCGCCAGTACCCGAGAAAGGGCCCGCGAAGAGCGAGCAGACCCGCGCTCTGATCCTGGAAACGGCGATGCGGCTGTTCCAGGAACGCGGCTACGACAAGACGACCATGCGGGCCATCGCACAGGAGGCCGGGGTCTCCGTCGGCAACGCGTACTACTACTTCGCCGGCAAGGAACACCTGATCCAGGGCTTCTACGACCGGATCGCCACCGAGCACCAGGCGGCGGCCCGTGAGGTCCTGGACCGTGAGACCGATCTGGAGGCCCGGCTCGGCGGGGTGCTCAAGGCGTGGCTGGACATCGCCACGCCGTACCACGAGTTCGCGGTGCAGTTCTTCAAGAACGCCGCCGACCCGGACAGCCCGCTCAGCCCCTTCTCCCCCGAATCGGCGCACGCGCGCGCGGAGGCCATCAGCGTCCACCGCGAGGTGCTCTCCGGGGCGAAGACGAAGGTGCCGGAGGAACTCCGCGACATACTCCCGGAGTTGATGTGGCTCTCCCAGATGGGGCTGGTCCTGTACTGGGTCTTCGACCGGACCGAGGGACGTGAACGCAGCTACCGGCTGGCCGAACGCGGCGCCCGCCTCACCTCGCGCGGCGTCTCCCTGGCGCGCTTCCGCATCCTGCGGCCCCTCGTCCACGAGGTGCACGAGCTGTTCACGGACTTCCTGCCGGGAATGACGAAGGCGCTGCCGGACCCCGCGAAGAAGCGCTGAGGGGCATGCTCCCGGAGTACACCAACCCTCCCGGAGCACGCCCCCACGAATCTCGGGCAACGCGCCTCAGTTGACCGCGTCGACCTCCTCGTCGGCCAACTCCACGTCGTGCACCAGGGGTTCATCGGTCACGACCACGTGCCGGGCGCGGGACGCGTACGAGGGGGCCGTCGCCGCCAGCAGATAGGTGCCCGGGGCCGGGGCCGAGACGATGTACGAGCCGTCGGCCAGGGAATCCACCCGGTCCAGTTGACGCCCGCCCTTGGAGAGCAGGATGACGACCGCGCCGTCGAGCGGCGTGCCCTCGCCGTCGCGGACGAAGCCGTGCACCACGGTGGCGCCGGTCGAGGCCGTGACAGATGCGGGCTCGGCGTCCTCCTTCGGCTCGACCGCCAGGTGCGGCAGCCGCTTCTCCAGTCCGGCGGGCAGCCACCAGTTGGAGTTGCCGAGCAGGTGCATCGCGGCCGGCACCAGGGCCGTACGCAGGATGAAGGCGTCGAGGGCGACCGCGGCCGCCAGGCCGACGCCCGCCATCGCGGCGCCGGTGTCGCCGCTCAGCACGAAGGCCAGGAAGACGCAGACCATGATCAGGGCGGCGGAGTTGATGACCCGGCTGGTCTCCGCCAGGCCGACGCGGACCGCTCGCGCGTTGTCCTTCGTGTGCACCCATTCCTCGTGCATCCGGCTCACCAGGAACACCTGGTAGTCCATCGAGAGGCCGAAGAGGAGCGAGAGCATGATGACGGGGAGGAAGGAGTTGATGGGGCCTTCCTTGCCCAGACCCAGCAGGTCCAGGCCCCAGCCGTACTGGAAGACCGCGACGAGTACGCCGAAGGACGCGGCGGCCGCGATCAGGTTCATCACCGCCGCGGTGAGCGGTACGACGATCGAGCGGAAGGCGACCATGAGGAGCAGGAAGCCCAGGCCGATGATCGCCAGGATGAAGTAGGGCAGCCGGTCCGCGGTCACGGAACTGAAGTCCTTGGAGACGGCTGTCACGCCGCCGACGTGGGCACTGACGCCCGCGTCCGGGATCACCTGGTCGCGCAGGGTGTCGATGAGCTCGTCGGTCTCGACGGACTGCGGTGAGGTGGTCGGCACGACCTGGATCACCGTGACGCCCTGGCCGGGCGGCAGGGCGGCGACCTGGGCGACTCCCTCGGTGTCGCGGATGCCGGTGACCAGAGCGTCGGTGTCGGGGTTCTCCGTGACCACCTGGAGGGGGCCGTTGAAGCCGGGGCCGAAGCCCTCGGCCAGCAGGTCGTACGCCTGCCGGGTGGTCGTCGTGGCGTCGTCGTTGCCCTGGTCGGTCGTACCGAGCCGGAGCGACAGCAACGGCAGCGCGAGGACCGCCATGACGACGAGGGCCAGCGCGGCGACCTTCCGCGGGTTCCGCTCGACGGTCGCGGACCAGCGCACGGCCAGGCCGCTCGTACGGTCCGGCTGCGGTCCTTCGGCCGCGAGCTTTCGCCGCTGGCGGCGGCTGAGCACCCGGGTGCCGAGCAGGCCGAGCAGCGCGGGCAGCAGGGTGACCGCGGCGAGGACGCTCAGGACGACGGTGACGGCCGTGCCGATGACGACGCCGTCCAGGAAGCGCAGGTTCATCACGAGCATGCCGGCGAGCGCGATCACCACCGTGCCGCCCGCGAACAGCACCGCGCGGCCCGAGGTGTTGAGAGCGGTGACCGCCGCGTCCTCAGGCTTCTCGCCGCGCATGATGCCGCGCCGGTGCCGGGTGACGATGAACAGCGCGTAGTCGATCCCGACACCGAGGCCGATCAGGGTGGCCAGCAGCGAGGCGAGTTCGGGCACGTTGGTGACATGGCTGAGGAGCTGGGTGGAGAACATGCCGGTGCCCACGCCGAAGACGGCGATGGCGAGCGGCAGGAGCATCGCGAAGAACGAGCCGAAGGCCAGGTACAGGACGACCGCGGCCGCTCCGACACCCACGAGTTCGGCGAGGCCGGTCGGCGGTTCCTGGACGCGCTGGATCGCCTGGCCGCCCAACTCCACGTCGAGGCCGTCGCGTTCGGCGTCCTGCGCGGTGTCGACGACGTCCTGGACGAGCTCCTTGGGTACCGAGTTCGCCTGCTCGGCGAAGGTGACCTGGGCGTACGCGATCCGCCCGTCCTTGCTGATCTGCGCGGCGCCCCCGTCCGCGTACGGGTCGGTGACCGCGCCGACGCCCTTCATCTTCCCGATCTCGACGAGCGCGGGCTCGATCCGGGACCGTACCGACTCGTCCCGCACCGATCCGCTGTCGACCTTCCACACCACCGTGTCGGTGTCACCCGCCCGCTCGGGGAAGGCCTTCTCCATCAGGTCGTACGCCCGCTTGGAGTCCGTGTTGGGAAGAGAGAAGGTGTCCGCGTAGTTCGTGCCCGCGGCCGTACCCGCGAAGCCGAGTCCGAACAGCGCCCCCACCCACAGCAACAGGACCACCAGCCGGTGCCGATAGCACCACCGCGCCAATGTCGCCACGCTCAACGCTCCTTTGTCATGTCCCCCGGGTCCTGAGCCCTCAGGATGTCGAGAACTCCCTGGTGCGCGGCAGCACTTGGGCATGACTCTCAAGGAACTCCAAGGAGCGGAACGGGCCCGCTGTCGGTGGCGCCGCCGATACTGGGGGCATGACCGTTCACGAGGGAGCCACGGTCCTCGTCGTAGAGGACGAGCCGAGCATCGCCGACGTGCTCACCATCGCCCTGCGCTACCACCGCTTCGAGGTGATGGCGGCGAGCACCGTGCGCCAGGCGCTCACGCTGGCCGAGCGCACCCGCCCCGACGCGGCACTGCTCGACGTGATGCTGCCGGACGGCGACGGCCGGGCGCTGGGCCGCGAACTGCGCGTACGCCAGCCGGATCTGGCGGTCGTGTTCCTCACCGCACGGGACGCGCCGGCCGAGATCGTGGGCGCGCTCGGCTTCGGTGACGACTACATCACCAAGCCGTTCAACATCGACGAGGTGGTCGCCCGGGTCACGGCCGTACTGCGCCGCACGCGCCCGGCGGACGTCCTGCCGGAGCGCCCGCCCCTGCGGTACGGCGACCTGGAGCTGGACGAGACGACGTACCGCGTGCACCGCGGCGACCACACGGTGGAGCTCACCCCCACCGAGTACGCCCTGCTGCGCTTCCTCGTCCGCAACGGCGGCCGGATCGTCTCCAAGGAGCAACTCCTGCGCCACGTATGGCAGTACGAGCACTCCGCCGAGTCGACCGTGGTCGAGACGTACATCAGCTATCTGCGGCGCAAGCTCGAACCGCTGGGCCCGCCAGTAATACAGACCCGGCGGGGCGTCGGATACGGGCTCGCATGAGTATCTGGCGCGCGGTGATCCCGTCCGTGAAGAAGACCCGGTCCCGCCACCACCACGGGATCCACTCGCTGCGCGGCGGCCTCACGCTCGCGAACGTGGCCCTGCTGGCTCTGGGCATCATCGTGGCGACCGCGGTGAGCCTGATGGGCATGCGGCACTACCTGCTCGACCAGATCGACGCGAACCTGACCAAGACGCGTGACGGTCTGGGCAGTTCGGAGCTCACCATGCGGCAGATCGACTCGCTGAGCGCGCTGGCCTTCATACGCGACCGGCTCGAACCGGAGTCGGACACCGCGTCCTCGCCGACATCGAACTCGATCTTCACGGCCGTCGACGGGGCCGGGAGCGCCGTCTCCATCGGCGGCCTCAAGCTGACCGATTCCCAACTCGCGCTGGCCGCCGCCGTGGACGACCCGCGCGCACTCGCCACCGACCCCGAACCGCACGACGTCACCGTGAAGGACGCCGAGTACCGGGTGACGGGGACGCGGCTGGCCGACGGCACCTACATCCTGCTCGCCAACTCCACCGACGGGCTGCACAACGGCATCGCGAAGGCACTCAAGCTCGATGTGGCGATGGGCGCCCTGCTGTTGGCCCTGCTCGGCTGCCTGACGATGTTCAGCGTGCGCCGCCGGATGCGGCCGCTGGAGGACATGGTGGAGACGTCCTCCGCGATCGCCGAGGGGGATCTCACCCGGAGGGTGCCCTCCAACCGCCATCCGACCCAGGAGGTCGAACAGCTGCGGATCGCCCTCAACTCCATGCTCCACCAGGTCGAATCGGCACACCGGACGCGGGAGAACAGCGCGGCCCAGCTGCGCCGGTTCGTCGGGGACGCCTCGCACGAGCTGCGTACCCCGTTGTCGGCGATACGCGGCTATCTCCAGCTCATCGAGAAAGGCATGCTGCCCGATCCGGCCGAGCGCAGACGGGCCTGGGACCGGATGCACGCGGAGGCCGACCGCATGGGCCGCCTGGTGGACGAACTGCTCACCCTCGCCAGGCTCGACCAGCGTCCCGAACTCCGCTTCAAGAACGTCGACCTGAGCCGTCTGGTGCGGGACGCGGCGGAGGACCTGCGCGCCCAGCAGCCCGGCCGCCCGGTGACCGTGGGCGCCGAGGGCACTCTCCTCGTGCACGCCGACGAGTCCGGCCTGCGCCAGGTACTGGGCAACCTCGTGGGGAACGTACGCACCCACACGTCCGCGGAGGTACCGGTGCGGCTGGGTCTGGAGCGCGCGGACGGTGTCGTACGACTGTGTGTCGCGGACGAGGGTCCCGGGCTCCCGGAGGACGACGCGGCACGCATCTTCGACCGCTTCTTCCGGGCGGGCGGCGGTGCGGGCAGCGGGCTCGGCATGGCGATAGTGCAGGGCGTGGTGACGGCACACGGGGGCGAGGTGTCGGTGCGGACGTCGCCGGGCGAGGGCCTGGCGGTGACGGTGTCGCTGCCCGCGCGGGGACGGGCCTGAGTCTTTCCCGGCCCCTGGCGAGCCTGTGTGAGTCGGCTTGACGGGAAACGGTGATCCGCTTGACCGGAAGCGGACCTGGGTGATTGAACAGGGACCGTTGCGCCGCCGTACACAGATACAGGCGGTAGCGGCCCGACTTGTCCGGGCTGATCCGCAGCACCAGCACAGCGCTTCGCAGGGAAGGACCGCAGGGTTGTCGTTCAACACGAGCTCTCGCCAGCCGCCGATATCGAGCGAGACGACGGATGAGACGCAGGCGCCTCAGGAGGAGGGGCTGACGCCGGAGGCCGCCGCCGAGCCCACGCCGGAGCCCACTGCCGAGGTCCCTTCCGAGGCCGCCGCCGAGCCGAAGCCGGAACCCGCCACCGAGGCCGCCGCCGCCGACCCCACGCCGGAGCCCACAGCCAAGGCCCCTTCCGAACCCAAACCGGAAGCCGTCGCCGAGGTCCCTCCCGAGCCCAAGCCGGAAGCCGTTGCCAAGGCCCCTTCCGAGCCCAAGCCGGAAGCCGTTGCCAAGGCCCCTTCCGAACCCACGCCGGAAGCCGTCGCGGAACCGGCCGCCGAAGCCACGGCGGAGCCCACCGCGGCACCCGCCCCCGAAGCCACGCCCGAAACGGCCTCGGGTCGCGGGCGGCGTGGCCGGCGCGTCTGGCACGGCTGGCGTGACAGGTACCCCGTTGCCGCGAAGGTGGCGGCGTGGACCACCACCGGTCTCGCCACCGCGCTCGTGCTGTTCACCCTGCTCATGTCGAACAACGCCGCCGGCGTGATGCTGCTCGCCTTCGTGCGCATCCCGGTGGAGGCGATCTTCGGCGCCGCGATTCTGATCGCCCTTCCGCGCAGGCCGCGCGTCGTGGTCGCGGCGCTCGCGGGACTGGCCCTCGGCGTGCAAATGGTCCTGAACTTCCTCGACATGGGCTTCAAGGAATACCTCGGGCGGGACTTCAACCCGGTCCTCGACTGGACCCTGTTCGGCGACGCGCATACGTACCTCAAGGACACGATCGGCGAGACGGGCACGCTCGCGGCCGTCGTCGCGATTCTGGCTCTCGTCGTCGTCGTGCTCGTCGCCATGACGCTGGCGGTCGTCCGGCTGGGCAACATCATGGCCCGGCACAGCGTCATCGCGACCCGCACGACGCTGGTGTTCGGCACCGTCTGGGTCACCTGCGCCGCGCTCGGCGTGCAGTTCACCGCCGACATGCCGGTCGCCGCCGACCGTTCGGCCAACCTCGTCCGTATCCGGGTACAGGCGGTGCAGTCGACCCTGCGGGACGAGGCGGAGTTCGCCAAGGTGGCCAAGAAGGACGCCTTCGCCAACACCCCGCCGGCCCAGCTGCTGACCGACCTGCGCGGCAAGGACATGATGATCACCTTCATCGAGAGCTACGGCCGCAGCGCGATCGAGGACCCGATCATCGCGCCGGGGGTGAACGCGACGCTCACAGCCGAGAACGAGAAGCTGCGCAAGGCGGGGTTCGCGGCAGAGAGCGGCTGGCTCACCTCGGCGACGTACGGCGGAAGCAGCTGGCTGGGCCACTCCACCTTCCTGTCGGGCCTGTGGATCAACAACCAGCAGCGCTACCGCACCGTCTCCACGGGCGACCACATGACCCTCACCAGCGCCTTCCAGAAGACAGGCGCCTGGCGCACGGTCGGCATCATGCCGGGCGTCCAGAAGACCTGGCCGGAAGCGAAGTTCTTCGGCCTCGACAACGTGTACGACGCCCACGAACTGGGTTACAAGGGACCGAAGTTCAGCTGGTCGACGATGCCCGACCAGTACGCCCTGACCGCGTTCGAACGGCTGGAGCACGGCAAGAAGCAGGACAAGCCCCTGATGTCGGAGATCATCCTGACCTCCAGCCACCAGCCCTGGGGGCCCATCCCCAAGACGGTCCCCCAGGACCAGGTCGGCGACGGCTCGATCTACGACGCCATCGAGAAAGAGGGCACGGACCCGTCGGAACTCCTCACCAACTCCACCAGGTCGAAGGAGGAGTACGGCAAGTCCATCCAGTACTCGGTGACCAGCCTCATCGACTACCTGGTGAGGTACGGCAACGACAACACCGTGCTCATCTTCCTCGGCGACCATCAGCCCATCGCCCGGGTCAGCGGCAACAACGCCAGCCGTGACGTGCCGGTCTCGATCGTCGCCAAGGATCCGAAGGTCCTCGACAAGATCGCCGATTGGGGCTGGACGGACGGGCTGCAGCCCAATCAGCAGACCCCGGTGTGGAAGATGAGCGACTTCCGCGACCGGTTCCTGACCGCGTACGGTTCAACGCCGTCCCCTTGATGACCGGTTGCACCCCAACCGACGACAACCGGTTGTGGTGCCCCGGTCGACCCGATGGCCCCGTGGCCGGCGCGGCGGCATCCAGGCCGCCGGACCGCCACGGAACGCCACGGAACGCCTTCGGAAATTCCAGACAAGGAATTAATTACAGGAAGCTCGAACCGCCCACCCAGGGCAGCGAGAGCCCGAACCCTGAAACAATCATTCGAGTTCCGTTCCGATCGACTTCACATCCACACGTTGCACGACGTCTCCGCCGGGGTACCATCCCATATGAACGTAAACAGCGATGCAATAGAATCCCTCAAGGCCGATCCGACCGCTTCTCCTATCCTCCGGTCACTCGATTTCTATTACGGAAACGCCGGCCAGGACGCGGCGATGGACGCTTTCTACGCACAGTTCGTACGGCCCGGCGACCTCGTTTTCGACATCGGGGCCCACGTCGGTGACCGCATCGGCAGTTTTCGTCGGATCGGGGCACGCGTAACGGCCGTGGAGCCACAACCGCTGTGCATCCGCGCCATCCGGGAAATCTACGCCGGCGACGAAGAAGTGGTGGCGGTCGAAGCCGTGTGCGGGGCGAACGAGGGAGCGGCGAAGTTCTACGTCAACTCGGCGAACCCCACCGTATCCACAGCATCGGCGGAATTCATCAAGGCCGCCGACGGGGCACGTGGCTGGCAGGACCAGGTATGGGACGAGGAGATGGACGTGCCGGTCGTGACCCTCGACCATCTCATCAGAACTTACGGTACGCCCGCATTCGCCAAGATCGACGTCGAAGGTTTCGAGGCCTCAGTACTGGCCGGCCTCAGCCAGGCGTTGCCTGCACTGTCGTTCGAGTTCACGACGATCGAACGTGCGGTGGCCCAGCGTTGCCTCGACCGCGTGACGGAACTGGGGTTCGAGCTCTTCAACGTCTCCATGGGCGAGAGCATGAACCTGAATTTCGACGAGTGGGTTTCGTCGAAAGAAATGGCCGCTCACATCATGGCTCTTCCACATGAGGCAAACGCAGGCGATATCTACTGCCTGAGCCCCCGTTAGGCGCCGTCACCAGCAGCTGGGCCCCTCGCGCGCTTCGGCCACAAGGGGCCACGACAAGTACGACGGGTTACAACGATCAAGCTCCGGATTCAAACGCCGGATTCAAGCTGCGGATTCAAACACTGCTGTAGCTCAATTCCCTCAGCCTCAGCCGCTTAAGCGCCGACTGACTCCACAAATACCCGATATCAAGGGCGAACGACCAGACCAGTGTGCCAATCGAGAGCGCAACGCAAGCTTGAGCAATCGGCAGGGGAAGAAAACCTGCACTGGCGACAACCAATACAGCTCCTTGTGAAGCGGCTACGACCTTTCGTGACATTCGGGGGAGCAGCGGAGCGCTCAGCCAAGGCATCGCCCAGGATGCCAGTACGAAGGCGTAGCGGAAAAGCCCGATCGAGACGGCCCACCAACCGAGAGACGTCGCGATGAAGACGCTCAGGACAATTGCCAGGACGGAGTCCGCTTCCATGTCGAACCGTGCGCCGAATCGCGACGCGGTTCCGGTGCGGCGAGCGACCTGACCGTCTCCGGCATCGAGAATCAAGGAGGCCGCGGCCAACCCGATGAGTACTGGCTGATGAGCGTCTCCGCCAACAGAGTTGGCGACAAGAGCGGCCACACCGCCGGTCAGGATCAAACGGCCAAAGGTGACGCTGTCAGCAGGTCCCCACCGGTGAACGTCAGGTTGTTGCAGGGCGCGAGAGAGCAGAATCCACGTAACTGCGGTAAACCCCAGCCCCGTGAGCCAACCGGCCACACCGAGCCCCACTGTCTCCCCCAGCAGAACCAGAACGGTCACTTGGGCCACGACGCCCAGAGTTGGGGGGTAGATCCGCAGAGCTACTTCTCGCTGTGCGAGATCCGTCACCATTCCTCCTTGAGCCCACCTGCCGAAACGGCCCGGTGTCGGCGCCGCTCCCTGAGCAATACGCACGCCGACGTCGGCCAGTTCAGCCCGCGCACAGGTATTTGCTCGCCTCATGCATCGGAAGCCCCGCGGCCGGCAGACAGCGACTCAACCGACCCCGAACACCCCCGTGGCCTCAGTGGCATCGACGCTAGGAACGTCGGATCGCTGGGCGGACAATGGCTACCACGGCGCCTCAGGCCCGCAGCGACGCGAGCTCCACGACGGTGATGTCGGACGGCGCTCCCACCCGCGTGGGCGGCCCCCAAGCACCCGCACCCCGACTCACGTACAACTGCGTGTCCCCGTACCGCTCCAGTCCCGCGAGGGTCGGGTTCGCGAGGTCCGCCACGAAGTTGCCCGGCCAGAGCTGGCCTCCGTGGGTGTGGCCGGAGAGCTGGAGGTCGACGCCGTGTTCGACGGCGTCGTGGATCTGGACCGGCTGGTGGGCCAGCAGAACGCTGGCCCGTGAGGTGTCCCGGTCGCCCAGCGCCTTGGCGAAGTCCGGGCCCTGGCCCTCACTCTCGCCCGACACGTCGTTCACCCCGGCGAGGTCGAACGCGGGCAGCTCCACGCGCGCGTTCTCCAGCGGACGCAGACCGAGCCGCCGTACCTCCTCGACCCACTGCTCGGCACCGGAGAAGTACTCATGGTTGCCCGTGACGAAGAAGGCCCCCTGCCGGGCCTTGAGCTGGGCGAGCGGAGCCGCCGCGGGCCCGAGGTCCTTCACGGTGCCGTCGACCAGATCGCCCACAACAGCGATGAGATCGGGCTGAGTGGCGTTGATGGTGTCGACGACACGCTGCGCGAACCCGCGCCCAAGGACCGGCCCGAGGTGTATGTCGCTGACCACGGCGATCCGAAACCCGTGCGCGGACCGCGGCAGTTTGGCCAACGGCACGGTCACCCGCTTGACGGAGGGCCCACGCAGGACGCCGTAGGTCCCGTACCCCACGGTGCCCGCGGCGGCCGCGGCAGCGGCACCTCCCACGACCCGCGAGACGAAGAGCCGACGGGAGGGCCCCACACCCGCCCCAGCCACCGCCCCGCCCCCGTCCCCAGCCACGGCCCCGGTCCCCGCCGCCGAACCGGCAGCAGGGGACGTACCGGAACGTCCGCCCGCAGCGGCTGGCGCGTCAACACCGTCACCTTCCAGAGAAACCGATTCCGCGCCAGACCGAGGACGGATGCTCCGGTGCGGCCCCGACCCGACGACAACCGCGGGCGGCACGGCCACAACGGGCGGGGCAGCCGCCCCCCGCCGCTCCAGAACCCGCCGCAGCAGCGGCCGTACGACCTCCCCCACCACCAGCGCCAGTCCGAGATAGAGGAACACCGCCATCCACAGGAACCCGGGCCACGCCAGCGTCCGCTGAAGCCAGAACGGCGCGCCGCCACGCTCGGCGCCCAGTGCCGCCACCATCAGCACCGGCCCGGCGATGAAGACACCGGTGCCCAGACGTCGGGCGAGCCCCGGCCCCGGGGTCGTGTCGCGCACCAGACGGCGCCACTCGTACCAGTGCAGTGCCCCGATCGCGGCCAGCACGGCCAGCAGGATGAGCACGAAGACAACGACCACGGCTCTGTACCCCCGTTACGACGACGTCTGGTGCGACGACGTCTGCTGGGACGACGCGTCGCGCAGCGCGCGGACACCCCGGAACCCGATGCCCCCGACAACCGTCCCCAAGACAAAGGAGACGACGGCGAGCGTCAGGTGCACCCAGAAGTACGCCGTCGGATCGCCCGCGTCGTCGAACGCGAGCCCGCTGCCGTCCTTGAACAGATTCTTGATGAAAGTGATCCAGATGACCCAGCTCCACACCCCGAAGGCGAGCAGGAACCAGGAGACGGGGCGGGTGAGCTTCATGGGTTCAGTATCGCCGTCACCGGCCCGGCGCCGGCGCCGGGGTGGGGAGGGCGATGGGACTTCCCGACCGGAGCCATGTACTTTCTCGACCGTGCCCGCCACCAACTCGTCCGCGTCCGCCGCCGCCAAGACCGCCCCGCGGTTCATGCTGGTCGCATCCGCCTCCCTGCTGTCCCTTTCGCTCACCGCGCCCGCGTTCGCGGACGCGGACGCGAGCCCGTCCCCGACCCCGTCGAAATCGGCCACTCCCCCGGCGAACATGTCGACGGTGGGCGGCGAACAACTGGGCATGGCCGGAACCCAGGTGAACCTCGGCGCCGGCGCCCCCGTGCTGCCGAAGGCCATCAGCGCCCGCTCCTGGATCGTCTCCGACGCCGAGTCCGGCGAGGTCCTGGCCGCCCACAACGCACACTGGCGGCTGCCCCCGGCGAGCACCCTGAAGATGCTGTTCGCCGACACACTGCTGCCGAAGTTCCCGAAGACGACGGAACACAAGGTCATGCCCTCCGACCTCGCGGGCATCGGCTCGGGCTCCAGCATGGTGGGGATAAAGGAGGACGAGACGTACTCGGTCCACGATCTGTGGCTCGGCGTCTTCCTTCGCTCGGGCAACGACGCCGTGCACGTCCTGTCGGCGATGAACAAGGGCGTCGACGAGACGGTCAAGGACATGCAGGCGCACGCGGAGGAGCTCCAGGCCCTCGACACGCATGTGGTGAGTCCGGACGGCTACGACGCGAAGGGCCAGGTGTCGTCGGCGTACGACCTGACGCTGTTCGCCCGCTCCGGACTGCAGAAGAAGGACTTCCGCGAGTACGCCTCGACGGTGTCGGCGAAGTTCCCGGGCGAGACGACGAAGAACAAGAAGGGCAAGACGACCCGCGGGACCTTCGAGATCCAGAACACCAACCGGCTGCTCACCGGCGACAGTGACATCTCGCAGTACCAGGGCATCGCGGGTGTGAAGAACGGCAACACCACGAACGCGGGGGCCACCTTCACCGGTGTCGCCGAGCGCGACGGCAAGGTGCTGCTCGTCACGGTGATGAAGCCGGAGAAGGACGAGCACAACGAGGTCTACAAGGAGGCGGCCGCTCTCCTCGACTGGGGCTTCAAGGCGGCGGGCAAGGTCGAGCCGGTGGGCGAGCTGGTGGCGCCGCGGGGCGTCGAGTCGAGCGCGCAGCCGGGCGCGAACGCGTCGACTCCGGCTCCGGGCGACGCGTCCACGAAGCCGGTGGCCGCCGCTGCCGAAACCGACGGGGGTTCGAGCGGCGTGGGGATCGCGCTGGCGGTCACGGGCGGCATCCTCGTGCTGATCGCGGCCGGTGGCTTCCTGGTCAACCGCCGCTGGCCGCTGCCGGACCTGATGCGCCGGCGTCGCTGACCCCGTCCTGTCCCTCGGCCGCGGCGGCATCCGCTTCAGCCTCGTCGGCCGGGGCTTCGTCCTCCTTGCTCGGCGTCGCCGTCCAGGCGGCGCAGAACAACAGCAGCTTCGAGGTGAAGTTGATCCACAGCAGCAGCGCGATGGGCACGCCGAAGGCGCCGTACATGCTCTTCGACGCGACGCCGCTCATATAACTGCTGAGCAGCAGCTTGAGCAGTTCGAAGCCGAGGGCGCCGATCAGCGCGCCGACCAGGAGCCGTCGGCGCGACGGCTGCACTCCCGGCAGCAGTGTCAGGACGTACAGCAGGA
The DNA here is from genome assembly GCF_044457665.1 of Streptomyces sp. NPDC050535. Classification (NCBI taxonomy): domain Bacteria; kingdom Bacillati; phylum Actinomycetota; class Actinomycetes; order Kitasatosporales; family Streptomycetaceae; genus Streptomyces; species Streptomyces sp. NPDC050535. The sequence goes on from NZ_JBITHE010000013.1 coordinate 111,624, forward strand.
GCAGGAAGTCGGCGAGTACGGCGACGGCGAACGCGATGACCTGGAGCAGCAGGCCGCCCCAGCCGTTCTCGTCGATCCCGAGCTGGCGGGCCGTCCAGCCGACCATCATGGAGGCGACGGTGGAGGCGGCGATGGTGACGAGTACGGCGCCGCCGAGCCCGACGAGCACGCCCGCGTCCTTGAGCTTGCCGAGGACGGGGTTCACCTCCGGGTCCGGCAGCTCCCACACCGCCCGCAGGCACTCCCGCATCTGACCGACCCAGCCGATGCCGGTGAACAGCAGGAGGGCGCCTGCGATGACACCGACCGTGCCGGCGTTCTCGACCAGCGAGTTGATGTCGAGCTGGTCGGAGATGCCCGGCACCTGCTCGGCGAGTTTGTCCTGAAGGTCCTGCTGCTGCTCGCTGCTGAGGGTGGCGGCGCCGATCGCGGCGGCCACGGTGAGCAGCGGGAAGAGCGCGACGAAGCTGACGAAGGTCATCGCCGCGGCGAGCCGCGTCCACTTCACCCGGTCGAGCCGCTCGTACGACCGCCACGCGTGCGTGGCCATCAGGCGGGCGACCATCGGTCCCACGCCGGGAAGCTTTTTCAGCCAGTCCATGATCCGACTCTGCCCTCGCCTCGGAGACCAATGTGTGAGTACCCCGAAATCGCAGGCGGCCGGCGAGCGCGCGGACTCTGAACCCAGAACTACGTCAATCTATGACGAAATCCCACTAATCACCCGAAAATCACTCGTTTCAGTGAGGAGCCGCGAGGTCCGACGGGACAAGGCGGTCAGGCGCCTTTTCGCCACTACGGTCAAGGCCATCCCCACGTCAGCGCCCCCGCCCCCGTCGCCTCAACCTCCAGGAGATGTCATGAAGGACGCTTTCGGGCTCCCCCAGTCCCTGCTGATCCTCGGCGGTACGTCGGAGATCGCCCTCGCCACCGCGCGCCGCCTGATCGCCCGGCGCACCCGCACAGTGTGGCTCGCGGGACGGCCCTCGCCCGCCCTGGAGCAGGCCGCCGAACACCTGCGCGGACTGGGCGCGGACGCCCGTACCGTCGCCTTCGACGCGCTCGACCCGGAGTCCCACGAGTCCCTGCTCGGCAAGGTCTTCGCCGAGGGCGACATCGACATGGTGCTGCTGGCGTTCGGCGTACTCGGCGACCAGGCGCGGGACGAGCAGGATCCGGTATCGGCGGTGCGGGTCGCGCAGACCAACTACACGGGCGCGGTCTCGGCCGGACTGGTGTGCGCGCGGGCGCTCCAGGCCCAGGGACACGGCTCCCTGGTGGTGCTCTCCGCCGTCGCGGGCGAACGCGCCCGCCGCTCCGACTTCATCTACGGGTCCAGCAAGGCGGGCCTGGACGTCTTCACGCAGGGCCTGGGCGACGCGCTGTACGGCACCGGCGTACACGTGATGGTCGTACGCCCCGGGTTCGTCGTCACCAGGATGACGGCCGGTCTGCCGCGGACGGCGCTGGCGACCACTCCGGAGGCGGTCGCGACGGCCGTGGAGACGGGCCTGCGACGGCGTTCGGAGACGGTGTGGGTACCGGGCGCCCTCCGGTACGCGATGTCGGCGCTACGGCACGCACCACGACCCCTGTTCCGCCGACTGACGGTCTGACACCGCGCACCGGGCACCGCCAGTGCGCGGGACGCCAGTGCACGGGACGTCAGTGCACGGGACGTCAGTGCACGGGACGTCAGTGCGCCGGCAGCGTGGTGTCACGCTCGGCGGGCGCCCCGGCCTGCGGAGGCACCACCGCACCGCCGAAGACGAACTCCCGCAACTGCCGCCAGACCGCGTCCGGCCCCTGCTCGTAGAGAGCGAACCCGGTGCACGGCCACGCGGCCCCGTACCCGGCGAGCTCCTCGAAGGCCCGGTCCATCGCCTCGTCGTCGATACCGTGCGCCACGGTGACGTGCGGGTGGTACGGGAACTGCAGTTCGCGCGCCACCGGCCCGGAGGCGTCCCTGACCTGCTTCTGGAGCCAGGTGCAGGACTCGGCGCCCTCGACGACCCGCACGAACACGACGGGCGACAGCGGGCGGAAGGTGCCGGTCCCGGAGAGCCGCATCGGGAAGGGTCGCCCGGCGGCGGCGACCTCGAGCAGGTGCGCCTCGATGGCGGGCAGCGCCGAGTCGGCGACCTCCGTCGGCGGGAGCAGCGTGACGTGCGTGGGGATGCCGGAAGCCGCGAGGTCACCGAAGCCCGTGCGCCGCTCCTGGAGCAGGCTGCCATGGGGCTCCGGGACCGCGATCGACACACCGATCGTTACGGTCCCCACGTCGTCTCCTGTCGTCGTATCGGTTCTCGGTCCTCGCGGGCAGGGCAGACCGCTCGGCTGGTACGGCTATCGACTGTACGGCGGTACCGCCCGATCCCGGCTGTCGTGCGGGTGTTGTGCTCGTCTCGTACTGGCTTTTCGGACGCGCTTTCGTCCTTCTCGGACGTTACTGTCGTCCTTCTCGGACGTTACTGTCGTCCTTTTCGGACGCGCTGTCGTCCTGACCGCCGTACCCGCCACGGCCGCGGTACTCGCCGCCGTGGCGGGTTGTCAGTGCTTGGCAGGCAGGAAGCCGACCCTGTCGTACGCCTGGGAGAGCGACTCCGCGGCGACGGCACGCGCCTTCTCGGCACCCTTGGCCAGGATCGAGTCGAGCGTCTCCGGGTCGTCCAGATACTGCTGGGTGCGCTCCCGGAACGGCGTCACGAAGTCGACCATGACCTCGGCGAGGTCCGTCTTCAGCGCACCGTAGCCCTTGCCGGTGTACTTCTCCTCCAGTTCGGCGATACCGGTTCCTGTGAGGGTCGAGTAGATGGTCAGCAGGTTGCTGACACCCGGCTTCTGCTGGGTGTCGTACCTGATGACGGTGTCCGTGTCGGTGACCGCGCTCTTGACCTTCTTGGCCGTCGTCTTCGGGTCGTCGAGCAGGTTGATGAGGCCCTTCGGAGTGGACGCCGACTTGCTCATCTTGATCGACGGGTCCTGGAGATCGAAGATCTTCGCCGTCTCCTTGAGGATGTACGGCTTCGGCACGATGAACGTCTCCCCGAAGCGGCCGTTGAAGCGCTCGGCGAGGTCCCGGGTGAGCTCGATGTGCTGCCGCTGGTCCTCACCGACCGGGACCTCGTTGGCCTGGTACAGCAGGATGTCCGCGACCTGGAGGATCGGGTACGTGAAGAGGCCGACGGAGGCGCGGTCGGCGCCCTGCTTCGCGGACTTGTCCTTGAACTGGGTCATGCGGCTCGCCTCGCCGAAACCGGTCAGGCAGTTCATGATCCAGGCGAGCTGGGCGTGCTCGGGGACATGGCTCTGGACGAAGAGCGTGCAGCGGTCCGGGTCGAGTCCCGCGGCGAGGAGCTGCGCGGCGGCGAGCCGGGTGTTGGCGCGCAGGTCCGCGGGGTCCTGCGGGAGGGTGATCGCGTGCAGGTCGACGACCATGTAGAACGCGTCGTGGGACTCCTGGAGAGCCACCCACTGGCGGACCGCGCCGAGGTAGTTGCCGAGGTGGAACGAGCCTGCGGTGGGCTGGATTCCGGAGAGCACGCGCGGACGATCAGAGGCCATGAGGCCATTCTCTCAGGTGTCTCTCATTGCTCGGGAACAGGTGGGAACCGATTGGGCCCGAGCGGTGTAACAAGAATGTGAGGACGCGGGAGGGGGGCCGCATCGTCGTCGACGAGGCCGTGGTGATCGCACGGGTGCGCGCCGGTGAGCCGGAGGCGTACGCGGAGCTGGTGCGCGCCCATACGGGCATCGCGATCAGGGCGGCCAAGGCGCTGGGGGCGGGTGCGGACGCGGAGGACGTGGTGCAGCAGGCGTTCATCAAGGCGTACTGCTCGTTGGGGCGTTTTCGGGACGGCGCGGCGTTCAAGCCGTGGCTGCTGTCGATCGTCGCCAATGAGACGAGGAACACAGTGCGGACGGCGGTGCGCCAGCGGACGCTGGCCGGCCGCGAGGCCGCGCTCGTCGAGGCGGAGCCGCTGATACCGGAATCGGCGGACCCGGCGTTCGTGGCGCTGGAGATAGAGCGCCGCGCGGCACTGCTGAGCGCCCTGGACCAGTTGTCCGAGGACCACCGGCTCGTCGTCACCTACCGCTATCTGCTGGAGATGGACGAGCCGGAGACGGCCCAGGCCCTGGGCTGGCCCCGCGGCACGGTGAAGTCACGCCTCAACCGAGCCCTGCGAAAGCTGGGCCGACTGCTGCCGGACTTCGATCCTGGGGACGGCGGGGCGGCTCGGGGTGGCGGAGCGGCTCGGGAAGGTGGGGAGGCTCGGGACGGTGAGCGGTCCCCGGCAGGCGGGGAGTCTCGCGCCGCTCAGGGATCCCCGGTCGGTGAGGGGTCTCGGGCAGGCGAGGGGTCTCGGAAGCATGAGGTGGCTCGGGATCACCAGGAGTCTTGGGATCACCAGGAGTCTCGGGAAGGAGGTGATGTGCATGAGTGAGCCGTACGAGCCTGGGGGCGCCGGATCGTCCTCCGGTGACCGGGACGGGCGTGAGCGCGGGCGTGAGGGTGTCTCGCGGCTGCCCGAGGAGTTGCGGGCGCTGGGGCGTTCGCTGGACCGGCCGGGGGCGGCCGGAAGCGAGTCGATGGTCGAGAGGGTGCTGGAGCAGATACTCGCCGAGCGGCTGCCGGTCCCGGCCGCGGAGCCTCCGGGGCGCGGCGAGCGGCTCCGAGGGGTGCGCCGCTGGGCGCGGGTGCGCTGGCGTGCCCTGACCGCGGCGCTGTGCGGTCTGCTCACGGTCCTCGTGCTCACGCCGCCGGTGCGCGCCGCGGTGGTGGACTGGTTCGGCTTCGGCGGGGTCGAGGTGCGGTACGACCCGTCGGCGGTGCCCTCGTCCGGAGCCGTGGTGCCCGGTTGCGCCGGCACGTCGCTGACACTCTCCGAGGCCGGTCGCCAGGCGGGCTTCGCACCACTCGTGCCCGCTGCCCTGGGTGCGCCGGGAGCGGTGATGGTGACGCGGGAGCCGAAGGGGCGGTTCCTGGTCACGCTGTGCTGGCGGGAGCGGGGGCACACGATCCGGCTGGACGAGTTCGCGGCGCGCCTGGACCCGATGTTCACCAAGACGGCCCGGGAGCAGCCGGAATGGGTGCCGTTGGGCGCGAGCACCGACTACACGGATCAGGCGCTGTGGTTCCCCGGACCCCATCTCCTGGACCTCTGGCTGGTGGACGGGAACGGCGACCGCTTCACCCGCTCCCGGCGGACCGCGGGGCCGACCCTGCTCTGGATGCACGGAGGCGACGTGATGCGCGGAGGCGAGGTGACCCTCCGGCTGGAGGGCGTGACGTCCAGGTCGCGGGCGGTGGAGATCGCCAAGTCCCTCGACCGGCCCGCTGGCTAAACCCCTCGACCGGTCCGCCGACCGGTCCGCCGCCCCGTCCGCCGAGCAGTCGGAAACCCAGCCCCGAAAAAGCCGGTCCCGGCGGAATGGGAACCCCGACACGTCGAGCGGTGTACCAGAAGTGACACGCGGTGCCCGTCCGGGCGCCGCACGTGAATCGACTGGCTGATCGGTTGATCGGGGGGTTCGGATGCGCAGGATTCGTGAACTGGTCGCGGCGCTGGGGGCGTTGGCGCTGGCCGTCGTTGTGGTGCTGCTGAGTGCGTCGGCCGCGACGGCGGGCGGCCCGACGAGTGTGCTGGTGGTCTCGCCGGAGAGCGAGGAGACCGCGGCCTTGTACTACTCGGACAAGGAATACGGCGAGTTGCAACGCCTGCTCGGCGAGGCGACCAGCGGTTCGCTCGAGGAGCCGCCCGGGCTGGGGGTGGGCAGCGGCCGTCAGATCAATGTCACCTGGCTGATCCACGACGTGTCGCCGTGGCGGGTCGACCGCGTGTACCCGGACACGGAAGGGGGCGGAGCGGTCTGGATACACACGGCCAACGACGTGCCGGAGTCCACGAACGGCTACTGGCACAAGGCCGAGCAACCGGACAAGGTGCGGGCGCTGTTCAAGACACTCGGCGTGCTCGGCGAGTCGTCGGGTGCGGGCCCCGGGGCCATCTATCCGGCGCCTTGGCAGACGGCGGACGCAGCGGCACCCGCCCCTGCGCCCACGCCCACGCCCACCGACCAGTCCGTTGCGACGGCCGCCGCCGGGACGCCGGGCGACGGCACCGACTGGTGGTGGGCGATACCGGGAGCCGCGGCCGGAGCCGCGCTGGCACTGGTGCTGCGGCCCCTGGTCCCCGGGGCACTTCGCCGGCTGTCACCGGCCGGACGGCGGGCGGCGCGGGAGCCGGGCCCGCGACAGGAGCTGATCGACTCGTGAGTCCCGCGGCGTTCACGAAGGTCGTGACCCTCGTGAACATCGCGAGACCTGTGAGAACGGGCCCTGCCCCGGCTCCGGCCGCGAAGTCGGCCGAAACCAGTCGAGGACGGAGGACGGCCGAAGTCGGCCGAGACCAGCCGAGGCCGTCCGAGATCAGCCGAGGTCGATCTCGGGGTACAGGGGGAAACCGGTGAGGAGGTCGGTGGCACGGCGGGAGATCTCGTCGGAGATCTTCGGGTCCAGGACGTGCTGGGCCTTGGAGGGGCTGCCCTTGGCGGTGGTGCCGGGCTCGGCGGAGGTGAGGACGCGGTCGATCAGACCCGCGATCTCGTCCATTTCCACCGCACCCAGCCCACGCGTGGTCAGCGCGGGCGTACCGATCCGGATACCGGAGGTGTACCAAGCGCCGTTGGGGTCGGCGGGGATGGCGTTGCGGTTGGTGACGATGCCCGAGTCGAGCAGAGCGGTCTCGGCCTGACGGCCGGTGAGGCCGTAGGAGGAGGCGACGTCGATCAGGTTGAGGTGGTTGTCGGTGCCGCCGGTGACCAGGGTGGCGCCGCGGCGCATCAGGCCCTCGGCGAGAGCGCGGGCGTTGTCGACGACGGCCTGGGCGTAGTCGCGGAACTCGGGGCGGCGGGCCTCGGCGAGGGCGACGGCCTTGGCGGCCATGACATGCGGAAGGGGGCCGCCGAGGACCATCGGGCAGCCGCGGTCGACCTGCTCGGCGAGGGTCTCGTCGCACAGCACCATGCCGCCGCGCGGGCCGCGCAGCGACTTGTGCGTGGTGGTGGTGACGATCTGGGCGTGCGGGACGGGGTCGAAGTCGCCGGTGAGGACCTTGCCGGCGACGAGGCCGGCGAAGTGGGCCATGTCGACCATCAGTGTGGCGCCGACCTCGTCCGCGATCTCCCGCATGATGCGGAAGTTCACCAGGCGGGGGTAGGCGGAGTAGCCGGCGACGATGATCAGGGGCTTGAACTCACGGGCGGAGGTGCGCAGGGCCTCGTAGTCGATGAGGCCGGTGGTGGGGTCGGTGCCGTAGGAGCGCTGGTCGAACATCTTGCCGGAGATGTTGGGGCGGAAGCCGTGGGTGAGGTGGCCGCCGGCGTCGAGGGACATGCCGAGCATGCGCTGGTTGCCGAGGTCGCGGCGGAGCTGGGCCCAGTCGGCCTCGGTGAGGTCGTTGACGTTGCGGACGCCGGCCTTGGCGAGCGCCGGGGCCTCGACACGCTGGGCGAGGACGGCCCAGAAGGCGACGAGGTTGGCGTCGATGCCGGAGTGCGGCTGGGCGTAGGCGTGCTCGGCGCCGAAGAGTTCGCGGGCGTGCTCGGCGGCGAGGGCCTCGACGGTGTCGACGTTGCGACAGCCGGCGTAGAAGCGGCGGCCGACGGTGCCTTCGGCGTACTTGTCGCTGAACCAGTTGCCCATGGCCAGGAGGGTGGCCGGGGAGGCGTAGTTCTCGGAGGCGATCAGCTTGAGCATGTCGCGCTGGTCGGCGACTTCCTGGCCGATGGCGTCGGCGACGCGGGGCTCCACGGCCCGGATCACGTCGAGGGCGCTGCGGAAGGCGGTGGACTCGTGGGAAAGGGGCTGCTGTGACATGTCGGCCTCCGGACGGCGTGGCGTACAGAACTCACGATTCACGGTTCGGCCCAGGCGCACGGCACTCGGTGTGCGAGCCGCTCCCCGATGGTCGGTCCCATCCCAGCGCGCCAGTCACGGCTCGTCGGTCACCCTACCGGGCGCGCCTGATCGCGGGGCCCATCGGTCCACCATGCGAGCGACGACAGGAAGAGGGAGGAGACGGCCCATTCGCCTCCCCTGTGCGGTAGGAAACGGAGGACCCCGTGAGTACTTCGGAGACCACACGGGCGTACATCGCCTGCGAGCACGGGTCGACGTTCGGGGGGAATCCGCTGGCCTGTGCGGTGGCGCTCGAGGTGATCGCGATGCTCCCGTCGGCGCCCCGCCCCTGGCCATCAGCAAGGAGGACCTGGACTGAGGGCTCGCCCGGCTCCGCGCGGTGCTGGGGCCCAGTAGTGCTTCGCGGACACTTACAGTCACCTCGTGCTCTTCGGAATGATCTGCGCCCTCGGCGCCTCGGTCTGCTTCGGTACGGCGACGGTGTTGCAGGCGATGGCGGCGCGGGCGGCGTCCGGCACCGCAGTGGGCAGCGGGGGTGCCGGCAGCGGGTCAGGGGTGGATGCCGCGCTGCTGCTGCGGGCGTTGCGGCAGTGGCGGTATCTCGTGGGGCTCGCGCTCGACGGGGCCGGGTTCCTCCTCCAGATCGTGGCGCTGCGGTCCCTGCCCATCTACACGGTGGGGGCGGCGCTCGCCGCGAGCCTCGCGGTGACGGCGGTGGTCGCGGCGCGGCTGCTGCGGGTGCGGCTGAGCCGGGTCGAGTGGGGCGCGGTGGGGGTGGTCTGCGCGGGCCTCGCGATGCTGGGGCTGGCGTCGGGGGCCGAGGGCGACCGATCGGGGTCCACCGCGCTGGAGTTCGCGATGTTGGGGACCTCGGTGGCTGTGCTGCTGCTGGGGGTGGTGGGCGGGCGGTTGCCCGGGCGGGGGCGGGCGCTGGTCCTGGGGTTGGGGGCCGGGTTCGGGTTCGGGGTGGTTGAGGTGGCGGTGCGGCTCGTCGACGATCTCGCGGTCGGCCATCTGCTGCGCAACCCGGCGACGTACGCGCTGCTCATCGGTGGAGGTGCGGCGTTTCTGCTGCTCACGTCCGCCTTGCAGCGGGGGTCGGTGACCGTGGCCACCGCCGGGATGGTCCTCGGGGAGACCATCGGGCCCGCGGTGGTGGGGGTGGTGTGGCTGGGGGACCGTACGCGGGAGGGGCTGGGCTGGCTGGCGGTGCTCGGGTTCGCGGTGGCTGTCGCGGGGGCGTTGGCGCTGGCGCGGTTCGGTGAGGCGCCGGAGGGGGCGGGTACCGGGAGACGGCCCAAGGGTGACCCCATGGACCTCCGAGACTCCTTTGACTAAAGTCAAAGAACTATGGAGCCAGTGTCACCGGACGACGTGCGCGCGCTGCGGCGTTTCAATCGCTACTTCACCCGGCGCATCGGAGTGCTCGACGATCACTACCTCGGGCAGGACCGGCCGCTCGGTGAGGCGCGGCTGCTGTTCGAGATCGGGAACGGCGCCTCGCTGCGGGAGCTGAGGAGCCGACTCGGTCTGGACGCCGGGTACTTGAGCCGGTTGGTGCGGGCCCTGGAGGCGCAGGGGCTCGTGCGGGTGAGTGTGCACGCGGGCGACACCAGGCTGCGGCTCGCGGAGCTCACGCCGGCCGGACGCACCGAGGTGCGGGAGCAGAACCGGCGGGCGGACCAGCTCGCCGAGGGACTGCTCGGCGGTCTCGACGAACGGCAACGCGGCGACCTCACCGCCGCCGTCGCCGTCACCGAACGGCTGCTTCGGCTGGCCGGGATCACTGTCGAGGTCGTCGACGGTGCCTCGCGCGACGCCCGCGACTGCCTGGCCGGGTACGCGGCCGACATCGACGAACGGTTCCCGGAAGGCTTCGATCCCGGGGCCCTCGTACGGCCTCATGAGGTGTCGGGGGAGTCGGGTGCCTTCCTGGTCGCGTACGAGGAAGGGCAGCCGGTGGGGTGCGGGGCGCTGCGCGGGCTCGAACCCGGGGTGGGCGAGATCCGGCACGTGTGGGTGCGCCCCGCGGCCCGGCGGCTGGGCCTCGCGCGGCGGATCCTCGCCGGCCTCGAACGGCAGGCCGTCGGGCGCGGCTACGACGTCGTACGACTCGACACGCACGCGGTGCTCACGGAGGCGCAGGCGATGTACCGGGCGTGCGGGTACCAGGAGATCCCGCGCTACGACGAGAACGTGTACGCGGCCCACTGGTTCGAGAAGCGGCTCGTCCGTCGAGGTCCCTGAGTCGCCTGCCCTGGCGTGCGCGGTCTCCTCGGGCCCCGTGCCCGCACTCGCCGGTTCTCACCGCGGGCTGCGCGCCAGCCAGAGCTGCAACTCGCGGTGGCGGAACTGGTAGGCGCTGCCCGACAGGCGGAGCAGGCCCACCCGATGGGCGTACTCCAGGAACGGAAGCAGCCGCAGCGGCAGCAGCCGGTGGGACCCCGCGCACAGGGTGAACGCGAGATACCGGCGCGGAGAAGCCCCGAAGATGACCCAGAACGCGGGACCCGCGACCCCCGCGACCAGGCAGGAGAGCGGGATGAGCAGCGGAAGCGCGTCCGCCACCGGCGAGGCGGCGATCCGGGGCCCGCGCCAGGCCGCGATCAAGGGGGTGCCGGCCAGCAACAGCGACGGAACCGCGCACGACAGGCCCGCCCCGGCGCCCGCGCGCAGTGCCTGCCGCGGGGTGGTCACGACGGCGGCCCTCGCCTCGATCTGATGGGCGAGGGCGACGACGACCGCCGCCAGACAACCGGCCGTCAGCCCCGCCATGACGCCGGCGAGGGCGTCCCCCGTGGCCCCGGCGACGATGCCGCCCGTGACCGCCGCCGCCGTGAATCCGCCGAGAGCGGTACGCCAGTTGGCGCGACGCTGACGGTCCGGTGGCAGCCACTGATCGAACGGAAGGGGGTCGTCCGCGGGTGACATGGCGACACGCACCGTCAGGGTGGCGAAGAGGGCGGTCACCGCGGCGACGGCGATCGGGTAGGGCGTGAGCCAGGCGAGTGGGATTCCCGCGGCGGCGACCAGCCCGCTCAGTGCGCCGTCCCACTTGCGTACACGCGCGCGGCCCGCCAGACGCCAGAGCAGGTGCCAGTGGATGTCCGCCCCCGGCCGGCCGCCGTTCCCCTCCTCGAGATCGCGGGCGATGCGGGCCAGCCACTCCCGGATCTCCTGCGCCGTGTACCCCCGTGTGGGCGGGTGCAGTTCGTGTGTCGCCGGGATCAGCCGGCCCAGCAGGTGTTCATCGATGTCGTGGGCCGTGGGCAGCGCCATCAACTCCGCTGGGTCGCCGCTGAGTCGATAACTGGTGGCCACCAGCGTCAGCCGCCACGGTGTGGACAGGCTCCGGGCCAGCACGCCCCCGGGCTCGCCGCGCAGATGCGCGAGGAGTGGCTGCCAGCGCGGCCCGGCCCCCGAGCGTTCGGTCAGATAGACCAGGGCATCCGCCGCCGGAACGGGTTCGATCCGGATACGTGCCGCGTCCCTGAGGTGCTCCTCACCGGCAAAGGCGTCGTAGTGCGCTGTCCGGCAGGTGAGGACGAGCGGCCCCGCCCACCTGCCCTCTCCGTAGTCGTGCAGCGCGTGCAGCGCCGCCCTGGCACGCGGCGCCGCCGGGTCGGGACACTGGTGGCCCGCGCCGTCCACGAGGTCCGGGTCCATCTCGTCGAGCCCGTCCAGCACGGGGAGGATCAGCCGGTGGGCCACCAGCCGCTCGGCCTGCCGCCGGGGAACTCCGTGGTTCTGCCGCAGATGGGACACGAGGAGCTGCTCCAGCGAGGTCCCGGGAGCCCACGCCGACAGCGAGACGCGAACGGGGACCGGGTCCGACTCCTCCCGTCCCTCGATGAGCCCGAGGAGCAGTTCCAGGGCCAGTACGGTCTTGCCCGCCCCGGGTACGCCGGTGACGACCAGCCGGCGTGGCCGCATGGCCTGGTAGTACGCGGTGATGCCCGGAAGACGGCCGTGTGGCGCGGGTACCGAGGCGCCGGGGACGTACTGGTCGACCAGGGAGTAGTGGAGGTCGATGCGTTGGCGGTCGCCGCCCACCAGGAGCCGCCACTGTCTGCCTTCGACCTTTTCCACCCGCTCAGCCAGCGCCGCGGAGTCGATCCGGACCTGCGGACCGTCGTCGAAGGACCAGGCGGTCGCCAGCCTCTGCAGAGAGGGGAGGAGCGAAACCAGCAGCCCGAGCGCCGCCGCCACCAGCCCCGCCTCGTCGACGCGGCCGTGCCGCACCGCCCATCCGACCCCCAGGAGCAGAAGAGTGCAGCCCGCCGCTACGTAGGCGCTCCCGTTCCGTCGTACGCGCCACCCGTTGACCCTCGACACCTCTTCATGATTCCAGCGCGGGGACCCAACTGTCCTGCGAAGGGGGGCACTTGGAATCGTGGAAGTGAGTGGTGATTTTGCCCGGAATGCCCTGTGGGGCACCGCGGCGAGCGGTGCCCCACAGGGAAAGCGACGAGCGATTCGGCTCAGATGAGGCCGAGGGCGCGGACCGCCTCGCGCTCCTCCGCCAGTTCCTGGACCGAGGCGTCGATGCGGGCGCGGGAGAACTCGTTGATGTCCAGGCCCTGGACGATCTCGTACGAGCCGTTCTTCGTGGTGACGGGGAAGGACGAGATGAGGCCCTCCGGGACGCCGTACGAACCGTCGGAGGGGATGCCCATGGAGGTCCAGTCACCGTCCGCGGTGCCGTTGACCCACGTGTGCACGTGGTCGATGGCGGCGTTGGCGGCGGAGGCGGCCGAGGACGCGCCGCGGGCCTCGATGATGGCGGCGCCGCGCTTGGCGACCGTCGGGATGAACTCCTCGGCCAGCCACTTCTCGTCGTTCACGGTCTCGGCGGCGTTCTTGCCGGCGACCGTGGCGTGGAAGATGTCGGGGTACTGGGTGGCCGAGTGGTTGCCCCAGATGGTCAGGCGCTTGATGTCGGCGACCGTCGAACCCGTCTTCTTCGCGAGCTGGGTGAGCGCGCGGTTGTGGTCCAGGCGGGTCATCGCGGTGAAGCGCTCGGCCGGTACGTCCGGGGCGGCGGCCTGCGCGATGAGCGCGTTGGTGTTGGCCGGGTTGCCCACGACGAGGATCTTGATGTCGTCGGCGGCGTTGTCGTTGATGGCCTTGCCCTGCGGCTTGAAGATGCCGCCGTTGGCCTCGAGGAGGTCGCCGCGCTCCATGCCCTTGGTGCGGGGGCGGGCGCCGACGAGGAGACCGACGTTGGCGCCGGCGAAGGCGACGTTCGGGTCGTCGGTGATGTCGATGCCCTGAAGCAGCGGGAAGGCGGAGTCGTCGAGCTCCATGGCGGTGCCCTCGGCGGCCTTCAGCGCCGGCGTGATCTCCAGGAGGCGCAGCTTGACCGGCACGTCCGCGCCGAGCAGCTGGCCGGAGGCGATGCGGAAGAGGAGGGCGTAACCGATCTGGCCGGCCGCGCCGGTGACGGTGACGTTCACGGGAGTGCGGGTCATGGCGTTCTCCGTATGACAGCAGGCGGTGGGGCGTCCCTGCCCCGGGGTGCAGGAGCTCCCCTGCGTCCGCCGCTCCGATCGGTCACGGGTACCGGTGAGAGGCCTCTCGGCGTCGGTACCGATGATCGATCTCTTGGCGTCAAGAGAGATCCGCCGTCAGGCTATCGCGCATCCGGAGGCCCGAGTGTCCGGGTCCGTGTGGCCCAGGCCACAGAACCCCGTGGGGACGCGGCAGCCGGGCTGGGAGAGTGGGCTCGGCGACCGCCGGTGGGGTACCGGGGTTCCGGGTCCAGTGGGGGTACCGAGCGTCCGCCCACCGATGGCGGCGGGCATTCCGGACGGGCGGAGCTTTCGCCCCCTCTGCCCCTGCCCTTCCCTGGCGGCGCCGGCCAGGACCCCTTCCGTCGCGCTGCGCGCTCGTCCCCAAAGACCTCAAGCGCCGGACGGGCCGACCACCGCTACTCCGTGCAGCCCTTCTCCCCCGAGGCCAGCGTCGCGCACGCCTTGGCGTCGCCCGCGTCCTTCACGGCCACCATCGGGGTGTACGCGTCGGTGTCCGCGTCGACCGACCCGGTCTGCTTGGCCTCGGTGCCGGAGGACACCTCGACCGTGTCGCCCACGGCGGCCTGGGTGACGCGGGCCCACGCGGCGGAGCAGGTCTCGCTGTAGCGGACCTCGACGAGGGTCGTGCCGACGGTGACGCTGGTGGCGGTCGTCGCCAGTTCGCCGCCGCAGCCCATGTTCTCCGGGTCCTTGCCGGTGCAGTCCGTGCCGCTGCACTTCACGCCGGCCGGCAGGTCGGGGTCGGGAACGGCGGCGGAGGACGTGGGCGCCTTGGGCTTGCTCTCGTCCTTCGTGTCCCCCTGGCTGGTGAGGAAGACGGCCGCGGCGACCACGACGAGCGCGCCGACGACCCCCGCGAGGAACATCGTGAGCCGCCGCTTGCGCCGCGCCCCGTCGGGCGAGCCCCCGCTCCCGGCGGAAGGCCGGGCGTCCTGAGGCGGACCCCCGGCAGGACCGGCGGTCCCGGCGGGTCTGGACGGACCGGCCGGACCCGCGGGCCCGAACTGCCCGCCGCCGGAGGACGGCGAGGCGACGACCCCCCAACCGCCGCCCCGCCCGGCACCGCCGGACGAGCCACCCGCGTACGAACCGCTCCCGTACGAACCGCTCCCGCGGGAGGAGGCCCCGCGCGAGGAGCTCCCACCCGACGAGTCCTCCACGTCCGCGGCCGACGGCTGCGGCGGCACCGACGGGGCCACCCCCGCGGGCCCGGCGATCCCCGGGGTCGCGGTGGCGCTGCCGCCCCTGCGGGTCTGCTTGGCGCCATTGCCGTTCGCCGGGGGCGCGCCGAACTCCCCGAGCGCGGCACGCGCCTGGGAGATCCGGATCGCTTCCATGGTCATGTCGTGGCGCATCTCCGAGCGGCTCCAGGCGCGCTCGGCCAGCTCCCACATGGTGGTCAGATGCGTGGGATTGGTGCCGGTCACCTCGGCCAGGGCGACGATCGCGCCCTTGGGCGCGAGCAGCCGTCCGTTGAGATAACGCTCCCAGGACGTCTTGCTGTAGCCCGTGCGGTCGGCCACGGCGGCGATGCTCAGGCCGCTCCGGTCGACGAGCCGGCGCAACTGGCTGGCGAACTCCCTGACCTGCGGATCGAGCTCATCCGGCAAGGCCCTCCAACGAGGCATGCTTCTCCCCCCTACTTCTTTCCCCCCGTACGAGACTGGTCTGTGCCCCCGTACGTGACTCACTGTTCACCCGCGCGCGGCACCTCGCCGTCGAGTCCTCGTTCTGGCTACCCACAGGGATGCGTTCGGTCAGGATCTCAGTTCCCGGGACAGGGGCGCACGGGAGCATTCGGGCGGAGACATGCACCGTTGCACGCCTGCTGGGCCGCGGTCCAGTGTCGCATCGGCATTGTTGTACGACCGGTCGAACTCCCGATTTACACACGGGACGTCCTGGACCGTCCCGATTGGCTACGTTAACCGGACCGTTGGGATGGATCAGCGTAAATCCTTGAACTTGTCAAGACATCGACGCAACCGGAACGCATGTGCCATCCCAGTCGGCATGGGAGCCGTCAGTACGCCCGGGCGTCACGAACTGCTTTTTAGGTGAGGAGAGTTGCCCCGGGCGCGGTTTCCGTTGCGTGGCGCGGACACCGTAGCGGAATGGTCACTTCCGTGCCACAGCGGGCTGACAGGTGTTGAAGGGGCCGCCCCTCTGCACAAGTGTTGCTCCCGGGCGGCACACCCGCCCGGTCGCGGCCCGTCCTGACTCGGGGGAGAGGACGGGCCGCAGCCGTGTCCGCCGTCACGGAGAACCCGGAGCTCCCCGACGGCGGACCGTGATGTGCGAATCGTGCGGTGCGGGTCAGCGGACCGTGAAGTGCAGGGTGTCGTCCAGGAACGGGATCTCCAGCCACGGATTGGGCTGCGCCATCATCGCGAGCAGCACGATGGCGATGCCGAGCACGCCGTAGGTGACCAGGTCCGTGAAACGGGAGCGGACCGCGAGCATGCCCACGTCCGGCAGGGTCCAGCGCAGTACGGCGCCGCCCAGCAGCGCGACACCGATCAGGATCGTGCCGTACCGGAACACGTCGAAGGCCGTCAGCAGCAGGCCGAGCCCGACCAGCGCGAGCACGGCGAGGATCGGCCACTGGCGTGCGGGCGCCGGGGCGTCGCTGGGGGCCGCACGGCCGCCGCCCTCGGGCCGTGCGGTGTCCCGGGTGAACAGCGGGAAGCGCCGCGTGGTGCGCCGGGGGTTGCCCTCGGCGTCGGGCGCACTCACCGGGTCGACCGCGACCGGCTCGGTGTAGTCGCTTTCGGCTTCGCCCTCCCCTTCGCTTCCGCCTTGGCTTCTGCCTCCGCTTCCGCCTTCGCTTCCGCGTCCGGCTTCGCCGGGCGAGTCCGGCCCATCGGGCTCAGCGGCCTCGCTCTCGGCGGCCTCGCTTCCGGCAGCCTCACGCTTGAGGGCGTCGCTCTCGGCGCGTTCGCTCTCGGCCCCGTCGTGGGTCGCTACCCGTACGGCCGGTCCCGCGCCGTTGCCCGACACGCCCCGTACGGCCGGCCCGGCGCCGTTGCTCAACCCGTTCCGCGTGGCCGCCGGCTCAGCGGTAAGGTCATCGGCCGTCTCGCCGGACCGCCCGTCCGTCTTCCCGGAGTTGCCCTCAGTCGACACTGCGCTCCGCCGCTTCCACCACGTTGACGAGCAGTTGGGCACGGGTCATCGGGCCGACGCCGCCCGGGTTCGGGGAGATCCAGGCGGCGACCTCGGCGACGCCCGGGTGGACGTCGCCGACGATCTTGCCGTCGGACCCGCGGGAGACGCCGACGTCGAGGACGGCCGCGCCGGGCTTCACGTTTTCGGGCCGGATCAGGTGCGCCGAGCCCGCCGCGGCGACGATGATGTCGGCCTGCCTGAGATGGGAGGCGAGGTCACGGGTGCCGGTGTGGCACTGGGTGACCGTCGCGTTCTCGCTGCGCCGGGTGAGCAGCAGCGGCATCGAGCGCCCGATGGTCACGCCACGGCCGACCACTACGACCTCCGCGCCCTTGATCTCGACACCGTACTGGCGCAGGAGGGTGAGGACGCCGTTGGGCGTGCAGGGCAGCGGGGCCGGCTCGTTCAGGACGAGGCGGCCGAGGTTCATCGGGTGCAGCCCGTCCGCGTCCTTGTCCGGGTCCATCAGCTCCAGGATGCGGTTCTCGTCGATGCCCTTGGGAAGCGGCAACTGGACGATGTAACCCGTGCAGGCGGGGTCCTCGTTCAGCTCCCGTACCACCGCCTCGATCTCCTCCTGCGTGGCGGTGGCGGGCAGTTCGCGCTGGATGGAGGCGATGCCCACCTGCGCGCAGTCGCGGTGCTTGCCGGCGACGTACTTCTGGCTTCCGGGATCGTCGCCGACCAGGACGGTCCCCAGGCCGGGCGTGACGCCCTTCTCCTTCAGGGCCGCCACGCGGACGGTCAGGTCGGACTTGATCGCGGCTGCGGTGGCCTTGCCATCGAGAATCTGGGCGGTCATGACCCCATCCTCCCGGATAACGGCGGCGTGGTTCCAATCGGGCGGAGCCGAAGTGATCAGAAAGATCACGAAGATTGCAGGTGCACAACTTATGTGCTCATCTTCTGGACAAGAACTGGCCTGTCACAGAACGATATGCGGTGCACCATCGCGGTCCGTGTTGGGGGGCATACCGCTCATATCGTGACGTTCCTCCGCGCAATCCGCACCGTCCCCGCCCCTTGCATGGAGGAATATCCCCATGAGTTTCGGCTCACCCAACCCGTACGGACAGCCGCAGGACCCGAAGCAGGGGCAGCCCGGCTACGGCTACCCCCAGCAGGGCCAGCCGCAGGGCCAGCCCGGTTACGGCGCCCCGCAGACACCCCCCGGCGTGCCGCCGCAGCAGGGCTACGGCTACCCCCAGCAGGATCAGCAGCAGGGCTACGGCTACCCGCAGCAGGGCCAGGGCCAGGCCGGTTACGGCTACCCGCAGCAGCCGGGCTACGGCGCCCAGCCGCCCTACGCGAACTGGGGCAAGCGCTTCCTCGGCACCCTGGTCGACATGCTCGTTTTCGCGGTCCCCTACATCCTGGTGATCGTCGGCAAGGACACCCCGGCGCTGATGGTGATCGGCGTCCTCGCCCTCTTCGGCATCGGGATATGGATGCTGATCCAGGAAGGCCGCACCGGCCAGACCATCGGCAAGAAGGCGGTCGGTATCCGTCTCGTGCGCGAGATCGACGGCCAGCCGCTCGGCGTCGGCATGGCGTTCGTCCGCCGCCTCGCCCACTTCCTCGACAGCCTGGCGTGCTACCTGGGCTGGCTGTGGCCGGCGTGGGACGCCAAGAAGCAGACCTTCGCCGACAAGGTGTGCTCGTCGATCGTGATCCGCACCTCGTGACCGACGCGACCGGCGAGCGGTGGCGCCCCTCAACTCGCTTGCACCGCTGAACAGTTCGCGCCAATCGCTCCAAGGGCCGTGTCTCCCTGTGCACAAGGGGAGACACGGCCCTGGTGTGTCGCCCTAACCTGACTGCGGCAGTTGCCAGGCCTGGGGAGCGCATCTTGTACAGCATCATCGTGGTACCTCCGCCGACCACGGAGGACGAGCGCCGCACCGACCGGAGCGCCGCCCAGTTCCGGCTCGCACCCGGCGAACGGCTGAGTTTCGGGCGTTCCGCGCGCGACAACGCCCTGTCGATCCCGCACGAGGGCGTCTCCCGCCGCGCCGGTGTCATCACCGCACAGGGCGCCTTCTGGACAGTCAGCAACCTCTCCGCGCACCAGACGTACGTCGTCGAGAACCCGGAGGGCGCGGGCGAGCACATCAAGGTCGGCCCCGGGCGCCTGGACGCTCCCGTCCCCTTCGAGTTCTCCCGGATCGTGCTGCCCGCGGCGGGCGACCTGCTGCCCATCGAGGTGTGGGCGCCCCGCCACGACTACCTCCGCTCCCCCGGCGACCTCGACGGTGTGACCACCACGCCCGCCTTCTCCGTGGACCGCACCAAGCGCTACTTCGCGGTCCTCGCCGCCCTGTGCGAACCCCGGTTACGCGGCGAACCGCACGCCCCGATCCCCACGGTCGACCAGGTCGTGGACCGGCTGCGCCCCCACTGGCCCTCCGCGAGCCGCGCCAACGTCCAGTGGAACATCGACTACCTGGCCGTCAAGCTCCGCCTCAAACCCGGCCCCGACACCGTGGACTCCGGCCCACGCCTCAACGGCAAGAAGGAGTCCCTGGTCTCCCTGGCCCTCCGCTTCGATCTCGTACGCGAGACCGATCTCACCGTCCTGACCGCGCCCGCGCCCCGGGGTACGCCATGAGCGATCCGTACGCGGTGTCGGTCCCCAAGGGCTACCGCGTGGGCAGTTGGGAGATACGCGCACCGATCGCGACGGGAGCGTTCGGGAGCGTGTACGAGGCACACCGCGCCGACTCGCGGGCCGGGCTCCCCGCCACCGCGGCCCTCAAGTTCCTCCCCACCGGCACCCACACGCCCCGCCAGCTCACCCACCTGCGCGAACTGGCCGAGCGCGAGCTGGAGTTGCTCAGCCGACTGCGCTCCGCACCCCGTCTGGTCCGCCTCTACGAGACCCTGACGGTCGACGACCCGGCCCGCCCCGCACTCGACGGCGCCACCGTCCTCGTACTGGAGAAGGCGGAGGGCTCACTGGCCGGGCTGCTGTCGCGGGCGCCGCGTCCCGCCGCCGGTGCCGCTCTGCTCGGCCAGATCTGCGAGGGGCTGGCCCAGTTGCACCAGGCGGGCTGGGTGCACGGGGATCTGAAACCGGCCAATGTGCTGCTGATGAGGGACGGTTCGGCCCGGCTCGCCGACTTCAACATGGCCGCCGAGATGGAGGGCACCCACGCGTACACGCCCGCCTTCTCGACGCCCGACTACACCCCGCCCGAGCTGCTGTGGGCGGAGATCGGCGAACGCGGCCGCCGGATCCGACCGTCGGCGGACATCTGGGCCTTCGGCGTCCTCGCCCACCTCGTGCTCACCGGCTCCTACCCGCTGCCCGGCGGTACCTCCTCGGCCCGCCGGGACGCCGCGGTCGCCTACGCGCGCGGCACGGAGGAGCTGCGTCTGTCTCCGCAACTCCCGGACGCCTGGCGGGAGATCGTGCGGGACTGTCTGGCCCGTACGCACCAGGAACGGGTCACCGGAGAGGCTCTGCTGCGACGCGTGGAAGCGGTGGCCGGTACGGGCGGGCGTTCCTCGCGGCTGCCCCGACTCCCCCGGCTGCCGCGGCTGTTCGCCCGGCGCAGGCGCCGGCCCGCGCTGGTGCTCGGCGGGTCGGCCGCCGCCACCGTGGCCGTCGCGGCGCTCGGATACGGCATCAGCACCTGGGCGGACGGCGACAGTCCCGCCGGGAAGGGCGCCGACCGGAGCGCGAACGTCACCGCCACCGCGTACGGCGCCGCCGACCTCCGTACCGACCGGGGCATCCCGCCCGCCTACCGGCTGCTGATAGTCGAGACGGCGCACGACTGCTCGCAGGGCGGCGTCACGCCCGCGCTGATGGCCGCCATGCTGAAGGTGGAGAGCGACTTCGACCCGGACCTGTCCGACCCCGCCAAGGACGAGTACGGCATCGCGCGTTGGACGCCGAGCGTGCTGCGCTGGTGGATGAACGACGACGGCACGCCCGAGGAGGAGGTTCCCGAGCCGCCCTTCCCGCCCGCCGAGTCGATTCCGGCGATGGGCCGCTACCTGTGCTGGATCGCGCCGCGGCTGGAGTCCGGCCTGCCGGGCGACCGCCGGGTGCTGATCGCCGCCGCGTACCGCACCTCGTACAAGAAAGTGAACGACGCGGGCGGAGTTCCCCCGAAGTACCGCCCGTACTCCGACCGCGTCGCTCACTACCTCAAGGAGTACACCCCACCTGGGAAGAAGTGACCCTCAGAGTTCCGAGGTACCCCGCGGTCGCCGCGGGCCGCATGGTGTGGGTGCCGCACCGAGAGCGGAGTCGGCGACGGGGACCCACGGGATACGGGGGTACGGGGGATGTCCGGGAAGCACGCGTTCGTCTCAGTGTGCGCGGTCGTGGGGGGCCCCCCGGCCCCCCCCCCCGGGGGGGCCGGCGGGCCACGGGGCGGGGGGCCCGGCCCCGGCAACACGCGCCCCCCCCCGCCCCCGCCACCCCCCGCGGACCTGCCGCCAGAA
>NZ_JBITHE010000013.1:132709-154150 GCF_044457665.1 Streptomyces sp. NPDC050535
CGGGGGGGGGGGGGGGGGGGGGGGCCGGCCCGCGCCGGGGGGGGGCCGGGGCCGCCCCCCCCCCCCCCCCCCCCCCCCCCCACGACCGGATGCGCCGGCGACACCGGGGGCGGTGAGCCGGGACCGGTCACCACGGCCGCCCGCCAGGCACGGCCACAGCCGCTGACCTGGCAGCAGGAACTACGCGTCGGCGACGCCCAGCAACGCCTGACGAAACAGTGCATGAAGCGCCACGGTTTCACGTACTGGGAGGACCACACGCTGACCCTGCGCGAGAGCCGTCCGGTGCGGTACGTGCAGGACGACGTGGCATGGGCCCGCTCGTACGGCTACGGCGGCCGGATCGACGCCAAGAGCGAACAGACACGGAAACACCATCCCATCGCCGCGTACCGCCGGAGCCTGTCCGCCGAGCGGCGCGCCGCCTTCGACGTGGCGCTGGACGGCGGCGACGAGGCGGCCGACCTCTCGGCCTCGCTGCCGGGCGGGGCCGAGGTCCGCAAACGCCTCGGCGGCTGCACGGCCGAGGCGGAGAAGACCCTCTACGGCGACCCCGCCGAGTGGTTCCGCGCCTCGAAGACGGCCACCGGCCTCAACTCGCTGTACGGCAAGGACCTGATGGACGACCAGCGGCTGACCACCGCGGTACGCGCCTGGTCGGACTGCATGCGGCGGGCCGGCAGCCCCTACGACGACCCCCAGGCTGCCCGTGACGCGGTACGGCGGAACACCGCGCGCCTGGGCCGGGCCCGCGCCGGCGAGGCGTTCGGGGCCGAACGCCGGACCGCCGTCGCCGACGCCGGCTGCGCCCGCGAGACCTCGCTGAGGTCGGTGGCCGCGGCGCGCGAGACGTACTACTTCGACCAGCTGCGCGACCGCTACGGCACGGCGGTCGACACCTACCGGCGCCTCGGGCGGCAGGCGTACGAACGCGCGGTACGGATCGTGCCGCAGCGCGCCTGAGCCCGGCAGCGACCAGCCGCAGCACCCAGCACCCAGCACCCAGACATGCGACGAGGGGAATCATCATGCGCAAGTTCGCCACCACGATGGCCGTCATCGGCCTGACCGTCCTGGGGCTCGGCGTGCCCGCCACCAGCGCCCAGGCCGCCGGAACCGGCGCTCAGGGCGCCGGCTGCGACAACGCCTGGCCGGGCCGCAACGGCAACATGTACGCCTGGGACGGCTACGACTGCCAGGGCACGCTCCTGGGCGTCGACGCGGGCAACGACGCCGACTGGCTGTGGTCCCCCGGCGGCTTCGCGAACGCCTGGGACAAGGCGTCGTCCGTCATGAACGCCGGCTACACCGGCGGCAACGACGTCGTCCAGTTCTGGTACGTGCAGGAGTACCAGGACGGGTACGCCTGTCTCTCCCCGTACGAGTACTACGCGGACAACCTGTCCGACAACTACTTCAGCAACGGCCAGAACGCGGACAACAACATCCGCTCGCACCGCTGGGTGAGCAGTTGCAGCGTCTGGCTGACCTGACCCTCCCCCAGGGACGGAGACGGGCGGCCCGGCACCGCGCCGGACCGCCCGTCTCCGTGTGTGCGGCTCAGTGGAAGAAGTGCCGTGTCCCCGTGAAGTACATCGTCACGCCCGCCTTGGCGGCGGCCTCCACGACCAGCTCGTCGCGGACCGAACCGCCCGGCTGGACCACGGCCTTGACGCCGGCCGCGGTGAGGATCTCCAGGCCGTCGGGGAACGGGAAGAACGCGTCGGACGCCGCGTACGAGCCCTGCGCGCGCTCCTCGCCCGCCCGCTCCACCGCCAGCTTCGCCGAGTCGACCCGGTTGACCTGGCCCATGCCGACGCCGACCGAGGCGCCGTCCCTGGCGAGCAGGATGGCGTTGGACTTGACCGCCCGGCACGCCTTCCAGGCGAACGCCAGCTCGGCCAGTTCGGCCTCGCCGAGCGCGTCGCCGGTCGCCAGCGTCCAGTTCGCCGGGTCGTCGCCGTCCGCCTGGAGCCGGTCGGTGACCTGGAGCAGCGCGCCGCCGTCGATGGGCTTGACCTCGACGAGGTCGGAGGGGCCGCCCGCGACCTTGAGCACCCGGATGTTCTTCTTCCTGGCGAGCGCCTCGAGCGCCCCGTCCTCGTAGCCGGGCGCGACGATGACCTCGGTGAAGATCTCGGCGACCTGCTCCGCCATCGCCTTGCTGACCGGCCGGTTGACGGCGATCACCCCGCCGAACGCGGACAGCGGGTCACAGGCGTGCGCCTTGCGGTGCGCCTCGGCGACGTCCGAACCGACCGCGATTCCACAGGGGTTGGCGTGCTTGATGATCGCGACGCAGGGCTCGGAGTGGTCGTACGCGGCACGGCGCGCGGCGTCCGTGTCCGTGTAGTTGTTGTACGACATCTCCTTGCCGTGCAGCTGCTCGGCCTCGGCGAGACCGCCAGTGCCGTCGATGTAGAGGGCCGCGCCCTGGTGCGGGTTCTCGCCGTACCGCAGGGTGTTGTCGCGCTCGTACGTCGCGCCGAGGAAGTCGGGGAAGCCGCTGTCGTCGACGGCGGCGTAGTCGGCGGCGAACCAGGAGGCGACCGCCACGTCGTACGCCGCGGTGTGCTGGAAGGCCTCCGCCGCGAGCCGCTTGCGGGTGACGAGGTCGAAGCCGCCGTCCTTGACCGCGCCCAGGACGTCCGCGTACCGGGCGGGGCTGGTGACGACGGCGACGGACGGGTGGTTCTTGGCGGCGGCGCGGACCATCGACGGGCCGCCGATGTCGATCTGCTCGACGCACTCGTCGGGCGTCGCGCCCGAGGCGACGGTCTCGCGGAACGGGTAGAGGTTGACCACGACGAGGTCGAACGGCTCGACGCCGAGCTCTTCCAGCTGGCGCCGGTGGTCGGGGAGCCGCAGGTCGGCGAGGATGCCGGCGTGCACCTTCGGGTGCAGGGTCTTGACGCGGCCGTCCAGGCACTCGGGGAAGCCGGTCAGCTCCTCGACCTTGGTGACGGGGACGCCTGTCGCGGCGATCCTCGACGCGGTGGAGCCGGTGGAGACGAGCTCGACACCGGCCTCGTGCAGCCCGCGCGCCAGTTCTTCGAGGCCGGTCTTGTCGTACACGCTGACGAGCGCGCGTCGGATGGCCCGCTTGTTGCTCTCGGCGGTGGCGGTCACTGGATAACTACCTTTCGTCCCTCAATGCGATAGCCGTTGCGGGCGAGCCGC
Organism: Streptomyces sp. NPDC050535; assembly: GCF_044457665.1. Taxonomy (NCBI): domain Bacteria; kingdom Bacillati; phylum Actinomycetota; class Actinomycetes; order Kitasatosporales; family Streptomycetaceae; genus Streptomyces; species Streptomyces sp. NPDC050535. The sequence continues at coordinate 135,890 of NZ_JBITHE010000013.1, forward strand.
CCCACGACATCGACGAGCAGCCTTCGCTCGACTTCCTTGATGCGCTCGTGCAGAGCGCTCTCGTCGTCCTCGTCCCGGATCTCGACCACGCCCTGAGCGATGACCGGACCGGTGTCGACGCCGTCGTCGACGAAGTGGACGGTGCATCCGGTGACCCTCGCTCCGTACGCGAGCGCGTCGCGCACCCCGTGGGCACCGGGAAAACTGGGCAGCAGCGCGGGATGCGTGTTGACGAACCGGCCGCCGAACCCGGCGAGGAACCGCTTTCCCACGATCTTCATGAACCCGGCGGACACCACGAGGTCGGGCTCGTGGGCGGCGGTCGCCTCAGCGAGCGCCGCGTCCCACTCGTCGCGGGTGCCGTGGTCCTTGACCCGGCACACGAAGGTGGGCAGTCCGGCCCGCTCGGCCCGCGCGAGTCCTTCGATACGGTCCCGGTCCGCGCCGACGGCCACGATCTCGGCCCCGTACGCCTCGGGCCCCGCCTCGGCGATGGCGTCGAGCAGTGCCTGCAGATTCGTACCTGATCCGGAGACCAGCACGACAAGGCGCTTGGCCACGGGCTTGGCGGCCACGGTGGGGACCTTTCTCGGGGGAGCGGTTGCGCGGACGGCTTGTTCTGTACGTTCGTACCCGCACACTCACGCTTGTACATTCGTACGAATGCATCGCGCCCCGGGATACGGGGAAGTCTACGAAGCGGCCGACCGTCAGCAACGATACCGGCACTCCGGGCGGCCCCCACGGGACGGGGGCGTGGCCGGAAGGTAGCGTCTGGGGAGGATCCACCTGGGAACACCGTCCGGCGCGGGGAACGCCTTGCGTGCGTGCGGCGTTGATGTGGGTTGAGTACGTGAAGCGCGGGGCGGTCGTCCCCGGCCACGCGTGCGGACGCTCGGGACCGCCAGTCCCGAGTATCAGAACTGCTGTACGAGCGCTCGGGACGCGAGTCCGGGGTGCCGGATCCGCTGTACGAACGCTCGGGGTACGAGTCCCGGGTGCCAGACCTGCCGTACGAACGCTCGGGGCGCCCGTCCCGGGCAGGTACGAGGCTCTGTGGACACGCCGCCCGCCATAACCACCAAGGGGAAGACGCACACCTGATGCCGGACCGCAGTCTCCGACTCCCTCCGCTCCTGCTGCGCGAGCGGCGCCCTCAGCCTGTGCCGCCGCGGGAAGGCGGGGGCACACCCGGCTCCGGCCCTTCGGGTGAGCACGGCTCGGCCGACGGGAACGGGTCGGGCGGACAGGGCCCGGACGCGCCTCCCTCCAACTCCTCGGGCTCCTCCAGCTCCTCGGGCTCCTCGGGGTCCTCGGGGTCCTCGGGGTCGAACTCCCCAGGCTCGAACTCCGGCTCGGACGACAATCCGTTCGCTCCGCCGCCCGAGGGGACACCCGACCGGCCGTGGCAGCCGCGGCGGCCCGCGAACGGGCAGGGTGCGGAGGGCTCTGGCGAGCAGGGTGAGCCGGGCGGGCCCGGCGGGCAGTCCCCGTGGGGCAGCCAGTGGAGCGACCGGCAGCCCGGGCCGTCCAGCGGCGGCCGTTTCGGCGACCGTCCCGGTGCGCAGCAAGGGCAGCAGGGGCAGGGCCAGGGCGGTCCGGAAGGGCCGGGCGGCGGCATGCGCTGGGACCCGGCGGACCCCGCCCAGCGCCGCGCACGCTTCGCGCTGCTCTCCGGCATGTGGGCGTTCTTCTTCGCCCTCTTCAGCTGGCCGTACGTGGCTCTGCTGCTCGGTGCGCTCGCCCTCTACTGGGGCATCAGCGCCCTGCGCGCCAAGCCCCGCACCCCGGACCCGGACAGCCCGGCCACCGTCGACGCGCCGAAGGCCCGCCCTCAGAAGTCCGCCGCGGTGAGCGGCCTGGTCACCGCCTCCCTGGCCATCGCCATGGTCGCCGCCGGCTTCACCGCCCAGCTCGTCTACAGCGACTACTACACCTGCACCAACGACTCCCTCACCAACGTCGCGAAGGAGTCCTGCAACGACCTTCTGCCGAAGGAGTTGCGGGGAGTGCTGGGCACGCAGAGCTAGCAATCTTCCAGCCCGTCCGGCGCTTGAGGACGAACGCGCCGGCGCGAAGCGGGGGTCCGGGGGCGCAGCCCCCCGGGAACGGGACGGGAAGGGGCGGAGGGGGCGAAAACCCTCCGGCCTCGCACCCGCGCCCGCAGGCCGCTCCCTTTCATCAGGTCTCAGCTGGACTCGGTGGACTCGGTGGACTCGGTGGGCCCGGCGGGCTCAGCGGACTCAGTCCGCTCCGCCGCCGTCGGCTCCGTCGGCTCCGTGCGTTCCGTCGGCTCCGTGCGTTCCGTCGACTCCACAGGAGCGGACGCCTCCTTCAATGCCGCCCAGCGGGCCTCGCGGGACAGATCCTCGTGCCACGGAGACCCCGTGCTGTCGGAGGGCAGCAGGTCGTACGCCTGGTCGAAGGCGGACCCGGCCGGCGCGGCCTGAGCAGGAGGCTGCGCCTGAGCCTGCGGCAGGACACGGGCGAGGCCCTGGACCCGCGCCTGACCCTCGGCCCGCTCCCCCACCCGCCCCGGAGAAGGCGCCGCCCCCGCCCGCACACCTCGTGAGAACCACGACGGCAACCACACCCTCGGCTCCCGCACCCGAGACGCCCCCACCTGGGGCACCCCCATCTGAGGCACCCCCACCTGAGGCACCCGCCGCCCCCGAACCCGCCACCCGCGCACCCCCACCACCACAGGAACCCCCACTCCGGCCGTCCACAGCAGCGCCGCGCCCCCCGCCTGCCACCACACCGGCCCGAAGCGAGCCAGCCCCGCGACCCCGAGCGGCCCCCCGGCCAGCCCGGCCAGCACCGCGAACGCACCCCCGCACAACCCGGCCGCGAGCAGCACGCCACCGACGGTCCGGCCCCGGGACCACGCAGCCCCACCGCCTCCCGGCACCGCCGAGGCCACGACGAACCAGGCCACCGTCACCCCCGCCGCCACCGGCACCGCCCCGACCACCCAGGTCAACGGCGTCCCCGCCCCCGGCACCGCGGCCAGCAGCGGAAACGCCGGAAGCGACGACCCGGGCACCGCCGAGGACAACGGCGCCGCCACCTGCCCCGCCCCGAGGACGACCCCGGGCCCAAGGCCGTACGAGGCCCCCCACACGGCTGCGTTCGGTACGAGGGCCACGCACAGCAGCAGTACGGCGAACCGCCCCGACCACACCTCGGTGAGCTGGAGGAAGGACCCGCGGGCCGCACCCCCGTGCCACACCAACGACACGGCCACCAGCAACGCCCCTCCCCCGACCAGTACCGCCACCCCGGCCCCGGCGGCCCGCGTCACGCCCTCAATGAAGCGACGGGCGTCCGGCGCGAGCACATGGACGTCGACGTGACGGCGTACGCCCGGAGGCAGGGAGTCGAGCACCCGGCGTCCCCACGCGGGCATGGGCCCACGCGGATACCCGTACGCGGTCCACACCCCCGCTCCCACCGCCCCCACGGCAAGCAGCGGCAGGCATACGGCGGTCCACACCCAGGAGGGCCGCAGCGCCCCGCCCGAGGCGTACAGCGCCGCGGCCCCGCCGACGGACAGATAGCCGGCGGCGACGCCCGCCCACGCCGTACGGGGCGCCGCTTCTGACTCGGCGTCAGCCGCATCGCGCCCCGCACGGTGGAGCAGCCACACCGGCAGCACGACGAGGAGCAGCGGTGTGACACCCACCGGCATGGGCGTTCCGGAGAGCGTGTCCGTGCGGACGAGTTCGACGCCGTGGGCCAGCAGCCAGAGGGTCGCGGCCACGTGTAGCGCGCCGTCCGGCCCGCTGTCGGGGTACGGGGAGCTGATCCAGAGCACCATGACGAGGACGGCGAACGAGCCGAGTCCGAGCCCCGCCGCGAGGGCACCACCCAGGAGGCTGGCGGCCAGTCCGGGGGATCGGTCGCGCATCCGGGTGAGCAAGGGCGACAACATCAGCCTGCGGTCGGTCATTTGGGTCACACCCGTCATGCTCCCAACGACACGCGCTTTCTCGTCGTAACAGGCGAACCTCCGATGTGTCGCTCAATATGCAGTTATGTACTTTTTCGTACGAAGGGGCGCGCTGTGGAGTCCGAGATGACACAGAGCCCTGCGACCCCGCTGCCATCTCCCAAGGAGCGTCGCCGTCTGCGCGAGGCCAAGTCTCTGAGCCAGGCCGAAGTCGCCGCCAGAGTGGGCGTCACCCGCGAGACGGTGCGCTCGTGGGAGACCGGCCGTACGACGCCGCGCGGCCGCAAACGGGCGGCGTACTTGCGGCTGCTGGGCGTGCCGGATCAGGACCTGGGTGCCGATGCCGGTCCGGGTCCGGGTCCGAAGACGACTGCCGACGATGTCGAAGTGGGGGCTGAGGCCGAAGCCGAGGTCGTGGTCGAGGCCGAGGCTGTTGTCGAGGCGGCGGTCGAAACCGAAGCCACGGTGACCCCTCGTCAGGAGCCGTACGCCGAGCCCGAGACGACCACCGAGCCCGAGACGGATACCGAACCCGAGACCAGAAGCGACGGCGAGAGCGAGGACGAGAGCGACGACGAGGATGAATCCCCGGCTCCCCCGCCCCCCATCCTGACGCCCCCTCAGGCCTTCGACGCCCTCTACGCGTTCTGCACCCCCGCCCTCGTACGGCAGACGTACCTGCTCACCGGGCGGCGCGAACTGGCGCGTGAGTCGGTGGAGCGGGCGTTCCAACTGGCCTGGCACCGCTGGCCCGAGGTGGCCGTGGACCGGGACCCGGCGGGGTGGGTACGGGCGACGGCGTACGAGTACGCGCTCTCCCCCTGGCACCGGCTGCGCCCCAGGCACCGGCACCCGGAGGCGCCGCCCGCCGACGCGGCGGACCGCGCGCTGCTCGACGTACTCCTGAAGCTGCCGCCGATGTACCGGCGCACGCTGCTGCTGTACGACGGGGTCGGGCTCGATCTGCCGGAGACCGCGGCCGAGACGGAGGCGAGCACGCCCGCGGCGGCCAACCGGCTGCTGCACGCTCGCGAGGCTGTCGCCGCGCGCCTGCCGGAACTGGCCGCACCCGACGAACTGAACCGGCGCCTGGCCGCACTCGCCGCCACGGAGCGGCTGCGCGCGGCGAAACCACGCGCCGTCCGCTACGGCAGTGAGCACCGCGCCCGCACCTGGACCCGCGCCGCCATCGCCTTCACGGTCCTGCTCATCGGCGCCACGTCGCTGAGCCTGCACACGGCCCCGGACCACTACGAGCCGCCCATGGCCCCCGGCGCGACGGTCCGCGGTCTGCCGCCCCGCAGCGCCCCCGGCCCGCTCTCCGACGAGCAGCTCGAACTCCACGCGTTCCTCAAGTCCCAGACCGTGAGCGGCCCGGAGAGGCTGGTTCCGGAGGCTCGCTGAGTACGCACGGAAGGGCCCGCATCCTGGTGGGGTGCGGGCCCTTCCGTGCGTACTGCGCTGTGCGGACTCAGCCGTTGAGGATCTCGCGGGCGAGCTTCGCCGTCTCGGTCGGCGTCTTGCCGACCTTGACGCCGGCGGCCTCGAGGGCCTCCTTCTTCGCGGCGGCCGTGCCGGAGGAGCCGGAGACGATGGCGCCGGCGTGGCCCATGGTCTTGCCCTCGGGCGCGGTGAAACCGGCGACGTAGCCGACGACCGGCTTCGTCACGTTCTTCGCGATGAAGTCCGCCGCACGCTCCTCGGCGTCGCCGCCGATCTCGCCGATCATGACGATCAGGTCGGTGTCGGGGTCGGCCTCGAACGCGGCGAGCGCGTCGATGTGCGTCGTACCGATGACCGGGTCGCCACCGATGCCGACGGCCGACGAGAAGCCGATGTCACGGAGCTCGTACATCATCTGGTACGTCAGCGTGCCGGACTTCGAGACCAGGCCGATACGGCCCGGCTTCGTGATGTCGCCCGGGATGATGCCGGCGTTCGACTGGCCCGGGGTGATGAGACCGGGGCAGTTCGGGCCGATGATGCGGGTCTTGTTGCCCTTCGACTTCGCGTACGCCCAGAAGGCGGCGGAGTCGTGAACGGCGATGCCCTCGGTGATGACGACCGCGAGGGGGATCTCGGCGTCGATGGCCTCGACGACGGCGGCCTTGGAGAAGGCCGGCGGCACGAAGAGGACGGACACGTTGGCGCCCGTCTTCTCGATGGCCTCGGCGACCGTGCCGAAGACGGGGATCTCGGTGCCGTCGAAGTCGACCGACGTGCCCGCCTTGCGCGGGTTCACACCGCCGACGATGTTCGTGCCGTCGGCCAGCATGAGCTTGGTGTGCTTCATGCCCGTGGCACCGGTCATGCCCTGGACGATGACCTTGCTGTCCTTGTTGAGGAAGATAGCCATGGCGGTTGTTTCCCTCGTCCCTTACTTCGCAGCCGCGAGCTCGGCGGCCTTGTCGGCCGCGCCGTCCATGGTGTCCACGCGCTGCACGAGCGGGTGGTTGGCGTCCGACAGGATCTTGCGACCCAGCTCGGCGTTGTTGCCGTCGAGGCGCACGACCAGGGGCTTGGTGACTTCCTCGCCCTTGTCCTTGAGCAGCTGGAGCGCCTGGACGATGCCGTTGGCGACCTCGTCGCAGGCGGTGATGCCACCGAAGACGTTGACGAAGACGGACTTGACGTCCGGGTCGCCGAGGATGATCTCCAGGCCGTTCGCCATGACCGCGGCGGAGGCGCCGCCGCCGATGTCGAGGAAGTTGGCCGGCTTCACGCCGCCATGGTTCTCACCGGCGTACGCGACCACGTCGAGGGTGCTCATGACGAGACCCGCGCCGTTGCCGATGATGCCGACCTCACCGTCGAGCTTGACGTAGTTGAGGTTCTTCGCCTTGGCCGCGGCCTCGAGCGGGTTGGCCGAGTCCTTGTCCTCGAGCGCGGCGTGGTCCGCCTGGCGGAACTCCGCGTTCTCGTCCAGGGACACCTTGCCGTCGAGGGCGATGACCTTGCCGGAGGCGACCTTGGCCAGCGGGTTGACCTCGACCAGGAGGGCGTCCTCCTTGATGAAGGTGTCCCACAGGGTCACGAGGATGTCGGCGACCTGCTCCGCGACATCGGCCGGGAACTTCGCCTGCGCGACGATCTCGCGGGCCTTCTCGATCGACACGCCTTCGTTGGCGTCGACCGGCACCTTCGCGAGGGCCTCGGGGTTCTCCTCCGCGACTACCTCGATCTCCACGCCGCCCTGCACGGACGCCATGGCGAGGAAGGTGCGGTTGGTGCGGTCGAGGAGGTACGAGACGTAGTACTCCTCGACGATCTCGGGCGCGGTCTCGGCGATCATCACCTTGTGGACCGTGTGGCCCTTGATGTCCATGCCGAGGATGTCCGTCGCGCGAGCGACGGCCTCGTCCGGGGTGGCGGCGAGCTTGACGCCGCCGGCCTTTCCACGGCCACCGACCTTCACCTGCGCCTTGATGACGGACTTGCCGCCAAGACGCTCGGTCGCCTCGCGGGCTGCCTCAGGCGTGTCGATGACTTCACCGGCCAGCACCGGTACACCGTGCTTGGCGAAGAGGTCCCTCGCCTGGTACTCGAACAGGTCCACGCGCGTCCGTCCCTATCAGTGATCTCGCGGTTCGTTGTCTGCGTGGGCGTGCCGCGAAGGGCAACGTGACGTCCGCTGTCACAAGGGTGGCGCACACGGTGTCCGAGCGCGCGGCATGTCCGTCCCGCAGGTTATCGCCGCCGGACGCGGGTCCCTAAATCGCAGGTCACACCTGAGCGGTGATACCTGTCACAGAGCGGCCCCGGACGGGCCCCGAGTGGCGGCGGGGCCCGGTTCCGGGGCCGGGGCCTCACCGGGCTGGGGTTGGCCCGGCGAGGCCCCTTTGGGAAGCCCCGAGGGGCTCAGGGCGGGTGGTCCCCACCCCAATGGGGACCGTCCTGCCCTTCCGCGGGGTCCCGGTTCGGACGGACCGAAGGCTTCGGCCGTCCGGGTTCATCGCCCCGCGGAGTCAGGGGGCCTCCGTACGTCGGCTTCGTCCGACGATCACTTGGTCGCCGGTCGCCGGTCGCCGTATGGAGGGGAGAGAGGATCGGTCGGATGGCGTACGTGCCCTACCGGGCGCTCCGGCCGCGGCGGGCATCGCGGACGCCGCGCACGTAGACCGCGGTACGACGGGATCGGTCCGCGTGTAGGCGGCGTGCGCGATGCCCTCGATATCCGCGATACGGGCGATACGGGCGGTACCCGCGATACGACGGGCTCGGCCACCGGGGCCATGCGTGTGACCGCGTGGTCGACAGGTGGAGTGCTCCGTGTACGGCGGTGGCCACGGACGGACAGCCGGCGAGGCTGTGGGGCCGGGGAGGCCGTCCAGCCCGGGAGGCGGTGCAGCCCAGGAGGCCGTAAGCCGGAGAGGGTGTTCAGCCGGGGAAGACGGGGATGTCCCGGAACCTGTCCCGGGTCTCGACCACGGTCACGGCCACGGACGCGCCGGGCACGAGCCGCAGCGGCACCCGGTGGTGAGAAGTGACGGCGTGGGGGTCGCCGTGCCGCGGCCCGCCGTTGTCTCCGGCCGACTGGTGCGCCGGCACGCCGGTCGGGTCGCCGGGGGGCGTCCGGTGCGCGGGGGCGGGCACGGGCGCACGGCGAACGCCCTGGTCGGCGGCCCGCGGTACGCCGGTACCTCCGGCCCGTGTACCGACCCGCACGGGCCCGTACGCCGAACCGGTCCCCGCGACAGCCTGCCGCCGAGCCGCGCCGTGCTTGTCCGCCGAGTCCGTGGAACCCGACGTGTCCCGCGCAGCCCCGCCGGACCGCGGCGCGGCCGAACCGGCGGCCGGCAGGGTCTGCTCATCCGTGCCGGGGAGCGTCGGCGGACCGGGCTCGGACGGCGGTGCTTCCGCCGAGGGCTCGGCCGGGATGGGCGTCAAAGCGCCGGTCAGGACCTCGGTCAACGTGTCGGTCACGGTGTCGGTCAGGGTTTCGGTAAGCCCGCCGGTGACCGTCGCAGCCAGGTCACCGACCGGTTGCACGACACCGTCGACGGTACCGGTGACCGGAGTACGAACGGTGTCGGTGAGGTGTGCCCGCACCGCGTCGGTGACGTGCGTGACAGGGCTCGACGAAACCGAGCTCGTCTCACTCGCCCCCGGAGCCGAACCTCCCGGATCCACAAACTGTCCGACCGAACCAGACACCGACTCGGCCACCGAACTCGTGACCGACTTGGTCACCGAACTCGTGACCGTCTGAACGACAGGTGCCGGAGTCGTCGGCGCTTTCCCGTCCACCGCGTGCGCCTGCTCCCCGAAGAGGAGCCCGAGCGCGAACAACCCACCCACCAGGAACGCCACTCGCAGCGCACGCCGTCCGGCCGCCGTGCGCGTCACGCGCAGAGCGGTACCGGGCAGTGCGACACCGGATATCGCGGCCGACGAAGCCAAGGAGGAGGGCTCTTCCCAAGTGAAGGGTGTGAAGACCCGTCGATCCTCGCACGAGCCTCCCGAGGCCTCACAACCCCCCTCCTGTCGAGGGGCGTTCCCGTGCTCGACGGGCGTTCAGGTCCGGTTGCCGGCAGCTGTTCGGGCCCGGCTGTCAGCGGCTGCCCACGTCCGACTGCGGGCCGGAGTCACCACGCCAATGCGCAGCTCCTCACCTGGTGTCCGGCACCGGCAACGGGCGCTTCTCGATGGCCGCCGCCATCACCTCGGGGAAAAGGTCGGGCGTGCAGGCGAACGCCGGCGCGCCCAGCGCCGCGAGAGCCGCAGCGTGCTCACGGTCGTACGCCGGTGCCCCCTCGTCGGAGAGCGCGAGCAGCGTCACGAACTGCACCCCCGACGCCTTCATCGCCGCCACCCGCTTGAGCATCTCGTTCCGTATCCCCCCTTCGTAGAGGTCGCTGATGAGCACGACCACCGTGTCGGCGGGCCGGGTGATCTGCGACTGGCAGTACGCGAGCGCCCTGTTGATGTCCGTACCGCCGCCGAGCTGCGTGCCGAAGAGCACGTCGACCGGGTCGTCGAGCTGGTCGGTGAGGTCGACGACGGCCGTGTCGAACACCACGAGCCGGGTGGAGATGGACCGCATGGACGCGAGGACGGCACCGAAGACGGAGGCGTAGACGACGGAGGCCGCCATCGACCCCGACTGGTCGATGCAGAGGATGACCTCCTTCTTCACGGACTGCGACGCGCGCCCGTAACCGATCAGCCGCTCGGGCACGATCGTGCGGTACTCGGGCAGGTAGTGCTTCAGGTTCGCCGCGATGGTGCGGTTCCAGTCGATGTCGTGGTGACGGGGCCGACTGATCCGGGCGCTGCGGTCGAGGGCACCGGTGAGCGTGGCCCGCGTGCGGGTGGCGAGCCGCTTCTCCAGGTCCTCGACCACCTTGCGTACGACGGCCCGCGCGGTCTCCTTGGTCGTCTCCGGCATGGCCTTGTTCAGGGAGAGCAGCGTGCCCACCAGATGGACGTCGGCCTCCACCGCCTCCAGCATCTCGGGCTCCAGCAGAAGCGCGGACAGCCCGAGCCTGTCTATGGCGTCGCGCTGCATGACCTGGACGACGGACGACGGGAAGTACGTCCGGATGTCCCCGAGCCAGCGCGCGACGGACGGCGCGGACGCCCCGAGCCCCGCCGAACGGTCCCGCCCCGACTGGCCCTTGCCTCCCTTCCCGTACAGCGCGCCGAGCGCCCCGTCCATCGCGGCATCGTTCCCGGAGAGAGCGCATCCGGTACCGTCCGCCTCGTCGCCCCCGAGCACGAGTCGCCAGCGCCGCAAGCGCTCACCCGCCGCGTCGCTCACGCCGGTCAACACGCTCTCAGCGCCTTCAGCGACTGCTCCGGCCACGTCCACCGCGTCCGCCGCGCCTGCCGGTGCGGTCATCGGGCCACCTCCACAAGGTCGTTGTCGTCAAGGGCGTTGGCGGGAAGGGCGTTGCCGTCAGTCACCCGGTCGCCGGTCGAGAGGTCGCCGTCGGGTTCGTCCAGCCCGAGCAGCAGGCGCAGTACCGGGAGTACGGCGTCCGCGCGGCCGGTGTCGAGCTCGGGGGCGAACCCGGGTATCCCGGAGCCCGCGGCCGTCTCGGGCCCCCGCACCGCCGGGCCGCGCCTGATCAGCTCGCCCAACGTCCGGCGCACCCCGGTCTCGTACGCCGAGAACGTCCGCCGCAGCAACGGCAGCACGTCGGTGAAGGCATCCGCCGGCACCCCCGTCAGCCACGCGTCCACCAGCCCGAGCAGCCGCTCGTCGTGCAGGAGCAGCATGCCGCCCCCGGAACCTCCTCCGACGAACCCCTCGATCCACGCGGCGGCGTCCCCCGGCGCAGTCCCCGGCGACAGCACCAGCCCCATCAGCCTGGCGGCCTCGTCCTGCGCCAACTCCCCCTCGTCGAGCAGCAGTCGCACAGCCCGTCCTCGGATCACCCCCGGCACGGTGTCCCGCCCGGCCAGCACCCGGAGCACGGCGTACCAGCGGCCGCGAACGCCGCCGGACACCCGTACGCCGCCCGGCGATGCGGGGGCGGCCGGTGAGGTGGCGACGCCCGGCGAGGTACTGGCGGCCGGGGACGCGCTGGTGCCCGGCGAGATGGTGGCGCCGGGAGACGTGCTGGTGCCCGGCAGGTTGGTGGCACCCGGCGAGATGGTGGTACCCGAAGTCGTGATGCCGCCCGATGACGGGGCGCTGCTCCCTGACGGGGTGCCGCCCGACTCCGCCAGCAGCCCCACCGCCCCCTGCACCGCGTCCACATGGCGCCGCATCTCCTCGGCTGCCTCGGTGTCGAGAGCCGTGCAGGCCGGTGGGAGTCCCACGAAGATCCGCTCGGCGAGGCCCACCGCGACGCCGTGGAGTGCGTGTGTGTCGGTGCCGCGCACGTCGCCGTAGCGCAGGGAACGGACCAGTGCGGGCAGGGCCTGCGCGAGATGTCCGACGTCGGCGTCGAGGGCCGCCCGGTCCGCCAGGACGCGCATGACCACGGGCAGCGCGTCCGGCAGTTCGGCGAGGAGGCAGCGCTCGGCGAGCGCGGTGACCTCGGCCAGCGAGCCCGCGCTGATGGCGTCCGCGTCGGCCTTGGCGGTCGCGGCGGAGAGCACGGTGGTGCCCCACACCCCGGCCTCGGCGACCCGCACGGACAGCTCGGGCTCCCACCGCAGCCGCCAGGTCTCGCGGAAGGTACCGGTGCTGCCGCGCGACGCGGCGGGCTCGCCCCACCCGATACCGAGCAGCCGCAGCCGGTGCAGGAGTCTGCTCCGCCCGGCGTCGGTCTCCTTGCGCAGGTCGAGCTCCAACTCCCGCTCCGCGGCCTCCGGTTTGAGCCGCAGCCGCCGCTGAAGCCGGGCGAGGTCGCGCTGCAACGGCACCGCAGGCGCGGACTCCGGCACCTCCCCCATCACATCCCCGACCACGAGCCGGTCGCGCACGAGCGCCAGCGGCACGTCGGAGCCCTCGCACATCACGGCCCGTACGGCATCGGTGGTCTCGGTCAGCCCCGGCAGCGGACGGCCGCGCATCGCGGAGAGCGTGTCGGCCAGCCGTACCGCCTCGATGACGTGGGCGGAGGACACCATCCGGTCCTCGTCGCGCAGCAGCCGGGCGACCTTCGTCATCCAGCGCTCGATCGGGCGGTCGGGGGCGCCGAACAGATGCCCGTACCAACCCGGCGAGTCGATGCCCGCCCCGTATCCGCTGGCCCGGGAAAGCCGGCGGTGTGTCCACGGCACCCAGGTCAGGTCGGCCTTGGCCTTGGGCAGCCCCTTGAGCAACGCCCGGTCGGCGCCGGCGGTGGTCTTCTGCCGTAGTGCGGGGACGTGCCAGGCCCCGCAGACCACGGCCACCTCGTCCCCGAACTCCCGCTGCGCCGAACGCATCTGAAGCCGCATGTACGCCTCGCGGAGCAGGTCCCGGTCGTGCCCACCGACCCCGTACGCCTCCCGCAGCGCTCCCATCGCCTCTTCGAGCGCGGTGAACGGCGCGAACGGATCGTCTCCCGCCCCGCCCCGGTGCTCGACCACGTCCTCCCACCACCGCTCGGGATCGTCGTAACCGGCGGTCTCGGCCAGCACGGCGAGGGGATCGACACGGACGGCTTCGGACGACAGCTCCCCCGGTGCCTCCGAGTCCCCCGAGCCCTCTGAGTCCCCCGGGTCTTCCGAGTCCCGGTCGGGGAACTCCTCCTGCCCCCAGGCCAGCGTGTGGGTCGCCGGAAGGTCGATGAACCGGGCCGGGACCCCGTGATCCAGCGCCCATCGGATCGCCACCCACTCCGGGGAGAACTCGGCCAGCGGCCAGAATGCCGAACGGCCGGGCTCGTCCACGACGTGGGCGAGGAGCGCGACCGGGGGCCGCATGTCCTTGTCCGCGGCGAGCGGGATGAGCGCGTCGGCCTCCGGAGGCCCCTCGATCAGCACGACCCGGGGAGCCGCCGCCTCCAGCGCGGTCCGCACGGCCCGTGCGGAACCCGGCCCGTGATGCCGTACGCCGAGCAGCAGCGGCCCGCTGCCGGGCGGCCTGCCCACGGGCGGCGGCCCGTCGACGTCCGTCACGCGATCCCCCTCGGTTTCGGCCCGCTCGGCGCTCTCCCCCTGGAATCCGCTCATGAACTCACCTCCCGGCAGGCACGGTAGAAGTCCTTCCAGCCGTCGCGCTCGCGGACGACCGCCTCCAGGTACTCCTGCCAGATGACGCGGTCGGCCGCCGGATCGCGGACGACGGCGCCGAGGATGCCGGCTGCGACGTCACCCGCCCGCAGGACTCCGTCTCCGAAGTGGGCCGCCAGCGCGAGTCCGTTGGTGACGACGGAGATCGCCTCGGCGGTGGACAGCGTGCCGCTGGGTGACTTCAGTTTCGTACGCCCGTCGGCCGTGACTCCGTCGCGCAGCTCGCGGAACACGGTGACGACACGGCGGATCTCGTCGATGCCGTCGGGGGCCGCGGGCAGGTCGAGGGAGCGGCCGAGCTGGTCGACCCGGCGCGAGACGATGTCGACCTCGGCTTCCGCACTCTCCGGCAGCGGCAGCACCACGGTGTTGAAACGGCGGCGCAGCGCGCTCGACAACTCGTTGACCCCGCGGTCGCGGTCGTTGGCCGTGGCGATCAGGTTGAAGCCGCGGACGGCCTGCACCTCCGAACCCAGCTCCGGTATCGGCAGCGTCTTCTCCGACAGGATCGTGATGAGCGTGTCCTGCACGTCGGCCGGGATGCGGGTGAGCTCCTCGACCCGGGCGGTCATCCCCTCCGCCATGGCGCGCATGACCGGGCTCGGCACCAGGGCGTCCCGGCTGGGCCCGTGCGCGAGCAGCTCCGCGTAGTTCCAGCCGTACCGGATCGCCTCCTCCGGTGTCCCGGCCGTGCCCTGCACGAGCAGGGTGGAGTCGCCGCTGACCGCGGCGGCCAGATGCTCGGACACCCAGGTCTTCGCGGTGCCGGGCACGCCGAGCAGGAGCAGCGCGCGGTCGGTGGCGAGTGTGGTGACGGCGACCTCGACGAGGCGGCGCGGTCCCACGTACTTGGGTGTGATCACCGTGCCGTCCGGCAGCGTGCCGCCTTGCAGATACATCGCGACGGCCCACGGCGAAAGCCGCCAGCGGGCCGGGCGGGGCCGGTCGTCCTGCGCGGCCAGCGCGGCGAGTTCGGCGGCGAAGGCGTCCTCGGCGTGCGGCCGCAACACCTCGCCGGCACTCTCGCCCCCCGTCACTTGCGCGGTCGCGCCCACGGGCGGATTCACGGACGCGGAATCGGTCGGCTCAACGGACACAGACATGGCTAGGTCCCCCTCCAGCTCGGCCGGTTCGATCGGCCGGTTCGGATCTGGTTCCACCGTGCACCATGCCACTGACAATGCGTCCTGACCTGCGAAAACGTACTCGCGAGAGTCGATTGTCAGTGGGGGGACCTACCTTCGATGACATGACTCAGCAGGGGGTGCGCTGGACCGCGGATCAGGTGCTTGCACTGGCGCCTGACGCAGCGTCACGCAAAGCGGGAAGCAAGCTCGGCTCGACCGGGCCGTGGTCGGAGGCAGGCAGTTCTGACGAGGGGACGGTATGGGGACTGTGCGCGGGAAGTGGCAGCAAGCCGTATCAGACGGTCATCGATATCGCGGACTCCACCGGGCCCGCGTACAAGTGCAGTTGCCCCAGCCGCAAGTTCCCGTGCAAGCACGCGCTCGGGCTGCTGCTGCTCTGGGCGGGCGAGGAGGGCACGGTCCCGCGTGGGCAGGCGCCGGACTGGGCGGGCCAGTGGATAGAGGGGAGACGACAGCGCGCGGGGGCGAAGGAGACGACGACGGGCGGGGCATCTGGGACGGCCTCGTCGGGTGATCCGGAAGCGGCCCGGCGCCGGGCGGAGCGGCGGGCCGAGCGGATCACCGCGGGCGCGACGGAGTTGGAGCAGCGGCTGACGGATCTGCTCCGAGGTGGTCTGGCCGGCGCCGAGCAGGCCGGGTACGGCGCGTGGGACGAGACGGCGGCCCGCATGGTCGACGCCCAGGCGCCCGGACTTGCCTCGCGAGTGCGGGAGTTGGGGGCGATCCCGTCGTCCGGCCCTGGCTGGCCCGCGCGGCTCCTGGAGGAGTGCGCCCTGCTCCACCTCCTCGACCAGGGCTGGCTGCGTCGCGAGCGGCTGCCGGACGACCTTGCGGCGACGGTGCGTTCACGGATCGGGCTGTCCGGCTCGGCGGACGGCACACCGGTGCGCGATCAGTGGCTGGTCCTGGCCCAGTACGACACGGCGGACGGCCGTCTCACCACACGCAGGATCTGGTTGCACGGGTCGGAGTCCGGACGCACCGCCCTGCTGCTCTCCTACGGAGCCGCCGGCCGCACGCCGGAGCTGGCGCTGCCCGTCGGCCTGGCCTTCGAGGCGGAGCTGTCCAGCTACTCCGGCGCCGGACAGCTGCGGGCGGCGCTGGGCGAGCAGTTCACGCCACCGGCGCCCACATCGATACGGCCGACGGGAGTCACCACACCCGAGGCGGCGGCCCGTTACGGCGAGGCCCTGCGAACCGACCCCTGGCTCGACTCCTACCCCGTCACCCTGGACCAGGTCATACCGACCCCGGTCGGCGATCCGACCGCGGCCGCGCCACGCTGGCAACTGGCCGACGCCAACGGCGACCTGGCCCTGCCCATCGCCCCGGCGCTCGGCTCCCTCCCCGGCCTGTGGCGCCTGGCCGCCCTGTCCGGCGGTGCTCCCGTCACCGTTTTCGGCGAGTGCGGCCACCAGGGTTTCACTCCGCTGACGGCCTGGCCGCAGGGCCCGGGCGAGGCGGTGTCGCTGTGCTGACCACCTCCGTACGGAAAGGATGCCGACGCTGATGAACACGACCTCCGCTCCCGCTGGGGGCTCCTGGGAGGAGCTCGTCACCGTGGCGCTGCTGGGGACCGAGCGGCGTAGACCGCCAGGTTGCGGGCCGGCACAGGACGCGCCGACGGTGTTGCTGGACGCGGCCGCCGTGGAGACGCTGCGGCGGCGGGCCGGGGTGCGGCCGGCGCGGGCGGCGGCCCGGCCCGAGCCGGCGGCGCCGGATCCACGCCCGCCCCTGCCGCCCGCCGCGGCTCGCCGCCTCACCCTGTTGCTGGCGGACCGGCCCGGCACCGGGGGCGGAGGCGGGGGCCGGAGGGGGACGACACCGGACCTCATGGAGCTGCTGCCGCAGTGGCTGGCCCTGGCCAACGCGCGCGGTTTCGCGCCGCCCCCGCAAACCCTGCCCGCTCTCCTCGACGCGGCCCGGGGCCGTACGGATCTACGCCCGGCCGCACTGACCTTCGCCGGACCGCGCGCCCTGTGGCTCGCGCGACTGAACACGGACTGGCGCTTCGCGCTGCGTTCCGCGCCGGGAGGCGGTACGGCCCTGCCGGATCCCGCCGAGCCCGAGCGCGTACAACAACTATGGCAGGAAGGGCTGTTCGCCGAACGGGTCGCGCTGCTCACGGCGATTCGGGCCCGCCGTCCGGCGGCCGCCCGCGAGCTGCTCGCCACGACCTGGGCGACCGAACGGGCCGAGGACCGGCTGATGTTCCTCGATTCTCTCCGCTCAGGGCTGTGCGCGGCCGACGAACCCTTCCTGGAGCGGGCGCTCACCGACCGGAGCCGCAACGTGCGCGCTACGGCGGCGGAGCTGCTGTCCGCGCTGCCGGACTCCGCGCTCGCCGCGCGGATGGCGGCCAGAGCGGGTTCCTGTGTGGCTGTCGACCGTACCCGCGGCGTCCCCACGATCGTGGTCGAGGCGCCGCACGAGTGCGACCCGAGCATGGAGCGGGACGGCGTGGTGCCGAAGGCGCCCGCCGGCCGGGGCGAACGGTCCTGGTGGCTGGGCCAGTTGGTCGAGGCCGCGCCGCTCTCGACCTGGCCGCGACGGCTCGGCGGCCGTACACCGGAGGACATCGTCGCCCTGCCCGTGGCGGACGACTGGCAGAACGAACTGCATGCCGCGTGGTGCCGGGCGGCGGTACGGCAGCGGGATCCTGGCTGGTCCAGGGCCCTCCTCGGGCCGCCCTCCGCTCCTGAGGCCGGCGGACCAGGAGCGGTGTCCCTCGCCGAGCGGTCGAAACTGCTCGCCATGCTGGACTCCGCCGAGCGGGCCGAGTGGGTCGCCGGTTTCATAGGCACCCACGGCTTGTCCGAGGCGTTCCAGTTGCTCGGGGTGTGTGCGGTGCCCTGGGCGGGGCCGTTGGGCCGAGCGGTGGTCGACGCGCTCAATATCGCCCGGGACGCGGGCAGTTACCCCTGGAGCTTCAGTGGGGTCATGGGGCTGGCCGAACGTTGCCTCGACCCCGCGGAGGCCGTACGGCTCGAAGCGCTCACCGGCATCCCCGACGAGCCGGAAAACGCCGCCCCAGGCGCCGGCAGCTACTGGGCCGAGGCCTTCCAACGCCTCGTAACCACCCTCCGCCTACGCGCAACGATGACCAAGGAACTCACACCCCCCGCCCCGACGTAAAACCCCTCCCTCGCCCCTACCCATCCCGCTCCCGAGGGCTCCGCCCCCCAATCACCCAAAGGACTCGCCCTCGAACGCCGGACAGGCGGAAGATGCCTGGCCCGAACCTGAAACGCGTAGCCCCACCGAGCAGCTAGGGACGGACGACGGACGGGATGACAACGCCTGCCCCTCAGACGCGCCACGCTCCGGCTGATGCCCACCGGCGGGAGGGGCCGGGGGCCGGTACATCACATGCCCGTCGCGTACGCCCGCGTCACCGGACGGTCCCCATGCTCGCCCGACGTCTGATCCGGCGGCGACGGGCGGATGTACCGGCCCCCCGCCCCCCCCCCCCCCCCACCCCCACCCCCCCCCCCGCCCCCCCCCCCCCCCCCCCCCCCGGCCCCCCCCCCCACCCCCCCCCCCCCCCCG
>NZ_JBITHE010000013.1:154158-250408 GCF_044457665.1 Streptomyces sp. NPDC050535
GCTTCGCCCCGGTTCCGGGGTCGCCCCCTTGCGGCGCCGTTGGGTTTCGGGGGCGGCGACGGGCGGATGTACCGGCCCCCGGCCCCGACCCACCCACAACCCGGACACCGGCGGCAGCCAGCCGCCACCGTCAGCCACCCGACGCAGAAACGAACTACGCCCCCGCCGGCTGACGAACATTCGCCCGCACCCAGTCCACGATCGCCCCGGTGGTCGCCCCCGGCGTAAAGATCTCCGCGACCCCCTTCTCCTTCAACGGAGCGATATCCGCCTCGGGAATGATCCCGCCGCCGAACACCTTGATGTCCTCCACCTCGCGCTCCTTGAGAAGCGCGATAACCGCCGCGAACAGCGTGTTGTGCGCACCGGACAGAATCGAGAGCCCGATCGCGTCGGCATCCTCCTGGATCGCGGTGTCGACGATCTGCTCGGGCGTCTGATGGAGCCCGGTATAGATGACCTCCATACCCGCATCCCGCAGCGCCCGCGCGATCACCTTGGCCCCACGATCGTGGCCGTCGAGCCCCGGCTTGGCCACGACCACGCGGATCGGACCGGCTGCCACACCCATCACTGCCTCCATGAACGGACTACGAACCAACGACACCAAACCGCACGGACACAACACACACCGACAGATATCGCACACTCCGCCGCACCATGCACGCATCCGCGGCGCGGCCGCCCGCCCGCACCACCAACCGACCCGCCGACCCGCCGACCCGCCGAAGTGAACGAACGTTATCCCCAGCATCCCGCAACCGGCAGTTTCGCGGTGGATACCGAGGGGGAAATCACACGGTGGGACAAGTTCACCGCGCACCGCTCCGGATTCCCGCGGCACACACACCGCACGAACCCACACCGCACGAACCCACACCGCACGAACCCGCGGCGCATGGACCACGGCCGGAGCCTGCGCAAGGAGAGCCGCTATCAGGTGGCCGCACCACGGCGCGGGACAGCGCGGTGGCGGGCACATCGGCGATGGCACGACAGCGGGGAGACACACCCGTAAACCGCCGAGCCGACCCCGGCCCGGAGCGAAACCGGCCTCGACCCGGCATTTAGCCGGCATTGAGCCGGGTTCGAGCCGACGTCGACCGAGCCACCACCCGCATACGCGACGCTCCACGAGTGCACACGGGGGACAGAGCCGCCCTCCGCGTGCCGACAGGAGGTCGGCCATGAAGGTCACCGGGACATCGTCGCCCTTGCTTCCTCTCTGCCGGCGCCTGCTTCCGAGCAGAGTGGCAGGACTCTCGATGGTCCTCCTGAAGGCGACCGCCCTGGAGATCGCGATCCTCGCCGGGCACCTCCTCCTCTACCCGTCGGGCATGGCCCAGGAGCGCCGCACCACCCCAACACCCCCCACGCCGGACGCCACCCGGCTCCCCACGGAGGCCAGGCCCCCGGTCGTCCTCCTGCACGGGTTCATAGACAACCGCTCGGTCTTCGTCCTGCTGCGCCGCAACCTCGCCCAGCACGGAACACAGCACATCGAGTCGCTCAACTACTCACCGCTGACCTGCGACATCCGCACCGCCGCGGAGTTGCTCGGCCGGCACATAGAGGAGATCTGCGAGCGCACGGGCCAGGACCGCGTGGACATCGTCGGGCACAGCCTCGGCGGACTGATCGCGCGCTACTACGCCCAGTGCCTCGGCGGCGACCTGCGCGTACGCACCCTCGTCACGCTCGGCACCCCGCACTCGGGCACCCGCGTGGTCCCGTTGATGAACGCGCACCCGATCGTCCGTCAGATGCGCCCGGAATCGGGGCTTATCGAGGAGCTGAGCAGGCCCACCCCGGGCTGCCGGACACGTTTCGTGAGCTTCTGGAGCGACCTCGACCAGTTGATGGACCCGCTGGAGACGGCCTGCGTCGACCACCCGGACCTGATCGCGCAGAACGTACGGGTGAGCGGCATCGGACACCTCGCCCTGCCCGTGCATCCCGCCGTCGCGACCGGTATACGGCAGGCGCTCGACACCGGCGATCCGGGAGCGCATGCCGCCACTCCCACCGAGGGCGGCCTGACGGTGGCGTGAGAGTCACCCCGTACAGCGCGCCGGAAGCACCCGGAAGCGCGTTGACGGCGACTCAGCACAACGTGCCGGAAGCGCGGAAACAGCGACCGGACAGCCACCCGTGCTCGAACACGGATCGAACGCCAGGCCAAAGCCGTGCCCGCAGTCCCCCGAAACACGGCCGAATGCCCGTTTCCTGCGAAGAGGAAACCTGCCGAAGATTGTCGCGCGCTCATACTGCCGGGTACAGTCGCCGCACTGCTCTGCCAGCCCCTGTTGTCGAGGCGAAAGAGAAGTTGGTGAACGACCGTCCTCCGTCGGGGGTAGCAACTGCCCCGGCCCCGGCCTCCGATGCCGCCTCGACGCACTACGCGTCCCACGGTGGGCAAGAAGCCCAGTACGGCGACTTCACCACGTTTGACGGTTACCCCGCCACCGGTTTTGAAACGGGTGCCAACACCCCGTATGCGACCGGAAACTTCGAAACACCGGCCTTCGACGCCTCGGCTTTCGAGACGACGAGCTTCGCGACCGACCCCCTCTTCGGCGACATGTCGGGCAACGGCTCGGGATCGTACGACGCCACGCAGTGGAACACCGGCGGCCACCAGGCCCCGGACACGGGTGGCCACCAGACGCTGAACTACGACCCGTACGCGGCGCAGCACCAAGCGGCCTACGACACCGGCAGTTACGAAACGACCGCGTGGGCCGCCGGTTACCAACAGCTCAGCGACCTGCCCGCGCAGCATCCGAACCCGGACGCCACGGGCCAGTGGGACGCGAACGCCTGGCTCCACCCCGAGCAGCAGGCCGACCAGACCCAGCAGTGGAGCGCGCCCACCCAGGACACGGGCGCGTACGACGCCACACAGTGGAACACCGGCGGCGGCCAGGACGCGTACGAACACGAACAGCCGCAGCCCGAGGCCCACGAGCCTCAGCATCAGGCTGGTCCCGAGTCCTATGAGCATCAGCATCAGGCCGGCCCCGAGGGATACGAGCGGCAGCAGCCCGCTCCTGAACCTCTCGACCAGCAGGCGACCGCGACCTTCGAGCAGAGCTCGTACGAGCAACCGGCCGCCGCGGAGGACGAGTTCGAGACCCCGGCCGACAGGCAGGACTCGGACGACGAGCACGAGGCACCGCTGCTGCTCGAGGGCATGGAGGAAGTGACGCCGGTCCCGCGCTCCGCGTCGAGGTCCGCCGGCCGCTCCCGTCGCCGCAGCCCGGCGAAGCGTTCCGCGCTGCTGACCGTGGCCGTTCCCTCGGTCTGCGTGATGGGCGTCACGGGGATCGCCGCCGCCTCGGTGGTCAGTGTCGGCGGGGACGAGACCAAGAACACGACGGCCAGCGCGCCGGACGCGGTCGCGGTGCAGCCGTCCGCCGCGAACAACAAACTGGACACCCAGCTGGCGAGTCTCTCCGCGGGCGCCGACGACTTCGCCGACCGGGCCAGCCGCACGCAGGAACGTATCGACCTCAAGGCCCAGCAAGAGGCCCAGCGGAAGAAGGCGGCGGAGGCGGCCGCGACCAAGGAGCGTTTGCGCCCGAAGTTCGCGCTGCCGGTGGCGCAGAGGGGGCTGAGCGCCTACTTCGGCCAGGCCGGCGTCAACTGGATGTCCATCCACACGGGCATCGACTTCCCGGTGTCGTACGGCACGACGGTGATGGCCGCGACCGACGGGACCGTCCGGACGCAGTGGAACAGCGCGTACGGCAACATGATGATCGTGACCGCGATGGACGGCACGGAGACGTGGTACTGCCACCTCTCCAGCTATCAGGTCGCGTCCGGCACGACTGTGAAGGCCGGCGACGCGATCGCGAACTCCGGGAACTCCGGGAACTCCACCGGCCCACACCTGCACTTCGAGGTCCGCCCGGCAGGCGGCTCGGCGATCGACCCGCTGGCGTGGCTGCGCAGCCACGACCTGGACCCGACGTAACCACCGGATCCCCGCCCGGCCCCGATCACCACAGCATCCGCGTCCGACCCCTGCGCGCAGATCGTCACCACCGGATCCCGCCCGGCCCCGACCGCCGCACGCAACCACCAGGCCCACCCGGACCCGGCACGCAAAAACGTCACCGCCGGGCCCCGCCTGCGTACCTCCTGCCTATCTCCCGCGCACCGCGCACCTACAGCTTCTCCACCGGCGCATACCGCAGCAGCAATCGCTTCGGCTTCGGCTCCCCGAAGTCGACCGTCGCCTCGGCGTTCGCGCCCGTTCCCTTCACATCGACGACCGTGCCCAGGCCGAACTGGTCGTGCGTGACCCGGTCGCCGACGGCCAGCGACACCACCGGCTTCTCCGCGATGCCGCGCCGCGTCGCGAACCCGGAGGCGCCCGAGGCCGCGGACCGCGAGCGGGAGGACGAGAGTGACGACGACAGCGAAGCCGCCACGCCCGAGACGGGGGTCGAGGAGGCGGGACCCATCGAGCCCGTGCGCTTCCACTCCAGGTGCGCGTCCGGGATCTCCTCCAGGAAGCGGGACGGCGGGTTGTACGAGGGCTGCCCCCACGCACTGCGCATGGACGACCGTGTCAGGTACAGCCGTTCACGCGCGCGCGTGATGCCGACGTACGCGAGGCGCCGCTCCTCCTCCAGCTCCTTGACCTGTCCCAGCGCGCGCATGTGCGGGAAGACGCCGTCCTCCATGCCGGTCAGGAACACCACAGGGAACTCAAGGCCCTTGGCGGTGTGCAGGGTCATGAGGGTGATGACGCCGTTGCCGTCCTCCTCGTCGGGGATCTGGTCGGAGTCGGCGACGAGCGCGACCCGCTCCAGGAAGGCGGCGAGCCCGGCCGGCGTCTCACCCTCGCCGGTCTCCTGCTCGAACTCCAGGGCCACGGCGGCGAGTTCCTGGAGGTTCTCGATCCGGGTCTCGTCCTGCGGGTCGGTGGACGCCTGCAACTCCGCGAGATAGCCGGTGCGTTCGAGTACCGCCTCCAGGACGGTGGCCGGGCCCGCGCCCGACTCCACGATCGTCCGCAGGTCCTCCATCAGCGTGTTGAACCGCTTGACGGCGTTCGTGGAGCGGGCCGCCATGCCGTAGGCCTCGTCCACCCGTCGCAGGGCCTGCGGGAAGCTGATCTTCTCGCGCTGCGAGAGCGCGTCGATCATCGCCTCGGCGCGGTCGCCGATGCCGCGCTTGGGGACGTTGAGAATCCGGCGCATGGGAACGGAGTCCTCCGGGTTGGACAGCACCCGCAGGTACGCGAGGACGTCCCGGACCTCCTTGCGCTCGTAGAAGCGGACGCCGCCGACGACCTTGTAGGGCAGGCCGACGCGGATGAAGACCTCTTCGAAGACACGGGACTGCGCGTTCGTACGGTAGAAGACCGCGACGTCGCCCGCCTTGGCGTCGCCCGCGTCGGTGAGACGGTCTATCTCGTCGGCGACGAACTGGGCCTCGTCGTGCTCGGTGTCGGCGACGTAGCCGGTGATGCTGGAACCCGCGCCCGCGTTCGTCCACAGGTTCTTGGGGCGGCGGGATTCGTTGCGCTCGATGACCGCGTTGGCGGCGCTGAGGATCGTCTGGGTGGAGCGGTAGTTCTGCTCCAGGAGGATCGTCGTCGCGTTCGGGTAGTCCTCCTCGAACTGGAGGATGTTGCGGATCGTCGCGCCGCGGAAGGCGTAGATCGACTGGTCGGCGTCGCCCACCACGCACAGCTCGGCGGGCGGCAGGTCGTGCTCGCTGGGCGGGATGTCCACCGGGTGCTCGGAGGTGCCGACGAGTTCGCGCACGAGGGCGTACTGCGCGTGGTTGGTGTCCTGGTACTCGTCGACGAGAACGTGCCGGAAGCGGCGGCGGTAGTGCTCGGCGACGTCCGGGAAGGCGCGGAGCAGGTTGACCGTGGTCATGATCAGGTCGTCGAAGTCGAGCGCGTTGGCCTCGCGCAGCCGCGACTGGTACATCGCGTAGGCCTGGGCGAGGGTCTTCTCGAAACCGTCGGCGGCCTGGGCGGCGAAGTCCTCCTCGTCGATCAGCTCGTTCTTCAGGTTCGAGATCTTGGCGCTGAAGGACTTCGGCGGGAAGCGCTTCGGGTCGAGGTCCAGGTCACGGCAGACCAGC
This sequence comes from Streptomyces sp. NPDC050535, assembly GCF_044457665.1. Taxonomy (NCBI): domain Bacteria; kingdom Bacillati; phylum Actinomycetota; class Actinomycetes; order Kitasatosporales; family Streptomycetaceae; genus Streptomyces; species Streptomyces sp. NPDC050535. The sequence continues at coordinate 160,270 of NZ_JBITHE010000013.1, forward strand.
GCCATCAGCCGCTTGCTGTCGGCGGCGTCGTAGATCGAGAACGAGGACGTGAAGCCGAGCCTCTTGCTCTCACGGCGCAGAATCCGTACGCACGCGCTGTGGAAGGTCATCACCCACATCGCGTTGGCGCGCGGGCCGACGAGCTGCTCGACGCGCTCCTTCATCTCGCCCGCGGCCTTGTTCGTGAAGGTGATCGCGAGGATCTGGCCGGGGTGGACCTGGCGCTCGCCCAGCAGGTACGCGATCCGGTGCGTGAGCACGCGGGTCTTGCCGGAGCCCGCGCCGGCCACGATGAGCAGCGGGGCGCCGGAGTGCGTCACGGCCGACCGCTGGTTCTCGTTCAGCCCGTCCAGGAGCGCGGCCGGGTCCACGGCGGGGCGCGGGGCACCGTCGCGGTAATACGCGTCGCGGCTCGGCGGCACGTCGAAGCGGCCGCCGAACAGGTCGTCCGGAAGCTGCTCGGCCGTCCCGTCCTCGGGCGGCGGCGAGGGCTCTTCCTCGTGGGCCCCGGAGGGCTTGAGGTCCGCCAGGAAGCTGTCATCAAAGAGGCTGCTCATCGCTCTCCGAGTCTAGGCGGCCCCACTGACAGCCCGCCGCCACCCCGAGAAGTCCGCGGCGGTAATAGCGCCATACCGGCTTCTCGGCGGCCGACGATCTTCCCGCCTCGATGCCGCTTCGATGCCAAGGAGCTTCCGGAACCGGCCGTCCGACACCTCCATACCCTCCAGAACCGCACCGTCACGGTCAGCAACCGGACAGATCGAGGCGCGCCGGGACGCCTCCGAGGCGTACCAGCGAGCCCCCAAACCTTCCGGCGTACGGGCGCACGGCAGCACCCGCAGGACAACTCCCCTGATACCCCTCCGGATTGACCACGAAAACCGAACCACATGACTAAGGTCACGAAAACGTATCGGGCATTTCGAACATCAACCTTCACAGGAGCCACACGAGTTGGTTAGCGTTCTGATCAGGCCGCCCGACCCCCACCGGCGAACGTCGCCGGGCCGTGGCGGCCTCCGCTGAGTTCGGCACGCCTTCGCGGCGCCCGGAATCGGGGACCCACCGAACTTGGGGTGAATCGGTCCAACTGCCTTGTCGGGCAGGACCGTAGGGCAACCCTTCCGAACCACCCGCCCGAACCCGACAGCTAACCCGGTAGGCGGATGATGGAAGGAGTCGCCTCCCTTGGCGTCGCAACGCAAATGGTTCTCGGGTTCGCGCGTGGCGGGTACGGCCCCCGCTCTCGCCACAGCGGCCCTCACCTCCGTCGCCCTGCTCTCCCAGACGGCGGCCGCCGCGCCGTCGGCCGAGCCGAAGCCCAGCCTCGAAGAGGTCGAGAAGAAGGTCGACGACCTCTACCGGCAGGCGGAGTCGGCCACCGACAAGTACAACGCGGTCAAGGAGAAGACCTCCAAGCAGCGCAAGAAGGTCGACACCCTTCTCGACGACGTCGCCCAGCGCACGGAGAAGCTCAACACCGCGCGTGAGGAGCTGGGTTCGTACGCCGCGGCGCAGTACCGCACCGGGGCCGCCGCTCCCGACACCGCCTCCCTCCTGCTGGCCGACAACCCGCAGGACTACTTCGACCAGACCCAGCTGATGGACCGTCTGACCACCCGCCAGAAGGCGACCGTCGACGACTACGTCACGGATCAGGCCGCCGCCACCGAGAAGCGCGCGGAGGCCACCCAGGGCCTGGAGACGCTGTCCACGTCGCAGGACGCCCTCAAGGCGTCCAAGACCGACGTCCAGCAGAAGCTCGCCAAGGCGCGCGAGCTGCTCTCGCGGCTGACCGCCGAGGAGAAGGCGCGGCTCGCGGCGAAGGAGGAGGAGCAGCGCAAGGAGGCCGAGCGCAAGGCGGCTGAGCTGGCGCAGCAGCAGGCGGCCGCCGAAGCCGCGGCGAAGGCGGCCCAGGAGTCGTCGTCGAGCGCGACGACGGGCACCTCGGGCTCGGCGCCCGCGGGCGACGCCTCGTACGCGACGAAGGCGGCCAAGGCCATCGCCTTCGCCCGCGCCCAGGTCGGCAAGCCGTACGTCTGGGGTGCGACCGGCCCCGGTTCGTACGACTGCTCGGGCCTCACCCAGGCCGCCTGGAAGGCCGCCGGTGTCACCCTCCCGCGTGTCACCTACGAGCAGGTGAACGCCGGCACGACCGTCTCCGTCTCCGACGCACAGCCCGGTGACCTGGTCTTCTTCTACGGCGACATCAGCCACGTCGGCCTCTACATCGGCAACGGCATGATGATCCACGCCCCGAAGCCGGGTGCGTACGTCCGCGAGGAGTCGATCTTCTACGACGGTGAGTCGGCCATCTACAGCGTCGTACGGCCCGCATAACAGCGCACCGCCCTCGCGACACCTTCCGCGGGGCACGCGCGCGTGGAGCACGTCTTCGTACTCCACGCGCGCGTGCCCCGCGTTTTCGTGCCCCACGCGCGCGTGGCCCGCGGGCAACCCGTCCGAAGATCCTTAGCATCGGGCCATGCCAGCCATCTCCCAGCTCCGCGCCTGGTGGGCCGAGCGTCCGCCGGCCGCCGGTGCCGCCGTCATGGCGACCGGCATCATCTCGGTCGGCCTGCATCTGACCGGCTACGAGACGCTGTCCCGGGTCGCACTGGTCCTGGCGTCCGTCGCCTGGCTCGCGCTCGCCGCGGACTTCGCCGTAAGGCTGGTGCGGGAGCGCACGCGCTGGGCGACGGAGGCGGGCACACCGCCCGGGCTCACCGCCGTCGCGGCGACCACCGTCCTCGGCACGCGGCTGTCGCTGCTGGGGTGGCAGGAGCTCGCCGAGGCCCTGCTGGCGCTGTCGGCCGTGCTGTGGCCGGTGCTGCTCTTCCTCGTCGTACGGCACTGGAGCCGCCGTATGCCGGGCGGGGTGTTCCTCGTGTGCGTGGCCACCCAGGGGCTGTCGGTGCTGGGTGCCACGCTCGCCGCGGCCGTGGGCGCGGACTGGCTCGCGCATGCCGCACTGGTGCTGTTCTGGCTCGGAATCGTGCTCTACGGGGTGTCGTTCACGCACTTCGACATCAGGGAGGTGGTCACGGGCGCCGGGGACCACTGGGTCGCGGGCGGCGCGCTCGCCATCTCGGCGCTGGCCGGGGCCAAACTCGTCGCGGCGCACAACGCCGACGCGTTCCTGTGGAACGGCGACGACAACGGCGTCCTGCGCGCCGCCACCACCGCGCTGCTCGTCCTCGACCTCGCCTGGTGCTGCGTCCTGGCCGCCGCGGAGCTGGCCCGGCCGCGCCCTCGCTACGACGTGCGGCGCTGGGCGACCGTGTTCCCGCTGGGGATGACGGCGGCGGCGACCCTGTCGGTCTCGGCCGCCCTCGGCGTCTCGTGGCTCAAGGGGCTGGGAGAGGTACTGCTGTGGATCGCGGTGGCCGTCTGGCTGGTGGTGGCGGCCGGGGCCGTCAGGTCCACAGCACCGCGATGAAGATGTTCGCCGTCGTCAGCAGCCCGACGAGCCCGAAGAGCCCCTTCTCCACCTTCTCGTCGTCACGCTTCACGTAGACGAGCCCCAGGATCACGATCAGCAGCGCCAGCTTCACGCCGATCTTGATGTTGTCGACCGGCTGATCGTCCGCCTGGTTGAGGCCGACCAGGACGACACCCGTGACCAGCATGGTCAGCGCGCCGTGCAGCATCACGGGGACGAAACGGGCCGTGCCCCGGCCCATCGCCTTGAGCTGGGTGAGGAAGCCGCCGAGGAGCGAGGCGATGCCGATGATGTGCAGTCCGACGAAGAGATGGATGAGTACGTCCATGAGGCCGGAGCCTATTCCCGCACTCCGGTCCCTCTGGTCACCGGCCCACCTCAAGTAACCCATAGCACCGGCGTACACCTGGGTGCCCAGGATTCGCCGCATCGGTCATCACACAATGTGAAGTCAGCGACACCGGACCGGGATTATGGACATTTGCGGTCATTAACCGATCCAGTGAGGCCAATTGCACACATGGCGTTACCGAGCCATGACGCTCAGGTTTAGCGTCCTCCCTCAGGTGCCCGGCTCTCCACCGCCGCCCTGGCCAGGGGCGGCAACCGGACACCACCGCCGAGAAGGTCCGGCGGCGGCCCGCTCCCCCTGTGCGGGCCGTCGCCGGACGCGTAACCGCCTGACCGCCCGGGCTCCTGCCCAGGCGGCCGTACGGAAGGATGTGGGCCCTCGTGGCAGCGCACCGGAAGCCCAGACAGCGCTCACTCGGCACAGGCAAGGTCCGCACAGCCGCCACGATCGCCCTCGCGGGCGCGGCGACGGCCACCGTCTTCGACGGGACGGGACACGCCGAACCGCAGCTGTCGACGGCACAGGTGAAGGCCAAGGTCGACAAGTTGTACGAGGAGGCGGAGGCCGCCACCGAGAAGTACAACGGCGCCAAGGAGAGGGCCGACAAGGCTGCCAAGCGGGTGGGCACACTCCAGGACGAGGCGGCACGCAAGGAGGAACGGCTCAACTCGGCACGCGACGCGCTGGGTTCGATCGCCGCCTCGCAGTACCGCAGCGGCGGCCTCGACCCGGCGCTGCAACTCGCGCTCTCCGACGACCCCGACCAGTACCTGCAAGGGGCCGCGTTCGCCGAGCGGGCGGGCAGCAGGCAGGCGGCGGCCGTGCGGCGGGTACGCCACCAGTTGCGGGAGATCGAGCAGTTGCGCGGGGCCGCGCACGTCGAGCTGGACTCACTCAAGTCGCGGCAGGAGGAGCTGAAGCGGCACAAGAAGACGATCAACGGGAAACTCGACTCGGCGCGGCAGCTGTTGAGCCGGCTCAGCGACGAGGAGCGCGCGCGGTTCGGGGAGACCGGCGCTCCGGGCGACCGCGCCTCGCGCTCCTCGGCACGCGACCTGACCGCATCGGCGGCCCCGGCGGGCTCCGCCACGGCTGCCGGATCCACCGCCGCGCCCGGCTCCGCCGCCGCCCCCAACACCCGTGCCGCGGCGGCCGTTTCCTACGCCTACGGCAAGCTCGGCGCCCCCTACGTCTGGGGAGCCACGGGGCCCGACGCCTTCGACTGCTCCGGCCTCTCCCAGGCCGCCTACCGCGCCGCGGGCATCGCGCTCCCCCGTACGACCTACGCCCAGATCAACGCGGGCCGACGCGTCTCACGCTCCGAACTCCAACCCGGCGACCTGGTGTTCTTCTACTCGGGCATCAGCCACGTGGGCATCTACGTGGGCAACGGCCAGATGATCCACGCCCCCAACCCGAGCGCGCCGGTACGGCTGGCGCCGGTCGACCAGATGCCGTTCGCGGGGGGTACTCGGGTGGCGTGAGGGCCGCCGCGCACCGGACGGCGCCCGACCCCCGCGAACCGTCATCGGCTCACACGAGACGTCGCGCGGTGGCCCACCGGGTCAGCTCGTGCCGGTTGGAGAGCTGCAACTTCCGCAGCACGGCGGAGACATGGGACTCGACCGTCTTGACGGAGATGAAGAGCTGCTTGGCGATCTCCTTGTACGCGTAGCCGCGGGCGATGAGGCGGAGGACCTCGCGCTCGCGCTGGGTGAGACGGTCGAGGTCCTCGTCGACGGGCGGGGCGTCGGTCGAGGCGAACGCGTCGAGGACGAACCCCGCCAGGCGCGGCGAGAAGACCGCGTCGCCGTCCTGGACGCGGAAGATGGAGTCCACGAGATCCGTACCGGTGATCGTCTTGGTGACGTAGCCCCGTGCGCCGCCGCGGATCACCCCGATGACGTCCTCGGCGGCGTCGGACACGGACAGCGCGAGGAAGCGGACCGGCTGCTCGGCGTCAACCATCAACGGGGCGCAACGGCGCAGCACTTCGACACCACCGCCACCCGGCAGGTGGACGTCGAGCAGCACGACCTCGGGCCGCGTGGCCGTGATGACCGTGACCGCCTGGTCGACGTCCGCCGCCTCGCCGACCACCTCGACGCCGGTCCGCTCGGTCTGCCCGATCTCGGCCTGAACTCCCGTACGGAACATGCGGTGGTCGTCGACCAGCACGACCCGCGCCCGGCGCCCGCCCGCGGCATCCGGGAAAACAGAAGCCTGGCCCTCACCGGCACCGGCACCGGCACCGGCACCGGCACCGGCCGAACCGTCCTGCCCGGTCGGGCCGGTCGTCGCCCCGTTGGCGTCGTCGCCCGCGCCGCTCACGTCGCTTACGTCGCTCATGACGTCCTCTCCGCCCTCTCCATCTCCAGCTCGACCTCCGTGCCGCCGTCCGGCACCGCGCGCAGCCGCGCCGTACCGCCGTTGCGCTCCATGCGGCCGATGATCGATTCTCTGACGCCCATGCGGTCGGCGGGTATCGCGTCGAAGTCGAAGCCGGGGCCGCGGTCGCGGACGGACACGAACACCGTCGTGCCCTCGACTTCGGCGAAGACCTGTACCGCGCCGCCTTCGCCACCGTACTTGGCCGCGTTCACCATCGCTTCCCGCGCGGCCTGCATCTGCGCCGAGATGCCGTCGTCGAGCGGGCAGTCGCCCACGACCACGACCTCGATGGGGACGCCGTGCTTGTCCTCGACCTCCGCGGCGTTGCGCCGGACCGCCTCGGCGAGGGTGTCGGGTTCCTCGGCAGCGTCTTCCGCGGACTTCCCCGTGCCCTCCGGTTTGTAGAGCCAGGTGCGGAGGTCGCGCTCCTGGGCGCGGGCCAGGCGTCGCACCTCGTTGCCGTTGTCCGCGTTGCGCTGGATCAGGGTCAGGGTGTGCAGCACCGAGTCATGGACGTGGGCGGCGACTTCGGCCCGCTCCTGGGCGCGGATACGCATCAGGCGCTCCTCGGAGAGGTCCTGTGTCATGCGTACGAGGTAGGGGCCGGCCAGCAGCGCTATGCCCACCAGGACGGCGAGTGCCGCCTGGAGGACGGAGCCGAGGTGGGCGGCCGAGCCCTGGAGGACGAATATCCCGGACACACCGGCGGTGACGAGCAGGACGCCCGCCGCGGAACGCAGCAGCGTGAGCGTGCGCCGACGGCGGCCGACCTCCACCCAGCGTGCCCGCCGCGCGTTGTCCGCCTGGCGCCAGACCAGGGCGACGCCCGCGCCGACGAGCACGGTCGGCCAGAGATACGCCTTCGCTCCACCGCCGAGGTTCACATTGCCGACGAAGACCAGGGCCACGACGACCATGAGGAGCAGCGCGACGATCTGCCCCTTGTCCGGCTTGCGGGCCACGAGCCGTCTGCGGCCGTCTGGCGCGGTCTCGGTGGAAATGCCGGGCGTACGCCCCGAACCGGCCGCGCCGACGCCTCCCACCCCTCCCACACCGAGTGGTACGAAGAACCAGAACGCGGCATACAGCAGCGCCCCCAGCCCGTCCGCCATGAACAGCCCCACGAACACGAGCCGCACCCAGATCACCGGCAGCCCGAGGTGCCCGGCGAGCCCGCGCGCCACGCCCCCGAGCCAGCGTCCGTCGCTGCTGCGGTAGAGCTTGCGCGGGGGCCGCGGGACGTCCAGGGGGATGGCTGCGGCTTCCGGCATGCCATCGATGTTCACACGCCCGGCGGCCCCGGGCATCAGGGTCGACCCCCGAGACTCCCCTGATCTTCGTCAGACCGGCGGCCGGCCCCTGGGAAGCCGACGGCTGATCTCCGACAAACCGGCGGCCGATCTTCGGAATCCCGCTCCCCATCCCGCACGAAATCCCAGCTCGAACACTTCCCCCCACCACCTCAGGGCCGAAATCAGGGTTCGGCCAGGGTCATCCCGACTGCCGCCACGCCTCCCCGCCCGTCACCATGGACACATGACAGACCACCAGCACGCGGCGGCGGAGCCGGACCCGGCCCGCGGCCCGGGCGCCCCGCCACCGGGCCCCGGGCCGCGGGACACCGTGCCACCGCCCACGGGTGAGGAGCCGCGCGCGCACGAGGGCCGGGTCACAGCCGAGAGCGGCCCGCTCGCGGCCGGGGCGACCGTACTCGACACCCCCCGCAGGTTCCGTCGCGACCGGCGCCACAAGATGCTGGGCGGGGTGTGCGCCGGGCTGGGACGGCAGTGCGACATGGACCCGGTGATCTTCCGGATCGTGCTCGCGGTGCTCGCCGCGACCGGCGGCATCGGCCTCATCTTCTACGGCTTCGCCTGGCTGTTCGTGCCGTCCGACGAGGACGAGGAGAACGAGGTACGCAAGCTCCTGACCGGCCGCGTGGACGGCCAGGCGCTGACAGCGGTGCTCTTCGCCCTGGTGGGCTGCGGAGTGTTCCTCTCGATGCTCAACAACGGCGGGGTGCTGACCTTCGCCGTGGTCCTCGCCCTGCTGCTGGCGGGCGCGGGGTTCTGGTCCCAGCAGCGCGGCACCCCCGACCCCGACCCGCTCGCCGCCCAGGCCGTCGCCGACGCCCCGCCGGAGGCCCAGGCACCGCCCGTCCCCGCCTCCTACCCCTCCTGGTGGCGCGACCCGATCATCAAGGACGGCTCCCATGTGGGCGGCACCGGCTATCTGTGGGGACCAATCGAGGCCCGGGACCGGGACGTGGCGGCCGCGCTCAACATCGCCCGGGGTACAAGCCGCCCGGACATACGCCTGGCACGGCAGCCGAAGCCGTCCGGCCCCCGCTGGATCGGCGGCTGGGTGTTCCTGTTCGCACTCATGGCGGGCGGCCTCGGCACCAGCCTGACCTGGGAGGAGCACACACTCGGCACCAGCCTGCAGACCGGCCTGGCCGGCGCGCTGATCGTGTTCGGCCTGGGCATCACGGTCAGCGCGTTCCTGGGGCGTACGGGCGCGGGGGCGATCTTCCTCGCGGTGATCACGGCGGGCCTGCTCGCCGCCTCCGCCGCACTGCCGAAGGACATCACCACCCACTGGGTACGCACCGACTGGGCGCCGGCCGCGGTGGCCGACGTACAGGACTCGTACGACCTCGGCACGGGCGTGGGCACCCTGGACCTGAGCCGTCTCGACCTCGCCGAGGGCCGGACGGTGTCGACGAACGCGGAGGTGGGCGCGGGCCAGCTCAAGGTGATCGTCCCGAGGGACGTGACGGTTACTCTGACCATCGATGTGGGCGTCGGCGACATCCAGTTGCCGGGTGACGACCAGAAGGACCTGGACGTGCAGCCGGGCAGGCACCAGAGCGTGACACTCTCACCCACGACCACCGACAGGACCGGCGGCACCATCGACCTCGACCTCCAGGTCGGCGTGGGCCAGGCGGAGGTAACCCGTGCAACGTCATGAGTTCCAGCCGGGAAAGCTGGTCGCTGGCCTCTTCCTCACCCTCGCGGGCGTCATCTACGCCGGGGACGCGGGCGGCCTGTGGGAGACACCGTGGTTCGCGGTGATCCCCCTGGTCGTCGTCGGCCTCTGCCTCGCGGGCACCGTGGCCCTACTGACCCACACCGTACGGAGACGCCGCAGGGCGCGCCGGGACCCGGTCACGGCGCGAAGCGAGGCGGGATAGGCGGGCCGGCGTCTAGCGATAGCCGCCCGCCCGTTGCCTGCGCCTCCCTCTCATCGCCGCGTCCAGCGAGAAGACCGAGGCGCCCGCCAGCACCAGGGGCAGCCAGGCCATCAGGTAGATCAGGTCGTTGCCGTAGTAGTACGGGTCGGAGGCCCAGCTCACGGTCAGCCACAGGCTGAGCGAGATGAGGGCGCCGCCGAACGCGGCGAGGCGGGCCAGCAGGCCGATCAGGGTGCCGATGCCGACGGCGAGTTCACCGAAGGCGATGGCGTATCCGAAGCCGACCGGGTTCTTCAGCGACAGGTCCACGAGGGCCGGGATCGCGGAGGAGTCCCGGATCGTGCGCATCATGTCGCCGATCGAGCCCGCGCCGGAGTCCGACATGAACGCGCTGTCGGTGAGTTTGTCCAGCCCGGCGTAGATGAAAGTGACGCCGAGGAACACCCGCAGGGGAAGCAGGGCGTACCGGGTGGCGGTGTCCCGCCAGTCCCGCTCCCCATCGAGATAGGGGCTAGGGGTGTCCGTCCGAATACCGTGAGTCATCGCTCTCAGCCGCCTCTCACCCGTTCCGTTGACCCCTCAACAGACCATACGCACGAGAGCGCTCTCCGGCTCAACTCCCCGCCACCCGTTTTCCGCCCCTCCAGCGGCGAGACCCTTCATACCTCCCCCGGCACGAATACCGGCCCCACCTCTTTTCGCCCCCTCCGCCCCTACCCAACCCATACCTGAGGGCTCCGCCCCCAGACCCCCGAACGCCCGAAGGGCTCGTCCTCAAACGCCGGACGGGCTGAGATGCCCTGGCCCGGAGTGCAAGCGTGCGGGAGTCGCGGCCCGGTCGATGCCCACCGGCGGGAGGGGCCGGGGGCCGGTACATCACATGCCCGTCGCGTACGTTCGCGTCACCGGACCCGTCCCCTCTTGCCCGGCGTCTGATCCGGCGGCGACGGGCGGATGTACCGGCCCCCGGCCCCGACCCACCCACCGGCGTCAGCCAGCCCGCCGGGCTCCCAGCAACTCTCAGTCCGTCACATCAATCACGCACCGGTTCGTCTCCACCCCCGCGGCGGTAACCACCTGCACCTCCACCCGCCCCGGCTCCACATCCACCGGCACAGGCACGATCAGCACCGCATCCGTGGGATTGCTGAACCCCCCGGCCACGGGAACCAGCGGCACATGGACATGCACCGGCCCGATCCGCACCACCATCCGCGACAGCCGGTCCGCGGTCCCCGCGCCGGGCGGCACGAACCCGGCCCCCCGGATCTCGATGTCGTCCCCGGTACGGATCGGCGCGTCGAGGTCGCCCGCCTCACGGGAGCGGACCACGGAGAGGATCACCGGCCGCCCACCCTCGGCGTACTTCCCGGCGACATAGGTCGCCGCGGACACCAGCACCAACAACGCCAGCCCCCACGGCAGATCCGGCAACTGCGAGGGCCGCCGCGCCAGCCGCACCGCGGCGAACGCCAGAGCCACCGCCCCGATCACCACGTACTGGATGTCCGCGAAGGACCCCCGTCCGGAGTCGTCGGTGAGAAGATCCGCCGCCCGCGGCCGATCCGCCCGCACCTTCTGCAGCCGCTGCCCGAGCACCCGCACCCCGACCACCCGCCGCACGAGCACACCGATCCCGCACACCACGGCGACGACGGTCACCACACCGGCACCCCGGGCGAGTTCGAGCCCGGCGATCAACTCGTCGCGCGTCCCGTGCGCGGAGGCGGCGGCCAACTGTCCGACCAGCACGAGGACGGCGTACACGACGAGGAGAACCCAAGCCGCGGCCACCACACGCGAGGTGGAGAGACGATTGTCCTCGCCGATGACGGGAGCGAGGGCGCCACCCCGCGCCCGGTGGAGATACCCCGCCCCGGTCAGCACCCCGCCCACCACAACCGCCGCAAGCAGCCCGGCCGTCCGCGCGGCCGACCACCCCGCCCCGATCGCGGTGAGCGCCTGCACGAGGAGCAGCGCGACGACAACTCCCCACACCACGAAGGCCGTACGCCCCCACAGCCGCCCCAGCCACGCCTCACCGTCGACGCGTCCGCGCTCGGCGACGACGTCCGCGGACTGGGTCAGCTCGTCCGAGACCCACTGCCGGGACGCGGACGCCGAGTGGGCGACGGCGACGGGCAGCCCGTGCCCGGACGCCAACTCGTCGCGCTTGGCGAGGAACGCGGCGACAGCGCGCCGATGCCCCTCGCGCGCCCCGTGCGGACAGTCCCCGCAGGTGCACCCGCCCCCGTGGACGCCCTGCCCGAAGCCCGGCCCGGCGCCGAGCCCGTCACCGCGCCCCACGCCACCCCCCGCACCACGCTCCGAGCCGTGTCTCGCCTCCTGCACCGCCACGTCCGCTGCCGCCTTCCCCGCGCCAAGAACTCCCGTGCGGCCAGACCATCCGTACGCCTGACTGCCGTACAACTGCCTTACTACTACGTCGCGATGACAGCGAATTGTGCCGTACGGAACACGGCCCGCATTCGGCAGGTCTGGTCAGCGCGGGTGAAGCCGCGGCGCCCGTGTTGACCCGGCTGCGAGAATTCACGTATGGCCGAGATCATCCAGCGCGACGGGACCTGGGCCTTCGACGGCAGCACGGTCAGGATCACACCGGGACCGCACCGCTCCGTGCCGCTCTTCCGGCAGACGTACGGGGAGATCGCCGTCCCGCTGGAGGCGGTGTCCGGCGTCGTCCACGAACCCGAACGCAAGCGGGGCCGGCTGCGGCTGAGTCTGCGCGAGGGCGCCGACCCGCTCCTCCAGGCGACCGGTGGCAGGCTGCCCGGCCCGGCCGATCCCTACCGGCTGACGGTGGACGTCGACCAGTCCGGGGTGGCGGAGTACGTCGCCGAGGAGATCCGCCGCGCGCTGCTCCTCGACCAGGTTCCCCAGGAGCCGACGAAGGCCTATCTGCTCGCGGGCCCGCCGGTTCCCGTCTCGGTCCGCTCCAGCGACGGCACGGTGTCGTTCGACGGCGCGCGGGTGCGGATCGACTGGGCGGACACCTCGGACCGGGTCAAACGGGCGACGGGGCCGCGGATCATCGCGGTGAGTGATCTCGTACAGGTCGAGTGGCTGCCCAACTCCGGTTACGAGGACGGCTTTCTGCGCTTCGTGACCGGCGAGGCGGTCTTCTCCAAGCTGCCGCCCGAGAAGGACCCGTACGCCCTCGATCTGTGGGGCAGCACGCGCCGGGACCTCCTCACGGCGCTCGTCGCCACCGCCGTGACGGCACGTCTGCCGCACCCGTCCACTCGGACGGGCGAGTACGTGAACCGCGCCCAGGCCACGTCCGCCGTACCGCCGCGGGCCGACCATCACGACGTACTCCTGCGCCGCCTGCGGGAGTTGGGCGAGCTGCACCGGGACGGCGTGCTCACGGACGAGGAGTTCGCGACGACGAAGGCGGCCGTACTCCGCGGCTTCTGACCGCCGAGGGATCCCCGACGATCTCCCACCCGATCGCCCACGCACACGTCCACGCACACGTCCACACACACGTCCACCCGGGGATTTTCTAGGACAACAGATCGGGCTCACTCCGGCTGATGTCCTGCCACAACGGCTGGTAGTTGAACCACGCCACCAGATCGCCGCCGAGCTGCTCCCGGGTGGCGACCGCCTGTTTGTGGTCGATGAGGATGGGCCGGCCGGCGGCGCGCGCGGTGAGCTGCACCTGGCTCGACCGTTCCATGGACACGAACCACCAGGCCGCCGCGTCCACCGAGTCCCCGACGGTCAGCAGCCCGTGGTTGCGCAGCACGAGCGCCTTGCCGGTGCCGAGCGCGGAGGCGATCCGGCGGCCCTCCTCGGCGTCCACGGCGACGCCGGTGTAGGTGTCGTACAGCGCGTGGTCCTCGTAGAAGGCGCAGCTTTCCTGGGTGATCGGGTCGAGCAGGTCGCCGAGGGCGGACAGGGCGCGTCCGTGCACGGAGTGGCAGTGGGCGACGGCGACGACGTCGGGGCGGGCGGCGTGCACCTGGGCGTGCACGGTGAAGGCCGCCTGGTTCACGTGGTAGTTGCCGTCGATGACCTGCCCGTCCTGGTTGGCCATGACGAGGTCGCTGACGGTGACGTGCTTGAACGGCATCCCGAACGGGTTCACCCAGAAGCAGTTGCTGTACTCCGGGTCGCGCGCGGTGATGTGGCCGGAGACCCCGTCCTCGAATCCGAGCCTTCCGAAGATCCGCAGCGCCCCGGCCAGCCGCTCCTTGCGGTGCCGTCGCTCGTCGTCCATCGACTCGTGCATCGGCGGCATGGCGAACCGCAGCCGGTCGGTGGGCAGAGGCAGGGGTGGGGGCGGGGTGGGCCCGTGCATTTGTCCTCCAGCAGGGGCGGGTCCGGTACGGAGCGGAAGTTACCCTCGGTCAGCCCAGGAGAACAGGGCCGTTCCGTGAAGAGAGTGCGTAACCGTTACGAGCCGGGGGCCTTCGGTCGCCGAGAGCACCCGGATACCGGACAGAAGATGTCTGGTATCCGCGCGAGACTCGACGCATGACTCGCACGAACAAGGCGAACACGACGGGCGCGACCGGCGCGACCGGCTCCACGACGAACTGGGCGGCATTCGGCGCCGCGGAACCGGACCTGGCGGCCACCGTCGAGGAACGTTTCACGGCCTTCACGCACCACACCCTGGCGACCCTCCGCAGGGACGGTTCCCCGCGCACCTCCGGACTCGAAGTCCGTTTCCTGCACGGCGAATTGTGGCTCGGCATGATGCCGGACTCGCTCAAGGCGCTCGACCTGCGCCGCGACCCGCGCTTCGCGCTCCAGGCGAACCCGGGACCCGGAACCACCATGGCGGGCGGCGATGTCCGGATCAGCGGGCGGGCGTACGAGGCCGGTGACTCGGCGGCGAAGGCCGCGTACGTGGAAGAGGTGGAACCGCCGCAGCCGTTCCACCTCTTCCGCACCGAGCTGACGGAGGTCGTACGGACCCACGTCGAGGACGACACGTATCTGGTCGTCGAGATCTGGAAGCCCGGAGAGCCGGTGCGCGCTCTCAGGCGGACGTGACCTTCAAGGCCCGTGGGGCTACTCCCACTCGATGGTGCCCGGCGGCTTCGAGGTCACGTCGAGGACCACGCGGTTGACGTCCGCGACCTCGTTCGTGATGCGGGTGGAGATCTTCGCGAGGACGTCGTACGGCAGCCGCGACCAGTCGGCGGTCATGGCGTCCTCGGAGGAGACGGGGCGCAGCACGATCGGGTGGCCGTACGTGCGGCCGTCGCCCTGGACTCCGACGGACCGGACGTCCGCGAGCAGCACGACCGGGCACTGCCAGATGTCACGGTCGAGGCCGGCGGCCGTGAGCTCCTCGCGGGCGATGGCGTCGGCCTCGCGCAGCAGGTCGAGCCGCTCCTTGGTCACCTCGCCCACGATGCGGATGCCGAGGCCGGGGCCCGGGAAGGGCTGGCGCTGGACGATCTCGTCCGGCAGGCCGAGCTGCTGGCCGACCATCCGGACCTCGTCCTTGAACAGCTTGCGCAGCGGCTCGACGAGCTCGAACTCGAGGTCCTCGGGGAGGCCGCCGACGTTGTGGTGGGACTTGATGTTGGCCGTGCCCGTACCGCCACCGGACTCGACCACGTCCGGGTAGAGCGTGCCCTGCACGAGGAAGGCGACGTCCTCGCCGGCCGCGGCCTCGGCGACGATCTCGGCCTGCGCCCGCTCGAAGACGCGGATGAACTCGCGTCCGATGATCTTCCGCTTCTCCTCGGGGTCGGACACCCCGGCGAGCGCGGCGAGGAAGCGCTCCTCCGCGTCCACGACCTTCAGCTGTACGCCGGTCGCGGCCACGAAGTCCTTCTCGACCTGCTCGCTCTCGCCCTTGCGCATCAGGCCGTGGTCGACGTACACGCAGGTCAGCTGGGAGCCGATGGCCTTGGCGACGAGGGCGGCGGCGACGGCGGAGTCCACGCCGCCCGACAGCCCGCAGATGGCGCGCTTGCCGCCGACCTGCTCGCGGATGAGGGCGACCTGCTCGTCGATGACGTTGCCCGTGGTCCAGGACGGGGTGAGGCCCGCGCCCCGGTACAGGAAGTGTTCGAGTACCTGCTGACCGTGCGTGGTGTGCATGACCTCGGGGTGGTACTGGACCCCGTACAGCTTCTTCTCGTCGTTCTCGAAGGCCGCGACCGGGACGACCTCGGTGGAGGCGGTCACGGTGAAGCCCTCGGGGGCGGCGGAGCAGGCGTCGCCGTGCGACATCCACACCGACTGCTCGTCCGGGGTGCCCTCGAAGAGGGTGGAGCCGGACAGCGAGACGTGCAGCGGCGTACGGCCGTACTCGCGGGCGCCGGTGTTGTCGACCGTGCCGCCGAGTGCCGTCGCCATCAGCTGGAAGCCGTAGCACATGCCGAAGACGGGGACGCCCGCCTCGAACAGCGCGCGGTCGAGGCGGGGCGCGTTCTCCGCGTACACCGACGACGGGCCGCCGGAGAGGATGATCGCCGCCGGCTTCTTGGCGAGCATCTCCTCCACGGGCATGGTGCTCGGCACGATCTCGCTGTAGACCCGGGCCTCGCGGACGCGGCGGGCGATGAGCTGGGCGTACTGCGCACCGAAGTCGACGACCAGGACGGTGTCGGGGGCGGCGGGGGACACTTCTGGCACGGTTTGCCTTCCGGCGGTGAGCAAAGGGTGTGTGTGGCTGAGTCTACCGGGGGTGCGGGTGGGGGGTTGCTGGGGCGGTTTCCTCGCCCCTCGGCCGGGGAACCCGCCCCGGCCGAGGAGACGGGGACGCGCTCCCCCGTCTCACCATCCGAACCGTCTTGGCCAGGACAGGCCGCCCCTGCATACTGCTGCCATGCTCACGCACCCGACGAACTTCGTCTTTACCTATGGCAACCGGCCCACCGGCTGCCATGGTCGTGCTGCTTGAGCAACTGACAAGCGACTTACCAGGCGCCCCGGGCCGACAAGGCCCGGGGCGCCTGCCGTTTCCGGACCCAGTCGCTCCGGGGCATCCCGTCATCACAGAGGAGCCCCACCATGGCCGACGCGGCCGACACACTCGACAGGACCGGTGCCCGCACGGACGAGGCCGCGGGCACGATCACCGGCGCCCGCGAGCGCATCGACGCCCTGGACGACCGGATCATCGGTCTCGTCCAGGAACGGATGGCCGTCTCGGCGGTGATCCAGGAGGCCCGTCTCTCCTCCGGAGGCCGCCGGGTGAATCTCTCCCGCGAGATGGAGATCCTCGGCCACTACCGGGAGGCCCTGGGCAAGCCGGGCACGTCGCTGGCGATGACGTTGCTGGAGCTGTGCCGGGGGCGTGTCTGAGTGACGTACGACGCCGTACGCACGTGCCCATGCCCTCTCACCCGTACGGCGCGTGACCGTCTCCGCGCGGCCTTCGTTGGTCCCGGTGTCCGTCTCAGCCAGGGGCGGGCCCGAAGAACCACGCGTGGCTCGGCTGGGGCGATGAGACGTACGGATCGTGCCGTGCGTCGTGGGACCTCGCTCCAGGGTTGTGACCGGACGGCAGGGGACAGCAGCCCGGTCACCCAAGAGAACGGCCGGCTCCGGGGACGCCCGGGGCCGACCGGCGGAATCTGTTCAGGGATGTCGTGACGGTTGCGGAGGCCGTCGCGTCTCCCGCACGATGCGAGAACAGCCCAAGTCCCCCACCGGGCAACAGAATTCCTTCAGTACCGCCAATGGTCGACACCACGTGCGCGCCTCCAGTGCGCCGGGGCGCCGCCTGGCGGACCAGAGACCAGCGGCGCACCCCCCCCTCCGGCGCCGCTCCCCGGCACCGGCGCTGCCCTGACGTCGGTGCTGACGCCGAAGGGCCCCGCGGATTCCGTCCCGCGGGGCCCTTCGCATGCCCTCTCGACGCTCAGCGTTGTGATTCAGGCCACATAAAGATTTCGTGAAGGCGGGCACAACCATTCGCGGGTTTCTCGTGTCACACCTGCTGAAACAACGGCCGCGTTCACGCCCCGGCGTGCCGGTCACCCCGCTTGAGCACCGCGTTCGCGTGGTGCGCCAGATTTTCCGAGGTCCTCATGAAGCTTCGTCGTGCCATGGCCGTTGCGGCCGCAACGGCGGCACTCTCCCCACTGGCGCTGCTGTCGGCGCCCGTCGCGTTCGCGGACACCACTCCGCCGGCCACGACGGAGAGCAGCCCGGCGACCGAGGACACCACTCCGGCGGCTGAGGACACGACGCCCGTCGCGGACGGCAGCACCCCCGCGGCCGAGGACACGACTCCCGCCGCGGACCAGAGCACCCCCGCGGACGACCGGAGCACCCCGGCCGGGGACCGGAGCAGCACCCCGGCGGCCGGCGACAGCAGCCCGGCCGGCACGCCGACGCCCACACAGAGCACCCCGCCGGAGGGCGACGAGCCCGACCTCTGCGTCGACGAGGACGGCAACGACCTCACCGAGATCAGCGACGACCTGACCAGCGGTCTGTCGGGGCTGCCCGACACGATCGTCGCGGGCAGCGGCTGGACGGAGTTCTCGTTCGACGTCTCCAACCACGGCGACGACACCATCACGAAGATCGCCCCGCTGATCGGCGTCGCGGCTATCGGCTGGGACGCGGAGGACTACTCCGGAGAGATCAGCGTGCAGGTCCTCGACAAGGACTCCGGCACCTGGCGGGAGGTCGCGGGCGCCGCGGGCGAGGGCGGCACCTTCACCCCGTTCTCGCTCGGCGCCGGCCGGTCGACCTCGTACGAACTGCGCCTGAGCGTCAGCGGCGAGGTCCCGGACTCCATAGGGGTGACCGGCGGCTTCGCGCAGTACTCGGACGACGAGGGCTGCTGGGTCGCCGACGACCCGAACGGCTGGATCTACTTCTTCGACATCCTGGCCGCCGGCTCCGACGCGGGCGACCCGTCGGACGCCAGGCCGCAGACCGGCGGTGCGAAGGAGATCAGCGACGCCAGGACGGTGGACGCCTCCGGCTCGCTCGCCGAGACCGGTTCCCCGTCCGCGCTGCCGCTGCTCGGCCTCACCGGCGGCGCCGCCGTCGTGGCCGGCGCGGGCGCGGTGTACGTCGTCCGTCGCCGCAGGTCGGGTGACGCGACCGCGTAACGCGGCGGCTCGGCCCACGAGCCACAGCGGAACGAAGGACCTGCGCTCGGAGGGGGGTGCAGGTCCTTCTTTCTGTCACCGGCAGGGGTTACGGCTTCGGCGGCACCGTCGGTATCCCCAGGAACGGCAGCCGCAGCGCACCGAACGCGTCCGCCGGGACCGCGGGACTCAGCGGCGCGACCGCCTTGAGACGCTCGTAGGCCGCTCCCTGCGCCGGACGCGGGTCGGCCTCGCCCTTGTTGGGCCAGTACGACATCGCGCGCTCGGCCTGGGCGGTGATGGTGAGGGACGGGTTGACGCCGAGGTTCGCGGAGACCGCGGCGCCGTCGACGACGGAGATGCCGGGGTGGCCGTACAGCCGGTGGTACGGGTCGATGACCCCCGAGGCCGGGGAGTCGCCGATCGGGCAGCCGCCCAGGAAGTGCGCGGTGAGCGGTGTACCCATCAGCTCGCCCACGTTGCTGCCGGCGAATCCGTTGATCTCGGCGGCGATCGCGGACGCGCCCTCCGAAGCCGCCCTGATCTGGCGGGGGTTGGGAGCGCCGTGCCCCTGACGGGCCGTCAGCAGACCCTTGCCCGCGCCCTTCGGCTTCAGGTGCGTGGTCAGGGAGTTGTCCACCGACTGCATCACCAGCCCGATGATGGTCCGCTCGGACCAGCGGCGGTTGGAGAGTGAGCGGAGCACGAGGACGGGGTGCTTCGCGGCGTTGGCCAGCCACTTCAGGAACAGTGAGGAGCCCTCGGCGTAGGGGACTTGGAGGATGGACATGCCGCCCATCGCGTTCGAGCCCTTGCCGTAGCGGACGGGCTCGATGTGGGTGTTCTCGTCGGGGTGGATCGAGGAGGTGATCGCGACGCCCTGGGTGAAGTCCGCCTTGGGCGTGCCGTGCGCCTTGCGGTACCGGCGGTCGATCGTCTGCGCGCCCACCAGCGCCTCGGAGTTGGTGCGGGTCAGCTCGCCCAGCCTGGCGGAGATGTACGGCAGTTGGCCGCCCGACTTCATGCGGTGCAGCAGGGTCTGCGTGCCGTAGGTACCGGCGGCGACCACGACCCGGCGGGCCCTGTAGGTCCGCCCGTCGCCCTGGCGCCTCTCGTCCGTGGGCAGGGTGTTGACGGCGTACCCGCCCTGCGAGTCGTCGGTGACGGACACGACCGTCGTCATGGGGTGGACGACGGCACCCGCCTTCTCGGCGAGGTGGAGATAGTTCTCGTTGAGGGTGTTCTTCGCGCCGTGCCGGCACCCGGTCATGCACTCGCCGCACTCGACGCAGGCCTTGCGGGCGGGTCCGGCACCCCCGAAGTAGGGGTCGTCCACCACGCCGCCGGGCTTGGCCTTCGCCGTCCCCTCCGCGTCCTGCCCGTCACCGAAGAAGACGCCGACCGGCGCCATGTGGAAGGTGTCGCCGACGCCCATCCGCTGGGCCGCCGCCTTGAGATGCACGTCGGACGGGGTCATGGTCGGGTTGAGCCGCACGCCGAGCATCCGCCGGGCCTGGTCGTAGTACGGCTGCAACTCCCCTTCCCAATCGGTGATGTCCGCCCACTGCGGGTCCTCGAAGAACGGCTTCGGCGGTACGTAGAGGGTGTTGGCGTAGTTCAGGGAGCCGCCGCCGACGCCGGCCCCGGCCAACACCATGACGTTGCCCAGGAGATGGATGCGCTGGATGCCGTACATGCCGAGCCTGGGTGCCCACAGGTAGTTCTTGAGGTCCCAGGAGTTCTTGGGCAGCGAGTCCCGGGTGAAACGGCGGCCCGCCTCCAACACGCCTACGCGGTAGCCCTTCTCGGTGAGCCGCAGCGCCGTGACCGACCCGCCGAAGCCGGAGCCGACGACGATGACGTCGTAGTCGTACGCGGACTCGTCGACGTTGTCCTGCGCGGACTCTTCCTGCTGGTGAGCAGGATTCTGGGCAGAGTTCTCCTGTGACACGTGCCGCTCTCCTCGTTGAGAACCTTTGAGAACCGGTAGTTGGGGGCGGCGCCTACCGTAGGCGCAGCGCCTTCATGACCCTGAGGCTCCGGCTCATGAACGCCGCGTACTTCTCGTCGTCCATGCCCAGTGACGGCGCCATCGGCAGCAGCCGCTGGTGGGCGACGGTCTGCGCCTCGGTGTACTTGAGGATGCCCTCGGAGCCGTGGCGGCGGCCGAGGCCGGAGTCCTTCATGCCGCCCATGGGCGACTGGACGCTGCCGTACGCGGGCGCGTACCCCTCGTTGACGTTGACGGTTCCGGTGCGCAGCCGGGCCGCGACCGCGCGACCACGCCGTCCGTCCTTGGTCCAGACGGACGAATTGAGGCCGTACGACGTGGAGTTGGCGAGTTCGACGACCTCGTCCTCGGTCTTGAAGCGGTAGAGGGAGACGACGGGTCCGAAGGTCTCCTCGGCGCAGACGGCCATGGGCGCCTCGACGCCGTCGAGGACGGTGGGCTCGTAGAAGTAGGGCCCGATGTCGGGGCGGGCGACACCGCCGGCCAGCACCTTCGCCCCCTTGGCGACGGCCTCGTCCACATGCCGGGTCACGGTTTCGAGCTGGCGCTCGCCGACCAGCGAGCCCATGTCGGCGCCGTACGCGAGGGACGTGCCGAGCCGCATCGCCTTGGTGCGTGCCGTGAACCGCTGCGCGAACGCGTCGGCGATGGCCTCATGGACGTACAACCGCTCGATGGAGATGCAGAGTTGACCGGCGGAGGAGAAGCAGGCGCGCACGGCGCCGGCGGCGGCCTTGTCGATGTCCGCGTCTTCCAGTACCACCATGGCGTTCTTGCCGCCGAGTTCGAGCGAGACGCCGATGAGACGGGCGGCGGCGCCCTGTGCGACCTCGCGCCCGGTCCGGGTGGAGCCGGTGAAGGAGACGTAGTCGGCGTGCCTGACGATCTCGGGCCCGACGACCGGTCCGTCGCCGATGACGACCTGGAACACCTCGGCGGGCAGCCCGGCCTCGACGAGCAGGTCGCGCGCCCAGAGGGCGGTGAGGCAGGTCTCGGTGTCGGGCTTCATGACGACGGCGTTGCCCGCGACGAAGGCGGGGAGCGCGTCGCCGACGGACAGCTCCAGGGGGTAGTTCCAGGGCGCGATCTGGCCGACGACTCCGCGCGGGTGGCGCAGTTCGGTGACTTTGGTGAGGGTCGGGACGGCGCCGGTGTGTCCCCTGGGCCGGAGGTAGGAGGGGGCCTTGCGTCCGTAGTGCCGCGCGGCCACGACCACGGCCTGGACTTCCTCGTGCGCGTGCAGCCGGGCCTTGCCCGTCTCCAGCTGGATCAGGTCGAGGACCTCGGCCTGGCGGGCGAGCACGAGATCATGGAAGCGGAGCAGCACGGCGGCGCGCTGCCGTACGGGGGTGGCGCCCCACGCGACCTGCGCGACGCGGGCCCGCTCGAAGGCGGTCGCCACGTCCTCGGGGGTGGACTCGGGCAGATCGGCCAGCTTCTCACCCGTGAACGGGGTGTGATTCGCGGTCCGGCCGGATCCGACGACACCCTTCGTGAGCTGCGCAATCAGCTCCGGCGTGACGACATCGGCGGCGGTGCGGGCGCCCGCGGGGGCGGGGGCGAGGGGGTTGGTGCCGACCTTGGTGGCGACCTTGGTGGCAGCGCCTGCCGTACCCGTCCCGGCCGCTTCGTCGGTGCCGGTGGTGTTCATGGCCTGCTCCGCGGCCTGCGAGTCCGTCATGAGCGGCAGAGTATGCCTGCCCGAGCCCTTTGGGTACCCGTGAGTAACGCGCTTTCACCGAGCGCTCACATGACGCCAGTGATCGCTGGCAACGAATGCGCTGATCAGGGCGTTGTGGGCGTGACGATCACAGACGGATTAAGAGCGGACATCGTCCGACGATCGCCCGACGGAAGCCGCGAGCCTATACGGCCGTGCCGCCGCTGGACGGCAGGGCGGCATTGGTCACTTGACGATTCCTTGACTCAGGCCACAGAGTTCGGCTTTCGCCCCTAGCGTCACTTCAAACACATCCGTTACACATTTAAGGAACACCCTCGAATGAAGAGATTCGCGCTGCCCCGTACCGGCGTCGCAGCGGCCGTGTCCGTGCTTTCGCTCGCCCTGGCCACCGGCTGCTCCGACGGCGGGTCGGACTCCGCGGACGGTGACAAGACCGCGGACGCGAAGGAGACGACGGCTGCGGCGAAGACGCTGAGCGGCGTGGAGTTGGAGAAGCTGATCCTCGCCACGGGTGACGTGGACGGTTACGACGTCACCTCGGCCACGGAGTCCGACGCGTTCGCCTCCTCAAAGGAGGAGATCAAGGTCGTCGACGAGAAGTGCGCGCCGATCTCGTACGTCCTCACCGGTTTCGCGCCCGGCGACTCGACCGCGTACGTCAACCGCCAGGTTCTGCCCACCCCCTCGGAGGTCGAGCCCAGCGCGTCCTCCACGAAGAGCCTGGAAGACCTCACGGAAGAGGAGCTCCAGGACGCCTCGGACGCGCTCACCGACGCCCTCGGCAGCACCATGACGATCGTCTCGCTCTCCTCGTACGAGGGTGAGGGCGCCCAGGAGACCCTTGCCTCCGTCTCCGACGCGGTCGAGGGCTGCGCCGGCGGGTTCACGGCTACGGCGGGCGGCGACACCCAGAAGTTCACGAAGGTCGCCGCCGGGAAGACCTCGGGAAGCGGCGACGAGTCGGTCGCGTTCGCGGTGACCGTCGACGCCGAGGGCACCGAGGCCGTCGTGAAGGGCGAGGTCGTACGGCATGGCAGCACCGTCGCCACGTACTACTCGATAAGCCTGGCCGCATTCTCCGGCGAGCCGGGGGCGGGCACCACCGACTACGAGATCCCGGCCGAGCTCGTGAAGGCCCAGGCCGCCAAGCTCAGCTGAAGTCCCGGCGCCTCTGCCCCCGTCGAAGTCCCGGCCGGCCAGGCTCCGTTGGATCCCTGGCCGGCTCGGGCTCCCCCGGGCCCCTCACAGCTTGTGGATGTCCAGGTTCGCGATCGCCGCCCTCGCGACCTCCCGGCCGCGTTCCGTGAAGTCACCCTTGCCGGGATAGCTGATCGTGAGCTTGTACATGTCGCCCCCATGCGTCCTGTAGTAGAAGATCTTCACTTCGCGGGGGCGGGGGTTCTGGCTGTCGGTGGTCTTGTAGACCACCGTGTTCTCGGCAGACTGCTCGCCCCGGTAGGTGGTCTCCTTCGGCGTCGTCGCCGGACCCTCGGGCATGCTGAGCTCGTACGCGCCGCTCTCCTTGAAGTCGGTGTCGTCGTCGTACATTTCGGCGGCGACCCGCCCGCTGATCTGACCGCTGGTGTCCTCGGACTTCTTGGCGAGGTTCAGCCCGATCCAGATGCTGCCGCTGAAGTCGGAGTACGTGACCCAGTTCTTGTCCGTGTCGTCGGCGTCCGGCCTGCCCACCTGGTAGTCCGCCGGCACCGCCAACGTCGCTCCCAGCGCCTTCTGTTCACGCTTCTTCCAGCCGTCCGGGAAGGACCCCGCGAAGGGATCCGCGACCACCAGGTACGCGGCCACCGCGGCGGCGACGATCACCGCGCCGAGGCCGACCAGGGTCTTGCGGCCGACCCGGATCCCCTTGCCTTCCGCCGGTCCGGCGATCCGTACGACCTGGGTCGGCGCCGGAGCGGGCGGCCGCACGGCCTCCTCCAGGAGATGGCGGACCCGGGCCGCGTCCGGGCGGCGCGAGGGCTCCTTGTCGAGCAGGCCGTTGATCGCCTCGGCGAGCGGGCCACCTGCCGAAGCGGGCGCCGCGGGAGTGGAGTTGAGGACGGACTGAAGCGTCGCCGGGGTGTTGCTGCGACGGAAGGGCGAGACGCCCTCCGTGGCCGCGTACAGCACGACACCGAGGGACCAGAGATCACTCGCCGGGCCCGGGCGCTGCCCCAACACCCGCTCCGGAGCGATGTATTCGGGCGATCCGACGAAACCGCCGGTGTCCGTCAGGTTGGTCTCGCCCTCGATCTGGGCGATGCCGAAGTCGGTGAGGACGACCCGGTCGTGGCGGCCGAGCAGGACGTTGTCCGGCTTCACGTCCCGGTGCAGGATGCCCGCCGCATGGGCGGCCTCCAGTGCGCCGAGAACCTCGAGGCCGACCCGCGCCGCCTCGCGGACACCGAGCGTGCCCTCCTGAAGAGCGTCGCCGAGCGAACGCCCCCGCACCAGCTCCATGACGATCCAGGGCTGTCCGTCCACAACCGCGACATCATGGACGCTCACCACCGACGGATGGTCAAGCCGCGCCGCCGCGCGTGCCTCCCGGCGCATCCGCTCGTACGCGTTGGCACGTTCGCGCTCGGGAAGATGGTCCGGAACCCGGGGCTCCTTGACGGCGACCTCACGGTCCACCGTCTCGTCCTTGGCCCGCCAGACGGTGCCCATGCCGCCGTGACCGAGCTTGGCGAGGAGGCGGTAACGACCCGCGATGAGACGCCCCACACCCGGTTCCGGCTTCGGCTGCTCAGCCTGGCGCCCCGCCTCAGCCTGGTGCCCCGCCTCGGCGTGGTGCGCCCGCTCCGCGTGATGCCCTTGCCGCGCCTGCTCGACCTGCCGGGTCTGCTCCACCTCCCGCGCCTGCTGCTCCGGGACGATCCGGGTCGGCGTGGCGTACGGGTTGCCCGGGTACGGCACACCCGGACGCGGCGGTTGCAGACCGAAACTCGTTGGCTCATCGGCCCCGTATGGGACTCCCCCGTTATCGCTCATGAGTCCATCCATATCGCGACAAGCGCTTCGGCATCCAGCCCCGTCGCTTTCCAGTCACAGACCCGTGACGCGAGACACCCTTTATCTCCCCTTTACGACGCCTACGACGCCTACGACGCCTACGACGCCTACGACACGACGAACGTGTCCACCGCCATGTCGAGGTACTCCTTCGCCTCCGTCGCCCTGCCGACCGGCGCCGACACCCATACGTCGTACATCCGGCCGCCCTCCTCCCAGCACAGGTCGTACGTGTGCCGCACGCCCTCCGTCCCGGTGAAGCCGTTCCAGCTGAACTCCCAGAAAGCGGCGGGCCTTCCGCCGTGCGCGGCGGGAGCGACGACGGCATCGCGGTAACCCGGGTTCGTGGCAGGCCCCTTGGCGTCCGCACGGCTCATCACCGCGAGCGGGCCGCCCGGTTCGGGTTTGGCCACTTTGATGCCGAGACGGAAGGTCTGCCCCGGCGACATGTAGAAGACCCGCTCCCCCTGGGGCTCCCGGGTGAAGTCGTCGGGCACGCCGAGCGAGAACCCGTTCGGATCCGGTGCGATGCGGTACCCCGCGGGCACCTTGCGGACGACGGGGCTCGCGGGCGAGTCGGATGCCGACGCGCTCGCGGACGTCCCTGGCGCCCCGGTCTTCGACGTACCTGCCGGGCTGCCCGTACTCGCCGAACTGCCCGTGCCCGCCGAACTCGCCGTGTTCGACACGCTCGACGTACTCGACGGAGCCGGTGTGCCGCCGCCCCCGCCCCTGCCCTCGTTCATCAGCAGCGCCGCCGCCGAGACCCCCGCCCCGGCCATCGCCGCGACCAGCGCCGCGGCGACGAGGATGCTCCGCGTGGAGCGCGGCGGCGCGGGAGGCGAAGCCGGCGGGGCAGACGCGGGCCTCGACACCGGTACGTCCCGCTGCGTGGGCGTGTACCCGCCCGCGAGCCGCGGCGTACGGCCCGTGTCGAGGAAAGCGCTCAGCATCCGCTCGGCCTGCGCCGCGTCGAGCCGACGCTCGGGATCGCGCTCCAACAGCCCCCGCACGACGGGAAGCAGCGGCGCGGCCTGGGCCGGCGGCCGGATCTCACCGACCACGACCGCGTGCAGGATGCCGCTCAACGAGTCGCGGCGGAAAGGCGATTCGCCGCTCAGGACGGTGCACAGCAGCACGCCGAGCGACCACAGGTCGGACTCCGGACCCGTACTCATCCCGGCCATCCGCTCGGGCGCGGTGTACTCCGGCGAACCAACGAACGCCCCGGTCTCGGTGAGCGTCGTCGCGCCCGCGACCTGGGCGATACCGAAGTCGGTGAGGACGACCCGGCCGTCGTCGGCGATCAGCACGTTCGCGGGCTTGAGGTCCCGGTGCAGGACACCGGCGTCGTGCGCGCGGCGCAGCGCGCCGAGGAGGCCGATGCCGATACGGGCGGCCTCGCGCGCGTCGACGGGACCGTGCTCGGAGATCCGCTCGGCGAGCGACCCGCCCTCGATCAACTCCATGACGATGTACGGACGTTCGTCGTCCTCGACCACGTCGTGCACGACGATGATGTGCGGGTGCCGCAACTGCGCGACGGCGCGGGCCTCGTGCAGGGTGCGGTCGCGCTGCTGGCGCGCCTCCTCGGCGGAGAGTGTGGTGTCGAGGGCGATCTCCTTGACCGCGACCTGGCGGCCGAGCAGTTGGTCGTTCGCGCGCCACACGATGCCCATGCCGCCCCGCCCGATCCTGGCCTCCAGCCGGTACCGGCCGGCGATCACCCGGGCGTTGTCCCCCTCGGTCCCCATGCGTCCCATCATGCCGCAACGGAGCCCGGCGCTCCGGGACAGCGACCTGCCGGGGCTGTTATCCGGCCGTGCTACCCCGAAGCCGAAGTCCGGAGCCGAAGTCCGGCACCGCGGGTACCTGCACCGCGGGTACCTGCGCCGCGCCGCTAGCCGGCTTTGGGGCGCCAGCTCCTCAGGATCGCGTCGAACTGCTCGCGCGCGGTGTCCCAGTCCGCCGCCGGCGCGGACATGTAGATCGTGTACTCGATGCCGTCACGCGCGAGATACGTCTGCTCGATGGCGCGGCGCGGCCCCGGGAACTCCGTCTGCTGCGCCAGCGCGGTCCAGGTGAAGTCCCACAGCGCGCCGTCGCAGTCGCGGAAGCTGTTGGCCTCCAGACTCACCCGGTGGTAGTCGACCAGCTTCGTCAACTGCTGCTCCAGGTCGAGCTGGTGCATGTACGGGTTGTCGAAGTCCGGTGAGTCGTCCACGGCTATGCGTACGAAGTGATCGCCGTCATCGGGCGTGTAGTCGATCTGGCTGCCGTTGGCCTGCCGCTTCCAGTCCTTGGGGAGGGCGAGGCTGAAGCCCTCGGCGTCCTCGACACGCACCCAGTTGTCGGGCACGGCACCGGCCGACTGCTGGCTGCTCGCACTGGCACTCGGCTGCGGGCTGGTGGGAGCGTCCGACTGCCCCTTGTCGTCCGGCTCCTCGGAACTGGTGACGGCGCCCGAGCCCGTACCCCAGCCGTCTGCGTACCTCAGAGCCACGGCACCGCCGCCGCCGACCAGCGCGGCCAGTACGACGACGAGGGCGATGGTGCGGCCCCGGCGCCGCTTCCCGGGGGTCGCCGGAACGGGCACGGGCGGCGGATGGACCACGTACTGGGGACCACCCGTGCCCTGGGATCCCGAAGCGTAGGCGGCCGAGTCGTGCGCACCCGAAACGTGGCCCGCCGGCGCGTGGGCCACTGGAACAGCGTGACCTCCCGAGGCGTGGGCTGCCGGAACATGGGGTGGAAAGACGCCTGGGGACACCCCACCGGTACCCGCGGCCCCGCCACCACCCTGGGCCCCGCCGCCACCGTGGCCCCCATCGCCACCATGAACCCCGGCGCCCCCACTGCCCCCACTGCTACCGAGGTCCCCGAAGTCCCCGAGGTCGCCAAAGTCATTTCGCGAGGAATGATCCGTCTCGCCGGGCACATGCTGAGTCGGCACATACGCCTGTGCGGCACTCGGCCGTCGCCCCTCCGCGGCCTCGGCGAGCATCTGCTCGGCCTCCGTCGCGTCGGGCCGCAGGGCGGGATCCTTGCGCAGCAGGGCGGTGAGGACGGGCCCGAGCGCACCGGCGTACCGGGACGGCTCGGGCTCCTCCCGCACGACGGCCTGCATGGTGGTCAGCGGCGTCGTGCGGCGGAACGGCGACTTGCCCTCCACCGCCGTGTAGAGCGTCGCGCCCAGCGCCCACAGGTCGGAGGCCGGACCGGGTTCGTGGCCCCGCACCCGCTCGGGGGCCAGATAGTCGACCGAGCCGACGATCTCGCCGGTGCGCGTGATGGTCGTAGCACCCTCGACCTGCGCGATCCCGAAGTCGGTGAGCAGTACGCGCCGGTCGTTGGAGATGAGGACGTTCCCGGGCTTCACATCGCGGTGCAGCACACCGGCGGTATGCGCGGCGCGCAGTCCGCGCAGCACCCACAGCCCGATCCGCGCCGCCTCGGCCGGGTCGACGCGTCCCCGGTCCCTGATCTCGTCGGCGAGCGACTTGCCGTCGACCAACTCCATGACGATCCACGGCCGGTAGTCGTACTCCAGGACGTCATGGACGGTGACGACCGCCGAGTGGTTGATCCGCGCGGCCGCCCGCGCCTCGGCATGCGTCCGCGCGAGCAGTGTGGCCAGCTCGCTCTCGGCCACATAGAGCGCGGCGGTCAACTCCTTGATCGCCACCGCGCGGTGCAGCACCTCGTCGTGCGCACGCCATACCCGGCCCATCCCACCGCTGCCGATGGATTCGACAAGCCGGTAGCGGCCCGCGAGGAGCAGGCCCTGCATCTGATTCACGTTTCCCCGCAATGGTCTTGACAGGGCCAGACTAAAGAGCGGCCCCCCGCACAGGGAACCGGCTCGGCCGTACGGAAACCGCACTGTGACGGTTATCCCTTTCGCACGAGGGTGACAGTGTCACCCCGTGACCTGGTAAGTCCCGGATGCCTGCTCATACAGCCGCGTCACCTCGTCCCGTTCGGCCTCCGGGCCGCGGAGCTGCACCACGTGGTATCGCCCGTCGATGATGATCGCGAGATTGCGCACATAGAGCTCGTGCCCCTCCCCGTCGGTCCAGGTGAACTGCCCCTCGGCCATGACCCGTCCGCCCACGTCGATCCGCCGCATCCCGCTGGACGTGGCCCAGGTCGAGTCGCGGAACGGCTGCAACTCGGCCTCCCTCTCCCGCTGGTACGTCATCGGATCACTGCCGTACGTGCTCGTGCTGTCCCGGCCCGGTACGAGGATGAGCTCGAAGTCCGCGTGGGAGTAGACCACTTGACCGCTGCCGTTCTTCGCCGCGCGGTCCCAGCCGTTGGCCACGGCCACCTGGAAGCCCTCGGCGTCATCCCGCAGCGTGAAACCCTGGGCGACTTCGGGGTCGTTGGCCCCTGGGGATGTCGAACTCGCCGATGCCGAGGGGCTCTTGTCTCCGCCCGGAGAGGTCTGATCGGGGCGGGGCTCGCTGCTCGCGCTCCCGCCCGCGCCGGGGTCGGGAGCGGGGCTGACATCTCCGGCGGAACCGGTCCGCTCGCCGTCCGTGCCGCTCTCCGGCTTCGCCTTCGGCATGAACACCATGGCGTACGTGATTCCCGCGGCCAGCAGGAGCAGCACCAGCAGGACCAGGTTCCGCCCGAGCCTTCGGGGCTTGACCTGCTTGTTCTGTCTGGCCCGCTTGTGGCGGGCGTGCGGGCTGGTCGCCGGCAGCCCGGCGCGGCGCCTGCGGACGAGCTCGCCCCGGCGCCGTACGATCGGCAGTCGACTGGGGTTGACCGGGGGTGCGGCGACGACATGGGCGCCTGCCTCGGCCTCCGGCGCCGACCGCACCAAGGACCGCAGCCAGCCGCGCAGTTCCTCGAAGTCGAGCCGTTCGGTGGGGTCCTGGCGCAGCAGCGACTCCACGACGGGCCTGAGTGGGCCGCACTCCTCCGCGAACGCGGGCGGCTCCGCGCATACGAGCTGCACCAGCTCGGCGGTGTTCTCCTCCGGGTAGGGCGCGTGCCCCTGAACGGCGCGGAAGAGCAGCGCGCCCAGCGCCCACAGGTCGGTCGCGGGCCCGATCGGCGCCGCCAACTGCCAGTTCTCGTGCACCGGTCCGGCCTGCTCGGGCGCCCAGCGCTCGGTCACCGGACCGACCACGGCCATCCGGGCCTGCCGGGCGCGTTCCGCGGCGAGCGCGGTGGCGGGTCCCCGGCGTGGGGGCGCACCGGCCGCGATCTGGTCCCAACGGGTGCCCTGGGTCTGGGTGTTGCCGACGGGTATGGCGGCCGTGGGGTGCTCACCGGGGACCGGCATGGGGTCACCGCTCGCCGGGGGCGCGCTGCCGACGCCGCCGCCGGCCGGGAGCGCACCGACGGACGTGCCGCCCCCCGCGTACGTGCCCGCTGGAGTCCCACTCCACGGAGCGGTCCCGCGGTTCGCGACACCGGGGAGTGCGGCACCCGGAGATGCGGCACCCGGGAGCGCGGCGCGCCCTTCACCGGCGCTGCCACCGCCGACGCCGGTTCCCGTTCCGGGCGCCGGCTGGGCCCCGGCGCGCGGCTGGGCGCCGTGCCAGGCATTCGTACGGCCCACACCGTAGGGGTCGGCGATCTGGCCGGGGGGCGCGGGGTTTGAACGGTTCTCCACCCCGTGACCGGGCACCTGATACGGAGCCGAAACCTGAGCCTGACGATGCCCGGCAACCTGCGCGGGCCCAAGCCCTTGAGCCGGTCCTTGCGCGGGACCAGGCCCCTGACCCGGCCCTTGCGCAGGACCAAGCCCCGCAGCCGAGCCCTGCCCGTGGGCAACCCCTGAACCCGGACCTTGAGCAGGACCTAGCCCCTGCACCGGACCCTGGCCGAGCCCCTGAGCCGGAACCTGTCCGTGGCCCGGCCCTTGCGCCGGATCTTGACCGTGGCCGAGCCCCTGCGCCGAACCCGGCCCGTGGCCAACCCCTGAACCCGGACCTTGCACAGGACCTAGCCCCTGCGCCGGACCCTGGCCGAGCCCCTGAGCCGGAACCTGCCCGTAGCCGACCCCGTGACCCGCACCCTGCGCAGGACCGAACCCCTGAGCCGAACCCTGCCCGTGGCCGAGCCCTTGAGCCGGGACCTGCCCAGGACCGGCCCCGTAGGCGGCCTGGGGCTGGCCCTGGGCCTGAGTCTGGCCCTGAGCCGGCCCGCCGTGCCCCGAAGTCTGCGGATACCCGCCGTACCCGGCGACCTCATGCCCGGGGATCGGCGTCACGCCCGGCCCAAGAGCCTGAGGCTGGACTTGAGTCTGGGCCTGGATCTGCGCCTGGCCCAGAGACTGAATCGGAGTTTGAGTCTGGGCGTTGAGCTGTGCCTGGCCCTCAGCATGGCCCTGGTCCTGAGTCGTCGACGCATCGCCCTGCGGTGCGGGCCGGGGCGCGGGCAGCGCGGCCGGGCCGCCCCGTTGCCCCTCGTGCACCCGGGCAGCGGCGCGCGCTCCGGCACGGTACGCGGCGATGGCCCCGGCCCGCGCCGCACGAATGTCGCCGCCCGGGCCCGGAGCGCTCGGCGCTGCGTCAGATCCTCCGGCTCCGCGCGCTTCAAGCGCACGCGGACCCGTGTTCTCGCGACCACCGGGCGCCCCCTCCACGAGGGGCCCCCCACGCTTCGCCCGAGCCTCGATCGCGGCCCGCCGCGCGGCGTCGGCATCGCCGCCCGTCGCGACGCCGACCACACCACCGGCCCCGGCACCCGGCGCCGCGGACGGCCCATCGGCAGCGCCCGAACGCCCAGCCCCGGCGCCACCGGGGCCGACCACGCCCGGTCCACCAGGCCCACCGGCTCCCGCATCACCCTCGGAGTCGGGCACCGGCACCGGGTCGTACCCGCACAGTGCCTCTTCCGCGGCCCCGGCCGCCAGGCCGGTCAGCATCACGCGGCCGTCGTCGCAGACGAGCACCGTGCGCACGGTGATGTTCCGGTGCACCCAGCCGTGCGCGTGCAGCACCCGGAGCGCGGTGAGGACATCGGCGGCCACCTCAGCCGCGCGATACGGGCTGAGCGGCTTGTCGGCGAGCAACGCGGCCAGCGGCCTCGCCGCCACCAACTCGCTGACCACCCACAGTGACCCGCCTTCGGCGAACACGTCGAAGACCTGGTCAAGCCGGGGATGGTCAGGGATCTGGGCGGCGGCCTGCGCGGCCTCGATCGCCCGCCGCACGGCCGGTTCGGTGGGCCGGCGCGTGGTGCGCGCGGACGCCCGGCGCACCCCGCCGTCCCGCGCCACGAACCCCTCGGGCAACCCGTCCGCGTCGAGCACCTCGGCCTCGACGACCTCCGGCAACGGCACCTGCCGGACCAGGACTTCCTGCCCGCTGTAGGTGTCCCACGCCCGGCTCTCGGCGAGTTCGTACTCGTCGGACGGCGGCAGCGGCAAGCGGTAGCGGTCGGCGAGAACTCGTCCCGCGTACTCCTCCACAGTGCCTCCCCCAGCCGCCCGGTTGGTCAATTCCGTTCGCCTTGCGCCCCGTTACGGCTTCGTACGGTCCGCAACCACTCACGATACGTGCCGGAGGCAACTCGCAAAGTAGGGATGCGATATCTCAGGGTGCTCACGTATGGCGGAACGTCACCTCGGCGAGCGGTACGTCACGACTTCGGCTGGAACGTCTCGGTCAGTCTCTTCCACGTGTCCTTGCGCAACTCGCTGTCCCAGTCGGCCGCCTTCGCCGTATACATCAACGCGTACCCCTGTTGCGGGCTGACGACGAACCCGCGGTCTATCGAGCGGTACTTCGTGCCGCCGTCCTCATAGGTGAACTCCCAGTCGGCCGTGTTCCAGCCGCGGTAGTCCACCGACTCTATTCGCACCCGCTGGTACTTCGAGCGGGTCATACCCCGCTCCTGGTTCTCCCAGTCCGCCACCGGGTCGTCCTTGGGCGTGGTGGTCCAGGCGATCAGCAGTTTCTGCCCGTTGGGGCCGGTGGCCCGGACACCCGCGGCGTCCGTGGACGCGTACTTCCATCCGTCCGGAAGCACTATCGAGAAGCCCTGAGTGCCGTTGTACGTCGTTCCGCCCGCGGAGTCGGAGTCCGACTCCTTGTCGTCGCTGTCCGATCCGCTCGACGCACCGGCCTCGGCGCTGGAACTGTTACTGGGCGAACTGCCCGCCTCGCCGGACGAACCGGTGGCGGAGTCGTCCGCCTCGTCGCCGCTGTCCGTGCGGGTGTCGCTGCTCTTCTCGCCGCCATTTCCGGCGGTCGCCCCGCCGGACGTGGACTTGCTGTCACCGCTCTTGGAGTCGTCCGAGCTGTCGTCACCCCCGAGGGTCAGGGCCAGCACGGTCGCGATCACCGCCAGCGCGACGACCACCGCGATGATCACCAAGGTCCGTCGCGGCACCACATCCGTCAACGGCGCCCGAGGCACCGGCCGCGGTGGCCGCTCCGGAGCCACAGGCCACCCGGAAGCCTTTCCGGCAGATCCAGAATCAGACCCGGAATCAGACCCGCCAGACGTATCAGCCGACACAGACGGAGAGACAGAAGTGACAGCAGCGGCACCGGCACCGACAACCGCACCGCCCTTGCCCGACACATCCGGAGAAGCGGACGGGGAACCAGCCGCGCTCGCGGCGGGCGACACACGCGTAGCCCCGTCCGAACCCGAACCCGTCGACGAAGCCTTACCGGAAGCCGAACCCGTACCCGAACCCGCGGCCGCCCCTTCGCCCCCGGACTTGGCCCGCGCCGCCGCCGCCGCGCCGGCCGCGGCCGTGGCCGCCCCGGCCACGGAGGCCGCCTTCCGCACGGAACGCATAGCCCCGCGCAACCGCTCCCCGGGTTCCTCGGTCCGCTTGGTCCCGGCATCGCCCGACTCGGCCTCGGCATCGCCCGAGTCACCCGACCCCGAACTCCCCTTGCCCGGACCCTCGTCCGGCAACGGCGGCATCGCCACCACCTTCGTGGCGTCCAACTGCTCCGGCACAACCGCCTTGGCCTCGGGCGCGTGCAGCACCTTGGTGAGCATCGCCCGCGCGCCCGCGACGTCGAGCCGCTGCTCGGGGTCCTTGGCGAGCAGGCCGTAGATCACGTTCTCCAGCGGGCCCGCGTTCTTCGGCTGCTCCACCGGCTCGGTCATCACCGCGGTGAGCGTCGCGATCGCGGAACCCTTGTCGTACGGCGGCACACCCTCCACCGACGCGTACAGCAGACCGCCCAGCGACCACAGGTCGGCGGCAGGCCCGGGCTTGTGACCGCGCGCCCGCTCCGGCGAGATGTACGACGGCGCGCCGACCAGCATGCCCGTGGATGTGACGGACGGATCGCCCTCGACCTGCGCGATCCCGAAGTCGGTCAGCACGACCCGGCCGTCGTCGGCGATCAGCACGTTCGACGGCTTCACGTCCCGGTGAAGGATGCCCTCCCGGTGCGCCGAACGCAGCACGTCGAGTATCGCGAGACCGACTTCGGCGGCCCGCTTCGGCGTGAGCACACCGTCCTCGCGGATGACCTCGGCGAGCGACTTGCCCTCGACGAGCTCCATCACGATCCACGGCCGGTTGTCCTCGTCGACCACGTCGAAGACCGTCACCGCGCTGTTGTTCCGGATCCGCGCGATCGCCTTGGCCTCACGCAGCGTGCGCGTGATCAGTCGCCGCTTCTCGTCCTCGTCGATGCTCGACGGGAACCGCAGCTCCTTGACGGCGACCGTGCGGCCCAGGGTCTCGTCCTCGGCCCGCCACACCGTGCCCATGCCACCGCGGCCGAGAACATCCCCCAACCGGTATCGCCCGGCGAGGAGACGCTCGCTCTTTTGACGGGATGCTCCCGCCCGCTCCGCCTCCGACATGCGTCCCCTCAAACAACCCGCCCTGACAGAGCCTTCATTGTCCCTCACCCGACAAGTGGCCAACGCCGTGGGGCCCCTAAAGGAGGGACCGCCCGGCGTCCCGTGCCACGCCGTCGCGCATCATGGCCCTCAACAAGGAAGGACCGCCGATGCCGCCCCGCCGGACACCTCGGACACTCCTGGCCATACCCGCCTCCCTGGCGCTCCTCGGCCTGGTCCCGACCGGCTTGTCAGCCTTGGCCCCAACCGACGCGCACACCCTCGTATCCGCGTCCACGACCGACTCCAGAGCCTTTGCGTCCCCAGCACCGGGCGGGTCAAACCCCGCCGCGCGGGCCACGGATGCCGCCCTCGCTCTCCTCGTCGCCCGTGGAAAGGCTCCCGCGGCTGCCCTGCTGGCCCAGGACGACTCCGGCTCACGCTTCGCCGACGCCGGTCACGGGATCGGCCGCTCCGACCACTTCCGTGCGGGCAGCGTCACCAAGACGTTCATCGCGACCGTGGTGCTGCAACTGGCCGCCGAACACCGGCTGTCCCTGTCGGACACCGTGGACGCGCACCTTCCGGGCCTGGTGAGCGGCGCGGGCAACGACGGCGCCGGCCTGACCCTGCGCGCCCTGCTCACCCACACCAGCGGTCTGTACGACTTCACCGCCGACACCTCGGGCACCGTCCCCGTCACTCCGCTTCAGGCCGTACACATCGCGCTCACCCACCCCCCGGCCGCCGTCCCCGGCCAGTACGCCTACTCGAACACCAACTACGTCCTGCTCGGCATGATCATCGAACAGGTCACCGGCAACTCGTACGCCACCGAGGCCGAGCGCCGCATCCTCACCCCTCTCCGCCTGACCGGCACCTCCTTCCCGGGCGCCCGCACCGCTCTCCCCGCACCGCACGGCCGCGCCTACGCCACCGACGGCTCCGACGTCACCGAGCTCGACCCCCGCGTGGCCGGCGCGGCGGGCGAGCTGGTGACCACGCTCACCGACCTGGACCGCTTCTACGCGGCCCTCCTCGCCGGCGAGCTGCTCCCGCCCGGCCACCTGCGGGAGATGCTCGACACCCGCACCGCACACGGCTCGTACGGCATGGGTCTCTACCCCGTGAAGCTGCCGTGCGGCACCACGGTGTGGGGGCACAACGGCCGCATATCCGGCAGCTACGTGCGCACCGCGGCCACCGTCGACGGTCGCCGTGTCCTCACCTTCCGGGTGAACACGGACGGGATCGCAGACCCTGACCTCGAACCGGCCCTGCTCGCCGCCGAGTTCTGCCCCCGCACCGAGTAGAACGGCCGCGTTCCGCACAAAGATCCCAGCTCACGACACTCGTTCGAGTGATCCCGCGACCCGAGACGGACCACGGCGGGCGAGTCACAGCAGGGCCCCACAACCACCGGGCTACAGCACCCGAGCTACAGCGGCCCAGCCACAGCGGCCGAACTACAGCGGCACGATGTCCGGCGCCCCCAGCCGCGCCGCGTCCGCCGTCAGGTCGTCCGGCTGCCGCTGCGACTCCCGCTCGGCCTCGACCCGCTTCTCGTAGTGCTCCACTTCCCGTTCGATCTGGTCCTTGTCCCAGCCGAGCACCGGCGCCATGAGCTCCGCCGCCTCCCGCGCGCTGCGCGTTCCGCGGTCGAAGGTCTCGATCGAGATGCGGGTGCGCCGGGTCAGCACGTCGTCCAGGTGCCGGGCGCCCTCGTGCGAGGCGGCGTAGACGATCTCGGCCCGCAGATAGTCGTCGGCGGCCGGCAGGGGCTCGCCCAGAGAGGGATTGCCGGCGATGAGGTCGAGCACTTCCTCGGCGAGCACGCCGTACCGGTTCAACAGGTGCTCCACGCGCACCACATGGAGTCCCGTGCGCGCCGCGATCCGCGCTCGCGCGTTCCACATGGCGCGGTACCCCTCGGCGCCGAGCAGTGGGACGTCCTCCGTGACGCACTCGGCGACGCGCTGGTCGAGACCGTGCACCGCCTCGTCCACCGCGTCCTTGGCCATCACCCGGTACGTCGTGTACTTGCCGCCCGCCACGACCACGAGCCCCGGCACCGGATGCGCCACGGTGTGCTCGCGCGACAGCTTGCTGGTGGCGTCCGACTCACCGGCGAGCAGCGGCCGCAGCCCCGCGTACACACCCTGGACGTCGTCGCGGGTGAGCGGCACCGAGAGTACGGAGTTCACGTGCTCCAGCAGATAGTCGATGTCCGCGCTGGACGCCGCCGGATGGGCCTTGTCGAGGTCCCAGTCGGTGTCGGTGGTGCCGATGATCCAGTGGCGGCCCCACGGGATGACGAAGAGCACGGACTTCTCGGTGCGCAGGATCAGCCCCGACGTCGAGTTGATCCGGTCCTTCGGCACGACCAGGTGGATGCCCTTGGACGCGCGTACGTGGAACTGCCCCCGCTCCCCCACCAGCGCCTGGGTGTCGTCGGTCCACACGCCCGTGGCGTTCACCACCTGCCGGGCGCGGACCTCGTACTCCCCGCCCCCTTCGACATCCTGCACCCTGGCACCGACAACGCGTTCGCCCTCACGCAGGAAGCCGGTCACGCGCGCGCGATTGGCGACCTTCGCGCCGTACGCCGCCGCCGTGCGCACCAGGGTCGTCACATAGCGGGCGTCGTCCATCTGCGCGTCGTAGTACTGAAGGGCGCCGGTCAGCGCGTCCTTCTTCAGGGCGGGGGCGATGCGCAGGGCGCCGCCGCGGGTCAGGTGACGGTGTGTGGGCAGCCCGCGGCCATGGCCGCCCGTCATCGACATGGCGTCGTAGAGCGCGACGCCCGAGCCCGCGTACAGCCGCTCCCAGCCCTTGTGCTGGAGCGGGTAGAGGAACGGAACGGGTTTCACGAGGTGCGGCGCGAGCCGTTCGAGGAGGAGTCCGCGCTCCTTCAGCGCCTCGCGCACGAGAGTGAAGTCGAGCATCTCCAGATAGCGCAGGCCGCCGTGGATCAGCTTGCTGGACCTGCTCGACGTGCCCGACGCCCAGTCACGCGCCTCGACCAGGCCGGTGGACAGGCCACGTGTCACGGAGTCCAGCGCGGTGCCCGCACCGACCACACCCGCGCCCACGACCAGCACATCCAGTTCACGCTCGGCCATTTCCGCCAGTGACTCGGCGCGCTCCGCCGGCCCCAGTGCCGCTGTTCTCACCGCTGCCTCCCGCTCTTGGTCGCGCCGGCCTCACCCGTCGGGCGGGCCCGTGCTCACATCCCCCATGCCCAGAGTCTGACCTTCTTCCCCTCCTTCGGCCACCACGCACCGGTCAGCCTGTGGACATCAATCGGGAACTCCCGGGAAAACACAGCCACGCAATCCCATAAATCGGTCATATTTACTCCTAGTCTGACATTGCGCTCGCCCGTCTTGTCCACAGGGCTTGCGCACCTGTCCCGCTTCGGCTACTGGGAAGGACGGCCAACACCATGCCCGCAGATCTCGCCGTCATCGGACTCGGTCATCTCGGCCTGCCCCTGGCCCAGGCCGCCGTCGCGGCCGGCATCCCCACTCTCGGCTACAAGACCGGGCCGGAAGGCGGCTCCCTGAGCCCCGCCGAACTGCGCCGGATGCTCTCGGGGGGCTTCCGGCCGGCCACCGACCCCGCGGAACTCGGACGCGTCCGCACCGCGGTCATCTGCGCCCCGACCTCGCGCGGCGCGGACGGCGCACTGGACCTGAGCCAGCTGGAGGCGGCCGCCCGCACCCTGGCGGCACAGCTGCGCCCGCACACCACGGTGATCCTCGAATCGCCCGTGCGCCCCGGTACCACCGAGGAGATCCTCCGTCCGCTCCTCGAAGAGGGCTCCGGGCTGCGCGCGGGGCGCGACTTCCATCTCGCCTACTCACCCAGCCGGGTCGACCCCGGCAACCGCGACTTCTGCCCCGCCAACACCCCCAAGGTCATCGGCGGCCTGACACCCGCCTGCACCGAGTCGGCCGCCGCCTTCTACGGACGCCTCACCGACAAGGTGGTACGCGCGCGTGGACCACGCGAAGCGGAGACCGTGCAGCTCCTGGAGACCAACTTCCGGCACGTCAACATCGCCCTGGTCAACGAGATGGCCGTGCTCTGCCACGACCTGGGCGTCGACCTGTGGGACGTCATCCGCTGCGCCGAGACCAAGCCGTTCGGCTTCCAGGCGTTCCGGCCGGGCCCCGGAGTCGGCGGCCACGGAATCGCCCAGGACCTGACCGGCCCCTCCGGACGCACCCTGCGGATGGTCGAACTCGCCCAGCAGGTCAACAACCACATGCCCCAGTACGTCATCCAGCGCGCCGCCACGCTCCTCAACGAGCACGGCAAATCGGCCCGCGCCGCGCGCGTGCTCCTCCTCGGCGTCACCTACAAGGCGGACCTCGCCGACCAACAGGGCTCCCCCGCCCACGAGATCGCCCTGCGCCTGATGGAACTCGGCGCGTCCGTCAGCTACCACGACCCCCTCGTACCGGCGTGGCGCGTCCTGGGCCGGCCCGTCCCGCGCGCCGACTCCCTCTACGAGGCCGCGGCCGACGCCGACCTCACGATCCTGCTCCAGCAGCACCGTACGTACGACCTCCAGGGACTGTCCGTGAAGGCCCAACTCCTCCTGGACACAAGGGGAGCGACCCCGACCGGGGCGGCCCACCGGCTCTGACCCCGGACATTAACCCTCCCGTATGTCAGTGGTGACTGCTAGTGTCCGGGGCCGTTGTCGCACACGAGTGCGCCGACGGCCCACGCACACCGTGCGTCCACCAGTCAGACACTCCGGGGGATCTCCATGAGCCAGCCCACGCCGCCTTCCCAGCCCACCGAGGGCAACCCGTACGCCGGTCAGCAGCCGGCCCCCGGCAATCCCTACGCCGGGCAGCAGCCCACGGGCGGCAACCCGTTCGCGGGCCGGCCGCAGGCAGGCGGTGGCAACCCCTACGCAGGGCAGCCGCAGGCGGGCGCCGACGGTGGCAACCCGTTCGCGGGCGGCCAACAGCCCGGCTTCGTGGCTCCGGCCGCGCCGCGCCAGGGCAACGTCGCGCTGGGCATCGTGGCCGCGGTCGTCGTCGCCCTGGTGACCGCCGGCATCTACGGCGCCATCATCGGCGCCTCGGAGTACGAGATCGGCTACGCGGCGGTCGGCGTCGGCTTCCTCATAGGACTGGCCGCGGGCAAGATCGGCGGCAGCAACCCGGTACTGCCGGTCGTGAGCGCCGTCATCGCCCTCGGCGCCGTCTACGTGGGCCAGATCATCGGCATCCTGATGATCGGCTCCGACGAGTCCGGCCTCTCCGCGACCACGCTGCTCACCGACCACTTCGACCTGGTGACCGCGGCCTGGAAGGAGTCGGCCGACTTCATGACCTTCGTGTTCTTCGGTGTCGGCGCCTTCGCGGCGTTCTCGGGCGCCAAGAAGGCCGGCGCGTAACCAGCTCCAGGTACGGCGAAGGGGCCGCGTCACCACCAGGTGACCGGCCCCCTTCACGTACTACTTCACGTACTACTGCCTACCGCTTGTGCTGCGCGTCCGCCACCGTCACCTCGACGCGCTGGAACTCCTTCAGCTCGCTGTAGCCGGTGGTGGCCATGGCGCGGCGCAGGGCGCCGAAGATGTTCATGGAGCCGTCCGGGATGTGCGACGGGCCCGCGAGGATCTCCTCGATGGTGCCCACCGTGCCGAGGTCCACCTTCTTGCCGCGCGGCAGCTCCTCGTTGACGGCCTCCATGCCCCAGTGGTGGCCCTTGCCGGGCGCGTCGGTGGCGCGGGCCAGCGGCGAGCCCATCATCACGGCGTCGGCGCCGCAGGCGATCGCCTTGGGAAGGTCGCCGGACCAGCCGACACCACCGTCGGCGATGACGTGCACATAGCGCCCGCCGGACTCGTCCATGTAGTCACGGCGGGCGGCCGCGACATCGGCGACCGCGGTGGCCATCGGGACCTGGATGCCCAGGACGTTGCGCGTGGTGTGGGCGGCGCCGCCGCCGAAGCCGACGAGGACACCGGCCGCGCCCGTGCGCATCAGGTGCAGGGCCGCGGTGTACGTGGCACAGCCGCCGACGATCACCGGGACGTCGAGCTCGTAGATGAACTGCTTCAGGTTCAGCGGCTCGGAGGCACCGGAGACGTGCTCCGCCGACACCGTCGTACCGCGGATGACGAAGATGTCCACACCCGCGTCCACGACGGCCTTGGAGAACTGGGCCGTGCGCTGCGGGGACAGGGCCGCGGCGGTGACGACACCGGAGTCGCGCACCTCCTTGATGCGCTGCCCGATCAGCTCCTCCTTGATGGGAGCCGCGTAGATCTCCTGGAGGCGGCGGGTCGCGGTGTCCGACTCCATCTCCGCGATCTCGTCGAGCAACGGCTGCGGGTCCTCGTACCGCGTCCACAGCCCTTCGAGGTTGAGCACGCCCAGGCCGCCGAGCTCGCCGATGCGGATCGCGGTGGCCGGGGAGACGACCGAGTCCATCGGGGCGGCCAGGAAGGGCAGCTCGAAGCGGTAGGCGTCGATCTGCCAGGCGATCGAGACCTCCTTCGGGTCCCGGGTACGGCGGCTCGGGACGACGGCGATGTCGTCGAAGGCGTACGCCCGGCGGCCGCGCTTGCCGCGCCCGATCTCGATCTCAGTCACGTGTGTGGCCTTTCCCTCTTCGCTTCTGCGTCTCCCAGTATCGCCGACGCCCACGACGAGGGCGGCCCCGGAGCCTCCGGGACCGCCCTCAAGCCGTACGGCTACTGGTTACGGCTGCTGCTGACGACCTACTGGATACGGCTGTAGTTCGGTGCCTCGACCGTCATCTGGATGTCGTGCGGGTGGCTCTCCTTGAGGCCCGCCGAGGTGATGCGGACGAAACGGCCCTTGGACTCCATCTCGTCGATGCTGGCGGCGCCCACATAGCCCATCGTCTGGCGCAGGCCGCCGACGAGCTGGTGCAGTACGTTGCCCAGCGGGCCGCGGTAGGGCACCTGGCCCTCGATGCCCTCGGGGACGAGCTTGTCGTCGGAGGACACCTCGGCCTGGAAGTAGCGGTCCTTCGAGTACGACCGGCCCTGACCCCGGGACTGCATGGCGCCCAGGGAGC
This sequence comes from Streptomyces sp. NPDC050535, assembly GCF_044457665.1. Lineage (NCBI taxonomy): Bacteria > Bacillati > Actinomycetota > Actinomycetes > Kitasatosporales > Streptomycetaceae > Streptomyces > Streptomyces sp. NPDC050535. Next base: position 202,259 of record NZ_JBITHE010000013.1, read on the forward strand.
CCATGCCGCGGTACGACTTGAACTGCTTGCCGTTGATGAAGAGCAGCTCGCCGGGCGACTCCTCGCAGCCGGCGAGCAGGCTTCCGAGCATCACGGTGTCGGCGCCGGCCGCGAGGGCCTTGCCGATGTCGCCGGAGTACTGGAGGCCGCCGTCGCCGATCACCGGGACACCCGCGGCACGCGCCGCGAGGGCGGCTTCGTAGATGGCGGTGACTTGGGGGACGCCGATGCCGGCGACCACCCGGGTGGTACAGATCGAGCCGGGGCCCACGCCCACCTTGACGCCGTCGACACCGGCGTCGATCAGGGCCTGGGCGCCGTCACGGGTGGCGACGTTGCCGCCGATCACGTCGACGCCGACGCTCGACTTGATCTTCGCCATCCAGTTGAGGGCGTTGCTGTTGTGTCCGTGCGAGGTGTCGACGATCAGGAAGTCCACCCCGGCCTCGGCGAGCGCCTGGGCCCGCTCCAGCGCCTCGGGGCTGGCGCCGACGGCGGCGCCGACCAGCAGGCGGCCCTCGGCGTCCTTGGCGGCGTTCGGGTACTTCTCGGCCTTCACGAAGTCCTTGACCGTGATGAGGCCCTTGAGGATGCCCGCGTCGTCGACCAGCGGAAGCTTCTCGATCTTGTGGCGGCGCAGCAGCTGCATGGCGTCGGTGCCGGAGATGCCGACCTTGCCGGTGACCAGGGGCATCGGCGTCATGACCTCGCGCACCTGGCGCGAGCGGTCGGTCTCGAAGGCCATGTCGCGGTTGGTGACGATGCCGAGCAGCTTGCCGTTGCCGTCGGTGACGGGGACACCGCTGATGCGGAACTTGGCGCACAGCGCGTCGGCCTCGCCGAGCGTGGCGTCCGGGTGCACCGTGATCGGGTCGGTGACCATGCCGGACTCGGAGCGCTTCACGAGGTCGACCTGGTTGACCTGGTCCTCGATGGAGAGGTTGCGGTGCAGTACGCCGACGCCGCCCTGCCGTGCCATGGCGATCGCCATGCGCGACTCGGTCACCTTGTCCATCGCCGCCGAGAGCAGCGGGATGTTCACACGTACGTTGCGGGAGATCCGGGACGAGGTGTCGACCGCGTTGGGCAGCACTTCCGATGCACCCGGCAGCAACAGCACGTCGTCGTAGGTCAGCCCGAGTGTCGCGAATTTAGCGGGCACTCCGTCGACGTTCGCAGTCATGACACCTTCCCCAAATGGCCTTGATCGGTGCGGATGTCCATGCTAACGGGAAGCAGGGGTCTCTCATTCCATGGCCTGGATCGGCCCGGGGCTTCGCACTTTCGTACGGGTCCGGTGGCGTCGCCGTTCAGCGGCGGCGCCTGAAGCCCGGTCCTGGGCCGAGCCCGGCCTCCGTGGCTCCGGCCCGTCGGCCACGGGTCGGTTCCCTTCGGCACGGGCGGGTGTCCGCCGCCCGGCTCCCCGCCGACGCGGCGGAGGACGACCACTGATCCCCACACGGCGCAGGACGATCACCATCCCCGCGGAGGACAACCGCCGACGCGGCGAAAGCACCCGGAGAACCCGACCCCCAATGGGGGCCGACTACTGCTCCGCCAACGCCCGCAACCGGCTCAACGCCCTGTGCTGAGCCACCCGCACCGCCCCCGGTGACATTCCCAACATCTGTCCCGTCTCCTCGGCCGTGAGGCCGACGGCGATCCTCAGCAGGAGCAGCTCGCGCTGGTTCTCGGGGAGGTTGGCCAGGAGTTTCTTGGCCCATTCGGCGTCGCTGCTGAGCAGGGCGCGCTCTTCGGGGCCGAGGGAGTCGTCGGGGCGCTCGGGCATCTCGTCCGAGGGGACCGCGGTGGAGCCGGGATGGCGCATCGCGGCGCGCTGGAGGTCGGCGACCTTGTGACCGGCGATGGCGAAGACGAACGCCTCGAAGGGACGCCCGGTGTCCTTGTAGCGCGGCAGCGCGAGAAGTACCGCTACGCAGACCTCCTGCGCCAGGTCCTCCACGAAGTGCCGCGCGTCCCCCGGAAGCCGGGACAGACGGGTGCGGCAGTAGCGCAGCGCGAGGGGGTGGACATGGGCGAGCAGGTCGTGTGTGGCCTGCTCGTCGCCGTCGACAGCGCGATGGACGAGCGCACCGATCACCGTCGTCCCGTCGTCGCGCATCGGTCCATGGTGCCTCGGCGTCGTTCGATCCGTGGCACCGTGCCCGTAGTTGTGCACCGAAGCGTTATGAGCAGGTGCGCCGGAACTCATCTCCTGCGCCCTCCCCTTCCGCTCGACCGAATCGTCCCCGAGGAACTCCACACCTCAAGCATGCGGCATCCGCCGGGAAACGGGGATCAGGCATCGAAGAGGATCTCTCCGAGGGACCGGCCCCGCCCGCCGCACGGCGGGCAGGGGCTACTGCCGTCGTACCCCCACGGCGGCTCACTCAGCGAACCAGGCCCCACCGGAAACCGAGCGCCACGGCGTGCGCGCGGTCCGAGGCGCCGAGCTTCTTGAAAAGCCGCCTGGCGTGCGTCTTCACGGTGTCCTCGGAGAGGAACAGCTCACGGCCGATCTCCGCGTTGGAGCGGCCGTGGCTCATACCCTCGAGGACCTGGATCTCCCGCGCGGTGAGCGTGGGCGCGGCGCCCATCTCGGCCGACCGAAGTCTGCGCGGGGCGAGCCGCCAGGTGGGGTCGGCGAGCGCCTGGGTGACGGTCGCGCGCAGTTCGGCACGCGAGGCGTCCTTGTGCAGATAGCCGCGGGCACCGGCGGCGACGGCGAGCGCCACGCCGTCCAGGTCCTCGGCGACGGTGAGCATGATGATGCGCGCACCGGGGTCGGCGGACAACAGCCGCCGAACAGTCTCGACGCCGCCCAGACCGGGCATGCGTACGTCCATCAGAATCAGGTCCGAACGGTCGGCACCCCAGCGGCGGAGTACTTCCTCGCCGTTGGCCGCCGTCGTCACGCGCTCGACGCCGGGCACTGTCGCCACCGCACGGCGGAGCGCCTCTCGGGCAAGCGGGGAGTCGTCGCAGACAAGGACGGATGTCATGGCCGTCCTCCGCAGCTGATGCGCGTCACCTTGTGCCTCCAGGCTGTTACGAATCGTCACCTGTGCGGTCGACACTCGCCGACGGAAACTGCCGTCTGCCCGAGCGCTTGTTCCTTCAACCGCCTCAGCACTCTCAACGATGGTCACTCGAAAGAGTTACGGGGCAGCCGATCGTCTTCGGCACTGTACGTGAGGGTGCGGACACGTTGCAGACATGCGCGGCGGACTCACAACCTTTCATCACAACCCATGCCCCATTCAGCCCGATTTCTTCCATTTTGCTGGTGTCTATGGCTAGATTCGCAATGAGTCATATTTTCATCTCCTTAGATCGTAGATGTACGGTCTTGGGCACATAGCAGCCCAGAACGGCAACAAGGGGACACGCAATGGCAGATTTCTCCCGCCTTCCCGGTCCGAACGCGGACCTCTGGGACTGGCAGCTCCTCGCGGCCTGCCGTGGGGTCGACAGCTCGCTCTTCTTCCACCCGGAGGGCGAGCGCGGTGCGGCACGGAGCGCTCGCGAGAACTCGGCCAAAGAGGTCTGCATGCGCTGCCCGGTACGCGCGGAGTGCGCGGCGCACGCACTGGCGGTGCGCGAGCCGTACGGCGTCTGGGGCGGACTGACCGAGGACGAGCGCGAAGAGCTCATGGGACGGGCACGCAACCGACTGGTCTCGGCATCGGCCACCGGAAGCAGTCCTCCCTCGAACAACTGAAGGAACGTTTCTCCCGAAGCTGGGCAAGCGCACACGTGTGCCCGCTTCCGCGCTCACGCGCCTTCCGCCCCCGGCGCGGGACTACCGCCGCGCGGCCCGCGCCAGCCGGTCCAGGGTCGCCGACACCGCGGGCACCTGGGCAAGATCCGGCAGCGTGAGCGCGACGATCTCCCGCCGCACCGGGGGCTCCACCGTCACCGTGCGCGCCCCCTTGGGCCGTACGGACTCGATCGCGAGCTCCGGAAGAACCGCGACCCCGAGACCGGCGGCCACCAGGCCCACCACGGCCGGGTAGTCGTCGGTGGCGAAGTCGATACGGGGCTCGAAGCCCGCGCCGCGGCAGACCTCGACCAGTTGTCGGCGGCAGCGCGGGCAGCCCGCGATCCACGGGTCCCCGGCGAGTTCGCCGATCGAGACCGACCCGGACCGGGCGAGACGGTGGTTCTCGGGGACGAGCCCGACCAGCCGGTCGAGCAGCAGGGGACGTACGACCAGGTCGTCCCACTCCTCGGCGCCCGCCGCCCCCTCGTAGCGGAACGCGAGTGCGATGTCGCAGTCGCCCTCGCGGAGCATCTCGACCGAGCGCGGCGGTTCGGCCTCCTCCAGGGAGACCCGGGTGCCGGGATGCGCGGCGCGCAGGGCGGCAAGGGCCGCGGGGACGAGTGTGGAACTGCCGCTGGGAAAGGAGACGAGCCGGACGCGGCCCGCGCGCAGGCCCGCGATGGCGGCGACCTCCTCCTCGGCGGCCGTCAGCCCCGCGATGATGCCGGCCGCATGGCGGACCAGTGCCTCACCCGCCTGCGTCAGGCGCATCTCGCGTCCCGTGCGGATCAGCAGCGGGGTGCCCACGGACGCTTCGAGCGCCTTCATCTGCTGGCTGACGGCGGGCTGGGTGCAGCCCAGCTCACGCCCCGCCGCCGAGAAGGAGCCGGTGGCGGCGACGGCACGCAGGACGCGGAGATGACGGGCCTCGATCACCTCCTGAGCATAAGGGTGCCTTGGGGATCGAGGCGAATATTGAGTCGCGACTTTGGCCCGTAATCCCTTAGCGTGCTCGCATGAAGCTTCTGTCGCTGAACGTGGGCCGTGTGCGGACCGTCGACTACACGGATCACCCCGAGGGCCTGACCGGCATCGACAAGCAGCCGGTGCGCGGGCCGGTGCGGGTCGCGGCGCCCGGGCCCAAGGGGGTCGCCGGGAGCGGGCTCGCCGGGGACGCGATATGCCACCTGCGGCACCACGGCGGCGACGACCAGGCCGTGTACGCGGTCGCGCGAGAGGATCTCGACGACTGGGAACGCGAGCTGGGCCGGACGCTGGCCCACGGCTCCTTCGGCGAGAACCTCACGACGCTGGGCCTCGACGTGTCCGGGGCCCGGATCGGCGAGCGCTGGCGGGTCGGTCCCGAGGTGCTCCTCGAGGTCACCTCCGGACGCATCCCCTGCCGGACCTTCCAGGGACACCTCGGCGAGAAGGGCTGGGTGCGGCGCTTCACCGAGAAGGCGGCGCCGGGCGCGTATCTGCGGGTGATAGAGCCGGGCGAGATCCGCTCCGGCGATCCGATCGAGATCACGCACAGGCCGGACCACGACATCACGGTAGCCCTCCAGTTCCGGGCGGTCACGACCGCGCGTGAACTGCTGCCGCGGCTGCTGGAGGCGGGCGGGGCGCTGCATCCGGAGCTGCGGGCGACGGCGGAGAAGTACATGGCCACGGCCCACGGGCGGACGTGACGGCGAGGCTGGACGTACAGCGTTCGGGCGACCCGGCGCACGGTCCGTGGCACGGGCGGACCTTGCTCGCGTCACAGCCGGTAGCAGGGGATGCGCGTATCGCGAACCGCGACGCGCGGAACTCGTGGAGTGGGTACGGGCGTTGGGCGGCCCGCGGCCGGGGGGACAGGTCGGGTCACTAATGTTGCGCCATGACAACGGCTCTGATTACGGGATCGACCGCTGGTATCGGCGCCGCCTTCGCGCGGCGGCTGGCGGCTGACGGGCACAACCTGGTGCTGGTGGCGCGCGACACCAAGCGGCTCGGTGAGCAGGCGACCGAGCTGCACGACCGGCACGGCATCGAGGCCGAGGTGCTGACGGCGGATCTGGCGACGGACGACGGCATCGAGTCGGTGGCCAGGCGGCTCGGCGACCGCAAGCACCCGGTCGACCTGCTGATCAACAACGCCGGCTTCGCCAACAAGGGCCGCTACCTCGACGTGTCGATGGCCGACGAGCTGAAGATGATCAAGGTGCACTGCGAGGCGGTGCTCCGGCTGACCTCGGCGGCGGCCGAGGCCATGCGGGAGCGCGGCCGCGGCGGGGTCGTCAACGTCGCGTCGGTGGCCGCGTTCGTGCCGCGCGGGACGTACGGGGCGTCCAAGTCGTGGGTCGTGCAGTTCACGCAGGGCGCGGCGCGGGATCTGGCCGGCAGCGGTGTACGGCTGATGGCGCTGTGCCCCGGATTCGTGCGCACCGAGTTCCACGAGCGGGCCGGCATGGGCACGGACAACATCCCCAACTGGATGTGGCTGGACGCCGACAAGCTGGTCGCCGCCGCGCTCGGTGACCTGGCCCGCGGCAGGACCCTGTCGATTCCCGACCCGCGTTACAAGGCGCTGATGGGCCTGGTGAAGGTGACACCGCGGGCGCTGCTGGGCGGGGTCACGTCGAAGACGGGGCGGAAGTACGGGCCTCAGTAGGGCCGGTGGCGCCGGTGGCGCCCCGCCGGACAGGGCACGGCACGGGAGAAGCCCCCGTTCCCGGTGGGAACGGGGGCTTCCGCGGAAGCTGGTGCCTCAGTGCGAGTGGCCGTGGCCGCCGTGACCGGCGTCGGCCTCGTCCTCGGCCGGCTTCTCGACGACCAGGGTCTCGGTCGTGAGGAGCAGGGAGGCGATGGAGGCCGCGTTCTCCAGGGCGGAGCGGGTGACCTTCACCGGGTCGATGACGCCGGCCTTGACCAGGTCGCCGTACTCGCCGGTGGCGGCGTTGAAGCCCTGGCCCTTGTCGAGCTCGGCGACCTTGGAGGTGATGACGTAACCCTCCAGGCCGGCGTTCTCGGCGATCCAGCGCAGCGGCTCGACGGCGGCCTTGCGGACGACCGCGACACCCGTGGCCTCGTCGCCGGTCTTGCCGAGGTTGCCCTCGAGGACCTTGACGGCGTGGACGAGCGCGGAGCCACCACCGGAGACGATGCCTTCCTCGACCGCGGCGCGGGTCGCGGAGATGGCGTCCTCCAGACGGTGCTTCTTCTCCTTGAGCTCCACCTCGGTGGCGGCACCGACCTTGATCACGCAGACGCCGCCGGCCAGCTTCGCGAGGCGCTCCTGGAGCTTCTCGCGGTCCCAGTCGGAGTCGGTGTTCTCGATCTCGGCCTTGATCTGGTTGACGCGGCCGACGACGGCCTCGTGGTCGCCGCCACCGTCGACGACCGTGGTGTCGTCCTTGGTGACCGTGACACGGCGGGCGGTGCCCAGCACGTCGAGACCGACCTGGTCGATCTTGAGGCCGACCTCCTCGGCGATGACCTGAGCGCCGGTGAGGGTGGCGAGGTCGCCCAGCATCGCCTTGCGGCGGTCGCCGAAGCCCGGGGCCTTCACCGCGACGGCGTTGAAGGTGCCGCGGATCTTGTTCACGACCAGGGTCGACAGGGCCTCGCCCTCGACGTCCTCGGCGATGATCAGCAGCGGCCTCGAGGCGTTGGCCTGGATGACCTTCTCAAGGAGCGGCAGCAGGTCCTGGATCGAGGAGATCTTGCCCTGGTGGATCAGGATGTACGGGTCCTCGAGGACGGCCTCCATGCGCTCCTGGTCCGTCACGAAGTACGGCGACAGGTAGCCCTTGTCGAAGGCCATGCCCTCGGTGAAGTCCAGCTCGAGGCCGAAGGTGTTGGACTCCTCGACGGTGATGACACCGTCCTTGCCGACCTTGTCCATCGCCTCGGCGATGAGCTCGCCGACCTGGCTGTCCTGGGCGGACAGACCGGCGACGGCGGCGATGTCGGACTTCTCGTCGATCGGGCGGGCGGTCGCGAGGAGTTCCTCGGACACGGCCTTGACCGCGGCGTCGATGCCCTTCTTGAGCAGCGCCGGGGAAGCACCCGCGGCGACGTTCTTCAGACCCTCGCGGACGAGCGCCTGGGCGAGCACGGTGGCGGTGGTCGTACCGTCACCCGCGATGTCGTTGGTCTTGGTCGCCACCTCCTTCACCAGCTGGGCACCGAGGTTCTCGTACGGGTCGTCGAGCTCGACCTCGCGGGCGATGGTGACGCCGTCGTTGGTGATGGTGGGAGCGCCGAACTTCTTGTCGATGACAACGTTGCGGCCCTTGGGGCCGATCGTCACCTTGACCGTGTCGGCAAGCTTGTTGACGCCGCGCTCGAGGGCGCGACGGGCGTCCTCGTCGAACTTCAGGATCTTCGCCATGGGAGCGATTCAGCCCTCTCGAAACTCTGGAAAATCTGGGAGAACGAACGGCGCCCCCGACGCCCGGCTACTTGCGGTCGCGGGGGGCCAGGGGCGCAGTTCACTGCAAAACCGGTTGGGAACCGGGGTGAATTACTTCTCGATGATCGCGAGCACGTCGCGAGCCGAGAGGACGAGGTATTCCTCGCCGTTGTACTTCACCTCGGTGCCGCCGTACTTGCTGTACAGCACGATGTCGCCGACAGCGACGTCGAGCGGAAGACGGTTACCGTCCTCGAAACGGCCCGGACCCACGGCAAGGACGACGCCCTCCTGGGGCTTCTCCTTCGCGGTGTCCGGGATGACCAGGCCAGAGGCCGTGGTCTGCTCGGCTTCGAGCGGCTGGACCACAATGCGGTCCTCGAGCGGCTTGATGGCAACCTTGGAGCTGGTGGTCGTCACGATCCGACCTCCCCCTTCGGAGATCTCACGGGGTTAACTGTCTGAGGTGGCGACCAGGTGAATCCGTCGTCGCGGGAAGCCGGATCTACCTGTCGTCATTGGCACTCTCCAGTGGCGAGTGCCAGACCTGAGACTATGACCGCGATTAGCACTCGGTCAAGCGGAGTGCCAACGCGGCGCCGGATGCCGGTGAAATCGGGACGCTTGAACCAGGGGGTTCCCGGCCCCCGAACCCCGTGGAATCGCGGCTAGAGATAGTCCTCGAGCCGCGCCGGCGTGAACCCCTCCGCCTGGATCCGGCGCAGCAGCCCGATGGTCGCCTCCGTGAGGTTCGGGTCGTCGAAACCCGTCAGGATGTCGCCCGGCCGCAGCGGGCCCTCCCCGGCGTCCCGCCCCCGTACGACGGCCGCGATCCCGCAGTCGGCGGCGGCGCGCAGGGTGGTGGCGTCGTACGTGCCGTAGGGGGGCCGCAGGAAACGGGGGCGGATGCCGAAGCGCTGTCTGAGCTTGTCCTGCTGGCCGCAGATCTCGGCGCGCTGGCCGGCGTACGGCAGGCCGCGCAGGGCGGAGTGGTCCAGGGTGTGGTTCTGCACGGTCGCGCCGACCGCCCGCAGCCGGGCGAAGTGCCCGTACCCCGGCCCGACCACGCTGTCGGTGAGGAACATGCTTACCGGCAGCCGCAGTTCACGGACCATGTCGACGAACCCCGGGTCCCGCTCGGCGCCGTCGTCGTACGTCAGGAAGACGACCTTGTCGCGGGTGGGCACGCGGTCCACGACCGGCGCGAGGCCCGGCCCCGCGGTGCGTGCGGTGGCCCGGGCGGACGGTTTCGGCGCGGCGGCGAGCGGCGCGGACAGCCCCCAGTGGCGGTACGTCCCGAGGGTCGGCCCGTGCGACCGCGCCTTGCTCACCTCGTGCGCGGCCTTCATGCCCAGCCGTTCGATCGGGTCGACGGACTGGGCGCAGCCGGACAGCAGCACGCAGGCGAGCAGTCCGGCGGCGAGCCCGTACGGCCGTGACCTCACAGGTAGTCCTCCAGGCGGGCCACCGCGTACCCCTTGTCGGTCACCATCTTCATGAAGCGGCGGACCATGTCGGCCATCGAGCCCTTCCAGTCCTCCTTGCCCCGGAAGTGGCTGAGAACGATGTCGCCGGGGTGCAGGTCGCGGTCCCACTCGCGGTACTCCCAGTGGTCGACGAAGATCTCCTCGTTCCACAGCGGGACGGCCTTGACGCCGCAGGACTTGGCGGCACGCAGGGTGTCCTCGTTGTAGTTGCCGAACGGCGGCCTGAAGAGCGTCGGGCGCTTGCCGAACTGCTTCTCGATCACGTCCTGCATGCCGCAGATCTCGTGCTTCTGCCGCGCGTAGGAGAGTCCGGGCAGGTAAGGGTGGTGGAGGGTGTGGTTGTTGAGTACGACGCCGCGGTCGCGCATCTTCCGGAAGTACCCGTAGTCCTCCTTGACCAGGTAGTCGCTGAGGAAGGCGGTGTACGGGATCTTCAGGTCGCTCATCATCCGCAGGAAGGCCGGGTCCTTCTCGGCGCCGTCGTCGATGGTGAGGAAGACGACCTTGTCCTTGGTCGGGATGGTGGTGAAGACCGGCGGCAGTCCCTCCCCGTCCTCGACCTCGAAGCCGTCGCGGAACTCGATGACCGGCTTCCTGGCCGGGGCGGACGGTGCCGCCAGCGGTGTACTGGCCAGACCCCAGCGCTTGGCGGCGGCGGCTCGGGCAGCCTGTGCGACCCGGAGCTTGGCGGCGGCGTCGAGTACGGGAGCGGGCGCCGGTTTCGCGGGGGTGGAGTCGGCGCCCGCGGCGCAGCCGGACACGAGGGCGGCGAGGGCGAGCGCGGCGATGCCGGTACGGGCAACCGTCAATTTCGTACTGTTTTTATAGTTTTGTCGTACTGATCGCATGGCGCCGGATCCTCGCAGGCCACGGCCGGTGCGGGGGCACGACACCTCGGCCGGACGCGCGCCGTCCACCGACTGGCCCACAATGGCCCGGTGAACGACCTCGATCCGCCGTCCCCCCTCGCCTCCTTCGCCACCCTTCTCACCCCGGAGGGCCGGGCCCTGCTCGACGAGGTGCGCGGCACCGATCCGGCGCGGGAGCTGGCCGTCGCCACCCGGCTGCGCCGCGAGCACCCGGCCGGGCTGGTCTCGGCGGCCCTCGGACAGGCGCGGCTGCGGCAGCGGGCGGCGGCGAAGTTCGGGGCCGACGACGCGGAGCGGATGTTCTTCACGCCCAACGGGGTCGAGCAGTCGACCCGTACGACGGTCGCGACGCACCGCGCGGAGCGGCTGCGGGCCCTCGGTGTCCGCTCGGTCGCCGACCTCTGCTCCGGCATAGGCGGCGACGCGATCGCGCTGGCCCGCGCCGGGATCCGGGTCCTCGCCGTCGACCGGGACCCGCTGACGGTCGCGGTGGCGCGCGCGAACGCCGACGCGCTCGGCCTCGCGGACCTGATCGAGGTGCGCGAGGCGGATGTCACGGAGGTGGACGTGTCCGCGTACGAGGCCGTGTTCGTGGATCCGGGGCGCCGGGGCGGCAGGGGGCGCATTTTCGACCCCGAGGCCTATTCACCACCGCTCTCCTGGGCGGTCGGCACCGCCTCGAAGGCTCCGCTCGCCGCGCTGAAGATCGCTCCCGGCATCCCGCACGAGGCGGTTCCCGCCGAGGCGGAGGCGGAGTGGATCTCGGACAGCGGCGACGTGAAGGAGGCGGTGCTGTGGTTCGGCACCGAGCCGGGTCTTGTGCGGGCCACGCTGCTGCCGGGACCGCGCGAGGTACGGGGGCGCGGGCTGCCTGATCCGGCGGTACGGTCCGTCGGGCGGTATCTGTACGAGCCCGACGGCGCCGTCATCCGCGCCCATCTGGTCGCGGAGGTGGCCCAGGAGCTGGACGGCGGGCTGGTCGACGAGACGATCGCCTACATCACGGCGGACGAGGCGCGTCCCACGCCGTACGCCTCCGGGTACGAGATCACCGACCAACTCCCCTTCGGTGTGAAGAAGTTGAAGGCGCTGCTGCGCGAGCGGGAGGTCGGCGTGCTGACGGTGAAGAAGCGGGGGTCCGCCGTGGAGCCGGAGGAGTTGCGGCGGAAGGTCCTGCCCAAGTCGCAGGGCCCGAACTCGGCGACGGTGTTCCTGACCCGGGTCGCGGGGGCGCCGACGATGCTGCTGGGGCACCCGCTGACGTTCTGACCTCGGCGTCTCAGGACTTCGGCGGGTCCAGTTCACGCACCCGCGCCCGCAGCAGCTCCCTCTCCTGCTCGTTGCGCGTCAGGGCGATCGCCCGTTCGAACTCCGCCCGCGCCTCGGCCGTGCGTCCGAGGCGGGCGAGCAGGTCGCCGCGGACGCTCGGGAGCAAGTGGTAGTCGCGCAGGGCGGGTTCGGCGACGAGGGTGTCGACGATTTCCAGGGCGGGCGCCGGGCCGTCGGCCATCGAGACGGCGACCGCGCGGTTCAGTTCGACGACGGGGGACGGGGAGCGGGCGGCCAGGAGGCCGTACAGGGTGGCGATCTGGCCCCAGTCCGTGTCCTCGTACGCGTACGCCTGCGCGTGGCACGCGGCGATGGCGGCCTGGAGGGCGTACGGGCCGGGGCCCGTGCTGGTGACGGCGTTCGCGCGTCCCAGGGCGGCGAAGCCGCGGCGGATCAGCATGCGGTTCCAGCGGCGGCGGTTCTGGTCCTTCAGCAGGACCGGCTCGCCCGACGGGCCGGAGCGGGCGGCCGTCCGTGACGTCTGGAGCTCCAACAGCGAGACCAGCCCGTGCACTTCGGGTTCCTTGGGCATCAACTCGGCGAGCACGCGGGCGAGTCGCAGGGCGTCCTCGCACAGGGAGGGGCGCAGCCAGTCCTCGCCCGCGGTGGCCGCGTAACCCTCGTTGTAGATCAGGTAGATGACCTCCAGTACCGATCCGAGACGGGCCTCGCGCTCCGGCCCGTAGGGGACCTCGAAGGCCACTCCGCTCGTCGCGAGTTTCCGTTTGGCGCGCACGATGCGCTGGGCGATCGTCGCCTCCGGGGCGAGGAAGGCGCGGGCGATCTCGACGGTGGTCAGGCCGCCGAGCAACCGCAGGGTGAGGGCGATGCGGGCCTCGGCGGAGAGGACCGGGTGACAGGTGGTGAAGACCAGCCGCAGCAGGTCGTCGTCGATGTCCTCCGGGTCGGCGGGTTCCTCGAAGGGGGTGGTCGTCTCCAGGTCACGGCCGATCTCCGCCAGCTTGCGCGCGTAGCGTTCCCGGCGGCGTACGAGATCGATCGCGCGGTGCTTGGCGGTGGCCATCAGCCAGGCGCCCGGGTTGTCCGGCACCCCGTCGCGCGGCCACTGCTCAAGGGCCGCGACCAGGGCGTCCTGAGCGAGTTCCTCCGCGATGCCGACGTCGCGGACGACGCGGGTGACGCCGGCGATGACGCGCGGGGACTCGATGCGGAAGATCGTCTCCACGGTCACGAGGGCGTCGGCGTCGGTGCCGGGCGGGGGCGACGGCGCGGGGGCGGTGACGGAGGGCTGCTGGTCCACAGCCCCCCATCAGACACCAGGGATGGCCTCAGGCCAAGGAACGGCTCAGCCGCCCACGATCTCCCGCACCTCGGACGTGACCGTCCAGTGCTCCTCGTGGATCTTCAGGAACCGCTTGGTCCACTCGACCGCCTCGGCCTTGTCCTTGGCCTGGATGATCGCGTAGCCGCCGACGACCTCCTTGGACTCGGTGAACGGGCCGTCGGTGACGGTCAGTTCGCCCTTCTCCCAGCGGACCCGGGTGCCCTGGGCGGTGGGTGCGAGGCCGGCGGTGTCCAGCATCACGCCCGCCTTGGTCATCTCCTCGATCAGCTCGCCCATCCGCTGCATCAGCTCGTCACTGGGGCCCTCGGCGGGGGCGTTGTTCTCGTCGATCCGGACCATAGACAGGTAGCGCGGCATGGTGACTCCTTCAGCAGCGGGGCGGGGACTGTCCCTGCCTCTCACCCATGCGTCGAACGGGAGACGCCTGTCTCGACACTGTCCCCGGACTTCTTCGGAATTTCCTCCGCGGGGTTCGTTTCCGCAGGTCTCGGGCGCGACGGGCGGTTCAGTCGGCGAAGTCCTTGAGCTTCTCCGTCTCCAGCGTGATGCCGACCGGATCCGGCAACTCGATCACCGATCCGAACGCCCGGGTGGTGAGAGAGCGGTAGGCGCCGCCTTCGGGGTCCGCGTGCACGGTCACGCTGTCCGTGTCCCGGTCGACGAGGAGATAGACCGGGATGCCCGCCGCCGCGTAGGCGTCGGGCTTCTCGGTCCGGTCACGGGCGTCGGCGTCCCGGTCGTGGGACGTGACCTCTACGACCATCAGGACACCGTCCGGTTCGGCCCACTCGCCCTTCCCGACGAAGTACTCCTCGGGTGCCAGAGATCCGTCCGGTCTGGCCCGGCCCTTGCGGTAGGACTCGACCTGGAGCCCCTGCTCCGGGAAAAGGAACAGCTCAGGGCGGTGCTGCATACACCGCTTGAGGAGCCAGGCGACGATCGATCCGTGATTGCCGTCCGGCATGGGCTTGACCCCGATCTTTCCGTGCAGGAACTCCAGCCGCGCCGACTCGGGCGCGTGACGGGCGAGCTCCTCGAATTCCTCGACGAGCATCTGGGGCCGGTCGGATGTCATGGGGGTCATGGCGTCGCCTCCTCCCCTCCATCCTGCCCCGGTCAGGGGCGGCCCGTGCTGCAAGGTCGTCATGCGTCTCTTCCTTTCTCCGTACGTGTCCCTGTGCGCAGGGCCGCGCGCAGCTGCCCCGCATGGGCGTGCACCCGGTCGGCCGCGAGACCCGGCCGGTCACCCCAGCAGCCCCCGCACAGGCCTCCCCGCAGCGCCGTGCTGTCGCTCGGCTCGCCGCAGGCCGTGCAGACCACCTCGTAGGGCGACGGCGTCGGCGGTGCGGGCGGCAGCTTGGCCAGCAGCCGGGCGCGCACGAAGCCGTGGGCGTGTGCCACCCGCTCCGGGAGCCCTGCCGTCAGCGCTGCCATGAGCTGCGCCTCGCCCGCGCCCCGGGCGAGCCACTCGGCGGCTTGCTCCTCCAGCGCCCCGCACTCCCCCGCCGAGAGCGTGAGCCGCGCGTCGATCCGCCCGAGCCCGGCCAGCACGCCGTACGCCGCCGATCGCGCCGCTTCCGGTGAGCGCCGCTCGGTGACCGGTACGGCCCCGGCGAGGAGGGCGTCCCACCAGGCGTCGTCGCGAGCGGTGCGCGAGAAGAAGGTGTGCCAGACCCAGCGGGGGCAGCCGTCGACGGTGACCGGACGTCGTACGCGGCGCAGATGCCCCGCCACGGAGAGGTTGTTGAGGGCGGTGCCGATGGCGCACTGACCGTAGTCGAGATGCCGGGCCAGCGTCTTGATGGACATGTCGGCCTCGTCGTCGAGCCGGTCGAGGTACGTGGCGATCGACGACTCGCGGGCGGGCAGATGTGCGAAGTCCCGGCCGGTGCGCGGCTCCTGGTCGGGGGCGGACCTCTTCCCGTACCCGGGATTGGCGGCAGGGTGAGCGGAGGGGCGCAGGGCAGCACTAAGCTGGGCGACAGCCATGGGGTCGAGCCTCATTCGATCTAGTGGTCAGACCCCCGCGTGGTGCTGCTAACACCCACGGGGGTCGATGCTTTCCCGGCGCACGCTACACGTTCGCCACGCTCCGGCGCGACCTGGTCACGAAAAGTCATCTCCCCTGGCCCGGGCGGTACTTCGGCCGCCGACAAGGGAGGGTGGGTGGGTTGAGCCACCCACCCATTCCTTGCAAAAGGGTCTCGAATCCCGACCCCCGAAGCTCAAGCCCCGGCTCAGGTCCCGACGTGCGTGATGAACTCCGCCCACGCGGAGGCGGGGACCGTCAACTCGGGCCCGTCACCAACAGGGTTGAGCTTCGAGTCCCGGATGTGGACGGTACGGGGGGTGCGGGCGACCTCGACACAGTTGCCGCCTTCCGTGCCGCTGTAACTCGACTTGAACCAGGCGAGTTCGGTCTTCACCACTCGTCAGCCACCTTTCCGATGAACCGTGCCGACTCCTCCGTACTGAGGGCCTGCGTCCGGATCATGCCAAAGCGCTGGGCCAGATTGCTCAGTTCCTCCGAACGGGAGTGCAGCACACTGACCGCCTGCCCTTCCTCGTAGGCGTAATGCTCGCGCTCGTGCGTCTCGATCAGCACCATGGGGCCGTTGAGTCCGGCATGCGCGCCCTAACCGGTCGGCAGCACCTGGACGGAGACGTTGCGCAACCGCCCCAGTTCCACCAGGCGTCCGCACTGCTCCCGCATCGCCGCCGCTCCGCCCACGGGACGCCGTAGCGCGATCTCCTCGAAGACGAAGCCGTAGTACGCCGTCGGCTTGCGGACCAGCAACTGCTGCCGCTCCAGCCTGGCAGCCACCCTGCTCTCGATCGTCTCGTCGTCCAGCGGCGGGTAGTGGGCGCCGAGCAGTGCACGCACGTACGCCTCGGTCTGCAACAGGCCAGGGATCAGCAACGTCTCGTACGACTGCAAGGCGATAGCGTCGGCCTCGCAGTCCATGAAGTCCTGGGTGCGCGGCGGAAACCGCTCCGGCTCCAGATACTGCGCCGCCGCCTTCAACTTCCCCCGCGCGCCGAACAGTTCGTCGCCCACGGCGAGCAACCGGGCCGTCGGCCTGCGCACCCCGCGCTCGAACGCGGTGATCGTGTCCGGCGAGTAGTTGGTCTCGTCGCCCACCCGCTCGCGGCTGACGCCCGCCTCCTGGCGCCACATCTTGAACTGGTTCCCGCAGTACTTCCACGCGGTCGGCGACTGCTCGGCCACAACCCCACCCCCCACCTGCGCACACCACACTGTGTGCATCACTGGTCATTCAAGGTTACGGCAGGTCACCTGAGCGACGCCCACAGTTCGCTCGCCTCCGGCTCGTCCGCCACCACCCGGTTCGGGTCCGAGGCCGCCGGCAGGACCGGCATCGTGACGGTCTTGAGCGCGTCCGAGGGCAGCGACTTCAGGCTCTGCCCCAGCCGCATCAGCTCGGTCAGCGAGTTGAGGCCGGTGTCGGTCGTGAGGCTGCCGGTGACCGCGTCGGCGACCTGGTAGAGCTTGGCGGGGTCGGTGAGCAGGCTGGTGGTGGACATCTGCTCCAACAGGGCCTTCACCAGGGTCTGCTGGAGGCCGATGCGACCCAGGTCGCTGCCGTCGCCGATGCCGTGCCGGGTGCGGGCGAGGGCCAGCGCCTGGGTGCCGTCGAGGTGGTGTTCGCCCGCCTTCAGGACCAGGTGGCTGTCCTCGTCGTCGATGTCCTCGTCCGTCGTGACCGTGACCCCGCCGAGCGCGTCGACCAGCTTCGCGAAACCGGAGAAGTCGATCTCGATGAAGTGGTCCATGCGGACGTCGGTGATCGACTCGACCGTCTTCACGGCGCAGACCGGACCGCCCACCGAATAGGCGCTGTTGAACATCGAGTTGTAGGCCACCGAGGTCGTCCCGCCGGAGGAGGTGGGGCACGACGGGCGGGTGACCAGGGTGTCGCGCGGGATGCTGACCACCGTCGCCGCCGTACGGCCCTCGTCTATGTGGACGACCATCGCCGTGTCCGAGCGGGCTCCCGTGCTGCTACCCCCGCCCAGCGCCGCGTTCGCGTCACCGCTGCGGGAGTCGGAGCCGAGCACCAGGATGTTGAGCGCGCCACTGGGGAGCGGGCTCGCGGAGGCGGAGGCCGCCGCCGACGGGGTCGACACGGTCTTCGGCGGGCGGTCGTCGCCGAGGGCGCTGTTGATGTCGACGGTCCTGATGTTCTGGTTCAGGTGCCAGTAGGCCCAGCCCGCCCCCGCGGCGGAGAGTACGAGGGCGCCGGCGAACACGATGCCGACGGCTTTCAGCAGGCCCCGCCGTCGCCCTCCGTGACTCTCGACGCCCTCGTTGTGGTCCCCGTGCTCGTTTTCAGCCGTCACACGAAGGAACATAAGTCCGAATTATTACGAGCAGGAACCCCTTCTGCCCATTCCTTCGGAAAATCTCAGACTTCTCAGCCATGGCTAAGAGCCGACCCCGGAACGCTCAGCCCACTGTCACGACGGGTACCGGATTGCTCCCGCTCCATGCCGCGTTGAACCCGAACGTCACGGAACCGCCGTTCGGTACCGTTCCGTTGTAGGACGCGTTGACGCAGCTCACCGCCGCGCCCGTCTGCGCGCAGGTCGCGTTCCAGGCCTGCGTGATCTGCTGGCCCGCGCCGAAGCTCCAGCTCACCCGCCACGCGGACAGAGCCGCCCCCGAGCAGGCGATCCTCACCTGTCCGGTGAAGCCGGTGTTCCACTGACTGGCGACGCTGTACGTCGCCGAGCACGCGCCCGTCGGCGGGGTGGTCGTGCCGCCCAGTGCCGTCGCGATCGCGTAGTACGCCGGTTTCGGCACGTAGTTCTCGTCGTACGGGGTTGCCGCCCCGTAGCCCGTGAAGACGTCCGGGATCCAGGAGTCGGAGTCCGTGAAGCCCCAGACGGTGACCCCGGTGCACCGGGCGACCGCGACACAAGCGTCGAGCACGGCCTTGTAGTCGGCGGCCTGCTGCGTCAACTTCGCTTCGGTGGAGGGAAGTTGCATGCGTATGTCGAGCTCCGTGATAGCGACGTCCACCCCGAGGTCGGCGAACCGCTGGATGTTCTGCTGGAACGTGGCCGGGACCTGGCCGAGGATGAGGTGGGCCTGGAGGCCGACGCCGTCGATCGGGACGCCGCGCTCCTTCAGCGACTTGACCAGGTTGTAGAGGGCGGTGCTCTTGGCGTTGACGCCCTCGACGTTGTAGTCGTTGATGTAGAGCTTGGCGCTCGGGTCGGCCGCCCGCGCCCAGGTCAGCGCCTGGGCGATGTAGTCGGCACCGAGCCCGTTGTACCAGAGCGTCGAACGGTAGGTGCCGTCCTCGTTGAAGGGCTCGTTCACCACGTCCCAGGCGGCCAACCTGCCTTTGTAGCGCGTGACTTCGGTGCTGATGTGGTCCTGGAGCAGCGTGCTCAGCTCGGCGGGGGTCCAGGTGCCGTTCGCCAGCCAGCCCGGGTTCTGGCTGTGCCAGACGAGTGTGTGGCCGCGGACCTGCTGGTTGTGGGCCTGCGCGAACGCGACGATCTGGTCGGCCTCGGCCCAGTTGTAGGTTCCGCGGCTCGGCTCGACGGTCTCCCACTTCATGGCGTTGCCGGGGGTCAGCCAGTTGAACTGGGCGCCGGCGATGTCGCCGTACGTGCCGGTGAGCTTGGACCCGGTGACGGCGGTGCCGATGGCCTTGCCCTTGGCGGCGGCCAGGTCGCGCAGCGGGGTGTCGGCCGCCTGGGCGGCGGGGGCGGCCACCAGCAGGGCGCCGAGGGTGACGAGGGTGGCGGCGCCGGTCAGCAGTGACGCCGGGGACAAGCCTGATCTCAGAGATCTCATTGCGGGTGCCTCCGAAAGTTTCGGTCGTGCAACCGATTGGCTTCGGAGAGTGTGGAGCGGGCCGCACCACTCGTCAATACAGGAACTGCGCCCCGTCCCGCCAAGGCCGAAACACGGCTACGCCGGCGGCGCCCCCGTGCTGCTGCGCACCACCAGGCTCGTGGCCAGCTCCATCCGGGTGGCCGCGGCGGGCTGTGCGCGCCGCCCCAGTTCCAGTACCAGCCGCGCCGCCGCCTCGGCCATCTCTGTCAGCGGCTGCCGTACGGTCGTCAGCGGCGGCCCGACCCAGCGCGCCACCGGCAGATCGTCGAAGCCCACCACGCTCAGGTCCTCCGGAACGCGCAGCCCCAGCTCACGGGCGGCCTCGTACAGACCGAGGGCCTGGAGGTCGTTGCCCGCGAAGACGGCGGTGGGTCTGTCGGGCGACCTGAGCAGTTCAAGGCCCGCGCGGTAGCCGGACTCGTGGTGGAAGTTCCCGGGCCGGATCAGCTCCGGGTCGACCGGCAGCCCGGCCGTCTCCAGGGCGGCACGGTAACCGTCGACGCGGGCGCGGCTGCACATCATGCGCGAGGGGCCGCTGATCGCGCCGATGCGGGTGTGGCCCAGCTCGACGAGGTGGCGGGTCGCGGCGAGCCCGCCCTGCCAGTTGGTGGCGCCGATGGAGGGCACGTCGTCGCCGGGGTCACCGGCCGGGTCGAGCACCACGAACGGGATGGCCCGGCTGGTCAGCAGCGCCTGACCGGAGGCGTCGAGCCCGGACAGGACGAGGATCACGCCGTGCGGGCGGCGGGCGGCGACCTGGTCGGCCCAGGTGCGGCCGGGGGTCAGCCGGCCCGCGCTCTCGGAGAGCACGACGCTCAGCCCCTCGTCCCGCGCGACGTTCTCGACGCCCCGGATGACCTCCATCGCCCAGGCGCTCTCCAGCTCGTGGAAGACCAGGTCGATGAGGGGCGACCGGGTGGCCTCGGCCCGGCGGCGCCGGTAGCCGTAATCGCGCAGCAGCCCCTCCACGCGGGTACGGGTCGCCGGGGCCACGTCGGCCCGCCCGTTGAGCACCTTCGAAACAGTCGGAGCCGATACGCCGGCCTCCCGGGCGATCTCGGCGAGCGTGGCGGTCTGGGTCGACCGCCGTGCCGTCCCGGTCCCCAGAGGCTGCGCCGGATTGGCAGAGTTCATGGCGGCGATCGTAGCCCCGCCCGCTCACCCGTCTAACCCCCTTTGACGCCACACTCCTCCCCGGGAAAACGGCGGCTGGCGCGAAACATTCGACCCGTGCACCGCCGAGCTCGCTTCCCGGGCTCGCCACAGCTCACTTCACCCGCACCTCGCACCGCATCCGCCGCTCCCGCCCCACCACCCGCTCAGGCCCGGTCAGCGTCACGAGCACCGAGTGCCGTACGCCCTCTCCGTCACTGGACGCGCCCAACCACAACTCCAGCTCGCCCGGTTCGACGATCCGGTCGCCGTCCGGTCCGGTGTACGCGGCGAGGTCCGCCGGGAACGTGAAGTGGACCTCCGCCGACGCCCCCGCCTCCAGCGGCACCCGCGCGTAGCCCACCAGTCGGGCCACCGGCCGCGCCACCTTGCCGACGGGGTCGTGGAGGTAGAGCTGCACGATCTCCGTCCCGGCCCGCTCCCCCGTGTTGCGGACCGTCAGGCGCAGCGTCGTCTCGCCGTCCGTGGGGAGCGTGTCGGTGTCGGCCGAGGGGCCCTGCCAGGCGTACGTGGTGTAGGAGAGCCCGTGTCCGAACGGGAACAGCGGTGTCGGATCGAGGCTGCTCGCCTCGCCGCGCAGGCCGAGCGGCGGGGCGAGGTACGTCCACGGCTGCCCGGCGGGGTCGCGCGGCACGCTCACCGGCAGTCGGCCCGAGGGGTTCACCCGGCCCGACAGGACCCCGGCGACCGCGGGGCCGCCTTCCTGGCCCGCGAAGAACGCCTGCACGATCGCCGCGCAGCGGTCCGCCCAGCGTCCGAGCGCGTAGGGCCGCCCGGAGAGCACCACGAGCACGACCGGCGTCCCGGAGGCGAGTGCCGCCTCCACCAACTCACCCTGTCCGGCGGGCAGTTCGAGGTCTGCCACATCGCAGCCCTCGCCCGAGGTGCCCCGGCCGAACAGCCCCGAGCGGTCCCCGACCGCGACCACACACACCTCGGCCGCCGCCGGGTCGTCCGTGAACTCCGCGTCGGGCAGCTCCGCCCGCAACGCTTCGAGCAGCGTCGGCACGGCGACGCCCATCGGCAGCTCGGGGTGGTCGAGGAGGACATGGCGGGGGAAGGTGTAGCAGCCGAGCATGGCCGCCGCGTCGTCGGCGAGCGGGCCGAGGACCGCGACCCGCCGGGTCCCCGAACCGAGCGGCAGCACACCGGCGTTGGAAAGCAGGACGACCGACTCCTCCGCCAACCGCCTGGCCAGCAGCCGCATATGGGGCGGGTCGAGATCGGCCGGAGCCTCGGCCGGGGGCGGCGGCGCCCAGTCCGGGTCCAGCAGCCCCAGCTCGCACTTCTGCGTGAGCACCCGCAGCGCCGCCCGGTCCACCAACTCCTCATTCAGCGGCCCGGCCCCGAAGCACCGCACCGAGGGCAGCTCCACGTCCACGCCCGCCGCGAGCGTGAGCGCCGCCGCACCGGCCGGCGAGTCGGTGAGCCCGTGCGCCGACTCCAGGAAGGAGACACCGAAGTAGTCGGAGACGACCGTCCCCCCGAACTTCCACTTCTCCCGCAGGAGTTGGGTGAGCAGCTCCACGTGCGCGTGCGCGGGCAGCCCGTCGACGTCGTTGTACGCCGCCATCACCGACCGCGCGCCGCCCTCCCGCAGCGCCATCTCGAACGGCGGCAGGATGACGTCCGCCAGTTCACGCGGGCCGATCGACGCCGGCGCGTGGTTGCGTGCGCCGCGTGAGGCCGAGTAACCGGCGAAGTGCTTGAGCGTGGCGATGATCCCGGCCGACTCCAGCCCCTGGACGTAGGCGGTGCCGACGGTCGCCACCAGGTAGGGGTCCTCGCCGATCGACTCCTCCGTGCGGCCCCAGCGGGGATCTCGTACGACGTCGAGGACGGGTGCGAGGCCCTGGTGCACGCCGACCGACCGCATCGAGGCGCCGATCGCCGCCGCCATCTCCTTGACCAGGGCCGGATCGAAGCTCGCGCCCCAGGCCAGTGGTGTGGGGAAGATCGTCGCCTGCCAGGCGGTGAAGCCGGTGAGGCACTCCTCGTGGGCGAGGGCGGGCAGCCGGAAGCGGTTCGCCGAGCGGACGCGTTCCTGGAGGGCGGCGAGGCGGGCGGCACCCTCGGCCGGCTCGACGGGTGTGGTGCCGAAGGGGCGCGTCAACTGCCCGAGGCCGTCGGGGAGAAGCTCCGTCAGATCGACGTCGCCGGACAGCGCGTGCTGGAGCGGCGCCATGTCGCCGCCCGGCGTCTGGTCCGAGCCGGGCCAGATCCCGTAGAGCTGGGCGGTCTTCTCCCGGAGGGTCATCCGGGAGAGCAGATCGGCGGCGCGGACGCCTGCGGAGAGGGCGGGGTCCTGCCAGGGGTCGGTCATGTAACTCCTCACATCCATACGGTGAGTGGGCGTCAGCCCTTGGTCGCGCCGAGCGTGATGCCGCCGATCAACTGCCTTTCGGCGACCGCGTAGAAGGCCAGGGCGGGCGCCATGGCGAGCACCAGGTACGCGAAGATGCGGGCCACGTCGGAGGCGTACTGGCCCTGGAACTGCTGGATGCCGACCGGGATCGTCCACCAGGTGGGCTCGCTGAACACCAGCAGGGGCAGCAGGAACTGGTTCCAGCTGCCCACGATGGCGAGGACGGAGACCGTGCCAAGGGCGGGCCGGGCCAGCGGCAGCAGGATGCGCCAGAAGAAGCCGAAGCGTGAGCAGCCGTCGATGGTCGCCGCCTCCTCCAGCTCCCCGGGGATCTCCCGGAAGAAGCCGCGCAGGATGACGATCGTCAACGGCAGGCCGAAGGCCGCCTCGGGAAGGATCACGCCCCACGGGTTGTCGAGCAGCCCGAAGGTGCGCAGCAGGATGAACAGCGGCAGGATCGCCACCGCGAACGGGAACATCAGCCCCATCGTGAAAAGGGTGAACATCAACTCCCGTCCACGGAAGGCGAACCGGGCGAGCGCGAAGGCGGCGAGCGCCGCCGTGGCCACCGTGAGCACGGTCGCGCCCACCGCTATCAGCGTGCTGCTGCCGACGGACCGCCAGAACGCGCCCGAGCCGAGCAGCGACGTGTAGTTCGAGGTCACCCAGGGGTCGGGAAGCCCGAAAGGGTTGCTGGAGAGCTGGTCGGTGGACTTGAAGCCGGAGATGAGGGCGTACAGCAGCGGGGTCACCATGAAGACCCCGACCAGCCAGAGGATCACGTACAGGGGCGCCTTGCGCAGCATCCGGCGCCGCGCCACACCCTTCGGCAGGCCCGTCCGCGCGCCCGGCACCGCGTCCTTCGGTGCGCCCGTCCGCGCGCCCGGCACCGCGTCCTTCGGTACCCCGGTGTGCCCGGCGCTCATCGGTTCGCTCGCATGGTGGTGATGGCTCCTTCGGTGTCACGGCGCAGCACGAAGCGCTGGTAGGCGAGGGCGAAGACGAGGCTGATCAGGAACATCGCGACGCTGATCGCGCTCGCGTAGCCCATCTGGTAGCGCTTGAAGCCGTACTGGACCATGGAGATCGCCATCGTCTCCGAGGCGTGGTCGGGACCGCCGCTGGTGATCACCCAGACCAGGTCGAAGAGCTGGACGGAGAAGATGACGGACAGGAACGCGCTGATCCGGATGGTCGGCGCCAGCAGCGGCAGCGTGATGTGGCGGAACCGCTGCCAGGTGCCGGCGCCGTCGATGCGCGCCGCCTCGTGCAGTTCGGCCGGGATGCCCTGGAGCCCCGCCAGGTACAGCATCATGTGGAAGCCGAAGTACTTCCACGTCATGACGAGGAAGAGCGTGGGCAGCACCGTGTCCTGACCGGCGAACCAGTCGCCGCCCAGCGTGCTCAGCCCCACCGCGTCGAGGACCTTGTCGGCGAGCCCGTCTCCCGGCGCGAAGATCATGCCGAACAGCACGCCGGTGATGACCTCGGACAGGATGTACGGCGCGAAGAACAGCATCCGGTACACCGCCCGGCCGCGCAGCTTCTGGTTGAGCAGCACGGCCATGGCGAGCGCGAACGGCAGTTGGAGGACGATCGAGAGCCCGATCAGCAGCCCGCCGCGCGACAGGTCCCCGAGGAACACCGGGTCCTTGAGGAGCCGCGTGTAGTTGCCGAGGCCCTCGAAGTCCGAGAGCGGCCCGAAGCCGCCCCAGTCGAAGAAGCTGATGTAGAACGCGTAGCCCATCGGCACCAGCACCAGGAGCCCGAACAGCACGAGCGCCGGGACCGTGAACACGAACGCCCCGAGCCAGTCGCGCAGTCGGCGTGCGGCGGGCCCTCGGGTTTTCACACCGGGCGCTGACGGCGGCACGGGCCGGCCGGGCTCCTTGCCGACTTCGGGCACGTACGTCGGTGTCGTCGAGTGCGTCATCGGCGGCGGCTAGCCCTCGCTCTTGGCGACCTGGGTGACCGAACGCGTCACCTGTTCAGGGGACTTGGAGCCCGCGATGAGCGCGGCGACGCTGTCGTTGATCTCCTGGCCGACGGCGGGGGCGTACGCCTGGTCGAGGTAGAGCTGGAAGCCGGTGGCGGTGCTCAACGCGTCCGACACGGCGGTGAGGTTGGGGTCGGTGAGCGCGCCGCGCGCGGCCTTGGACACCGGTATCAGCCCGGTCTCCTTGACGAGCTTCTCCGCGAACTCCTTCTCGGCGAAGAACTTCAGGAACTCCACCGCCGCGTCGGGCGCCCCCTTGCGCACCGCGTGCCCGCCGCCCCCGCCGAACACCTCGGTGAGCGCGCCCTTTCCGCCCTCGACGGCGGGGAAGGAGAAGAAGCCGAGGTCCTCGCCGATGCCCTTGCCCGAGTCGTTCTGGACGACCGGCGCCCACTGGCCCATCAGCTCCATGCCGGCCTTGCCGTTGCCCATCGTGGCCGCCTCGCCGTTCGGCGTGGAGTAGGCCGCCCCGAGGAACCCCTTCTGGAACGGCTCAAGGGCGACGAGGTCCTTGAGGTGCTGCCCCGCGGTGACGAACCCGTCACCGGTGAAGTCGGCGTCGGTGGCGGCCTGTTGCATCGCTTCGAGCCCGCCGACCCGCATGGAGAGGTACGCCCAGAAGTACATGCCGGGCCACTTCTCCTTGCCCGCCAGGGCGATCGGCGTGACCCCGGCTTCCTTGAGCGCCTGGACGGCGTCCAGATAGCCGGACCAGGTGGTGGGTGGCGAGGCGATCTTCGCCTTCTTGAAGAGCGCCTTGTTGTACCAGAAGCCGACCATGCCGATGTCGAAGGGCACCGCGTACGCCCTGTCCTCGAACTGGTAGGCCGCCTGCGCGGCGGGCACGAAGTCCTTCGTCCAGGAGGACACCTTGTCCGTCAGGTCCTCGACCAGACCGGCGTCGATCTGCTGCTTCAGGACCCCGCCGCCCCAGGTGTGGTAGATGTCCGGCAGTTTCCCCGAGGTGGTCAGCGCGGTCATCTTCGACTTGTACGCCTCGTTCTCCAGCGTGACGATCTTGATCCGCACGTCGGGGTTCGCGGCCTCGAACTCCTTGGCCCGCTGGGCCCACAGCTTCTTCGCGGGCTGGGTCGTCGTGATGTTCCACCACTCGACGGTGGTCTTGCCCGAACCACTCCCCTCGTCGGAGGAACCGCACGCGCTCAGGGCGGCCGCCCCCAGCCCGGTCGCCGCGGAGGCCGCGAGGAACCTCCGGCGATTGAGAGAGGGGTAGGTGTTGCTCAACGCTCGCATCGCGCACCTTCCGGAAGTCTGCCGAGAATTATCGGTCGAGTGCGCGGGAAGTTACGGGCGTACGACAGGTAAGTCAACGCCCCTGACAAATATCGGCGGGCGGGACCCTTTCAGCCCGTCCGGCGTTTGAGGACGAGCGCGAAGCGCGACAGGGGGGCCTGGGGGCGCAGCCCCAGAAACGGGAAGGGAAGGGGCGGAGGGGGCGAAACCCCGATACCTCAGCCCAGCGGCGCCGCACTGGACCGATCCCTCAGCCCCGCGGCGCCGTACTGGACCCCACCCTCAACGCAACGGCGCCGCACTGGACCCCACCCTCAACGCAACGGCGCCGTACTCGCCCGAACCACCAGCTCCGTGGCGAGCTCCACGCGAGGAGACGCCGGCTCCTCCCCCGCCGCAAGCCGCAGCACCGTACGAGTGGCCAGCTTGCCCATGTCGGCAAGCGGCTGCCGCACGGTCGTCAGCGGCGGCGCAGACCACCGCACCTCGGGCAGATCGTCGAACCCGACCACGCTCATGTCCTCGGGCACCCGAAGCCCCCGCCGCCGCAACGCCTCGATCGCCCCGAGCGCCATCTGGTCACTCGCCGCGAACAGCGCGGTCGGCGGCTCCGCCAGATCGAGCAGCCGGTCACACCCCTCGAACCCGGACTGGTGGTAGAAGTCTCCCTGCACGACCAGGGCGTCGTCGACCGCGACCCCCGCCCCCTCAAGTGCCGCCCGGTACCCGTCGAGCCGGGCCCGTGAGCAGAGCAGCCGCACCGGCCCGGCGACGAAGCCGATCCTGCGGTGCCCGAGCCCGAGCAGATGCTCGGTGGCCGCCATGCCGCCCGCCCAGTTGGTGGCACCGACGGTCGGCACGTCCTGGAACGGCGACCCCGCCGGATCGACGACCACGAGCGGCACCCCGAGGCGCCGCAGCTCCTCGTGCATCCGGGGTTCCAGCACGGAGGTCACCAGGATCACGCCGTCCGAGGCCCGGGCGCGCAGGTTGGTCATCCACTGCCGGGCCGAGCCCGACGCTCCGTGGATGGCCGACACCACCGTGCCCACCCCGGAGGCGTGCGCGACCTCCTCGACCCCGCGGATGATCTCCACGGCCCAGGGGCTGTCGAGGTCGTTGAAGACCAGGTCGACCAGGGCGGCCCGGTCGCCCGGCGCGGACGGCCTGCGCTGGTATCCGTGGTGGCGCAGCAGCTCCTCGATGCGGGCCCGGGTCTCCGGCGACACGTCGGAACGGCCGTTGACGACCCGCGACACGGTGGGCACCGAGACCCCGGCCTGCCGGGCGATCTCGGTGATCGTCACCTTGTTCTTGATGCTCTCCCGGGCCACACGCCCACCTCCGTCGACAATCATGAAACCTTGCAGGAGTCTTCCGGAAAAGCGAGGTCGACGTGAGGCCCAGCCGGAATCGGAGGTGACCGGACCGCCGTCAGGGCACCGGCTCGAACCGCCACCGATGGACCGCCCGCGTGACCAACTCACCGTCAGGCTCAGGCAGTTCGGGAAGTTCGGCATCGTACGGCGCGTCCCACCACGTGAGCACGAGCACACGGTCCTGGGGCGCCCGGAAGACCTCTCGGCGCAGCGGCTCCGCCCCCAGCTCCTGCTCCCGCACCCAGTCGAGCAGTTCCCCGCCCCGCCCGGAGACGGCCCGCGCCTCCCACATCAGCACCACGCTCACGAGTACAGGTTCTCCTTCGAGACCTCGTGCACATGGTCGTGCGAAGCGGCGGCGTGCCCCCGCCCGGGCACATGGGTGTCGGTCACCGGCAGCGACGAGTCCGCCGACAGGTCCCAGTCGGAGGCGGTCCGGTTCCGCGCCACCATCTCGGCGCCCAGCGCGGCCACCATCGCCCCGTTGTCCGTGCACAGCTTCGGCCGCGGCACCCGCAGCCGGATCCCGGCGGCCTCGCAGCGCTCCTGGGCGAGCACCCGCAGCCGGGAGTTGGCGGCCACCCCGCCGCCGATCATGAGGTGGTCGACGCCCTGGTCCTTGCAGACGCGTACGGCCTTGCGCGTCAGCACGTCGACGACCGCCTCCTGGAAGGACGCGGCCACATCGCGCACCGGCACCTCCTCGCCGGCCGCCCGCTTGGCCTCGATCCAGCGGGCCACGGCGGTCTTCAGACCGGAGAAGGAGAAGTCGTACGCCGCGTCGCGCGGCCCGGTGAGCCCGCGAGGGAAGGCGATCGCCTTCGGGTCGCCCTCCTTCGCGTACCGGTCGATGACGGGGCCGCCGGGGAAGCCGAGGTTCAGCACCCGCGCGATCTTGTCGAAGGCCTCGCCCGCGGCGTCGTCGATGGTCGCGCCCATCGGCCGTACGTCGGAGGTGATGTCGGCCGAGAGCAGCAGCGAGGAGTGGCCGCCGGAGACGAGCAGCGCCATGGTCGGCTCGGGCAGCGGCCCGTGCTCCAGCTGGTCGACGCAGATGTGCGAGGCGAGATGGTTCACGCCGTAGAGCGGCTTGCCCAGCGCGTACGCGTACGCCTTCGCCGCGGAGACCCCGACGAGCAGCGCGCCGGCGAGCCCGGGGCCCGCGGTCACGGCGATCCCGTCCAGGTCCGAGGCGGCGACTCCGGCCTCCTTCAGGGCGCGCTGGATGGTCGGCACCATCGCTTCGAGGTGGGCTCGCGAGGCGACCTCGGGCACGACCCCGCCGAAGCGCGCGTGCTCGTCGACGCTCGACGCGATGGCGTCCGCCAGCAGCGTGGTGCCGCGCACGATGCCGACACCGGTCTCGTCGCAGGAGGTCTCGATGCCGAGGACGAGCGGTTCGTCAGCCATTGTTCTCGGTTCCTTGTACGCCGTTTACTGAGGTGGAGGGGTCGTGGAGGCGCATCACGAGCGCGTCGACGTTCCCCGGTTGGTAGTAGCCGCGGCGGAACCCGATGGCCTCGAAGCCGAAGCGTTCGTACAGCTTCTGCGCGCGGATGTTGTCCACCCGGCACTCGAGCAGCACCTCGGCGCACTCGAAGGCGGTCGCGGCCCGCAGCAGTTCGGTCAGCAGCCGTGCGCCGAGCCCGGTGCCCCACTGCTCGCGGCGCACGGCGATCGTCTGTACGTCGCCGAGGTCGCCGGAGGCCGCGAGTCCCGCGTACCCGTCGAGCCGCCCGTCCTCCTCGGCCACGACATACCGCCGGGTCGCCTCGGGCCCGCGCGCATGGGCGAGCTCCGACCAGAACATCCCCCGGGACCAGGCGTCCTCGGGGAAGAGGTCCCTCTCAAGACCCAGTACGGGATCGATGTCCCACCAGCGCATCTCGCGCAGCACGGCGGTCACTTGGGGGTGACCACCTTGTAGTTCTTGGGGACCTGGGCGTCCGGGCGGCGCAGGTAGAGCGGCCGGGGGGCGGGCAGCTCCTCCCCCGCCGCGAGCCGCTCCGCCGCCAGCGAGGCGAGCGAGGCGGCCGAGACGTGCTCGGGCGCGCGGGCGTCCGGAAAGCTGTCGGGGTAGAGCAGCGCGCCCGCTCCCACGGCGGGCAGACCACCGAGGTCGAGGTCCGCGGGCCGGTCCACGGCGGGCTCCGACACGCGGGTACGCGGATCGGCGTAGCGCGCCCAGTAGACCTCCTTGCGGCGTGCGTCGGTCGCCACGACGAAGGGGCCCTCGATGTCGGCCGCGTAGGCGAGCCCGTCGAGGGTGCACAGGCCGTACACCGGCACGCCGAGGGCGAGGCCGAAGGTGTCGGCGGTCATGAGGCCGACGCGCAGCCCGGTGTAGGGGCCGGGACCGGCTCCGACAACGATGCCGGTGACGGCGTCGAGGCGCAGATCCGCCTCGGCGAGCACCCGGTCGACGGCCGGCAGCAGCAGCTCCCCGTGCCGGCGCGCGTCCACCTGGCTCGACGAGGCGATGACGGACGTGCCGTCGTGCAGGGCGACGGTCACGGCGGGGGTGGCGGTATCCAGAGCGAGCAAGAGCACGCAAACAGCGTACGGCGCCCGGGGCGGACGTACTGCCGCCCCGGTCTGCCGCACCCCTCCTGCTACCGTCACCACAAGCGACGTACAGGGTAAGAACGTGGTTCGAGAGGCAGGCGTGCAAGGTGGCTAGGAGCAGCTCGGGAATCGTGGCCGGGCTCACCGTGGCGGCGGTCGCCGCAGTCGGCTTCCTCGCCTTCCAGGCGTCCGCGAACGTGCCGGACAACCTGGGCAGAGCGAACGCGAGTGCGACACCCAAGGCCTCCGCCTCGAAGACCCCCGGGAAGTCGGCGGACCCGGCGGCGCTGCCCGCCTCCTCCGGCACCGGTGAGCGCGTCGTCTACGCGACCGGGACCGACCGCGTGTGGCTGGTCGCCGCGAACAACAAGGTGCGGCGCACCTTCGAGGTCACTCCCGGGACGGTTGACCCGACCGTCGGCACGTACGCCGTCACGACCCGCGCCAACGCGGTCACCGGCTCCGACGGGGTGCAGATCGAGCACGTCGTCCGCTTCACGTCGGTCGACGGCGTCGCGATCGGCTTCAGCGCCGCCGTCGACGGCACGACAACCGCCCCCGACGCCTCCAAGAAGCTCGGCGGCATCCGGGAGTCCCGCGAGGACGGCACCGCCCTGTGGAACTTCGCAACGGTCGGCGTGAAGATCGTCGTACTCAAGTAAGTCTCCGCCAGCAGCGCCCCGTCGGGGCCGGCGGAGCGCCTACGCCGCCTTGTGAGGCACCGCGTCCGCGACAGGCGCGGGCGGCAACGGCGCCCGAGGCGGCAGCGAAACCGCCTCGGCCGCGGCGCAAGCCGCCAGCAGCTCCCGCATGGAGACTCCGGCGACCGCCGGTGACCGCCGCACCGGCACAGCACGCTCTGCGGCGGATCGCTCTGAAGCCGGCATGGACGCCTCCTGGAGCTTCGGGGGCCACCGTGGTTAGGTAGACCTAACCAAGGACTGATGTCCATGTGACCACGCCCGGGACGCGAAACGCAACATCTTGCCGACGTCTTGTCGGAACGTTATTCGAATGTACGAAGAATCCGGCGCGTGTACGAAGAGTCCGGCGCGGCGCCCGTGTTCAGGCTCGGAACGCGGACGCTCAGGCCGAGAGCGCGCTCAGATCGGCGCTCGCCCAGCGCCCGCCGAGCCCGGTCAGCGTGACGTGCCGTACCTCGTCCGTGGTGTCGCCGACGGCCCGGTGGATCACGACGTGCAGCCGATCGTCGGTCAGCTCCTCGACCTTGCCCTCGCCCCACTCCACGACGATCACCGAGTCGGACAGCGAGACGTCGAGATCGAGGTCCTCCATCTCGTCGAGCCCGCCGCCGAGGCGGTACGCGTCCACGTGGACGAGCGGCGGACCCTCGCCGAGGGAGGGGTGCACGCGGGCGATGACGAAGGTCGGCGAGGTGACCGCGCCGCGCACGCCGAGCCCTTCTCCGAGGCCGCGGGTCAGGGTGGTCTTGCCCGCGCCGAGCTCGCCGTTCAGCATCACCAGGTCGCCCGCGCGCAGCAGCCCGGCCAGGCGGAGACCCAACTCCCGCATCTGCTCCGGGGATTTGACGGTGATCTGGACGCCGGTGCCTCCCGCGGTGGGCTCAGCCGGGCTGTGCGGTGCTGCTGGTCGTTCCATAGCCACCAACCGTAGCCCCTGCCGGGACGGCGCCCACGCGCATCAGGAGGTCGGCGAGACGGTCTATGACGACCTCGGGGTGCTCCAGCATCACGAGGTGTCCGGCGTCCGGGACGAGCACCAGCTCGGCGTCCGGAAGCAGGTCCGCGATCGCCTCGCTGTGCTCGCTCGGGGTTACCAGGTCCTTGACTCCGGCCAGGACGAGCACCGGCATGGCCGCGAAGTGCACGAGCGCCGCGGTCTTGTCGTGCTCGGTGAACGCCGGGTAGAACTCGGCGACCACGTCGATCGGGGTGCCCTCGATCATCCGCTCGGCGAACCGCTCGACGGCCGGGTCGATGTCCCGGCTGGCGAACGAGTACCGCTTGATGATCCCGGCGAACAGATCGGCGGTGGCCCGCCGCCCCCGCTCCACCAGGGCTGCCTGCTGCCCGAGCGCTCTCAGCACGCCCGGCAGCACCCAACGCACCGCGTTGACTCCCGCGACGGGCAGCCCGAAGTTGACCTCCCCGAGCCGCCCCGACGACGTACCGACGAGCGCGGCGGCGACGACCCGGTCGCGGATGAGCTCGGGGTACTGGTCGGCCAGCGCCATCACCGTCATGCCGCCCATGGAGTGCCCGACAAGCACGATCGGCCCCTCGGGCACGGCGGCGTCGATGACGGCCTTCAGGTCCTGGCCGAGCTGGTCGATGGTGACCGGCTTGTGCTCCTCGACCTGGGCGACGCCCCGGCCGGAGCGCCCGTGGCTGCGCTGGTCCCAGTGCACCATCCGCACCACACCGCGCAGCGCGGCCCGCTGGAAGTGCCAGGAGTCCTGGTTGAGGCAGTAGCCGTGGCTGAAGACGACGGTGACGGGGGCCGGGGCCTTGCGGCCGAAGAGTCGCCGGCGGCGGCCGTTGAGCGGGACCTCGGTCTCGACGTCGTCGACCTCGTAGTACAGCTCCGTGCCGTCGTCCGCGTACGCCTTGCCGGGAGCGCCGCGCAGCGCGCCGTACGGTCCCGCCGAGTCGAGGGCGAGCCGGGCCCGCTGCCGCATACCGCGGCCGACCGTGAGCCGCTCTATGGCCACTCCGGCGGCGGCACCCGCCGCGACCACGCCTATGGCGACGCCCGCGATACCGGTTGCCTTGCGCCAGTTCCCGGCGGAGGCGGCGACCGCCGAGGCCGCACCCGCGACGGCCTCCGCGCTGCTCTCGCTCACTTCCCGCTCCTCTTCGCCGGTTATTCGCACTGTTCGAGGTCCTGGCGCGCACACGTCGCACGCGGATTCGCTGTACACCCCTTCGCTGTTACCCGCTCTGTTCGTTATTCACCTTCACGTAGACCCGGGGTACGCGGGTTCCGATCCGGGTGACGATTTCGTACGCGATGGTTCCCGCGGCGCGTGCCCAGTCCTCGGCGGTCGGCTCGCCCCGGTCGCCGGGTCCGAACAGCACCGCCTCCTCGCCCACCGCCGGTTCGTCCCCGCCGAGGTCGACGACGAACTGGTCCATCGCGATCCGTCCGGCGACCGTCCGCAGCTTGCCGCCGACCAGCACGGGTCCGGTGCCCGAGGCGTGCCGAGGGATGCCGTCCGCGTAGCCCACGGGCACCAGGCCGAGGGTGGTGGCGCCGGGGGTGACGTAGTGATGCCCGTAGCTGACGCCGTGCCCCCCTTCCACGTGTTTCACCAGCGCGATCGACGCGCTCAGCGTCATCACCGGGCGCAGCCCGAAGTCGGCCGGGGTGCCGATCTCGGGGCTGGGCGAGATGCCGTAGACCGCGATCCCCGTGCGGACGAGGTCGAAGTGGCTCTCGGGAAGGGTCAGCGTGGCGGGCGAGTTGGCGATGTGCCGCACCTCGGGGCGGACGCCCCGCTCCTCGGCGTACGCCACCAGCTCGCGGAACAGGGTGAGTTGGGCCTCGATGGAGGGGTGACCCGGTTCGTCGGCGCAGGCGAGGTGCGACCAGAGGCCGGTGACGGTGATCAGTCCTTCGGCCTCGGCGCGCAGGGCCTCGGCGACGAGTTCGGGCCAGTCGGCGGGCTGGCAGCCGTTGCGCCCGAGGCCGGTGTCGGCCTTGAGCTGCACGCGGGCGGGGCCGCCGACCTCCCGCGCCGCTTCGACGACCTCACGCAGGGCCCACATGCCGCTGACCGACACGTCGATGTCGGCCTCGATGGCCTGGGCCCAGGGGCCGCCGGGGGTCCAGAGCCAGCACAGGATCCGGCCCGGCAGTCCGGCCTCGCGCAGGGCGAGCGCCTCCTCGGGGGTGGCCGTGCCGAGCCAGCCGGCGCCCGCCTCGCGTGCCGCGCGGGCACACGGCACCGCCCCGTGGCCGTACGCGTCGGACTTGACCACGGCCATCACGGCCGCGGACGGCGCGTGGGCGCGCAGGGCCCGCACGTTGGCACGGAGGGCGGCCAGGTCGATCTCGGCGCGGGCGCGCAGGGGAGCTGTCTCGTTCATAGCGCCCCCAGTGTCTCAGAGGGGTCGGACAGCACCCGGGCACCGGTGCCTGTCAGCCGCCGGTCCTGCGGCCCCATACGTAGACCCGGTCGCCCTTCTTGAGCACACCCCACAGCTTCCGGGCGTCGGCGAGCAGCAGATTCACGCAGCCCCACGAGCCGACCTCGGTGTGGATGCTGCCGTAGACGGCGTGGAAGGCCTGCCCGCCGTCGAAGAACTGGCTGTACGGCATGGAGGTGTTGTAGAGCGTCGACCAGTGGTTCTTGTGCTTCCAGTAGATCTTCTTCCACCCGGTCCGCGTCCCGTAGCCGGCCCGCCCGCTGCGCATCGGCACCGGCCCGTAGACGACCTTCTTGCCCTTCTGCACCCAGGTGAGCTGGCGGCCGAGATCCACACAGGCGACGCGGTACGACCGGACGGGACACTTCTTGGCCGCGTTCGGGTTCTTCCGCGCCGACAGCAGCCGCATCTGGGCCCAGGTGACGGTCCCGGCGAAGCCGATGCTGGGCTTGATCCTGTGCTTGGTCTGGAAGGTACGGATGGCCAGACAGTCGGCGCCGGCCTGCTTCCCGTCCACCCTCAGTCTCAGCCACCGCTCGACCTGCCGCTGGTAGGGCCCGGTCCGCTTGCTGCACGCCACCTTCGCGGCGGCGTCCCCGAGCGGCACGTACTCGACGAGGTCGTACGTCCCCGCCCTCGCGTCCCGCGGCTCGACCGCGTCCTCCGAGGCGGGCGGCGTGTACACCTTCGGCGCCAGCGCCTGGTCCGGCGTGTCGATCTGCCACGGCTGATACGGCCCCGGCGGCACCCCCGGCACGAGCTCCGCCTCGGGCCCCGAAGCGGGCGGAGCGGGCTCCCCGTACGCCGCCCCGACAGGCAGCACACTCACCGCGGCGAGCAGCACCGCGACGCCCCGGCACATCATTCGTCTGCTGATCATGAGATCAGCTCTACGCAGTGGAGGGAGAGCCACGATCGAGCCGCGCGGTGCTTTAGCCCGTCCGGCGTTTGAGGACGAGCCCTTCGGGCGAAGGGGGGCCTGGGGGCGCAGCCCCCGGAAACGGGACGGGAAGGGGCGGAGGGGGCGAAAAACCCCTCACCTCACCCCCGTACGTCCCGCCACGCATCCGGAATGGCCGCAGCCACATCGTGCGCCCCCGCAGGCGCCCCGTCCGCCGCGAACCGCCCCGCGAGCCCATGCAGATAGGCCCCGACACTCCCCGCGTCGAGCGCGGACAACCCGGCCGCGAGCAAGGACCCCGCCAGCCCGGACAGCACGTCCCCGCTCCCCGCGGTGGCCAGCCACCCGGTCCCGGTCGGATTCACCCGCACCGCCCCGCCCCCGGAGCCGGCGACCAGCGTCGTCGACCCCTTGAGCAGCACCGTCGCCCCGTACCGCCGCGCCAGCTCCCGCGCCGAGGCCAGCCGGGCCCTCTCGACCTCCTCCCGCTTCACCCCGAGCAGCGCGGCGGCCTCCCCGGCGTGCGGGGTCATCAGCGTCGGCGCCGTACGGTTCCGCACGGCGCCGACGTCGGCGAGCCGCAGCCCGTCGGCGTCCAGCAGCACGGGCACGTCCGATCCGAGCACCTCGCCCACCGCCGACGCGTCGTCCCCGGCCCCCGGCCCCACGACCCACGCCTGCACCCGCCCGGCCTGCGCCGGTCCCTTGTCGGTCACGAGCGTCTCGGGGAACCGGGCGAGCACCGCGTCCGCCGCGGGCCCGACGTACCGTACGGCTCCCGCGCCGCCCCGCAGCGCGCCGGCCACGGCGAGTACGGCGGCCCCGGGATAGCGCGCGGATCCCGCCGCGATGCCGACGACACCGCGCCGGTACTTGTCGCTCTCCGCACCCGGCACCGGCAGCAGGTCCGCCACGTCGGCGTGCTGAAGTGCCTCCAGGTCGGGCTCCGCGGGCAGTTCGAGCCCGATGTCGACGAGGCGCACCGACCCGGCGTACTCCCGCGCGGGATCGATCAGCAGTCCTGGCTTGTGCGTCCCGAAGGTCACCGTCAGGTCGGCCCGGACGGCCGTGCCGCGCACCTCTCCGGTGTCCGCCTCGATACCGCTGGGCAGGTCGACGGCGACGACGGCGGCCCGGGAGTGCGCGACGAGCGCGGCGAGCTGTACCGCGGCCGGCCGCAGCCCGCCCGTGCCACCGATACCGACGATGCCGTCGACGACGAGATCGGCCCGGCGGACGACGTCCTCGGCGGCGTCCGGGGCGATCGTACGGCCGCCCGCCCTGCGCAGGGCCGCGAGTCCGCCCGGGTGCGTGCGTTCGGGGCTGAGCAGGACGGCGGTGACACCGGCGCCGCGCCGCGCGAGGCGGGCCCCGGCATACAGCGCGTCCCCGCCGTTGTCCCCGCTTCCCACCAGCAGCACGATGCGGCTGCCGTACACCCGCCCCAGCAACTGAGCGCAGGCGACGGCCAGTCCGGCCACCGCCCGCTGCATGAGTGCACCCTCCGGGAGCCGCGCCATCAGCTCCCGCTCGGCTGCCCGGACCGTCTCGACGCTGTACGCAGTACGCATACGGTCGAGTCTCCCGTACGGCGCCCCGAACCACAGCCCCAGCCCGGAGGCACCCCCTAGCCCTCCGCCACCACCACCGCCGAGGCCACCCCCGCGTCATGGCTCAGCGACAGGTGCCAGGACCGTACGCCCAGCTCGGCCGCGCGGGCCGCGACGGTGCCCGTCA
Source organism: Streptomyces sp. NPDC050535 (assembly GCF_044457665.1). NCBI lineage: Bacteria > Bacillati > Actinomycetota > Actinomycetes > Kitasatosporales > Streptomycetaceae > Streptomyces > Streptomyces sp. NPDC050535. Next base: position 238,784 of record NZ_JBITHE010000013.1, read on the forward strand.
CCCGTAGCCGCGGCTGCCCACTGTCCTCGACGTAGACCTCGGCGTCGGTCCAGTGCAGGCCCGCCGGAGCGCCCAGCGCTTTCGCCAGGGCCTCCTTCGCCGCGAAGCGGGCCGCGAGCGATGCGGCACCCCGCCGCTCACCGCTGGGCAACAGCAACTCACTCTCCAGAAAGAGCCGTTCCGCCAGTCCGGGCGTCCGCTCCAGCGAAGCCCGGAACCGATCGATCTCAGCCACGTCGATACCGACCCCGATGATGCTCATGCGGAGACCCTACGGCGGCCCGCTCCCGCCCTGAGCGGCGGCGAGCTCGCACCACACGTACTTGCCCCGTCTGCCGTCCCTGGCCAGCGGCTGCCAGCTCCACTGGTCGGCGCAGGCCCGCACCAGCGCGAGCCCGCGGCCCTCCTCCAGGTCCATGCCCTCGTCGAACGGCCGTGGCGGCTCCGGTGGCCGGGGGTCGGCGTCCCACGCCCCGATCCGCAGCACGCCCGCGGACCACGACACCCGCAGGGCGGCGGGACCCTTCGTATGGCGTACGGCGTTGGAGACCAGCTCGGTCGCGAGGAGTTCGCCCACGTCGGCGAGGCGGATCAGGCCGTGCATGGTGAGGATCAGACGGAGGGTACGGCGACTGACGGTGACGGCGCGGAGGTCGTTGGGGACGTAGAGGTAGTACTCCCAGGGCGCGGTCTCGTTTTCGGGCATGCGTGAACTCCGGTTCGGTGGAGGGTTTTCGGAGGCCTGCGGGTGACGGGCGGTGGCATGGCCACGCCCGTCATGGCAGGACGGAGTGGTGCGCTTCCGGGGCCCCGGCGTTCCGCAGAGTGTGCGTCGCGTCACCGACGGTAGATCTAAATATAGAGATGCGGCAAGCCGATCGCGTAATCTGACACCGAACGAGTCGCGCCCGAGGGCGCGTTGAACCGAGGAGCAGTCGAGAGCTTTGAGGCGTGAACCGACGGCACGTCAGATGCGTCTGGCGACTGAGCTGCGCAGACTCCGCGAGGCCGCAGACCTCAACGCCCGCCAGGCGGCGGCACTGCTCGGGGTGAGCCCGGCCCAGATCACCCACATCGAGTCGGGCCTCGCGGGCGTGAGCGAGAAGCGACTCCGCCGCCTCGCATCCCATTACGCCTGCACGGACGAGGAGTTCATCGACGCCCTCGTCGCGGTGGCCACCGATCGGACACGCGGTTGGTGGGAGGAGTACCGGGGGCAGTTGCCCACATCGTTCCTGGACCTGTCGGAGCTGGATCACCACGCCCGATTCCGGCGCGACGTGGCCGTCCTGTTCGTGCCGGGGCCACTTCAGACCGAGGACTACGCCCGCGCGATTTTCTCCAACCGGGTCCCCGAACTCCCCGCAGAAGAGCGGGAGTTGCGCGTCCGCCACCGTATGGCGCGCCGGGTGATCATCGAAGGTCCCAGCCACATCCCGTACGAACTCGTGATCCACGAGGCGGCGCTACGCATCATGGTCAGCGACCGTGCCGCCGCAAGGGCCCAACTTTCGCGGCTCCTTGACCTCTCGGAGGCCCATGACATCACTGTCCGCGTCCTCCCGTTCGCCCTGGAAGGCTTCGCCAGGGCCGGAAGCACCATGACGTACGTCGGTGGCCGTGTCCCCAAACTCGACACCGTGGTGCGCGACGTACCCCACGGTTCGGCCTTCATCGATTCCGAAGCCATGCTCGGCGTCTTTCGAACGCGCTTCCGTAAGATTGAGGAAGTCGCACTCGACCCCCACCGATCGCATGACTTCATCCACAGGCTGGCCAAGGAACTGTGAGGCACCCGGTGACCACCCCCCTCAACTGGCGCAAGTCGTCCTACTCCGACGGCGATGACGGCAACGACTGCGTGGAGATCGCGAACTCCCCCACCCACACAGCCGTCCGCGACACAAAGGCCCCGGCCGGAGGCACCCTCACCTTCCCGGCCGGAGCCTTCGCCGGCTTCCTCGACGGGGTGAAGGGCTACTCCACCGTCACCGACTTCGCCAGGTTCCGCGGCTGATCGACCTCGTTCCCGCGGGCGGTCGCCAGCTCGCAGGCGAAGACCTGCAAGGGGACCGTCGCCACCAGTGGCTGGAGCAGCGTCGGGGTCACCGGGATCCGGATCAGATGGTCGGCGTAGGGGACCACCGCCTCGTCGCCCTCCTCGGCGATCACGATGGTCCGGGCACCCCGCGCGCGGATCTCCTGGATGTTGGACACGATCTTGTCGTGGAGGACGGAGCGGCCCCGGGGCGACGGCACGACCACGACGACGGGGAGGTCCTCCTCGATGAGGGCGATGGGCCCGTGCTTGAGCTCGCCCGCCGCGAAGCCCTCGGCGTGCATGTAGGCCAACTCCTTGAGCTTCAGGGCGCCTTCGAGGGCGACCGGATAGCCCACGTGCCGGCCGAGGAACAGCACGGTGTCCTTGTCGGCGAGCGAGCGCGCAAGCTCCCGTACCGGCTCCATGGTCTCCAGGACCCGGTCCACGGAGGCCGAGATGTGCGACAGGTCCCGGATCACGTCCTGGATCTCGTCGCCCCACTTGGTGCCGCGCACCTGGCCGATGTAGAGGGCCACCAGGTAGCAGGCGACGAGCTGGGTGAGGAAGGCCTTCGTGGAGGCGACGGCGACCTCCGGGCCGGCGTGCGTGTAGAGCACCGCGTCGGACTCACGCGGAATCGTGGAGCCGTTGGTGTTGCAGATGGCCAGCACCTTGGAGCCCTGCTCGCGGGCGTGCCGCAGGGCCATCAGCGTGTCCATGGTCTCGCCGGACTGGGAGATCGCGATCACCAGGGACCGCACGTCCAGGATGGGGTCCCGGTAGCGGAACTCGCTCGCGAGCTCCACCTCGCACGGGATCCGCGTCCAGTGCTCGATGGCGTACTTGGCGATCATCCCGGCGTGGAAGGCCGTACCGCAGGCGATGATGACGACCTTGTCGACCTCGCGGAGTTCGGCGGCGGAGATCCGTACCTCGTCCAGGGTCAGTGAGCCGGCCGCGTCGATGCGGCCGAGGAGCGTGTCGGCGACCGCCTTGGGCTGCTCGGCGATCTCCTTGAGCATGAAGTAGTCGTAGCCGCCCTTCTCGGCGGCAGAGGCGTCCCAGTCGACGTGGAAGGAGCGCACGTCGGCGGGCCGGCCGTCGAAGCCGGTGACCGTCACGCCGTCCAGGGTCAGTTCGACCACCTGGTCCTGGCCCAGCTCGATCGCGGAGCGCGTGTGAGCGATGAACGCGGCGACGTCCGAGGCGAGGAATGCCTCGCCCTCACCGACGCCCACCACGAGGGGCGAGTTCCGGCGCGCCCCGACGACCACGTCCGGCTCGTCGGCGTGCACCGCGACCAGCGTGAACGCGCCCTCCAGCCGCCGGCACACCAGCCGCATCGACTCCGCGAGGTCGGCGCAGGACGCGTACTCCTCGGCCAGCAGATGCGCGACGACCTCGGTGTCGGTCTCGGAGACCAGGTCGTGCCCGCGCCCGGCCAGCTCGGCCCGCAGCGCGGCGAAGTTCTCGATGATCCCGTTGTGCACGACGGCGACGCGTCCCGCGTTGTCGAGATGCGGATGGGCGTTGGCGTCCGTGGGCCCGCCGTGCGTGGCCCAGCGTGTGTGCCCGATCCCCGTCGGCCCGGCCGGCAGCGGCCGCTCCACCAGTTCCTTCTCCAGGTTGACGAGCTTCCCGGCCCGCTTCGCCGAGACCAGCCCGCCGTCCGCCAGCACGGCGACCCCCGCCGAGTCGTACCCCCGGTACTCCAGCCGCTTCAGCCCGGCCATCACCACATCGAGCGCCGACTGCGAGCCCACGTATCCCACGATTCCGCACATGACCCGCAGCCTAAGCGGCAAAACCTGCCCAAACCCGACACTTCATGCCCGAAATCGGAAATTGCCGTCTGCCTCTGCCCGCCCCGTCGGGTAACCCGCGTGACGGACCCCACGTACCGTCCCGTCCACACTCCCGTAACAATGGACTGTGATCTCTCCGGTCTCCTCGACCCCCCGGAGCGCCCACCGGCCCAGGCCGGAGGCGACTCCCTACCTCGACCTCACCCGTGCCGAGTGGAGCGCGCTGCGCGAGAAGACGCCGCTCCCGCTGAACGCCGATGAGGTGGAGAAGCTGCGCGGCCTCGGCGACGTCATCGACCTGGACGAGGTGCGGGACATCTACCTCCCGCTGAGCCGGCTCCTGAACCTCTACATCGGGGCGACGGACGGCCTGCGTGGCGCCCTGAACACCTTTCTGGGCGAGCAGGGCTCACAGTCCGGCACGCCGTTCGTGATAGGTGTCGCCGGCTCGGTGGCGGTGGGCAAGTCCACGGTCGCCCGCCTCCTTCAGGCCCTGCTCTCCCGCTGGCCCGAGCACCCGCACGTCGAACTGGTCACCACGGACGGATTCCTGCTCCCCACGCAGGAGTTGGAGGCCCGCGGCCTGATGTCGAGGAAGGGCTTCCCCGAGTCGTACGACCGTCGCGCGCTCACCCGGTTCGTCGCCGACATCAAGGCGGGCAAGGACGAGGTGACGGCGCCCGTCTACTCGCACCTCATCTACGACATCGTCCCCGGCCAGAAGCTCACGGTCCGCCGCCCCGACATCCTGATCGTCGAGGGGCTGAACGTCCTTCAGCCCGCCCTCCCCGGCAAGGACGGCCGCACCCGGGTCGGCCTCGCCGACTACTTCGACTTCAGCGTGTACGTCGACGCCCGCGCCGAGGACATCGAGGCCTGGTACCTCAACCGCTTCCGCAAGCTGCGCGCCACCGCCTTCCAGAACCCGTCCTCGTACTTCCGCAAGTACACCCAGGTCTCCGAGGAGGAGGCCCTCGACTACGCCCGCACCACCTGGCGCACCATCAACAAGGTCAACCTCCTGGAGAACGTCGCCCCGACCCGGGGCCGCGCGACCCTCGTCGTACGCAAGGGCCCCGACCACAAGGTGCGGAAGCTGAGCCTGCGCAAGCTGTGACCGCGTACGGCTACCCTGCCTGCCATGCTGCACCTCCGCCTGATCATCCCCGCCGACAAGACCGACGACGCCCTGCGGCTCATCGACAACACGGTCGGCACCGCGCACCTCGTGGTCATGCCGGGTGCCGCCCGCGATCCGGCCGGAGACGTGGTGATGGTCGACGTGGCCCGCGAGGCGGGTGACGAACTCATCGGCGCCCTGCGCGAGTTGGACCTCGAGAAAACCGGTTCGATCGCCGTCGAGAACATCGACCTGTCGCTCTCCGAGCGCGCCGACGAGGCGGAGGACGAGGCCCCGGGCGAGGGGGTGGACGCGGTCCTGTGGGAGCAACTGGCGGACGCGACGAACGAGGAGTCGACGCTCACCGTCACCTACGTGGGTCTCCTGGCCGTCGCGACGATGCTCGCGGCCTGCGGTGTGATGCTCGACAACGCGATCCTGATCGTCGGCGCGATGGCCGTAGGCCCGGAGTTCGGACCGCTCGCCGGAATCTCCACCGCGCTGGTGCGGCGGGCCCCGCAGCTGGTGTGGCGGTCGCTGTGGGCGCTGCTCGCCGGTTTCGCGATCGCTATAGTCCTGACGGCGGGCTTCAGTTGGCTGCTCGACCTCGTCGGACTTTTCAAGCGGACGATGGTGGAGGGCGCCCGGCCGAACACGGCCTTCATCTGGAAGCCCGACTGGATGTCGTTCGTGGTGGCGTTCCTGGCCGGTATCGCCGGGACTCTCTCCCTCACCTCGGCCAAGTCCGGCGCGCTGATCGGCGTCGCCATCTCGGTGACGACGGTCCCTGCGGCCGCCAACGCCGCCGTGGCGTTCAGCTACACGGACTACTCCCAGACATGGGGCTCCAGCCTGCAACTCCTCGCCAACCTCGGCGGCATCATCGTGGCGGGCACACTCACGCTGCTCGCCCAGAAGTGGTTCTGGGCGAGGCAGCGCGCGCGTACTCCCGAAGTGGCCTGAGCCCTCCGCGACTTAGCCGAGCGCGGACTTCACCGCGTCCGCGAGCCGCCCGGCCACCGACCGGGCATGGTCGATGTCGGCGGCCTCGACCATCACCCGTACGAGCGGCTCGGTGCCGGAGGGACGGAGCAACACCCGCCCGGTGGAGCCGAGTTCACGCTCGGCGTCGGCGACCGCGGTGGCCAGCTCGGCAGAGGTCCCCACCCGCGACCTGTCGACGTCCGGCACGTTGATGAGCACCTGCGGCAGCCGCTCCATGACGGACGCGAGGTCCCGCAGCGTACGGCCGGACTGGGCGACCCGGGCCGCGAGGAGCAGCCCGGTCAGCGTGCCGTCACCGGTGGTGGCGTGGTCGAGGATGATGACGTGCCCGGACTGCTCGCCGCCGAGCGCGTAGCCGTGCTTCTTCATCTCCTCCAGCACGTAACGGTCACCGACCGCCGTCTGTACGAAGGACAGTCCCTCGCGCTCCATGGCCAGCTTGAACCCCAGATTGGACATGACAGTCGCGACAACGGTGTCGGAGCGCAGTGCGGAACGCTCCCGCATCGCCAGCGCGAGTACAGCCAGGATCTGGTCGCCGTCCACCTCGGCACCCGTGTGGTCCACGGCGAGGCAGCGGTCGGCGTCGCCGTCGTGCGCGATGCCGAGGTCGGCACCGTGTTCGAGGACGGCCGCCTGGAGCTTCTCCATGTGGGTGGAGCCGCAGCCGTCGTTGATGTTGAGCCCGTCCGGCTCGGCACCGATCGTGATGATCTCCGCGCCGGCCCGCGCGAAGGCCTCGGGCGACACCCGGGCGGCGGCACCGTGCGCCTCGTCGAGGACGACCTTCAGACCGTCGATGCGGTTCGGGAGCACGGCGACGAGGTGGGCGACGTACTGGTCGAAGCCCTGGTCGTACGAGCGCACGCGGCCCACGCCCGAGCCGGTCGGCCGGTCCCAGGGAGCGCCGGTGCGGTGCTCCTCGTAGACGCCCTCGATCCGGTCCTCCAGCTCGTCGGCGAGCTTGTGGCCGCCGCGGGCGAAGAACTTGATGCCGTTGTCGGGCATGGCGTTGTGGCTGGCGGAGAGCATCACGCCGAGGTCGGCACCCAGCGCGCCGGTGAGGTACGCCACCGCGGGGGTGGGCAGCACACCGACGCGCAGGACGTCCACGCCCGCGCTGGCCAGACCGGCGACCACCGCGGCCTCCAGGAACTCCCCGGACGCGCGCGGATCACGCCCGACCACCGCGACTGCCCGGTGGCCCGCGAACGTGCCCGCCTCGGCCAGTACGTGTGCCGCCGCGACCGAGAGACCGAGCGCGAGCTCGGCCGTCAGATCCGCGTTGGCGACACCGCGCACGCCGTCCGTGCCGAAGAGTCGTCCCACTTGTCCTCCTGAGGAAACTTCAGAATTCGGAAGTCATCCGATCACATGAGCCGATCACACGAGCCTTTGAGCATCTTGTGCCGTTATACGCCCAAGGCTGTGATAAACGAACGCCCCGACGGCACTGTGGCGTGCCGCCGGGGCGTTCGGACGTACTACGCGTAACTACACGTGTTCCACTGACCACACGTGCTACGCGTACGAGCAGGCAGCGAAGATTAACGCTTGCTGTACTGCGGGGCCTTACGGGCCTTCTTGAGACCGGCCTTCTTGCGCTCGACCGCACGGTCGTCGCGCTTGAGGAAGCCGGCCTTCTTGAGGGCGCCGCGGTTGTTGTCGACGTCGGCCTCGTTCAGCGCGCGGGCGACACCGAGACGGAGCGCACCGGCCTGACCGGAGACGCCGCCACCCGTGATGCGGGCGACAACGTCGTAGCGGTTGTCGAGCTCGAGCACCTTGAAGGGCTCGTTGACTTCCTGCTGGTGCACCTTGTTGGGGAAGTAGTCCTCAAGGGTGCGACCGTTGATCTTCCACTTGCCGGAGCCCGGGACGATCCGGACACGGGCGATGGCGTTCTTGCGACGGCCCAGGCCCGCGGCCGGCTGCGGGTCGCCGAAGCGGCCCGCGAGCGACTCCGAGGTGTACTCGCCCTCGACGGGCGGCACCTCGGACTCGGTGGTGTAGCTCTCGACGTTCTCGGCGTTCTCGACGAGCTCGGTCTCGGTCTCTTCGACCGGCTGCTCAGCGGTGGTCTCGGCCACGATTGTCCTCAGATTCTTTTTCGTCTTAGGGGGTGGCCGGAACTACTGCGCGACCTGGGTGATCTCGAACGGCACCGGCTGCTGCGCAGCGTGCGGGTGCTGGTCGCCCGAGTAGACCTTCAGCTTCGAGAGGCACTGACGGCCCAGGGTGTTCTTGGGGATCATGCCCTTGATGGCCTTCTCGACGGCCTTCTCGGGGTTCTTCGCCAGCAGCTCGTCGTAACGGACGGAGCGCAGACCACCCGGGTAACCGGAGTGGCGGTACGCCATCTTCTGGGTCTTCTTGTTGCCGGAGAGGTGCACCTTGTCGGCGTTGATGATGATGACGAAGTCACCGGCATCGACGTGGGGCGCATAGATCGGCTTGTGCTTGCCCCGCAGAATGGTCGCGGCAGTGGTGGCCAGACGACCCAGGACGACATCCTGGGCATCGATGACATACCACTGGCGAGTGATGTCGCCGGGCTTGGGGCTGAACGTACGCACTTCGTAGCCTTCGCTTCTTCAGTGGATGGGTCCTGACACATGGCATCACTGAAGCGATCGTGCAGCTGGGGACGACAGTGCCGGGAAACGCTGGCCCGTATGCCGCCCTCTGGTAACTGCTCCAGGGAACCTACGTAAGGGCCTCTCGCGTGAGAACGACCAAGCCGATACGCATAACGAAGCACAAGACTACTCGTGCCGCCCCGGACGGGTCAAAACGCGCCCCGAAGCCGGCATCGCACCCCCGACCACGTCTCGTACGAACGCATGAAATCCACGCCCCCTCCGATCGCGGGGCGACGTGACGCACCAACCACCCGGAGTTGTCACTTTTGTGTGTACGCGCTCAGGTCACGCCCACATCTCAAGTGCCCGGCGGAGCGGAACGACATCCCCCAACGCCCGTCTAAGATGCGGCGCATGAGCTATGGGCAGGGTGGGCAGGGGCAGCCCCCGTGGGATCCCTGGAATTCGGGGTCCCAGCGGCCTCAGTGGGGCAGCCAGACGGACGACCGGACTCCGGACTGGGCGGCACTCGCCGACGCCTCCGAGTCGCGCAACAGGCGCCGCAGGCTGCTGCTGATCTGCGGCGGAGCGCTCGCCACGGTCGCGGTCGGCGTCGCCGTCGCGGTGGCCGTCGTGTCCGCGAACGGCAGCAACCAGGCCTCGAACACGCCCAGCAACCTGCCCGCCACCGCGGACATCCCGAGCGACACCACCGGGCCGACGCCGTCCTTCGAGCCGACCTCGGCGCCGCCCCCGCTGGACCCCGAGGACTTCATATCCAGCGTGAAGAAGGACACAGCGCCGATCAGCCCGGACATCCTCTTCCCCGGTTCGTCGCTGACCATGGGTGACCGCGTCTACCTCAAGGGCGCGAAATCCGACACGACGAACTGCGCCTCGGCCGTGAAGGGCACGCTCGGCACAGTCCTCACCAAGAACTCCTGCAAGCGCCTGCTCCGCGTCACCTACAGCAAGGGCGGCGTCGCGGCGACGGTCGGTGTGGCCGTCTTCGACACCGAGACCCAGGCGGCCAAGGCCAAGGTCGAGGCGGACGCCAAGAGCATCATCTCCTCGCTCGCCGGCAACGGCGTCAAGGCCTTCTGCAACTCGGCGGTCTGCCGCTCGACCACCAACTCCTACGGCCGCTACGCCTACTTCACCCTCGCCGGTTACACCAGCGGCAAGGACGTGACCACGAAGGACACCGCGGTCTTCACGGCCGGAGACGACCTCGCCGAGTTCGCCTTCCGCCAGATCCGCCGCCGCGGCGAGTCCCAGGCCTCGACCGCGGCCAACGAGTAACCAGAACCTCCGCCGGGCGCGCGCGGAGGCCCCCAGCGGTCCCCTGGACGCTCAGCAGCACCCCGCCGTCGGCAACGTCCGCTTGTTCCGCGCCTCCCTGCTCCGCGCGGCCAGCAACTCGTCGGCGGGGTAACCGACTTCCTCGAGCGTCAGCCCGTGCGGCCGTACGACATGGACCGCCGAGTCCCGTACGCCGGCACCCAGCACCTTCCCGGGCCACTCGACGCCCCGGTGCCCGTCCCCCACGAACAGCAGCGCCCCGATCAGCGACCGCACCATGTTGTGGCAGAAGGCGTCGGCGCGCACGGTCGCGGTGATGACCCCGTCGTCCCCGCGCACCAGGCTCAGCCGCTGGAGCGTACGAATGGTCGTGGCCCCCTCCCGCTTCTTGCAGTAGGCGGCGAAGTCGTGCTCCCCGACGAGGAGTTGGGCGGCCTCGTTCATGGCGTCGACGTCGAGCGGCCAGTCGTGCCACAGGACGTGGCCCCGCAGCAGCGGGTCGACGCCGCCGGGGTTGTCGGTCACCCGGTACGCGTACCGCCGCCAGACCGCCGAGAAACGGGCGTTGAACCCGCTGGGCGCCTCCACCAGCGACCACACCCGCACGTCCTTCGGCAGCCGCCCCGCCAGCCGCTTCAGCAGCTTCTCCCGGTGCTCGTCCCACAACGCCCCGGGCAGGTCGACATGCGCCACCTGCCCCCGCGCGTGCACCCCGGCGTCGGTCCGCCCGGCCACGGTCAGCTCATGGGTGACGTCCCCCGACCGCGTCACCGTCCGCAGGGCGTCCTCGATCTCCCCCTGCACGGTCCTGCGCCCACTGGCCTGCTTGGCCCACCCGGAGAACTCGCGCCCGTCATAACTCAGATCCAGCCGCACCCGCACGAACCCGGCCGCTACGTCATCACTCACAAACAGATCCTCTCAAGGGCTGGCCCTCGACCCCACCGATGGAAAGCGAAAGCGGGCCCGCCCCGAAGGGGGCGGACCCGCTCACACGCGAGCCGAAGCTCAGGCGTCCTTGTCCTTGGACTCGGACTTGTCGCCCTCGGCGGCGTCAGCCGGCTTCGCGTCCTCGACAACCTCGTCGGAAGCCTCGGTCTCGACCGGGGCGTCCTTCTTGGTGGTGTCTTCCTTGACAGCACGCTTGGTCGCCGCCTCGGCCTCACCGGTGGCAGCCTGCGCCACGGTCAGGGCCTCCACCAGCTCGATGACAGCCATGGGCGCGTTGTCGCCACGACGGTTACCGATCTTGGTGATACGGGTGTAGCCACCCGGACGGTTCTCGTACCGCGGGCCGATCTCGGTGAAGAGCGTGTGCACGATGCTCTTGTCCGTGATGACCGAAAGCACCTGACGGCGGTTGTGAAGGTCACCCTTCTTCGCCTTCGTGACCAGACGCTCGGCGTACGGCCGCAGACGGCGGGCCTTCGCCTCGGTGGTCGTGATCTTGCCGTGCTCGAAGAGCGACTTCGCGAGGTTCGCGAGGAGCAGCTTCTCGTGCGCGGCACTGCCGCCCAGACGGGCACCCTTGGCAGGCTTCGGCATGGTCTTTCTCCTTGGTGTCTGCCCCGGCCGTATCAGGTACCGAAGTCAGTGTCCGAGCGGGCGATCGCCCGTCGGAGATCCGGGACCCCGAAGGGTCCCGGAGGTGTGGCTCCCGATCAGTACTGGTCGGTCAGTACTGCTCGGTCTCCACGAAACCCGCGTCCACGTCGTCGTCGGCGCCGAAGGCGTCGGCGGCGGCGGTCGGGTCGAATCCGGGCGGGCTGT
>NZ_JBITHE010000014.1:0-162137 GCF_044457665.1 Streptomyces sp. NPDC050535
TCACCACCCAGTACCTGGAGGAGGCGGACGAACTCGCCGACCGGATCGCCGTACTCCACGACGGAAAGATCGCCGCCGAGGGGAGCGCCGAGGAGTTGAAGCGGCTCATTCCCGGCGGGCACGTCAGGCTCCGCTTCACCGACCCCGGCGCCTACCAGTCCGCCGCCTCCGCCCTGCGCGAGGTCACCCGAGATGACGAGGCGCTGTCACTGCAGCTCCCGAGCGACGGCAGTCAGCGGGAACTGCGGTCCCTCCTCGACTGGCTGGACGCGGCCGGCGTCGAGGCCGACGAACTGACCGTCCACACCCCCGACCTCGACGACGTGTTCTTCGCCCTCACCGCCGCCGCCGGCGTCCCCAACCAGGCCACCCAGTCCGACCAGTCCGACCAGTCCAAGGAGACCGTCCGATGAGCTCTCTCTCCCTTGCCGTACGCGACTCGTCCACGATGCTGCGCCGCAACCTGCTGCACGCCCGGCGCTACCCGTCACTCACCCTGAACCTGCTGCTCACCCCGATCATGCTGCTGCTGCTCTTCGTCTACATCTTCGGCGATGTGATGAGCGCCGGAATCGGGGACGGGGGAGCGGACCGGTCCCGGTACATCGCGTATCTCGTTCCGGGCATCCTGATGATGACCATCGGCGGCACCACGATCGGGACCGCGGTCTCCGTCGCCATGGACATGAGCGAGGGCATCATCGCCCGCTTCCGCACCATGGCGATCCACCGCGGGTCGGTGCTCATCGGGCACGTCGTCGGCAGTGTGCTGCAGTCGGTCATCAGCGTGGTCCTCGTCGGCGCCGTCGGAGTGGCCATCGGCTTCCGGTCCACCGACGCCACCGTCCTGGAGTGGTTCGCGGCGTTCGGACTGCTCGTGCTCTTCGCCACGGCGCTCACCTGGATCGCGGTCGGTATGGGCCTGGTCAGCCCCAACGCCGAGGCGGCCAGTAACAACGCGATGCCCCTGATCTTCCTGCCGCTCATCTCCAGCACCTTCGTCCCCATCGACGCGATGCCGGGCTGGTTCCAGCCGATCGCCGAGTACCAGCCGTTCACCCCCGCCATCGAGACCCTGCGCGGGCTGCTCCTCGGCACCGAGATCGGCAACAACGGCTGGATCGCGGTCGCCTGGTGCCTGGGCCTCGCCGTCCTGGGCTACTTCTGGTCGAAGTCGGTTTTCAACCGCGATCCGAAGTAGCGGAGACGACCACGCGAGCCGCCCCACGCAGCTCGTCCCACCCGAGGGCGGCGCACTCCGACACAGCGTCGGCGTACGCCGCCCCGTCGGTGTTCTCCGCCGATCGCCGTGTTCGTGCCGCCGGCGCCGTGGGTTGGAACTGCCCCTGCATGTAGGGCCTTTCGTCTCGCGCATCGGGTTCTGGGCCGATACGCGACCGGCTGTTGCTCACCCGCCCTGCTCGTCGGTGGTGAAGAAATCGATAAGGCCGTGGGGTGCGTTGTCGCCGAGCATGAGCTCGTGGAGGTGGATGGCGTCGGTGGCCTCCGCGGCGCTGCGCGGGAACAGGGCTTGCTCGTATTCGGTGAGCGCGGCCTCGATGTCATCGGGGTGCGCGGCGATGGCCTTGCCGAGTTCGGCGCCGTCGTACATGGCCAGGTTGGCGCCCTCGCCCGACGGAATCATGAGGTGGGCGGCGTCGCCGAGCAGGGTCACCCCCGGCACACGATCCCACCGGTGCTCGCTGGGCAGGGTGTTGAGGGGCCGCAGAACCGGTGCGGTCTCGCCGTCGGTGATCAGCGCGGTGAGCTCCGGTGCCCAGCCGTCGAACTCCTGCGCGATCCGGGCGGCCGCCGCGACGGAGTCGGTGAAGTCGATGCCGGCGAACCAGTCCTGCGGCTTGCGGAGCGCCACGTAGGTGTGGAGGGTCCCGCCGCTTTCCCGATGAGCCTGGATCCCCTTCCCCGGCGCGAGCGCGAACATCGCCCCGCCGCCGACGGCTTTCGCGGTGGCTGCGTGCCGGGTGTCGGCGTCGAACAGGTAGGTCTCGACGAACGACGTGCCGACGTACTCGGGGGTGGCGTCGGAGAGCAGCGGCCGGACGCGAGACCACGCGCCGTCCGCGCCGACCAGCAGGCTCGTGACGACGGAGGTGCCGTCGGCGAAGGTCACCTCGTAGCCGCTGTCGCCGAGGGCGCGGACGCCGCCGACCTTGTGGTCCCACCGGACGGTGCCGGCCGGGAGCGAGTCGAGCAGGATCCGTCGCAGCTCACCGCGCAGTACCTCGGGACGTGCGCCCGCGCCGTCGTCGGGTTCGTCGAACAGCACGGTCCCGTCCGGGGCGAGGGCACGTGTCGCCTCGCGGCCCTCCAGGACGAGATCGCGGAACTCCTGGGTAAGGCCTGCCGCATCGAGGGCCGGCTGGCCGTTGTGGTCATGGATGTCGAGCATCCCGCCCTGTGCGCGCGCCACCGGAGAGGGCTCCGCCTCATAGACGGTGGACGAGATTCCGTGTATGTGCAGGACCCGGGCGAGCGTGAGGCCGCCGAGTCCGGCGCCGATGATCGTGACGTGGGTGGTCATGGTGCTTCCTTCCTGATCGCGGCCCGCTGGAGGAAACCCGGCAGGTCATGTCTGGAACGCCGTTCCAGCGATCCCAGGATGGAACGGTGTTCCAGGCATTGTCAAGCTGGAACGATGTTCCAGCGCGCTCTAGGATGGAGACATGGCAACCAGGACGCGCCGTCCGGAACGACGGCAGGAACCGCTCTCCCGGGAGCGCATCGTCAGCGCCGCCGTTGAACTTCTCGACACGGTGGGCGAGGGCGGCCTCACGTTCCGCGCACTGGCCGAGCGCCTCGCGACCGGCCCCGGGGCGATCTACTGGCACGTCACGGGCAAGGCCGAACTCCTCGATGCCGCCACCGGCGCCGTCGTCGCCGCCACCATCGCCGACGCCGGCACCGACGCGGCGCCGCAGGAAGCGATCCGCGCCCTCGCCCTCGGCGTGTTCGACGCGGTCGACGACCACCCGTGGGTCGGTACACAGCTCGCCCGCGCACCAGGACAGTCACCGATGCTGCGGGTCTTCGAACACATCGGACGCCAGGTCCAGGCGCTCCAGGTGCCCGAGGCCGCCCACTTCACCGCGACGTCCGCGCTGTGGAACTACATCCTCGGAGTGGCGGGCCAGAACGCCGCCAATGCACGAGCGTTCCAGCCGGGTGCGAACCGGACCGAGTTCCTCGATGCGGCGGCGACCGAATGGGCAGAACTCGACCCCGACCAGTACGTATTCACCAGATCAGTCGCCGAGCAACTGCGCGTGCACGACGACCGCGTGGAGTTCCTCGCCGGGATCGACCTCATCCTCGCGGGTATCACCGCTCGTCACCAGACGACCGGCTGACCCCGCACTCGCGTGGTACAGCCGGTCCCGAGGTGCTCGGCCGGGCCAACAAACCGGCCGGGTGACCTGCCATCGAGCAGGTGGTCAGATCTGCTTTTCCATGCTGATGGCCTGGCGGAGCTTCTCGCTCGCCTCTCCCGGTTCCTGCCGGTGGATCTCCAGCAAGGCAGCCGCGATGGCGTCGAGCTTGCGCTGGATGGCGTGCTCGGCGCGCCGCTCGGAGTTCTTCAGCAGGGCCAGGAGGAGCAGCGACACGGCGGACATCGCCTCGCCCACCATCAGCAGCCATGGGGTGGGCAGCTTCAGCAGGTGCGCGGTGATCGAGCCGCCGACCAGCACGAGGCACACGCCGAAGAAGGCGGGCGAGCTGGTGAAGTTCGAGGCGTGCTCAGCGAGCAGCGTGAATCGGCCCGGCCGGGCGCCGTCACGGTGCGCGGGGTGCTGAGGGACCATGAGATCACCGGCCGCCTTCACTGGGCGGGCCTGTCGGCAGCGGCCCGCAGGGCCCAGCCTGGCACATGGCCGAATCGTCCGCGCGACAGCGGAACCGTCACGGCTCCGGGCACGGACGGCAACGTGACGCCTACGGTCGCCGTCGACACCATGTTCTCCCTACGACCGGTCCCCGCAAGCGATCCGACGGGGCTGCCCGTGAAGATCCCGCCGGGTGTGGTCAGGCAGATTTTCTGGCTGACCTCGGACCGCGCGTCGACGAGACGCAGCGGGATCCCCACCTGCGCGTCCACCGCCGGCGGGGTGGCGCCGTGTTCACTCACCACAGGTCCTCTCTGAAACGTACTGGGGGGCAAGCGGCTCACCGCGTGCTGGGAAACGGGCTGCTGGTGCGCAGGGTGACTGGCGACATGGGCTTGGGATCAGTGGGTGGTGGGCATGCCCTCGCGCAGAGGCGCCTCAAGGTGCCTGGTCCGACAACACCCTGGCGTCCCTGGGCGCCGCCTTGTCCGGGTCGGCGACCTCCGGCAGTTCCACCGATGCATGCCCGTCGACCGTCCGCGCAATCGTCGCTGTCATCCGTGGTCCCCCAGCCGGCCGTTGCCCTGGATTCGGGCTGATGAGCCGCCCATACCCCGCTTCCTGCCGGGCATGCCGCGAGGCACCGCGGGCCACTTCACGGAGGCGTCGACGATCCCCCACAGCTCGTCGCCGGACGCGAGGCTTCTGAGCTCGCTGGTGGGTCTGATCAAGTGCACTACCAGGGGTGTCTGCGAGGATGGACTGCATGGACGCGCGGCGCAGGAATCATGTGACGGTGACCGGACGCCCCGGGGCACCCGTCGTGATGCTCGCACACGGATTCGGTTGCGATCAGAACATGTGGCGCCTGGTGGCACCGGCCCTGGAACGTGACTTCACCGTCGTTCTCTTCGACCACGTGGGAGCCGGAAACTCGGACCTGTCCGCGTGGAGCCCGGAGCGGTATTCCACGCTGGACGGGTACACCGAGGACGTCCTGGAGCTGTGCCGGGAGCTGGAGCTCGGCCCAGTGACGTTCGTGGGTCACTCGGTGAGCGCGATGATGGGCGTGCTGGCCGCCGCCCAGGACCCCGCGGCCTTCGCCGGACTGGTGCTGCTGGCGCCCTCTCCGTGTTTCGTCGACGACCCGGACACCGGTTACCGCGGCGGGTTCAGCGCCGGCGACATCGAGGAACTGCTGGAGTCGTTGGACGCGAACTACCTGGGCTGGTCG
The DNA here is from genome assembly GCF_044457665.1 of Streptomyces sp. NPDC050535. Classification (NCBI taxonomy): domain Bacteria; kingdom Bacillati; phylum Actinomycetota; class Actinomycetes; order Kitasatosporales; family Streptomycetaceae; genus Streptomyces; species Streptomyces sp. NPDC050535. Next base: position 5,077 of record NZ_JBITHE010000014.1, read on the forward strand.
GGTGCCATGGCGCCGGTCATCATGGGCAACCCGGACCGGCCGGAGCTGGGCGAGGAGCTGACCAACAGCTTCTGCCGCACCGATCCGGCCATCGCCCGGGTCTTCGCTCGCGTGACGTTCCTGTCCGACAACCGCGCCGACCTCGCCAAAGTGACCGTACCCACGCTGGTGGCCCAGTGCTCCAGCGACGCGATCGCCCCGCCGGAGGTGGGCGCGTTCGTCCAGGCCCGGATTCCGGGCAGCCGCCTGGTCACGCTGAACGCCATCGGGCACTGCCCCCAGCTCGCCGCACCGGAGGAGACCGTCGCCGTGATCGCCGCGTTCGCCGAGGCCAACCGGTGACGCGCACTCCCGGCCGTGAAGAAGAGGGCGGCAGCGAAAGAGTCGACGGGCCGGGAAGCGAGGAGGCGGAGTTCTCGGCGCTGCTGGAGGACAGCGCGGAGGACCTGTACGAACACGCGCCCTGCGGTTACCTGTCCACCCTCCTGGACGGCCGGATCGCGAAGATCAACACGACCCTGCTGGACTGGCTCGGCTACCGGCGTGCCGAACTGCTGGGCCGCAAGTGCTTCTCCGACCTGCTCACCGTCGGTGGACGGCTCTACCACGAGACCCACTTCGCCCCGCTGCTGCGGATGCAGGGCGAGGTCAGCGGAATCGCCCTGGAACTCAAGGCGGCCGACGGTTCCCGCCTTCCGGTCCTGGTCACCTCCACGGTGAAGTCGGGCAGCGACGGGCAGCCGCTGCTGATCCGCACCACCCTCTTCGACGCCCGCGACCGCCGCGCCTACGAAACCGAACTGCTGCGTGCCCGGCAGGAAGCCGAACACGAACGCGAGCGTCTCCAGCGCCTGGCCACCACCCTGCAGAAATCGCTCCTCCCGCCCGCCCTGGCGAACGTGCCCGGCCTGGACGTGGCGGCGCACTACCACATCGCCTCCGTCGACCAGGTCGGCGGCGACTTCTACGACCTGTTCCCCCTGGCCACCGGTACCTGGGGTCTGTTCCTGGGCGACGTGTGCGGCAAAGGTGCCGCGGCGGCGGCCGTCACCTCGCTGGCCCGCTACACCCTGCGCGCGGCCGCCGTGTACAACCCGGACCCGGTCGCCGTTCTGGACAACCTGAACACGGTCCTCAACCACGAGTACCAGGGCACCGACCCCCGCTTCTGCACAGTCATCTTCGGCCGCCTCACTCCCGAACCAGACCGAGGCGGATTCTGCGTCACCCTCGCCAGCGGCGGTCATCCCCCCGCCCTGCTCATGCGCGCCGACGGCACCGCCGACTACCTGCCCACACCTGGCGGACAGCTCATCGGCGTCCTGCCCGACGTCGACGTCGCCACCGTCACCGTCCACCTGGCACCCGGCGACACCCTGCTGCTGCACACCGACGGACTCACCGAAGCGCACACCAACGCCAAGGCCGGTGACGGCCAACGCTATGGCGACGACGCCCTCCTCGAGTTCGCCTGCACCCTCGCGCCCACCACGGCATCGGACACCATCGGCGCGATTCGCGACCTCCTCGACACCTTCGGCACCGGTGTGGACGACGACACCGCCGTCCTGGCCATCCACGTGCCCCGGCCCCCCAACGAGGAGCGACAGTGCCCCAGCCCCTGACCCTCCACACCCGCACCACCCCGGCCGGAGCGGTCATCGAACTCGCCGGAGAGCTGGACCACCACACCGCCGACCAGCTCCGTGCCGCACTGCCCGGCCTCGCCCTGCGCCCGGGACAACAACTCGTTCTCGACCTCGGCGGCCTCACCTTCTGCGACTCCACCGGCATCACCGTGCTCATCGCCGCCCGCAACCACGCCCTGGCGGCCGACGCGAGCATCGCCCTGGCCGCGGTCCCCGAACGCGTCAGCCGGATCTTCCGCATGGTCGGCCTCGACCAGGTCTTCCCCACCCATCCCACGGCCCAGGACGCCGAAGCCGCCTGGCGTCCCAACACCAGCTGAGTTGCACAGGCGTGACGGGCCCGCCGCCCGCCCCATACCGCCGGATCCGCCCGGGTGACGTATCGGCCAGTCGATCAACGGGAGATCTACGCTTTCACCTGGACGTTGATCGTTACGGCGTGGGGAAGAGTGTTGCGAATGGCCAGTGCGGTCAGTGATGTTGATATGCGTGTGGTGGTAATAGAGAGCATTCCGCTGATTCTGCGCGGCCTGTGTTCCGCACTCGAAGGTGACGGGATCGCCGTCGCCGCAGGGACCCACGATCCGCTCACGGGCGTGCGAGCGGTCCGGGAGGAGCACCCCGATGTGGTCATCGTCGACCTCGACCTGTCCGGCCGCGCGGGAATCGGGCTCCTCCAGCGGTTGGGGCGGCAACACCCTGGACCGCGGCTGATCGCCACGGTGTCTCCGGAGCACGACGACGACAGTCTGCTGCTGACCGCGCTGGCAGCGGGGGCCACGGGCTATCTGCTCAAGAACACGGAGACGGCTGATCTGCTGCGCACCGTACGGGCCGTGCGGCGGGGCTATCTCACCCTGGGGCCCCGGGTCGGTGGTGAGCTCTCCGCCCTCCTGGTGCGCTTGGTGGAAGCCGACGGAACGCCCCCGTTCCCGGCACTGACCAATCGGGAGCGGGAGGTGTTACGTCTGGTATCGCTCGGCTACGGAAACCGTCGGATAGCTCAGGAGCTGTTCATATCGGAGAAGACCGTGCGCAACTATGTTTCGGCCATTCTCCCGAAAATCAATGTCTCCAGTCGGCTGGAGGCCATTGTGTCCGCGCGGCTTGCCAGCCTGGAGACGGCCTATCCCGCCCCGGGCTCCGCAGGTGTGGATGTGCAGCCGCAGAACTGCCGAACGGTGGCTGCCGAGGGGGACCGGTGCCCGGAGCAGGGGAGTGTCACGTGTCCTGGGTGACCAGGCCGGCGATCACCAGCGAGCGCACGCTCTCACGCACCTGCCGACCCACCTCCTGGGAGTCGGCCGGGAGTCCGGCTGCCCGGGCGTAGGCCGTGTGGACCGCGTCGAGGTCGCGCCCGTCGCACAGGGAGTACACCGTCCATGAGCGCGCGTTCAGCCAGTGCATCCGGGCCGTCCGTGCCGGGCTGACGACGAGTTGTCCCAGGCCGGGCAGGGCGCAGGCGTCCACCGGTGCGATCCGCTGGAGAGCGGCTTCTGGGAGGACCTCCGGCTGCTGCTGCCCCGGTCGCGCCTGCCGGGTCGTCGCCGCGGCCGGGTCAAGGGGCCGCGGCGCGTCGTCGTCAACCAGCCGCAGTGCTGTCAGGAGCCAGCGGGCGAACCGGTGTCCGTTCTCGGTGAGCGCCTGTTCCGGCAGCGACAGTACGCACTCGGCGAGGTAGCGGGCCCGTTCCGCACTGGTCCGGTACTGCCCGCTCCGGGCTGCGGGCGTACCGGGGCTGGGCTCGTCGAGGTCCTCGGCCGGCGGGGGCGCGCCGAACCTCTGCCGCACCGCGTCACCCGCGGCGGTGGCCGCGGCCCGGAAGACCAGCAGGTGCACGTAGAAGTGCAGGGCGACGAACACCCGGATGACCGTCCAGGAACCGATGCGCCAGGGGATCGGCACGCGCTCGGTGGCGTTCCTGACCACGGAGCCGGTACGGAGCGCGTCGAAGAGCTTGAGGTGGGCGCCCTCGTGCAGCAGGCTCTCCGCGGCGAGCCACGGTGACGTGCAGCGTTCCGGGGCCAGCAGCACGGTCGAGGGAAGCGGGTCACCGCCGGACATGGACTGAAGGGGGCCCTCTTCGCTCTCCCGGTGTGCGAAGCCCACCATGGTGACGTGCTCGAGCCCACCGGCTCCCGCTGCGGGCAGCAGCGTCGCCAGTAGCTCCGCGCCCTCCCGCAGAACGCCGCGGACGTCGTCCGTCGGATCGACCGGGCGGATCGCCGGGCTTCCGCCGAGCGCGTCGCGGTACAGCTCCATGAGGCGATCGGCCAGCATCTCCTGCGCGTCACCGTGCGGCGCCGGTTCGGTCAGTACCCAGGCCTCCCCGAGACCCGGCCAGGCAAGGCCGTGCGGACGGGTGAGGGCTTCGCAGGGCCCCATGGCGGACGGGGCGTCCGCGTGTCCGCTCACGTAGGCGCCGAACGAACTGTGTCCGAGTCGGCCGCTCTCCAGGCGCGCGAGGTCGACCTCGAAGCAGTTGCGCAGCACCGGGTCGTACAGCAGCGGACGGAGGCGTTCGTCGCTCGCCCCGGCCGTCGTGCGCAGCACCTCCGCGGCTTCTCCGTCATGCCGCGCCAGCATGGTCAGGCCCAGCCGGAACCGGGCGAGGTTGCGCTCGCCGATGGCGGCGGAGTCACCGAACTGCCGGTCGGCGCAGAGTATGGCGTCGGCCTGCGCCACCCGGTCTGTGACCGGCTGAACGCCGGAGGAGGAAGCTGACATCGGTGGACCGTCCTTCGGGATCGGGCGGCGGACACGGACAGGGGACACCGGTACCGGGCCCTTTTCGGGCCCGGTACCGGCAGGGCGTGCCGCGCGTCAGGCGGTCCGGACCGCCTGGTACGACGGGAGCCAGGCGCGCTCCTCCGGTGCGTCGACGGCAATCGCCGGGGTTTCGTCGTCGAGGTACGTCTGCGGAGCCAGGTCGGGGGTCTCGATGTGGTCTACCAGCATGTCCGGTCCCTTCGGTCGTCATTGGACGGAGTGGGCCCGGGCAGAACGGATGGCGCCCTGCCCGACGCATCATCTTCAGGCACCCCGTGTCCCGTGCCGATGGGCTCGATGTCCCGAATCTTGTCCCATGCCTCCGGCAAACACGCTGAACGGCTTACGCCCCAGGCGTAACGGCGGATCGCGTCGCAAGCCCCCTGCACGCTGCTGCCATGACCTCCGTCCCCGTCCCCGAACAGCGGGCCACCTACCGGGAAGTGCTGGCCGACCGGCGTTTCCGGCTGCTGTTCGTGACCCGGACCCTGGCGGTCACGGCCGACTCGCTGCGGATCATGACCCTGTCGATGCTCGTCTTCGCGACAACCGGCTCACCCCTGCTGGGCGCTCTGACGTTCGGCATCGGCTTCCTGCCGCAACTCGCCGGTTCACTCCTCCTCGGCTCGCTCGCCGATCGCGGCCGCCCGCGCCCCCTCATCACCGCGGGCTACGGCCTCCAGTGCGCGGTTGCCACCGTCATGGGAGTGGCCCAACTGCCCGTGGCGCTGGTCCTGGTCCTCCTTGCCGCGGTGTCTTGCCTGACCCCCGTCTTCAGCGGTGCGACCAACCGGCTGGTCGCCGAGACGCTCACCGGTGACGCCTACGTCCTGGGACGCTCGCTGTCCAACATGTCCTCGTCCGCGGCCCAGTTGCTCGGCCTCGCCGGTGGTGGTGCCGCGGTCGGACTCCTCGGCCCACGGACCGCGCTGCTGCTCAGCGCGGGCGCCTACCTGGTTGCCGCGGTCGCCGTCCGCCTCCGGCTGCCCGACCTGCCCGCGCCCGAGCAGGCGGTACGGCACGGATCGGACCGGGGCGCCGGCTCCGTACTGCGCCACAGCTGGTACGGCAACACCAAGCTGCTCGCCGAACGCAGGGTCCGTACGCTCCTGTTGGCCCAGTGGCTGCCACCCGCCTTCGTCACCGGCGCCGAGAGCCTGATCGTCCCGTTCGCGGGCGGTCAGGACATGCCCGCCGGTTCCGCCGGGCCGCTGCTGGCCTGCCTGCCGGTCGGCATGCTCGTCGGCGACCTGGCGGTCGCCCGCCTCGTCCGGCCAGCCGTACGGGAACGCCTCGTCGCCACACTGGTGGTGGTCCTCGGCCTGCCGCTGGCCGGCTTCGCGCTGGACCCGCCATTGCCGGTCTGCGCGGCACTCCTGCTGGTCACCGGTACCGGCTTCGCCTACGCACTCGGCCTCCAGCGCCCCTTCCTCGACGCGATCCCAGAAGCCCGCCGCGGCCAGGCGTTCGGCCTGCTCAACGCCGGGCTGATGTCCGTACAGGGAGTGGGGCCGGTCGTGTTCGGAGCCGTCGCCGAGTTCACCGACGCCGGCGCGGCCATGGCGCTCGCCGGTCTCGCGACGGTGTGCGTGGCGGCGTATCTGGCCCCGTGGCGCACGAGGCTCGGCCGCTGAATCCGGGCCCCGACACGTCTTGAACGCGCGGCCCCCGCCGGGTGCCGGTCCCGAAGACCGTGGCCAAACCGCGATCTGCGGCCGAGCCTGACGAGCCGAGCACAGCGGACGCGACGAGCGGGCCGTCACCGACGTACAACGGGGACGTCCTGCTCTGCCCCGAGAGCCTCGTGCCACTAGCACCCTTTCCCGGTTGTTCAGCACTGGGCCAGTTCGGCCAAGGCATCGAAACTTGGCTGATCCGCCCGCCGGGATGCTTCGGCTGGACCCAATTCCATGGTCACCATGAAGAAGAATCGCGGAGTTGCCGATCTCGACCTCCGGCCGATACCTAATCCCCGCTAGGTGGCTGATCACCCTGGGACGGGACCGTTGCTGATTCCGCGAAGAACTGCCAGATGGAGATCATGGCAATGATCTGACCGACAAGGTAAGCGACCTGGAGCGAGTAGTAGCGCATCTGGTAGATGGACAAAAGCAGCCCCAACCTGCTCTGCCAGTAGCGGCGTTCACCCCTGAAGGTGTCGAGGTCGAGTCCAATGGCGGTGACGGTCAGGACAAACAGCATCGTCGATACCTGAAGGGCAGCGTTTGCTGAACCCTCATCGGTGAACCATCCGACGAGTACGTCGAGCCCTACGGGCAGTGCGAACGCCCCGGTCACCGGGAGTGCCTTGATCGCGCCCCGCCGCCCTGGCAGCACCCGCCACAAGGCGCCCAGAACGAAGCCCGCCGCGGCGAATGTGGCGATCCACGCGATGAAGGTAATCACCAAGTTGGGAATGCCGAGCAGGTCCGAGAGGGTGTTCTGCCAGCCTTCGCCACGAATCTGCTCGACCCATGTATTCAGTACAGCGGCGAGGGACCCGGGAACCAGCGCGAAGCGGGCGGCCCGGACGCCGTTACCCCACCAGCCGTCCCTCGGCCCGAGAGCCAAGGCCGCGTCGACGACTGACACCGTGGCGGGCAATCGGTCGGAGACGGCTCCCGCGCTGCTGTTCACGGGCCATTTGTGCAGTCTCCGCAACTTCTTTTCCAGGAAATCTCGTTTCGGCGGTGTGTCGCCAAAGAGGCCTTGGTCAAGGCGTCGCAGCTCGGCATGGATCTCGCGGTAGGAGCGGGCCTTGTCCAAAAGTTTCCTACGGGTAGTGGGACCCGCCACTGTCGACAGGGGCAGTCCGGAAATCTCGAAGGACTGTGCCAGGACGGATCGGTGAACGAGTAGCGCCGTCGTTCTGTACAGGGTCAGCATGTAGAGGGGTATCCACAGGAACTCCAACACCGAGTTCCCGAGGTGCTCCTGAACGTCCAGTCCGACGACGACGGAAAAGAACACGAGGAAGGCCAGACGGTCAGCCGGTGCGTCGATGGGGGACAGGTGGGCCGAGGTGTTCCAGGTCCGGAGTACGGCGACGATGGCTAGGCCTGTGAGCAGCCAGCTGTGGCTGATGATGAGCCAGTCCTCGACGTAGGAGACCGACCACTGCGCCTCCCAGAGGAAGTCCTGCCAGTGCTCCTCGCCGAATCCGCCGGTCACCGGGTCACGGAGCCAGGTGGCCCGCTGCCAGTTCTGCTCTTCCACGAGAGTGAAGCAGAGGGCCATGAGCACCGCGGCCGTGAGGATCGCAGGCCCGGCTACCCGTATTCGGAATTTCCGGATCTGACCAGGAAACCGTTGGCTCTTCGGCAGTAACCGCCCGTCAGACGCCAGTCGCCAGGCGACCGCTACGAAGCCGAGCAGCAGCAGAGCCACGAGGCAGAACGAGCCAGCTGCCTCCACGGCGACTTGGCCCTCCATGCTGAGCTGCTGATCCCACGCGAAAACGAGGCCATCCAATCCGGCACTCCCCGTCGTCGCCCCAGTTGTCCCGCCCCACGTCATCATCTCCATCGCCAACGGCACGAGCGCGACTGTGATCGCGATCCAAAGGACATGCTTTGGCGGTCGGGCGAAGTTGAGAAGCACGACGACGGACCCCAGGGCGCAGAGTCTTTGCACGTCGACCTGGAGGAGGGTGTTGGTCAGGTCGTCGACGGCGGCCAACGCGTGGAGGCCCGCGGCGGTCAGTGCCCACGTCTCCAGGTTGTCGAGGGAGCGGGCCTGGGGATAGGTCGGCACCCATATGCGCTTGCGGTAGCGCCGGACCGCCGTCATGAGCAGGAAGGCCAAAGCGGCAGCCCAGAGCAGCGCGCCGAGGAAGTTCAGCGCCACAGAGACTGAATGGCTGCTCAATGCCGCCCAGGAACGCTGCCAGGACGGCCTGATCGCGACTGTCAGGTCGAGCTCGGACGGTACGTGTTTCGCGGCTGACCCGGTGCCCAGTTCCACCCGCCCCGGGTGCCACACCAGGGCCGTGGCTCCTTCGCCCGCCGTGGTCTCTGGCGCCGTCCACTCGGCTCCGGGTCTACCGGGATTCACAGTGATCTTGTCCCATGAGGCGCCCCACAGGGCGTACGGAGCCGAAAGGCTCACGGTCCACCGCTCCGGGTTGATCACACGCACGCGCCACAGCGCGACCTCGATGGTGTCCTGGTGGTAACTGACCCAGCTGTGCGCCTCATGGACGACCTTGATCCGGTCGCCCGTCGACGTCACCACCGGCTTCCTGGTCCGAAACTCCGACCATCTCTGCTCGCCCTGCTCGCTGCCCAGGAGACAGGACATCGCCTTGATGTACGGACGGCTGTCCTCACTGAGCAACAGGTCGTGAGCGAGCGGCCAGGTGCCGGGAAGATCGACAGTCAGACTGGTAACGATCTTTGCGTAAGTCCGATCATCATGCTCCAGCAGCACTGACGTACTTACCTTGGCTCCAGTGAGCCCGGCACGCTCACATCGTTCCTCCGGCGAAGGCTCCGCTGCCCACGAGCTAGCTGGTGTGATCGAAAGAGCTAATGCTGCCACCAAAACGAGAACGGCAATGGCCCATCCGGACACATGGCTTCGCAATGGATCTGTCCTCCCCCACCGCAACGTTGTGCCGCACATCATGACGCGCCGAGCCCTGCCAGGGGGTGCACCCGGCGAGGTACTTCTTGGAAGACGCCGACCAGTGGCCGTAAGGGAGGGAAAACGACCGCCCGCCCGCGTCATGCGAGCTGTGCCGTACGCGTGTGCTCACGGGAATTACCGGCCGTGCTTGACCAGGAGGCTCCCCGCTCGTCCTCATTGGGTGTGGCGGCGGACCGCGTCGAGGAGTTGGTCGATGTCGGTGGCGCTGTGGGAGAAGGCGGTGACGAGCCGGACGATTCCCGGTTCCCAGCGGTCGTGGTAGAAGGCGTAACCCTCGGCGAGGAGTCCTTCGGTGACCTTTTGGGGCAGGCGGCAGAAGAGGATGTTGGCCTGCGGGGTGGCCAGAAGGCCGGCGCCGGGGATGGTCTTGAGGCCGTCGCCGAGCCGGGTGGCCATCGCGTTGGCCTGACGGGCGTTGTGCAGCCAGAGGCCGTCGGTGAGGTACGCGTCGATCTGGGCCGTGTGGAAGCGCATCTTGGAGGCGAGCTGGCCGGCGCGTTTGGCGCGGAAGGCGAGCTCCGGGGCGAGTGCGGGGTCGAAGGAGACGATGGCGTCGGCGGTCATCGCGCCGTTCTTGGTGGCACCGAAGGACAGCACGTCGATGCCGGCCTTCCAGGTCATCTCGGCCGGGGTGGCGCCGAGATGGTCCAGGGCGTTGGCGAAGCGCGCGCCGTCCATGTGGACGCGCAGTCCCGCGTCCTTGGCGATGGCGGACAGCCGACGGATCTCCTCCAGGGAGTAGACGCTGCCACTCTCGGTGGCCTGGCTGATGCTCACCGCGGACGGCTGCACGCTGTGCACGTCACCGGCCCGGCGGCGCACCGCCGCCCGCAGCGCTTCGGGGTCGATCTTGCTGTCGGCGCCCGGTACGCCGACGAGCTTGGCGCCGTTGGTGAAGAACTCCGGAGCGCCGCATTCGTCGGTGTTGATGTGGCTGTCGGGGTGGGAGAGCACGCTGCCCCACGGTGGGGTGAGGGCGGCCAGGCTCAGGCCGTTGGCGGCGGACCCGGTGAACACCGGGAAGACATCGACGTCCCGTTCGAAGATCTCGCAGAGCCTGCGGCGGGCGCTGTCGGTGAAGGGGTCGTTGCCGTACGGCAGGACCTGCCCGGTGGCCGCGTCGGCGACGGCCTGGGCTATCTGCGGGGATGCTCCGGCCATGTTGTCGCTGCTGAAGGCGCGGCTGGAGGGGGTGATCGCGTGGGTGGTGCTCATGGGGTCTTCCTTGGTCTCAGGTGCTGCCCGGTCTCAGGCGCTGATGGGGGAGGCGAAGACGACGGTGATGTCCACTTCCTCGACGCCGGTGCGGTAGAAGTGCGGGGCGTCCCCGGCGAAGGCGAGCATGTCGCCGGGGCCCAGATCCTGCGGGGCGTCGACGGGGCCGGCGGTGACGTGTCCGGTGGCGACGAGCAGGTGCTCGATCGTGCCGGTGGCGTGCGGGACGCCGGGCAGCTCCGTCTCGGGCGGAATGCGCAGCCGCCAGATCTCCAGGCTGTTGCCGCTGCTGATACGGCGCAGTAGTTCCCGGGAGACCTCGCCGGGCTCGACGTCCGTGCCCGGCCGGAAGACCGGCCCGGTGTCGGCGTCCCGCGCCAGCAGGTCGGCGATCGGGATGCGCAGGGCGATCGCGATCGCGTCCAGGGTGTCGATCGTCGGATTGCCGTTGCCGGCCTCCAGTTGCGACAGCGTGGCCTTGCTCAGTCCGGCGCGCCGGGCCATCTCGGCGGCACTCATCCCGCGCTGCTGCCGGCGCAGGCGGATCTTCGTACCGACCGCGGCCGCGGTGCTGCTCACCGGCTGACGGCCGGACGGCGGGGGCGTCATCAGCGGCTCCTGTGCGTTGCGTTGTAGGCCACGCGGATACGGCCCTTCTTGACCTTCGGCGTCGGCAGCACCACTTCGGCCAGGTTGCCGAGGCTGTGCACATGCGTGCCTCCGCCGGGCGCGGCGGGCAGCTCGTGCAGGTGCACCACGCGCTGCCCGTCGGCGGGGCGGCGTGCGAAGACCGGCAGATCGTCAGCGACCACGGCTGCCAGTGCGGCGTGCGGCGCGGTGTGAACCGTCCGCGCCAGAAGGCCGATCCGGGCTCGTGCTTCCTGTCCCTCGGTGAAGAGCAGAAGGCTGCCGTCCTCGGGCGTCATCGCCACGACCAGCCCCGACCGGCGGTCTCGCACCGGGATGATCTCCGCGTCTCCCAGCCACCCCGGTCGGCGGGCTTGCCTCCACGAAGGTAGTTGCCCCATGCGCCTGCGCGAAGGAGTCGCATTCTGATGAACCATGCGTTCACTATAACGAACTATTTAGTGGGCATGGGGGTCGCCATAGGGCTGACTTGGCACGACACGGCTGAGGTTTGGTGGCGGTGCTCGCGGGTCGAGGTTCCTCGCCTCAAAGCCCTTCGCCTCGAAGCCCTTTCCTCAACGCACGCTCGTTACGCAGGGTCGAGCTCGGCGAACGCTTGTCGGCTGTGCGCGAGCAACTCGCGCGCGGCGGGGTTGTGCGGGGGTTTCCAGATCAGGGCGAGCAGGGCGGGTGTCGCGACGTCGTCGATGGTGCGGGCGGTGAGCCGGTCGCGGTAGCTCGCGGCCATCGATTCGCTGAGGACGGCGACGCCCAGTCCGCGGGCGGCGAGGTCGGCAATGGCATCCGAGGCGCTGGCTTGCAGCGCGATCACGGGTTGGAGATTCTGTGCGGCACAGGCTTGGTCGAATACGGTACGCAGGCCCGTGCCGGGTGGCATGCACACGATTGGGTGTCCGACGAGGTCGCGCAGAGTGACCCGCCTCCGGCCCGCCAGGGGGTGCCCGGCCGGAACGGCTACGACGAGCCGCTCGCTGATGATTGTCAGCGCGTCCACCCCGTCGGGGATGGCGGTTGCTGTCCCGATGAGAGCCAGATCGATGGTGCCGGCGCGCACTCCATCGAGGAGCCGGTCGGAGTTGTCCTCCAGTAGCGAGATCTCCACCCCGGGATGCGCCCGGTGGAACACGGCGAGCGCCTCGAACAGTGGCGTGAGGGTGCAGCCCATCACCATCCCGACCGTGAGTCGCCCCCGGATCAGGCCGGTGACCTCGCCGACCGCCTGGCCCACCGCCCCGGCCGCCGCGAGCGCGGCGCGGGCGTGTTCGAGCGCTGCCGTTCCCGCGACAGTAAGGGTGGCGGTTCGCGCCGACCGGTCGAACAACTCGGCGCCGAGTTCACGCTCCAACTGGCGGATCTGGGCGCTGACGCCGGACTGGCTGATGTGTACTCGCTCGGCGGCCCGGGTGAAGTTCCGCTCCTCAGCGACCGCGACGAAGTACTCCAGTTGCCTCAGATCCATGACTGTGAATTCTAGTTACAAGCAGATCCATCTGTTGGACTTCTGACGATCGGGCGCTCAGGCTGGGAGGTGCCAAAGCCGACCTCAGGAGGCATCAGTGCCGGAGTACGAGAAGGCCATGCGGCCCGAAGAAATCACCCGCTTGTTCGTCGAACGGTCCAACGCCGGTGACGCGGCCGGGGTCGCCGAGCTCTACGAAGAGGACGCGGTGATGGCCTATCCGCCCGGCGGCCGGACGGTGGGCCGGGAGGCGATTCGTGCACTGTGGGAAAAGGTGCTGGCCAACCGCCCCCGCTTCGAGCCGGAACAACCGCTGCCGACGCTGATCAGCGGCGACATCGCCCTCACATCCACGCCGCCGAAAGACGGGGCAGGCGCTCGGGCGCAGGTCGTCCGGCGCCAGCCTGACGGAAGCTGGCTGCGCCTGCTGGACCAGCCCGAGTTCGTACCGCCCACTCGCTGAACCCGTCTCACCGTCCTCGCTGGAGGTGCCGGCACGCGGGACCGGCGTCAGGCTGTCCTCTCCCGCTCGCTCGGGCTCGTGATGGGCACGAATCTTCTTCCTGTCCTGGCTCGCGCAGTCCATAGCGGGAGTCGCCGCCTTTGACGAACAGCGGCTGCGCCATCTCCAAGCGCCCCTCGGCTGGGGAGAGTGGGCTGCCGGAGGCTCAGTCGCGATGCCTGTCGGGCCGAGTCTTCAGCCGCCGGTCCAGTTCGCTGCCGGCCTCGTCGTACCCGGCGTCGGAGATCCGCTGCAACTCGCGCAGGTCGCCGGTCGCGGCCGCGCGGCGAGTGAGCAGGGATCCAGCGTGCATGGATCCCTCGTCCAGCAGTTCGCTCAGCGCACCGAGGTCGCCGTCCGCGTCGGCGAGGTCGGCCAGCCGGTCCAAAGCGGTCTCGTTGCCCTCGTCGGCCAGCGCGCGCAACGTCTCCCGATCAGCATTCATGTTCGCCATGGCCCTATGGTGCAACCCTGCCCCAGGGGAAGGGTCAAGTGGAAAGATGACCGGATGATCACCATCGGGCAGTTGGCCAGGTACGTCGGAGTGTCGATCAAGACCATCCGCGTTTACCACGACAAGGGACTGCTTCCCGAGCCCGACCGTGATGCGTCCGGCTATCGGCGGTACGGCGCGAGCGATGCCATCGACCTGATCAAGATCCGCACCCTCGCGGAAGCCGGCGTCCCCCTGGCCCGTATCAGGGACCTGAGATCAGCGACCGACGAGGAGTTTCAGCGGGCGCTGCGCGAGATCGACGCCGAGCTCGACTCTCGCATCCGCGGCCTGCGGTCGACGCAGGGACGCCTGCGCCAGCTCGCCGCCGGACGGCTCGCGCCGCAGCCCACCGAGGTCGGCGCCTACCTGAAGGACCTGGCCCGCTGGGGATTCACGCCACGATGGGTGGACCTGCAACGCGACCTGTGGATCCTCGTGTTCGCCACCCACCCGGACCGCGCGATCACCCTGTTCGACGACCAGGCCGACAGCCTCGCCGACCCGGGTCTACGGCAACTCTTCCTCGACTACGACCACGCACACGACCTCGATGCCGAGGATCCCCGCATCGACGACCTCGCCCACCGGATCACCGAGGCGACTCGGGAACGATATGGACTCCGCGAACTGCCCGGGCTCGACGCGGCCTCCGAGATCCCCGGCCTCATCCAGGGCACGGTCAACGCCTCGTCCCCGGCGTGGCGGCGACTCGACACGCTCATTCGCGCGCGGCTGGACGAATGACTCGGCGCGGCCGGCTCGATGACCACGACTACCCGCCTACACGATGGGCCGGGCCGTCGGCACCACCCAGGGCTTCCCCTCGCGCTATCGGCGAAGCCCGCCTCATCACGATCACGAGGGATCACACCGTCGGGGGAGTGGCACGGTGGCCGCGCGCAGCTGATAGCCGTCGTGCCAGGTGCCATCCACGTGCCGTGCCGCGGTTCCCCCAGGCGTCGGGTTGGCTCGATCTGTCATAGACGTGATCAACGCACACCCGAAGACTGGGGCAGTTCTCGGTCGATCGCCGCGACGGGCCTTATTTCCTGGAGACCGCATGCGTACTCACCTTGCCGCTGCTCTCGGCGCCGCCGTGCTGGTTGGGGGCACGCTTCTGGGCACCCCAGCGGCCGACGCCCACGCCGCCGACTACCCGATCAGCGAATTCGACATCACCGTCGGGAACACGTACACGAAGGGCCTGATCACCTGGTACGACCGGCAGGTCGTCGTGATCGGCGAGCACAAATCGGTGAGCGCGGCCAGCGTGGAGAGTTGCCGGGCGACGCGGGCGTACACCCTCGACACCCACGACGGGCAGTTGGGAGACGGCCTCAGCGACAACATCGTGTGCGCCGCGAGCGCCAGCTTCCACTTCGATGTGCCGGCGAACGTCCCCGGCGGAGCGGCGGTAGTGCGGGTCTGCCTCACGGACGGATTCCACAAGCCCCTGCTCTGCAAGCGCTACGGCCGCTGATCCACATCCCGTGCAGCCGGACGAGCCTCTGCCCACGGGTATCAAGTCCTGGTCTGAGGCCATCCGACCTCGATCCGGTTCCCTCGCCCGGTACTCTCCCGGACTCTCCCGAACAGCGAGCCGGGTCCCTAGATTGAGGAAGTAAGAGAGGCCATCGGAGGGCGAGATGCTGTTCAACGAGCTTCCGCACGGATCCATACCCAAGCTGGAGCGCCCGGGATCGATACGCGAGCAGGTGTACGGGGCGCTGCTGGAGCTGATCAGTTCACGGTCGCTGCACCCTGGTCAGCACCTGGTGGAGAGCGAGCTCGCGGGTCATCTTGGGGTCTCCCGGCAGCCCGTACGAGAGGCGCTGCAGCGGTTGAACACCGAAGGATGGGTGGACCTTCGTCCTGCCCAGGGCGCCTTCGTTCACGAGCCGACCGGGGACGAGACCGATCAGCTCTTCGTCGTCCGCGTACTGCTGGAGACCGAGGCGGCGCGCCTGGCCGCGGTGGGTCCCTCGACAGACGGACTCGAGCGGCTGGACGAGCTGTGCGAGTGGGGCGAGGCCGCGGTCGCCGCCGACGACGTGGACGCGGTGGTGATCGCCAACGCCACGTTCCACGCCTGTGTCATGGAACTGGCGGGTAACGCGGTGCTCGCCGAGCTGGCCGCCCATGTCGAGCAGAGGGTCCGTCGGTACTACACACCCATTGTCAGTCAGGCCTGGGTGGAGCATCGCGAGCTGATCGCGGCCATCGCCGCCCACGATGACGCACGCGCCCAGCAGGTCATGCGCGCTCACACGGTGGACGCCAGGACGCGTTTTCCCCCGAGGCCGAGCCGTTGACGTATTCGGGCTGATCGCAGGCGAGTCGGAGAGCAGGGCGACAGGCGCTACTCGTTGTCCCGGGCACAGACAGAAGCGCGGCGTTCGCTCGCATCATGGTCAGCCGCCGCGGTGCGGGGTCGCCTGTGTGTCCGGTGGGGTGCGTGCGGTGCGTTCCTGCGCGTCGAGGAGTTCGTCGCTGTGTTCGATGGCCCAGCGTCCGAGTGCTGTCATGGGGCCGTCGACGAGGCTTTGTCCAAGGCTGGTGAGGCCGTATTCGACACGGGGTGGTGCCTGCGCGTGGGCGTGGCGGTCGATGAGCCCGTTCGCGTGCAGGCGGTGGAGGGTGTCGGTGAGGACTTTGTCGCTGATGGCGCCGATGGCGGTGCGTAGGGCGTGACGCCGGCGCGGTCCGGTGCGTAGGGCGGCGAGTACGACGGGGTCCCAGGTATGGGTGAACAGGTCGGTGGCTGCGCGGAGTTGGCAGTCGGCGACCAGTTCGTAGCAGTGGGTTTCGTGGTCGGTCATCTCGCCGCCCATCATCGCGCACGGGGCACGCACCTGTTGGTGCGTAACGCCTTCCTTACCGTGGCTGCCTGAATCTGACCGCGGTTTGAGAGGCGGCGCTGATGCGCATCGGAATCCTGGGAACGGGAACGCTGGCGGCGGCCCTGAGTGAGGGCTGGGCACGAGCGGGGCATGAGGTGGCGATCGGCGGACGGTCGCAGGCCAAGGCGGAGAAGCTTGCTGAGCGGCTGGGGCACGGAGCGCTCGCCGTCACGCCGCGTGAGGCGGCCGCCGGGCGTGACGCGGTGCTGCTGGCCGTGTCGTGGGACGGCGTCGGGGACATGCTGGCCTTGGCGGGTGCGTCCGGCGGTGTGCTGGAGGATACGCCGTTGATCGATCCCTCGAACGCTGTCGCGCATGGTGTGGGTGTTCTGCTCACCGGAGAGGGCGAGTCGATGGCGGGGCGGATCGCGGGGCTTGCTCCGGGCGCTCGTGTGGTGAAGGCGTTCCATCTCTTTCCCGCCGGGCAGTGGACGAGCCCGCCCGCTGGTGATGCCGCCCGGGTGACGGTGGCGATGTGCGGTGATGATCGGGCGGCCCTGGATGTGGTCAGCGGGCTGGTGCGTGATGTCGGGGGGACGCCGGCGGTTGTGGGCGGACTGGACCGGGTCCGACAGTTGGAGGAGGCCGCGGGATTCGTCATCGGGCTGGCGTTCGCGGGTTTCGACCCCAACTCCGCGGTCCCGCGTGTCCCTTCACCTGAGGCGGTGAACTGACCCGCGCCCCGACAGGGCCGGTTGGCGGGCGGTGTCGGTCCGTCACCGGCCTGGGAACTCGCGCGAACACATGTCGGGGCTGAACTGAGCGCTCTACCTGGCGAGCTGAGCGTCGCGGCTGGCCAGCGCGGCTGATGGCTGAGCGTCGTGGCCGGTGAGCGAGTTGAACTCTGTTCGGCGACGGCGCGGATGTCGCTGCGGAGCGGGTGCATAGGATCGCCGGCATGGCACTGCGACCTGTTCAGGTGAACATCAAGGCCCTTGACGGCTCGACGGTCGGCCGGTTCTGGGCGGAGGCGCTCGGCTGGAGTGCGTACAGCCCCGGTGTGACCACCTACGTCGGACCCGCCGGCGGCCTCGTCTGGCCGGACCCGGTCGCCGTCGGCATCGACGTCGTTCCCGTCCCGGAACCCAAGACAACAACCAAGAATCGTGTGCACCTCGATCTCGCCACCACCTCCGCGGCCCATCAGGCGGAGTTGGTCGCGCGCCTCCTGGATCTCGGTGCGACGCCCGCCCACGTGGACCAGGGCGAAGTGCCGTGGACGGTCCTCGCCGACCCGGAGGGCAACGAGTTCTGCGTGCTGGAGCCCCGGGAGATCTACCGGGACACCGGGCCGATCGCCGCGGTGGTGGTCGACTGCGCGGATCCGCGGGCCATGGCCCGGTTCTGGGGTGAGGCGATGGACTGGACCCTGCACGAGGTGACCGACGAAAACGCATCGCTGCGCTCCGCCAGGGGCGTCGGACCGTATCTCGAGTTCCTCCGCACGCCCGGCGTCAAGACCGTGCCGGACCGCGTCCATCTCGACCTGCTGCCATACCCCGGTGACGACAAAGCAGCGGAGGTGGCCCGGCTGCGGGCCCTCGGCGCCACCGACCTCGACCTCGGCCAGGGCGACGTCCCGTGGACGTGCCTGGCCGACCCGGAGGGCCACGAGTTCTGCGTCCTCGCCCTGTCCTGACGCCGAGGCTCGACGACACCTCGGCCAGCGCCATCCACAGGGGGTGGTCGCTCCATTCATCCGGCACGACCTCGGAGCACACCGGTCCGCTCTATGGTCAGGGGGCCGGGGTGCGCCGTACGACCTTGCCCTGTCCGTCCGCCTCCAGCGAGGCCGTGCTGCCTTCGGCGCCGGTCACGCCGACCCTGAGGGTGAGGGCGCCGGTGAGGCGCTCGGCGGTCAGCTGCCAGGTCTGTGGGGATTGGATGCCGAGGGTGGTCCTAGCCTCCTCGACCAGCGCGGGGATGCGTTCGTAGGGCAGGGAACTCGGGTCGAACTGCGGGACTCGCGTGCCGGTGGGAGCGAACACGACCGACAGCAGGCGTTCCTGTACGACGACCGTGAGTGCCTTGCCCGTGTCCTTGTCCTTGGTGAGCGAGTCCATGGCTCGGCGCAGTTCGCCCTTGTCGAGCAGCGACTGGCCTGGGCCGAGGGTGACCGTGCCGGACGCCGAGGAGATGACCGTGGTCGACGACGTGGAGGAGACCGAGGGCTGTGCGGAGGACGGCGGCCCCGTGGTGTCGTCCTGGTCGAAGAGGTCCGCCCGGAACAGGAAGACCACGGAGGCCGCGGCGAGCAGCAGGCCGAGGAGCCTCACGAAACCGACGACAGAGCCCTCTGGGGGCTCGCTCACCCTGGTCGGCCCGGGCGCCGAGTCGAGGTAGGCCCCGGCCACCCGTTCCTCCCATTCGGGTGTCGGCCGCCTCACGATCCTCACTCGCCACGGCCGGTCCGGCGGGTACTGGACCACCAGGATGCCGCGCGGCCGGTAGTCGGGCAGGTCGACGAGGTTGATGCTCTGTGTGAACTCGACGCGGTACGCCGGCGCGTCCTGCGGTGCGACGGTCAGATCGAACCGCACCGGCACGTCGCTCGACTCGCTCCCGATGGCCTCCAGGCTCTCGATCATCGCGAGAGCCGTACAGGGCACGACGGCCGCCTCCCGGGCGCGGCGTGGCACCCCGGCGAGGAAGAAGAGCAGCCCGTAGACCGCGGGCAGGGCAAGGCCCGTGACGAGCAGTGCCACGTTCGTGATGACGATGCCGACGACGAAAGCGGCCGGCGATGCGCCGATCACCCCTCCCATCAGGAATCCCCGCGCGAGGGCCACCGGATGGTTACGGGTGGGCGGCGCGCTCGCGGTGATCGTCATGCGGGTGATTGTGCCGGGCTCCAGCATCGGCCGGAAGCCCTCAAGTGACCTTCTACGGACCACATCCACGCTGTTCACCGAGCGTTTCGCCCTGGACGGAAACCCGTCCCGGACGCACCCGCGGCGGACCGTGGCCGGCGAGAAGGTCGTCGTCGCTTCCGACGACCAGCCCCAGCCGGCCCGTGGGGCGGCACCGAGCGCCCCGCGATGCGGCCGGACCGGAGTCGGCCGCATCGCACGTACGGCCCTTGCGGAGGCCGGGCGCATTCGCTGCGTGCGTTGGTTCAGGCGGCCGGGACCGGCCCCGGCCCTCGGCTGTTCAGATAGGCGAGCACGGCAAGCACCCGGCGGTGGCCGCTGTCGCTCGGCGGCAGGCCGAGCTTGAGGAAGACGTTGCCGATGTGCTTGCTGACAGAGCGTTCCGTGACGACGAGCAGGGCGGCGATGGTGGTGTTGTCATGACCCTCGGCCATCAGCTTCAGCACCTCGCGCTCGCGCGGCGTCAGGGTGTCCAGAGGCGAGTCCCGGCGCCGGGTGAGCAGTTCGGTGACGACCTCGGGGTCGAGCGCGGTACCGCCGTCCGCGACCCGCTCCAGCGCGTCGAGGAACACGTCCACCCGGCCCACCCGGTCCTTGAGCAGGTAGCCGACCCCGCTCGCCCCGCCGCCCAGCAGCTCGGCGGCGTACGACTCCTCGACGTACTGCGAGAGCACCAGTACCGGTTGTCCGGGGAGCTTCTCCCGTGCCTCCAGGGCCGCGCGGAGCCCCTCGTCGCGGAAGCCGGGCGGCATCCGGACGTCGAGTACGGCGATGTCGGGCCGGTGCTCCAGCAGCGCCGGCAGGATCTCCGGGCCGGTACCGACGACGGCCACCGCCTCGTGCCCGGCCGACGTCAGCAGCAGCACAAGCCCTTCTCTGAGCAGGGCGTTGTCCTCGGCGATCACCACACGCATGGCAGCTCCACTTCGATCACGGTCGGTCCCCCCACGGGGCTGGTCACGGTCACTGTCCCGTCCAGCGCGGCGACCCGGCGGCGGATGCCCAACAGCCCGGAACCCTCGCCGGACTCGTCCGCACCCCCCTTGCCCTCGTCCCGCACAAGGGCCCGCAGCCCGGTGCGGTGGCGTTCCAAGGCGACCGAGGCACTCCTGCTCCCGCTGTACTTGGCGGCGTTGGTGAGTGCCTCGGCCACCGCGAAGTAGGCAGCCGCCTCGACCGCCGCCGGGGGCCGCACATCCTCGTCCTCCAGACCGTCCACGCGCACGCTCACCTCAAGCCCGCTGGTCGCGGCAAGTGCCCGTACGGCCCCGACGAGCCCGCGGTCGGTGAGGATCGGCGGATGAATGCCGCGCACCACGTGCCGCAGCTCGATCAACGCCTCCTCGGCCTGGTCCTGAGCGTCGGCCAGCAGCTTGCGGGCGGCCTCGGGGTCACGGTCGTAGGCCCGTTGTGCGAGTCCGATCCGCATGGACAGCGCCACCAGCCGCGCCTGCGTCCCGTCGTGCAGGTCCCGCTCGACGCGCCGCAGTTCGGCTCCGTGTGCGGCGATCGCGCCCGCCCGAGTGGCGGCCAGTTCCTCGACGCGAGAGGCCAGCAGCGCCTGGGGCGAGGGCTTGAGCAGGCCCTGTGACCAGTCGGCCTCCACGTCGGCGAGGCGGGTGATCAGAGGCAGGACGACCGCGTCACGGCGCAGTAGTCCGCACCACACCCCGTCGACGACCAGGCCCAGCGGCCACAACGGAAGCGCCAGGAAGACCATGGCTCCGTAGACGTAGTAGGCGGCCATCCAGCGCAGGTCGGTGAGCGTGCCAGGGTCGCGGACGGCGGTACGCAGGCGCTCGCGAAGGGTGCCGCTGATCGGCTGGTACGCCTCGGGGATCCGCCGGCCGGTCCAGGTCGCCGTGAGACCGCGTTTGACCCCGGCGATCCGGCGGACCAACTGCACCGTCTCGGGCAGCATCCACGCCCCGACCACCGCGACCGTGGCGATGGCCGTGATCAGCAGCACGGTGATGAACAGGTACAGACCGAAGGCCAGCGCCGCGGCCATGAACAGATGGAGCGTTGCCCGTGCGGCTGTCCGGATCGCTCTGCCCATGGTCACAAGGCTACGGGCTGGGTGACGCGAAGTGATCACCTCACGGGGAGGGGGCGTGACCATACGGGGGAGGTCGAGCCGTCTTCGCTCCGACTTCATGGCGATGTGGACTCCGTCTTCGAGGACTCGTCAAGGGGGAGCGGGCACAGCGGCAGCTCCGCGACGACTTCGAATACGCCCCGGGGGCGGTGGCCCGTACGCAGCCGTCCACCGGCGGACTGAGCGCGCTCGTGCATGCCGATGAGCCTGTAGCCGCTGTGGAGGGAAGCGGGATCGGCCGAGGCGGTGCTTCTGCTGTTGGCGTTGGCGATGGCGATGGCGTTGGCGTTGGCCAGCCGGTGGGCAGGCCCGGGCGCGTGGCTTCGCGCCCGGGCAGGGACAAGGCGAAGGCACGGGTTCACCGGGTCACCGCTACGACGTACAGACGTTCTTGAGCGCGTCGGCCGCGGCGTCGATCCTGCTGGAGTCCGGGTTGGTGTCGCCGTTCAGGACGGCCTTGTTGTAGTCCGCGATCGCGTCGGTGAGGTCGTCGACCGCGTTGCTGACCTTGTTGTCATCCTTCTCGCCGTCGACCTTGTCGATCTTGTCGAGGTTCTTCTCGATCGTGTTGATGGATTCCTCGGTTCGCGCGGGGTCCTTCGCCGCGTCCAGGCCCGCCTCATGGATCGACCTGAGGCTGTCGGCGATCGTGCCGGAGTTCTGGAGGCAGTCCAGCGAGGTGTCAGCTTCATCGCAGCCGGTGGCGAGCGCTGCGGTCAGCACGACGCCGGTCACGGCGGTGACGACGGCGGCTGTGCGGCGTCCGGGTCGGCGGTTAGCGGTCATCGAGGTGTTCCGCCTTTCCTTGGGGAGACGGGGAACCGACCGGGATCGGCGGTTCGGGACGTGCGACGGCGCGGGTCCGTCGCGATCTCTGGGAACCACGATCCCGTCGCCCGCTCGCCGCCACGAGGGAGTGGCCTCCCGAACCGTTGGTGTAGCGGGCTACACCAACGGGCCCGCACCAACAGGCCCGCGCGAAAGAACCGTTCAGCCGCATGCGGGCTGTTTCAGCGATTTCTGCCCTGCCCCACTGGCTCGCGGGCACGCGCACAGCACAGGCCGTAGTGGACGGGACAGGCCGTAGTGGACGTGAGCGTCTGCAGCACGACCGGCACCCTCCGGCTGTTCCGGTGGGGCGGGGATCTCGAGGAGGAAGCCGGGAACTTCGCGACGGCCGGGGCGGGTTGGTACCGCGTCCGCGTTCAGGCACGCGGACGCGATCAAGGCGAGGCACACGAGGGCGACACCCCGGTGGAAGAGCACTTTCTGAGCGTCTGGCCGGCACCGCCGCAACCCGACACTGTCCACCGGGCAGAAGACAACTTCGCCCGCACGCACTACGACCCGACCCGACCGCCCGGCCAACCTATTCAGCCCTGAGCACGTTCACCCATACGCCGCGCGGCAACGAACGGTGCACGCCGACGGGCCGCGCTATCTCCTTCAACTGCCCGAGCTGCCGCGGATTCAGGCCACGGTCCAGTCGCGCAGCTGGCGGGCGATCCTGGCGATGCCGATCGTCCCGGAGGCGGCGTCGCGTACGAGTGCGACGGCCGCCTTGGGCGGGTACTCGAGCCGGCGCTCGTTGAGGCTGAAGTAGCCCTCGGTCGCGTGCCAGGCGAAGGCCTCGTTCGAGTGCTCGAGACAGGGAAGCTTCGCCAGGGTCTGCAGCAACGCCGCCGCTTTGAGGTAAACGGACCCGTAGATGTCGCGTTCCATCGCCCGGGCGTTGACCCGGGCGGCAGCGGCGTAGAGCGGTCCGAGGTCATCGACCTGGGGATCACCCTCGAGCAGCTCGGCGGCGTGCAGCAGGAACGTGACGTCGAGCGGGTGGAACGGTTCCGGATGGGTCACGCGGCGTGGCCCCGCTCCTGCTGGTCGAGGTCCTGGCGTGCCTGCCGCTCGGCCGCGCGGTGCTCGGCGCCGGGGTCCGCGCTGCTGGGCTCGGCCGCGAAGGCCGGGCCGCTGCGGGCCATCGACGCCCTGAAGCCGTCCAGGAACCGCTGCTCGACGGCGGTCGCGCGGTCGTACGCGGCCGAGAGGATGTACTCCTGCATGCTGACCCCCTCCTGCTTCGCGGCTGCCGCGATGGCGGCCCGCTTCTGGGGGTCCGAGAAACGCAGATTCATCGCCTTGGGTTCGGACATGGCACCTACGGTACCAGTGGTACCAGTCTCAGGACTCTCACTTCGGCTACGGCACCCGCGGGACGGAGGGCGCCGCGGCACCGCTGCGGGACTGAACGCCGTGGAGTGCGGCGGCCTGGCCCGGAGCCTGGAGTGCGCCACCGCGCGTACCCGATGCCGCGCTCAACTCTGGGCGCCCTCCATGACGGCGTCGGTCAGACCCGCGGCGCGGTCTCCGTCAGCTCGCGTTTGAGGATCTTTCCGGCACCGGTCATCGGGAACCCGTCGACGAAGGTGACCGCCGGGGGTACTTGTACGCGGCGAACCGCTCCTTGCAGCAGGAGGCCAGTTCCGCTTCGGTGGTCGGATCGCCGGGCGTCTTGACTACGAAGGCTTTGATCTCCTCGCCGAGCCTCTCGTCGGGGACCCCGACGACCGCGACCATCGACACGGCCGGGTGAGTCATCAGAACCTCCTCGAGCTCGCGCGAGTAGACGTTGTAGCCACCCCTGATGATCATTTCCGTGTCGGAGGACGGTCCGGTTGCCGTCTCGACGCTCGTGGTCGACCTGGAGGCCGACCAGGCCGTCGTAGCCGCTGTGAGCGACGCGTTCGGTGCCGGCGAGCAGAACCCCCTGATCGTGCTCTTCGAAGGTGCGGATGCGGCGGCCACCGCGGCCGGCGCGACGGAGAGTATCGCCGCGGTGGACGGCGTGGTCGACGTCAGCCCCGTCCAGCCCGCCGAGAACGCGGACGTCGCCTTCGTGGCCGTCACCCCCGAACACGGCCCGGCCGACACCCGCCCCAGCGACCTGGTGACCTCCGTGTGCATCGCGATGGACGACGTGCAGGGTGCGCGGGTCTCCGTCACCGGTCAGACGGCGGTCGACGTCGACGTCAACAAGCAGCTCTCCACCGGCCTCATCACCTACCTGATCTGTGTCGTCGGCCTCTCCCTGCTCCTGCTCACCCTCGTGTTCCGGTCCATCGTGGTGCCGTTGCCGGCCACCGTCGGATTCCTGATGTCCTTCGCCGCGGGCCTCGGAGTGACGGTGGCGGTCTTCCAGTGGGCCTGGTCGACGCCCTCGTGGTCCGCATGGTCCTCGTGCCCGCGGCTCTGCAACTCCTCGGCGAAGCCAACTGGTGGATGCCCCGCTGGCTGGACCGGGTGCTCCCGAACGTCGACACCGAAGGCGCGGGCTCTGGAGCGGGGAGAACTCCCCGAGCCGCACGACAAGCAGGAACAACTCGCCGGTTCCTCCAAGGCGTAGTTGCTCCTGGTCGGGCTGCTCCCGGGTCCGGGAGCAGCCCGGTACCTGTGCCGCCCCGAACCCTCTGTCCCGCGAGGCCCACACCGCCAGATCGAGGGCATGTCTTTCGGCGGTGAAGGCGGGCGGGTGAATGATCTGTCTTCAGCCGTCGGGCGGGCCCTCGCTGGGGTGCGACTCCTGCGGACTTCCAACCCCAGGGCGCTGTACGCGTCCTGCGCGACCCGGCGGGCCACCCGTTCTGCCTCTTCGTGCGTACCGGCCCGAGCGACTGACAGGTTGGGTGTCGGGTCCTCAGCCACTCCGCTTCGCCGACGCTTTGGCGAACTCCGTGAGCCGTGAACGCCGGGGTTGAGCACCCGATTCGGGGGAACCCGCGACCTGGCTGAGAGGCCGGTGGGTATGGGGTTGCGGCCGCGGCACTTCCGGCCTCGGTGGAGTCGTGGTCACAACCCGCCGCACCCGCCCGAAAACCATGAGTGCCCGCCCACGGTTCGTTGGAGCAGGGGGCGTTGGGTACTCCAAGACTCGCCCAAAAGACGTAGGAGGTGCCTTCCTCATGGAACCTGGCATCAGCACGGACATTCAGCCGACGCGTGAGAGCCGTGGGACCGGGGTCGGTGCGGTCGCGGCGCCCGGTGTCTCGCGTCGTCAAGGTGCCGATGACCGTGAGCCGGACGCCCTCGACCCCTCCGACCAGGAGAGCAACATCATTCGAGGCGAGGACTGACCAAGCTGTCGGCTACGTGACGCTGACTCCGGAACAGTCACAGAAGTCCCGCAGGCCCTGTCGCGTGACAAGGTCGATCGCACCGGCATGCGTGGAGTACCGGAATAACACACCGGCTGGATCTTCCTCACCGACCACCGGGGAGACCCGCCGCCAAGCCGCTAGCGGTCTTGCCTTTGCAGGGCGTCCGGGGTGACGGGCGTGAAGAAGTTGATCAGGTTGCCGTCAGGGTCCCGGAAGAGGAGCGAGCGGTTGCCCCACGGCATCGTCGTCGGCTTCTGGACGAACTCGCAACCGAGAGGCGTCAGACGCCGGTACTCGGCGTCGACGTCGGCGACACGGAATTCGGTGATCACCGTGTGGTTGGCGGCCGGTCGTGCCGAGTCGGTGCCGAAGAGTGCCACGGTGCGGCTGCCGGCGACCGCGAGCGTGCACGACCGCGTCACGAGTTCGGCGAAGTCAGGAGTCGACCACGTCGCCGAAACGCCGGTGACCTGTTCGTAGAACGCGACGAGACGGGCGACATCGTCGGTGATCACGCGGATCGAAACGAAGTTCATGAACGGTTTCCTGTCAGAGATGGTGTCAGCTGAAGGGCTGTCTCGAACGCTAGGACCAATACCGGACAGAATCCGCCCGGTATGTACGGCAGACTTTCTGGATGACCACATCGACCGCCCGGGTGCTCGCTCTGCTGGAGATCCTCCAGGGGGGCGGCATCCGCACCGTCCCCGACCTGGCCGCTCGTCTGGACGTCGACGAACGCACTGTCCGTCGTTACGCCGGACACCTGCTTGAGCTCGGTGTGCCCGTCGACTCGGTGCGTGGCCGCTACGGCGGCTACCGGCTCGCTCCTGGCTATCGGATGCCCCCGCTGATGCTCACCGACGAGGAGGCCCTGGCCGTGCTGCTCGGTCTCCTGACCGGCCGGAGGGCCGGGCTGGTCAGCACGTCCGCCGCCGCGAGCGAGAGTGCCGCGGCGAAACTGCTGCGGGTGCTGCCCAAAGCTCTGGGGCGACGGCTGGACGCGTTGCTGGAAACGGCCGACTTCACCACGCGGCCGCGTCCCGGCGTTGCCCCGGAAGCAGATGTGCTGCTCGAACTCGCCGAGGCCGCGCGCCATCAGCGGCCGGTGGAGATCAGCTACACCGACCGAAAGGGCCGCAGCAGCGACCGCACCGTCCTGCCCTACGGTCTCGTGGCGCATTCCGGACGGTGGTACCTGACCGGCGCCGACCCCTCCGGCGGAGAGGTGCGCACCTTCCGGCTGGAGGGGATCGCCGCCATGTCGGTGCGGTCCGGCTCGTTCACCGTCCCGGCGGATTTCGATCCGGCGGCCACAGTGCTGGACAGCCTCGCGCACACGCCCTGGACCCACGATGTGTCGCTGCGGATCCGCGACAGCGTCCCGCACATTCGCAGGCACCTGCCGGCCGAGATCGCCACTCTGTCCACGATCCCGGCCACGGCCACACCCGGGGACGTCGACCCGGCCGATACGGGCGAGACCCGGTCTGACGGTTCAAGCGCCCCTACGACAGCCGACGAACGTACCGAATGGATCCACGTCCGGATTCGAGCCGAACGGCTGGACTGGATTCCCCCTGTACTCGCCGCTCTTGACCGCCCGTTCGTCATCGAACACCCCGCCGCCCTGCGCCAACTCGTGCGCGCGCTGGCCCGCCGCCTCGACGAGCACGCCGCTGTCGACCAAGGCTCGCTCCTGAAGGGCGTCACCGGCCGCTGCTTCGAGGACAACCAGGAAACACGGACCGTGCGGGGCGACGAGGACCAGCCCGGTGCGTAGCGGCCCACCCGTTCGACCCGGCGGCAGCAGACCGGCTCTGGGCGTACCGCACCGACGCCTCCGCGCTGCCTGATCGCGGCCGCGTGCACGGGCGACGTCCGTCGCCTGCCCAGCCCGCTCCTAAGCGACTGTGAGCACGATCTTGCCTTGGATATGTCCTCGAGCTGCGCGTTCGTGCGCCCTGCGGGCATCCGCGAGCGGAAACGTGCTGTCCACCGCGACGCGAACCGTGCCCGCGTCCAGCAGGCGTCCCAGTTCGGCGAGCTGCGCGCCGTTCGAGCGGACCTGGGTGGCCGTAACCGTGACACCCAGCTTCGCGGTCTCGTTCTCGTCGAATTCCGCGAAGAACACGGGAAACTGGGAGCCGCCGCGCTTGAGCGTACGTAGGAAGCGACTGCTGTCCGGGCCACCGACGGCGTCGAGAACGAGGTCGACGTCGTGCACGAGTTCCTCGGGGCGACTCTTGGTGTAGTCGATGAACTGGTCGGCGCCGAGCTCGCGCAGGAACGATTCATGCGCGCCCGAGGCCACCGCGATGACGTGTGCACCTCGCCATTTCGCCAGTTGTAGTGCGATGTGCCCCACGCCTCCCGCGGCGCCGTTGATGAGTACCGTCGTGTCGGCGTCGAGTGGCACCGGACGATGCTTCGCCGCCTGGAAGGGCGACGGGTGATCGTGTCCGAGGTCGATCAGGAACTGCCACGCCGTCAGGCCGGCCATGGGCGCCCCGGCGGCGTGCACGTGATCGATTCCGGCCGGTTTGAGCGCGAGGTCCGACGCGCGCGCGGCCACGTACTCGGCGTACGCGCTGCCCTCGAAGCTGGGGAAGCGAAGGAGGCCGAAGACTTCGTCGCCGACGGAGAAGCCGTCCACATCCACGGCGACTGCCTCGACGACACCCGACACGTCCGTCCCCGGAATCACGGGCAAGCTGAACTTCGGCCTCGTCTCCGGAGGCAGGTTGGCCATCCCGTCCCGCAGGTACCAGTCCGGAGGATTGATACCTGCGGCGTGAACGCGAACGAGTACCTCACCCGGCCTCGGCTCGGGAATCGGCACCTCGTCGTCACGCAGTACCTCAGGGCCGCCGTGCTCATGCAGCCGGATCGCCCTCATCGTGTCTGTCGGCATCGTTTTCTCCTACCACTGCCTGGGGATACGCTGATCGGATCAGCGATCCGGTTATCCGGATCACTGAACCGAATATATGGATCACTGATCCGGATAGTCAAGAGGGACAGATGCGTGCCGACGCCAGGAAGAATCACGACCACCTGCTCACAGTCGCGGGCGCCGTCATCACCGAGCAGGGCGTCGACGCATCGCTGCGCGACATCGCACGCAGGGCGGACGTGGGGCTCGCCACGCTGATCCGTCACTTTCCGACGCGGGAGGCACTCTTCGAGGCCCTGCTCCGTACGAGCTTCGACGAGTTGACGGTAAAAGCAGGCGAGCTCGAAACGTCGAGCTCGGCCGACGACGCCCTGGTGTCGTGGCTACGCGACTTCGTGGCCTGCGCGCAGAACTATCGCGGTGTCGTGGCGTTGATGGTGGCTGCCATCGAGGACTCGCAGTCCGCACTCCACGCTTCGTGCGTCACGATGCGCGCGTCCGGCGCGCGACTCCTTGCTCGCGCTCAAGGTGAGGGCATGGCCCGAACGGACATCGACGGCGCCGACCTGTTCGCGCTGGCCGGGTCGCTCGCGTGGCTCGGCGATCAACCCTCGCTCGCCCCACGCGCCGATCACCTCTTCGACGTTGTCGTGAGCGCGATCCTGACGCATCCAGTGAGCCCCGATGGCGGGAGAACCTCGCCCCCGGTTCCGTAGATCTGGACGTTGCCCAGGTGCTCCGCACCCCTCTGGGGGCGCGTTCCAACATGGGGGTCAAGGGCGGGTCATAGCTGTGCGGCCGTGCGGATCAGTCCGGCGAGGGTGAGGGAGCGGCTGTGCGCGGGCCAGGCGATGTGGGTGACGACGGGGGGTGCGTCGGTCAAGGGGACGGCGGTGTGCTTGGCCCAAAGCCAGGAGCGGGCGGAGTCGGGGAGGATGGCCACGGTGCGTCCGAGGGCGATCAGCTGGGCCAGCTGCGTCTGGTCGTGGATCTCGGGGCCCGGGCCGGGTGAGTACGTGCCGTGGCGGGGCCAGCGGGCGAGCGGAAGATCGGGGACTGTGCTGACGTCGGCCAGGGACAAGGTCTTGCGTGCGGCGAGGGGGTGCCCGCTGGGAACGACGGCGATCTGCCCCTCGGTCTGCAGTTCCTCACTGTCGAACCCGGCGAGGGAGTTGTACGGCGCGTGCATGAGCGCCACATCGGCGCGGCCGTCGCGCAGCAGCTCTTCCTGTTCACACATGCCGCACGGCAGTACTTCGATCTCGGCGGCACCGGGCTCGGCCGCGTACGCGTCGAGAAGCTTCTGCAGCAACTCGTGCGAGCTGGCGGCCTTCACCGCCAGCACCAGGCGACTGCGGGGAGCACCTGGACTGTCGGCGCCACCGGCGCGACGGGTGCGACGGGCGGCGGCGGCCGTCGCGTCGAGGGCCGCGCGGCCCTCGTGCAGCAGCACCTCTCCGGCGTCGGTCAGGGAGACGCCACGGCGGTTGCGTTCCAGCAGGGAGACGCCGATGCGCCGTTCGAGCTGCTGGATCGCCCGGGAGAGCGGTGGCTGGGACATGCCGAGGCGCTCGGCGGCGCGGCCGAAGTGCAGCTCCTCGGCGACGGCCAGGAAGTATCTCAGCTCGCGGGTCTCCAAGGTGTCCATGTCCAAAGCGTAGCTCAGTGATACCTATCGGGTATGACAGGGCACCGTATCGGTGTTGGATGCACCGCTCGTCCGCGAGCGAACATCAACGGTATGAGCGAAACGAAGATCGCGCTGGTGACCGGCGCGAACAAGGGAATCGGGTACGAGATCGCCACCGGGCTGGGCGCCCGCGGGTACCGCGTGGGCGTGGGAGCCCGCGACGATGCCCGGCGGGAGACCGCCGTCGAGAAGCTGCGAGCCGCCGGTGTGGACGCGTTCGGGGTGCCGCTGGATGTGACCGGTGCCCGGAGCGTCACCGATGCCGCGGGACTGATCGAACGGCAGGCCGGGCGCCTGGACGTCCTGGTCAACAACGCCGGTATCTCAGGAGAGATGGGTCCTGGTTGGGTGCAGGACCCGACCACGCTCGACCTTGACCTGGTCCGTACGGTCGTGGAGACCAACGTCATCGGTGTCATCCGGGTGACCAACGCGATGCTGCCGCTGCTACGGCGCGGGGTGTCGCCACGCATTGTCAACGTCTCCAGTTCCGTCGCCTCCCTGACCCGGCAGGCGGATCCGAACATCGAGATCGGCCCCGTCATGGCGGCCTACGCACCCTCGAAGTCCTTCCTCAACGCCGTCACCGTGCAGTACGCCAGGCAGTTCGCCGACACGAACATCCTGATCAACGCCGCCTGCCCGGGCCTGGTCGCGACCGACTTCACCGGCTTCCAAGGACCCCGCACTCCCGAGCAGGGCGCGGCCACAGTGATCCGCCTCGCCACGCTGCCCGACGGCGGCCCCACGGGTTCGTTCTTCGAGGACGACGGCGTCGTCCCCTGGTGACCTCGACGCTCCGAATCCGTTCGGCTCTCGCGTACGAGTCCATGCGCAGGCCGCGGATTTCGTCGCGCCGGCGACGCCTTAGCCGTACGCCTCGTTGCGGGCTCGGAGCGGACGGAGCAGGACGCACTCCTCCAGGAACACAGCGGCCCGCCAGAAGGCATCCGGGTGTCTCGGTCGAGTCGCGCGGGTCGACCTGGTGGCGGGCCGCCATGCCCACGAGGACACTCAGCTCGTTGACGGTCAGGTCGGCGCGGAGAATATCTTCCCGGCGTGGCAGGAGCCGCCGGACGCAACCAGCGATGTAGCCAGGAACGTTCAGCACGCGACTTCCACCGACCTGACGCACTGGTCGGTCGCGGGGACGGATCCGCTGCCCGAACTCGGTGCCTGGGTGCATCCGCAGGAGCCGCGGGTGTGGGCTCCCGAGGTGTACGACAACGGCCGCGGATTCACCATGCACTACACCGCTCACGACCGAGCCGGCGGCAGGCAGTGCATCGGCGTCGCGCTGGCGAACTCCGCGGACGGGCCCTTCCGGCCGGTCGGTGACCGCCCGCTGGTCTGCCCCGTCGAACAGGGCGGGGCCATCGACGCGGCAAGCTATACGGAGAACGGTCGCCGGTACCTGTTGTGGAAGAGCGACGGGAACTGCTGCCGCATGGACACCTGGATCCATCTCCAGCCCATCTCCCGAGATGGCACTTCCCTCACCGGACAGCCCATCGGTCTGGTCAAACAGGACCGCGACTGGGAGGGCGGAATCGTCGAGGCCCTCACGCTCGTCAATCGGGATGGACGATACGTACTGTTCTACTCCGCTGACGCCTATTCACCCGACGTCGACGGCGGCAGGAGGTACAAGACCGGCTATGCCGTGGCCGAGAGCCTCCAAGGCCCGTACACCAAGGCAGCCGAACCTCTCATGACCACCGACTTCTTCGCGGGCCAGATGATCGGCCCTGGTGGACAGGACGTCAACACGGGCCCGGACGGCCATGACCGCATCGCGTTCCACGCCTGGAACGCGGACCGCACCAAACGCCCGATGTAGCTCGCCGAGCTCGGCTTCACGCGGGGCAAGCCGGTTGTCCAAGGTGTGGTGGGGGTGTCTTGAGCTGGGATGCCGCCGGGGGCGTGAGATCGCCAAGGGCACCCGGCGGCATCCTGGTAGGCCTGTGAAACGTCACGGACGACCGGGTCGATCACCAACAGGGCCTAGAAGGCGTCGGCCCAGCACGTCATGGCGGAATAGCCGTTGCCGTATGGGGTCCACAGGTAGATCCAAGCGCTGGCGCCGTACACCCCGCAACCGTTGTAGCGGTCTCCCGTGACGTAATACCCCGGAGCGCACTGTCTCCAGTTGCCCTTTTTTACGGTCACCAGGACATCGGCATCATTTCTTGGCTGGTCCCGGATTTGCACGCCGCCGGCCAGCGATTCCGCCGTCCCCGTCGCGCAGCGGTATGAGTACGCGGCGGAACCGGCGGATTCGTCGGCAGCGCGGGCAGCGCCCGGAATCGCGAGACTGAGGGCTGCGGTAGCCATCAGCGCGGCAGCCAGACGTGATCGCAGAGTTTTTCTCACAGGTTCCCCCACCCGTTCTATCCCGTGCAGTAGAAGTTGAAGCATCGATCGTTGCCTGGATAGTTGAAGACCGTCTCAAGAATGCAGCGATCGCACACAATGCCCCCGCACGCAATGCACCCCCGCGCCGGAGTTTTCCCCTGCCGGGATTGTAGCCGTGACGTGCTCGCACTACTACTGCTCCGCCTGGGGCCGTGAAAGACCGTCCACGAACGTCATCGGCAGTGGCCGACGGACGGGGCGTGGGAGCGGCGTCTGCGGCAGGTCCAGGCCGCGGCAGGCGCTCGCACCGATCCGCCGCCGACCCCCTCAAATGGGGTCGAGCAGACAGAACACCAGGACGAAACACCCTGGCATCTGGATCCGCACATGATCGCCCGGACAGGCTCTAGCCGGGGATCCTGCCGCAGAGCCAGTTGCCGGGCTCTGCCGGGTCGTCGCTGATCCAGAACTGGCGCCACAGCAGCGCGAATTCCTCCCGGCTGAGGTGACCGTCGCCGTTCAGGTCGAGCAGTTCGAAGACGCCCGTCGTGTCAACGGGCCGTCCGTTCCACGTCTCGACGAGGTGACGGTGTTCCTCCGGGGAGATACGGCCGTCGCCATTGGCGTCGACGGCGTCGAAAACGGTGTCGGCAGTCGCCGTGACGTCCGCGACCATGGCCGGCAACCTGTCCACGAGCGCGAGGAGTTCACCCATGTCGACAGCCCCGTCGCCGTTGGTGTCACCGGTTTCCAGCAGAGCCGCCCACCAGCCCATCAGCAGCGTCTCCACCCGTGCGCCGAGCGCTGTTCCGGGCCTGGCCGCCGGGAGTTGGCTCCAGCGGGCGACGAGCGCCCGGAAATCGTCCTCGCGCAGAAAACCGTCGCCGTCCGCGTCGAACGCGGTGAACATCCCCTTGAGCTTGCGCTCCTGAAACGCACTGGCCACGAGCAGCCTCCCTCGACACAGACGCGAACCGCCGACAGCCGCCGTGTGCGACAACTGACGGTGTGCAACTGTAGGGCGGGACGCGCCCTCGCTCCCACGGGCACACGCGCGCGAACACTCACCCCCCCCGTCCGGGTTTCGGCCCTTCTCCCCTTCGCTCCGGGAAAGCCTGATGGTGAAGGTGGCGCCGCGCCCGGACACGCTGTTGACCGACAGCACGCCGCCGTGCGCCTCGGTGAGTTTCCGGGCGATGGACAGGCCAAGACCGCTGCCACCGGTCTTGCGGTTGCGGGACTTCTCCGCACGCCAGAACCGTTCGAAGACGAAGGGCAGGTCGGCTTCCGCGATGCCGGTTCCCGTGTCGGTCACCTCGATAAACGGCGGTGGCATCATCCCTGTGCGCGTGGAGGGTGACCCGACCGCCGGGCGGCGTGTGCCGGACGGCGTTGGACACGAGGTTGCCGACGATCTGACGCAGCCTCAGCGGATCGGCCCACAGCTCCAGCCGGGCCGGGCTGTGGACCAGCAGAGTGACCCCCGCGCTGTCCGCCGTGGCCCGGTGGGCGGCCGCCACATGCCGCAGAACGGCCTCGGCCGGTACGGGTTCCGGGTGCAGCCGCAGGGTGCCCGCGTCGACGGCGGCGAGATCCTGAAGGTCGTCGATGACGTGCTGCAGCAGCAGGACTTCTTCGAGGAGGGAGGCCGTCAGGTGCTGGTCCGCCTCGATGATGCCGTCCTGGGTCGCTTCCAGGGCGCTGCGGATGGTGCTCAGCGGAGTACGCAGTTCGTGCGCGATGTCGCTGACCATGACCTTGCGTTGCTGTTCGGTGCGTGCCCGGTGCTCGGAGAGTCCGTTGAACGCCGCCGTCAGCCGGCCGATCTCATCATGCCGGGCGACCGGCACCGGGGGCAGGTGCTCCTCGTGGCTCTGGGCTGCCTTGGTCAGGGCTCGCAGTGGGCGGACCAGGTGGACGCCGGTCACGACGGTGACGAACGCGGCGAGCAGCAGGACCGCCGCGGTGAC
This sequence comes from Streptomyces sp. NPDC050535, assembly GCF_044457665.1. Classification (NCBI taxonomy): domain Bacteria; kingdom Bacillati; phylum Actinomycetota; class Actinomycetes; order Kitasatosporales; family Streptomycetaceae; genus Streptomyces; species Streptomyces sp. NPDC050535. The sequence continues at coordinate 39,392 of NZ_JBITHE010000014.1, forward strand.
GACGAGAATCCGAAGGGCGTTGGTCGGCGAGAGGTCGAAGGGCGCGGCCGTGGAGCCGGAGGTGTCGCCGACGTACAACAGCGCCGCGGGGGCGACGTAGGGCGCGAGTTGTTCGCGGCGGCCGGTGTCGATGCAGTTCTGCGCCGAGTGCCCGCTGGCGCCTCGCCCTGTGGTGGCGGACTCGAAGTCCAGTCCGAGGCGCACCGTGGGCAGTCCCTGGCGCCGCAGGCAGGCGTTGACCACCTCGTTGAGAGCGATGAGTGCGCGGTCCTCCTCGGCGGTCGCGGCGTCCAGTTCGAGCAGCCCGCAGTCGTTGGCGCGCTTGGCGCGGTACTGCTGCCTGCTCGCGCCCGCCATCTGATCCTCGAGCGAGACGTCGTACAGCAGTGTGATGACCGGACGACCCGACGGGGAGGGTGAACGCTCGAAGGGCACGCTCACGCCGGTGAGGCATGTCGCGACCGCGTCCGCCGCATGGTCGAGACGTTGCCGGTCTGACGCCCGAAGTGCGTTCGGAGCCGCTCGCGGTCACATCCGGCTGCGGTTCCTCACCGAGTCCATCGCTCTTTCCACCCTCGGCGGCCTGGCCGGCACCGTGCTCGGCGTCCTGGCCACCCTCGCCTACACCGCGTACCAGGGCTGGCCCCCGGTCATCTCCCTGAGCACAGTGGCCGGCGGCGTCGCAGGGACCGTCCTGGTGGGAGTGATCGCCGGACTGTACCCGTCACTGCGCGCCGCACGGCTGGCGCCCACGGAAGCGCTCGCCTCGGCATGAGACCGAAACCGGAGCCAGAAGTCCGACAGAGCCCAGGGGCCGGAGCCCGAAGACCGGAGCCAACGGCCCGGAGCCGCGTTCGGCTCGGACCACCCGAACCCAACCTGCCCTCGCAGAACCCGCAGAACCCGCAGATCGCGTAGATCGGGTAGATCGCGCAGAACCCGCTGATCTCGCGGATGCCGCAGCCCTCGGAGAGAAACCAGGAGACATGAACCTTCCCCACTGCCCTCCCGACGTCCAGGCCCGGTTCCGGATACCGTTCCGGTTTCCGGCGGGTATCGACGCTCCTCGTACCGGCCACGGCGGTCCTCGCGCTCGCCACCCTCACCGCGTGCGGCGGGGACACCGATTCCGGCACGGGCGTGGCATCCATCACCGAATCGGGCGCCGCTGCGTCCGGCAAGGAGCGGGGGAAGCAGACCCCGGACCCCGACGCGGGACGCCCTCAACTGCGCCTGGACACGAGCGAGGAGGAGGAGACCCGCCTGTTCAACGTCTGGTCGGCCTGCATCCATGACCACGGGGTGCCGATGCAAGCCATCGTCAAGGACGGCAAGGACGTCCCCGAGCAGTCCCAACGCGCCTATCCCGCAGCCGCCAAAGCGTGCATATCCAAGCTGCCCCTCGGTCCCCCCGAGCTGGACCGTGCGAAGAACCCGAACTACATGGACGACTTCCGGGCCGAGATCGCCTGTCTGCACAGGGCCGGCGTCAAGGTGGAGCCGAACGCCGACGGCGAGGGCTACACCTGGCCCTCCGGCGAGGTCAACGTGCCCAACCTGTCGGAACTCCAAAAGCGCTGCCGCATCGAGGCGTTCAGCGACAAGGACGAGTGACGAGCCACCGACGATGGGCCGCGCTGGTGCAGGGCTCTCCGCCCGGTCGGTTCGTCGGCCGCCGACGCCCACTGCTCCAGGCTTCACCCCGACCCCGTTCAGTGACCACGTCTGACCGGGATCCGTGACAACCTTCTGGATGAAGGGCCCAGCTGTCGGAGTGGGCCCGCAGGCGAGGGAAGGTGGGCGTGGTGGACGGCTGGGAGCGGGCGCGGATGGCCCTCGACGCGGCGGGCCTGGCACCCGACGCCCTTGCCGACTGCCGCCCTTTGACCGGAGGGACGTACAACACGGTCGAGGAGCTGCTCCTCAACGACGGCACCCGGTACGTGCTGAAGGTCCCGCCGCCGCCCACCGCCCCCGGCCTGCGGCATGAACAGCAACTCCTCGTCTCGGAGGCGGAGTTCTATCGCGCGGCGTCCTCGGTCGCTGTGCCCGCTCCCGAAGTCGTCGGACGTGCGCCCCTGGAGGGTCAGCTCCTGATGACCCACTGTCCCGGCACACCGTGGGGCGACCTGGGGCCCGATGAACAGCCAGTACTGCGCAGGGAGTTGGGCCGACTTGTGGCCCGTCTCCACACGGTGACCGGCCCCGGGTTCGGTTACCCTTCCGGTGCTCTCGGACCGCTCGCCCCGGACTGGCGTACGGCCTTCACCACCATGTACGACGCCGTTCTGGACGACGCCCGCCGCTACCACGCCTGGTTGCCCCGCACCGTGGACGAGGTGGCCCGCACGGCGAAGTCGGCGTACGACGCGCTGGACGAGGTCACCGTCCCGAGCCTGATCCACTTCGACCTCTGGCCGGGCAACATCCTGGTGGACCGCTCACGAACGGCACCCCGGATCGGCGGACTCATCGACGGCGAGCGCATGTTCTGGGGAGACCCCCTCGCGGACTTCGTCTCCCTGGCGCTGCTCGGTGACATCGAGCAGGACACGAACTTTCTGATGGGCTATCAAGAAGCTGGCGGACGGGTCGAGTTCGACCTGTCGGCTCGACAGCGCCTCGCGCTGTACCGCAGCTACCTCTACCTGATCATGCTCGTCGAGACCGTGCCTCGCGCAGTCGATGCCGAGCGCATTGCCTGGGTGCGTGAGTCGGTGGCCCCGGAGCTCGTCGCCGCGTTCGACGAGCTTGCTTGAGTCATGCCCGGCCGATCATGCCGTGATGAGGGCGTCGCGTGCCGGGTCGCCCGCGGTGAGAATGCTTTGGACGCCGAGGCAGCCCGTGGGGGAGCCGGGGCGGGAGGAGGGTCGGTGTTGTCGCAAAGGTCGGCGGGATCGCGGAAGTGAGTCGCAGGCACAGGGACTTCACAGCATGTCTGAACTCCGGGCGCTCTGCCCGCGTACGGTCAACTGGGTGCTGCGACCTGCACTGTGTGGTCCACATCCTCTCCTTCCGTCTGATTCCTTAGTGACACCTTCGAGGAGTACCGATGACCAATCCGCGCCTCGGCGACTGGCTGACGACGCGTCAGCCCCTTGTGCTGGGCCTGTTCCGCATAGTCCTTGGCCTGTTGTTCGCCAGCGAGGGCGCCGCCACGGTCTTCGGGGTGCTGGACCGGAAGGCGAGTCCGATGGGGGACTGGCCATTCTGGTACGCCGGAGTGATCGAGTTGGTGTGTGGCGTCCTTGTTCTCCTCGGGGTCGCGACCCGCAGTGCGGCGTTCATCAGCTCGGGCATCATGGCGTTCGCGTACTTCACGGAACACCAGCGCGACGGCCTCTTCCCCTTGCAGAACGGGGGACTTGCCCCGGTGCTCTTCTGCTGGGGATTCCTGCTCATCGTGTTCTCGGGCCCGGGCGCCTTCTCCCTTGCGGGGCTGGCCGGCCGCGAGAGGGACGCGCACTCGGTCCGGGGTCCGGTGGCCGAACAGTCCCGGTGACTGACGATCAATCACCGCCAGGTGAGTGTCCCCAAGCCAAGCGACCGCACCGCACTACCCGGTGCGGTCGCGTTTTTCTCTGTGTCCCGGCCGCCCGGCGAGCCGAGCGAGGCGGCCCGTCCGTCCAACGCGTGGCTTCGTGCCGTCGCCCACGACGTGCATACTCAGGCTTTGCGCGCGCACCGGCGTTCGCGAGAAGCAGGAGGTAGGCGATGGTGTCGACATCGGGGGCTGAGCCCCGGAAGGTCACGATCAACGACGTCGCCAGGTCCGCCGGAGTGTCCCGACAGACCGTGTCGCGGGCGCTCAACGACAAGGGCGAGATCGACAGCGACACCAAACAGCGCGTGCTGGACGCCGCTCGCGCGCTCGACTACCGGCCGAGCCGGTTCGCCCGGGGCCTGGTCCGGCAGGACACCATGACCATCGGACTGGTCATCCCCGATCTGCTCAACCCCTTCTTCACCGAGGTCGCGGCCTCCGCCATCGAGGCCGCCCGGTCCCGTGGCTGGCACGTCGTCGTGTACGACACCGCCGACCGGGCCGAGGAGGAGCGGGGCACGCTCCAGGTGATCAGTTCGCAGGTCGACGCGGTCATCGGATACTTCAGCTGCCCCGACAGCGAACTCGACTCGTTCACGCGCGGCATGCCTGTGGTGCTCATCGGCCGTGAGGGTACGTCCACGCGGTTCAGTTCGATCCGGATCGAGGGCCAGGACGGGGTGTACGCCGCGATCGCACACCTGGTCGCCAAGGGGCACACGCGGATCGGCATGCTCGACCACCACGCCCGGGCCGAGCCGAGCATCCGGCACACGTGGTTCACATCGGCCGCGAAGGCGCACGGGATCGACGCCGACATGATGGTCGGCGCGGATCAGACGGCCGACGGCGGCGGTGCGGCGCTCAGGGAGCTGCTCACCGCTCATCCCGATGTCACCGCGGTCTTCACGTTCAACGACATCATCGCGATCGGCGCCCTACGGGAAGCCCGACGGCTCGGCAGAAGCGTCCCGCAGGATCTGGCCGTCATCGGGTTCGACGGCCTTCAGCTCGGGGCGCTCCTGGAGCCCCCGCTCACCAGCGTCGCCCTCGACACGCGGCAGCTCGGCGCGCTCGCTGTCGAGCAGGTCGCACGGCTGCTTTCGGGACCGCAGACGCTCTCGGCCGTTGAGCTGGTCGTGCACGCAGAGCTGCGGCTCAGCGGGTCCGCTTAACACTCCGGAAACGCGTCCGCCTCGAATGTCTTGACATGGAACGGCGCCGAAGCGCAGACTTCCGAGCACTTCGCACAGCATCTCGCGAGGTACCTCCGAGCTTCCCCGTGAGCGTTCACGTGAGCGTTCACGGGACCGCTCACAAGTATCCATAACGATTATTTCCGCCCACCTCGCCACGGCGCTCGGCGCTTGAACCGACACCGTTGCATCCTGTCCCTTCCACCCAGAGGCAGTCCGCCCGCGGGATCAGCATCGAGCCGCCTAGCACCGTCGCTAGCCGTTGTCTGGAACGGAAAATATGAGCAACAGAGCCACACGCATCCGCTTCACCGCCGTCGCCGCGGCAGCCGGTCTGGTCGTACTCGCCGGATGCTCGTCGTCCGATTCCTCGGGGGAGTCGTCCGCTGCGTCCTGCGAGCCCGCGAAGGGCAAGGTGACGCTCCAGTACTGGAACACGGTTCCGGGCATGGACGATGTCGTCGACCTGTGGAACAAGAAGAACCCGGACATCCAGGTCGAGACGAAGAACATCTCCAACGACCAGTACGGCACCCTCGGCAACGCCCTCAAGGCGGACAAGGCGCCGGACCTCGCTCAGGTCGGCTACGACCAACTGCCCAACCTGCGCACCCAGAACGCCTTCGTGGACGCCTCCGGCTGCTCGGCAGCCACCGCGGCCAAGTCGAAGTTCGTGCCGTGGACCTGGTCGCAGACCAGCTTCGCCAACACCGGCGTGTTCGCCCTCCCGCAGGACACCGGACCGATGGCGCTCTACGTACGCAGTGACATCTTCAAGAAGTACGACGTCGCCGTCCCCAAGACCTGGGACGAGTACGCGGCGGCCGCCGAGAAGTTGCACAAGGCCGACCCCGACCTCGACATCACGTTCTTCGACCCCAACAACGCCGAATGGTTCAACGGGCTCATCTGGCAGAACAACGCCAAGATGTACAGCTACTCCGGCGACAAGTGGCACGTCACCGTCGAGTCGGACCAGAGCAAGCAGGTCGCGGAGTACTGGCAGAAGCTGATCGCCGACAAGGTCGTGCGCACCGACCTGGCCAACGGTTCGACGCAGATGTACGCCGCGTACCAGAAGGACCAGATCGCCAGCTACGTCGGCGCCGCCTGGGGTTACAGCATGTTCCGCGACAACCTGCCCAAGCAGGCCGGGAAGTGGAGCATCGTCCCGATGCCGACGTGGGGCGCGAACGGCGCTTCCGGTGACTGGGGTGGCTCGACGGTCGCGTTCATGAAGGGCGGCGAACACCTCTACGAGTCCGTCAAGTTCAACACCTGGCTCAACACCGACCCCGAAGCCCTCGCCCTGGAGAACAAGCTCGGCGGTCTCTACCCGGCCGCCAACGCCGGGCTGGACCTGCCCGCGCTGTCCGAGGGCGTTCCTTACTACAACAACGAGAAGATCTTCGACGTCTTCGCGGAGTCGTCCAAGAACATCGACACCAGCTTCGCCTGGGGTCCCACCCAGAAGACGGTGAACCTCGCGCTCCAGGACGCGATGGCCAAGGCGGCAGCAGGCGACGGCACGCTCACCGACGCGCTGTCGGCAGCCCAGACGGCCGCGCTGAAGTCGATGAAGGACCAGGCGATCCCGGTCACGGCAGGCGAGTGATCGCGGCATGACCGACCTCGCGACCCGTGCGACGCGCGTGGTGAAGTCGCCCGGGGGCCGCCGCCGTCATCTCAACGGCGGCGGCCCCCGGGCGGGCACCATCACCGCGTTCCTGATTCCCTTCTTCCTCCCGTTCGTGCTGTTCTACCTGGTGCCGGTCGGCTACGCGCTCTGGCAGAGTTTCCGCACCGTGCACCGCAGCGGAGGCCAGTACGGCACCTCGTACACGAGCTTCGGCGGTTTCGAGCAGTACCAGAAGGTCTTCGAGAACACCGAGTTCTGGTCCAGCATCGGGCGCATCGGACTGTTCGGCGTCGTGCAGGTGCCGGTCATGCTGTTCGTCGCCCTGATCATGGCCCTGCTCCTCGACACTCCGCTGCTGAAGCTCAGGTCTGTCTTCCGCATCACCGCGTTCATGCCGTACGCCGTGCCCGGTGTGATCGCCGCGATCATGTGGTCGTACCTCTACTCACCGCAGCTCAGCCCCGTCGTGGACCTGCTGAACGGCATCGGTCTCCAACCCGACTTCCTCGGTCCCGGGACCGTGCTCTGGTCGGCGGCGAACATCTCCACCTGGCTGTGGACCGGTTACAACATGCTCATCATGTACTCGGCCCTGCAGTCGATCCCGCAGGAGCTGTACGAGGCCGCCAAGCTCGACGGCGCCAGCAACTGGGCCATCGCGTGGCAGGTCAAGGTGCCGATCATCGCCCCGTCGATCGTCCTCACCACGGTGTTCTCGATCATCGGGACCCTCCAGCTGTACGCGGAGCCGGCCGTGCTGCGGCAGATCTCCTCGAACATCTCGAGCACGTTCACGCCGAACATGCTCGCCTACGCGGTGGCGTCGGGGAACAACTACCAGCAGGCCGCGGCGATCTCCGTGGTCATCGCCGTCATCACCTTCGTCCTGAGCTTCGGATTCATGCGACTGACCTCGAAGAGGGCCGGCCTGTGAGCAACCCATCCGTGAACCGTGAAAGCGCGGGCAGCCGCACGGCGGCCATGGCCCTGATGCTCCTGCTGGCCATCTACTTCCTGCTCCCGATCTACTTCCTCATCGTCGCGGCCACCAAGCCGCAGGGGGACCTCGCCACCACCAACGGGCTGGCCTTCTCGCACTTCAACCTGTTCGAGAACCTGCGCGTCCTGTTCACCCGCAGCGACGGCATCTTCGGACGGTGGGCCGTCAACACCGTGATCTACGCGGTGCTGGGAGCGGCAGTCGGCACCCTGATCTCCGCACTGTGCGGCTACGCGCTCGCCAAGTTCCGCTTCCGTGGGCGGGAGTTCCTCTTCTCCGTCATCCTCGGCGGCGTACTCGTGCCCACCACCGCGCTGGCGCTCCCGCTGTTCCTGCTGTTCTCGGCGACCGGTCTCGTCAACACCTACTTCGCGGTGTTCCTGCCCAGCATCGTCAGCCCGTTCGGTGTCTACCTGGCACGCATCTTCGCCAACGCGGCCGTGCCCCAGGAACTGATCGAGTCGGCACGCCTGGACGGCGCGGGTGAGTTCCGTACGTTCTTCTCGGTGGCGTTCAAGCTGATGACACCGGCCCTGGTGACCATCTTCCTCTTCCAGTTCGTCGCCATCTGGAACAACTTCTTCCTGCCGATGGTCATGCTGCAGAAGGAGGAGCTGTTCCCGATCACACTCGGCCTGTACCAGTGGAACGGTCAGACCGCCCGGGCCCCTCTTCTCCAGCAGTCCGTCATCACCGGTTCACTTGTGTCGATCGTGCCGGTGATCATCGTGTTCATCCTCCTCCAGAGGTTCTGGCGCACCGGTCTCGCCGCCGGTTCCCTCAAGTGACCGCTCGCGCCCGCTCTCCGTCTCCGCAAGCTCCATCAGCACAGAAGGTTCCTCTCGCCATGAGCAACTCCGCCGTCTTCGTGCCCCATTTCCACTGGGACCGGGAGTGGTACGAGCCGTTCCAGGTCTTCCGGCACCGGCTGGTCGCCGCCCTCGACACCGTGCTGGAGACGGCCGAGGCGAACCCGGACTTCCGGTTCACCGTCGACGGGCAGATGGCCGCGATCGAGGACTACCTGGAGATGCGGCCGGAGAACCGTGCCCGGGTCGTGGCCCTGGTCACCGAGGGACGGCTCGCGATCGGGCCCTGGCTCATCCTGCTGGACGAGTTCCTCTGCTCCGGCGAGACCATCGTCCGCAACCTTCAGATGGGGTGGGCGGCGGCGGCGGAGCTCGGCGGCGCGATGTCCATCGGCTATCTGCCGGACATGTTCGGCCACGTCGCGCAGATGCCGCAGATCCTCGCGCGCGCCGGCATCGAACACGCGGCACTGTGGCGCGGTGTGCCCAGCTCCGTCGACGGCCACGCCTTCCGCTGGCGCGCGCCCGACGGCTCCGAGGTGCGCACCGAGTTCCTCTTCGACGGCTACGACAACGGGCTCGACGTCCTTCTCGTGCCCGACCAGATCGGCCGCGCGCTGGGCGAGTACGCGGAGATGACGGTCGAGCGCTGGGGCGGCGATCCGGTCCTGGCGATGGCCGGCACCGACCACAACGCGCCCGACCCGCACCTCGCGGCGTGGCTGCGGCAGGCGTCCGCCGAGGGGCGCGCCATCACCATCGCGACCCTCGACGAGTACCTCCGCAAGCACGTGCGTGACGAGGTGTCCGCCGTCGTCACCGGGGAGTTGCGCAGCCATGTGCGCGGCAACATCCTCCCGGGCGTGCTCTCCGTACGGCTCGGGCTCAAGCAGCGGATGGCGGTCGCCGAGCGCACGATCGACCACGCCGAGCGGATGAACGCCCTGTGGTCCCAGCGCGACGACTCACCGTTCCTCTCCCTCGCCTGGCACAAGATCATCGAGTCGACCGCGCACGACTCGGTCGTCGGCTCCGGTACCGACGAGACATGTGACCAGGTCGCCGCCCGCCTCGCGGAGGCCGCACAGACCGCACGCGCCGTCCGGGACGCGGCGCTCGCCGAACCCGCCGCCCTGGTGCCGAGCGACGGCCATCTGATCGCCAACCCGCTGCCCATCGAGCGCACGACGCTGGTCGAGGTGGACGTCGTCGCCCCGCCCGAGGGAACGAGGCTGGTCGCGACCGCCGCCGACGGCACCGCGCACCCCGTACAGCTGATCGCCGAGGCACCGACGGTCCTCAGCGACGAGCGCATGGACGCCTCACAACTCGAACGCGTGCTGCGCCGTATCCACCGCCGCGAACTGTTCGGCCGGCTCATCGACCACTACGAACTCACCGCCGGCTCGCTCGTCTTCCACCTCGCCGAGGTTCCCGCCGGCGGGCCGTTCGACCTGCTGATCCTGCGCCGGGAGGTCGCCGCCGCGGCCGCCGCGCATCCGGGGGAGTGGCGGGTACTGACGGTGGAAGAGGCCCGGGCCACTGCCCTCGTGCCCGTGCGGGTTCCCGCCTCGGGGCTGACCGCCTTCCGGGTCGAGCCGCGCGAGGACACCTCCGCCCCGCCGTCTTCGTACCCGCCCGCGACGGCGACGGCCAGCACACTTTCCAACGGCCTGATCGAGGTCGCGGTCACCGCCGACGGCACACTGGACATCACCGGTTCGGACGGCACCGTACTGAACGGCGTCGGTCGCCTCGTCGACGGCGGTGACCGCGGCGACAGCTACAACTACGCTCCTCCGGCGCATGACGTCCTTGTCTCGGACCCGACGGAGGTCACCGTCGAGCTTCTCGAGGACGGCCCGCTGCGGTCACGGCTGCGTGTCACCCGCGTCTACGCGTGGCCCGCCGCGCTCTCCTCCGACCGCGACCTGCGCGACGAACGGACCCTGCCGACACCGGTGGAGACACTCGTGGAGGTACGTGTCGGGGAACCCTTCGTGCGGATCTCCACCTCGTTCTTGAACCAGTCGGCGGACCACCGGCTGCGCTTCCACGTGCCGCTGCCCGAGCCGGTGACCACGTCCTCCTCCGCCGGGCAGTTCGCCGTCACCGAGCGCGGTCTCACCGCCGAGGGCGGCTGGGGCGAGTACCCACTGCCGACCTTCCCGGCCAGTACGTTCGTGTCGGCCGGCACCGCCACTGTCCTGCTCGACCACTCCAGCGAGTACGAACTCGTCGGGGACGGCTCCGAACTCGCCGTCACACTGCTGCGCGCGATCGGCTCGATCAGCGTCAACATCCATCCTCTCCGCGACGAACCCGCGGCGAGCGAGATCCCCGCGCCGGGAGCGCAGGACCTCGGTATGCGTATCCAGAACCGCTTCGCCGTCCTCCCCTCCGCGACCGGGTGGCGCGGGGCGAACGCGGTCGCTCTCGCCGAGGAGTTCCGCAACGACGTGCTCGTCACCCGCGGGACCGCGCCCGGCGGAGGCCAACTGCCGCCCGACACAGCCGGGTTGCGGGTCGACGGCCCGAACGTCCTTGTGTCCAGCGTCCGCCGCGTCACCGACGACGAGTTCGGGGCCGGCACCGAGGTGCGGCTGGCCGCGATGCACGACACCGGGTCCACGGTCCGCGTGACAGGCGCGTTCTCCGAGGCCACCACCGTGGATCTGCTCGGCCGGCCGATCTCCCGCACCGAGGCCTCGGACCATCTCGAACTCGACCTCGGGCCATGGGAGATCCGCACGGTCGTACTCCGGTAGAGCACCGTCGTACACCGGTGGACCCCATTGGCGATACGCCGCCCCGCACGGCGATCGCGGTCGACGTCAGCTTCCCCCGTGACACCAAGAAAGCGTTGTGACCTCTTGCCCACCGAGCTCTCCCCCCAGGTTTCGGACATCGCGCCAGGGCGTGGCGCACTGCTCCCGGCGCGCTCGTGGCTGCACTCCGACGCGCCCTCGTGCTCACTGAACGGGCCGTGGCGGTTCCGGCTGTCGCCGACGGCGTCGGTCACGGAGGAATTCGCCGCCGACGGCTTCGACGACCACGGCTGGGACAGCATTCCCGTGCCGTCCCACTGGGTGCTGGAGGGCGACGGAGCGTACGGCCGGCCGATCTACACGAACATCCAGTTCCCCTTCCCGATCGACCCGCCCCACGTTCCGGACGAGAACCCGACCGGCGACTACCGCCGCCACTTCGACGTCCCCGCCGACTGGTCGGACGCCGAACGGGTGGTGCTGCGCTTCGACGGCGTCGAGTCGCTGTTCCGGGTGTGGGTCAACGGCGTCGAGATCGGCAGCGCGAGCGGGAGCCGGCTCGCCCACGAATTCGACGTGACCTCCGCGGTGTGCACGGGCGACAACGTCGTCGCCGTACGGGTACATCAGTGGTCGGCGGCCAGCTATGTCGAGGACCAGGACCAGTGGTGGCTGCCGGGCATCTTCCGCGATGTCACCCTGGTCGCCCGGCCCGCCGGAGGCATCGAGGACGTCTGGCTGCGGACCGGCTTCGACCACGGGCGCGGACGGATCGAAGCGGAGATCACCGCCGACGCGGCCGCGTTCCCGGTCACCCTGCGCATCCCGGAACTCGGTATCGAACACGTATGGGCCACGCCGGCCGACGTGGCTCCCCTCGACGTCACCGGCGTGGAGCCCTGGTCGGCCGAACGGCCCCGCCTGTACGACACCACCGTGTTCACGGCCGCGGAGAGCATCGCGCTGCGTACGGGGTTCCGCACGGTCGAGATCCGCGGCGACCGGTTCCTGGTCAACGGCAGCCGAGTCGTGTTCCACGGGGTGAACCGGCATGAGACGCACCCCGAGCGCGGCCGCGTCTTCGACGAGGAGCACGCCCGCGAGGACCTGGCCCGCATGAAGCGGTTCAACGTCAACGCCATCCGCACCAGCCACTACCCCCCGCATCCCCGGCTGCTCGACCTGGCCGACGAACTCGGCTTCTGGGTGGTCCTCGAATGCGATCTGGAGACGCACGGCTTCGAAAAGGTCGACTGGGCCGGCAATCCGAGTGACGACCCGGCCTGGCGCGAGGCATTTCTGGACCGCGTCCGGCGCACCGTCGAACGGGACAAGAACCATCCCAGCATCGTCATCTGGTCGCTCGGCAACGAAGCCGGGACCGGTGGCAATCTGGCCGCCATGTCGGCGTGGGTCCACGCCCGCGACACCGGACGTCCTGTGCACTACGAAGGTGACTACACCGGCGAGTACACCGACATCTACTCGCGCATGTACGCGTCGGTGCCGGAGACCGAGCGGATCGGCACGGACAGCGCGCGCTCCACGCTGCTGAACTGCACTCCCGCGCAGAGCGCCCGGCAGCGCGCCAAGCCGTTCCTGCTGTGCGAGTACGCGCACGCGATGGGCAACGGGCCGGGCGCGTTCGACCAGTACGAGGCACTCGCACGGCAGTATCCGCGGCTGCACGGCGGCTTCGTATGGGAATGGCGCGATCACGGCATCCTCGCCACCGCCCCGGACGGGACGCCGTACTACGCCTACGGCGGCGACTTCGGAGAGGTCGTGCACGACGGCAACTTCGTGATGGACGGCATGCTGTTGAGCGACGACGTCCCCACCCCCAGCCTCCACGAGTACAAGGCGGCCGTGCAGCCGGTGGAGTTCGTCTTCGACGACGGGAAAGTCGCGGTCACGAACCTGCGGCATTCGGCCGACACGTCCGACCTGCGTTTCCGCTGGCGGGTCGAACACGATGGAGTCCCCGTCGATTCAGGGGACTTGGAGCTCCCCGTCGTCGACGCCTGCGAGTCGGGGCGGGCGCCACTGCCTCAGATCACCGTCAGCCCCGATGCCGAGACGTGGCTCACGATCGACGCGACGCTGGCAGCGCCAACCCCATGGGCACCCGCGGGACATGTGATCGCGACGGCCCAACTGGACTGCTCGACACGGCAACCCGTGCCCGCGGTCCGCTCACGGAACGACTGGCGACCGGGTGACGGAACCCTGTCGCTCGGAACCGCCGGGTTCACCGGCGGATCACTCGCCAGCCTGGCCGGCCGCGCCGTGAGCGGGCCACGGCTGGAGCTGTTCCGCGCGCCGACCGACAACGACGAAAGCCCGTCCGACGAGGTCGAGGAGAGCGACGCCAGCATCGCCGGGGTGTCCAACGCGGACCTGTGGCGTCGTGACGGCCTCGACCGGCTCACCACCCGGCGCCTCTCCGTGGAGCACGCCGAGGACGCCCTGCGCACGCTCGACAAGGTCTCCGCGGCGAACTCCGTGTTGTGGGTGATGGTGGAGTCCAACTGGTCCATCGAAGAGGGTGAGTTGGAGCTGCGCGTGGAGATCGAGCCCTCGCGTGGCTGGCGCACCGGGTGGCCTCGGATCGGGATCCGCTTCGAGCTGCCCGACGCCGTGGCTCCCGTGGACGGGGCGGAGTGGTTCGGCCTGGGCCCACTGGAGTCCTATCCCGACAGTCTCCGCGCGGCTCGCACGGGCCGCTTCTCGTCCACGATCCGCGACCTTTCGGTCGACTACGCGCGCCCTCAGGAAACCGGACACCGCTCCGAGCTCCGCCGGCTGACACTGACGAGTGCTGCCACCGAGGTGCTGCGCATAGAGGCCCTCCCCGACAGCCGGGGGCGCCGCCCCGGCTTCACCCTCAGCCGCCACACCCCCCAGCAGATCGCCCGAGCCGGCCACCCCTTCGAGCTCGGCGACTCGACGACGAGCCACCTGATCATCGATGCGGCGCAACACGGTCTCGGCTCGCGTGCGTGCGGACCGGACGTGTGGCCCGAGTTCGCGCTCCGCCCGGAGGCGCGCACGATCAGGCTGCGCATCTCGGCGGGATAGAGGTCCGCGCCGATGCCCCCGCCCGGGTCTCCCTGTTGCCGCCGAAGAGGATCTCGCGAGTGACCGTGCGCCGGAGGGAGCGACGTACGACCCGGTTGCGGGACGTGCGTGGTGGTTACGAGAACAGCGCTCCGATGTCCGGCTTCTTGCCGCTGAAGATGCCGTCCTGTTCGCCGAGTTCGGCGAGCTTCTCCAGGGACGCGATGTCGACCTGGGCGGGCCAGTTCGGCAGCGTGAGCTTCGTCAGCACGTCGCTGCCGATCTTGGTGTAGGTGGTGAGGATCTGGCGTGCTTCGTCGGGGTGGCTGGAGGCGTACTCCAGCGACTCGGTCATCGCCTCCTCGAACTGCTTGACCAGGGCCGGATTCCGCTGCGCGATCTTCGTCGAAGTGAAGTACGTGGCGACGGTGAGCTTCGGGTCCGTCTCGGCGAACGGTGAGGCCACCACCCGTGCGCCCTGCCCCTTGGCGATGGTCTGGGCCGGCTCGCCCATCCACGCGGCGTCCACGCGCCCGCCGTCCAGGGCGGCCGGCATCTGGTCGAAGGGGATCTCGACGAACTTGACCTCGGCGGGGTCGCCGCCGTCAGTGCGCACCGACTCGCGGACCGTCGTGTCGCCGATGTTCTGCAGGGTGTTGACGGCCACGGTGCGCCCGGCGAGGTCCCTGGCCGACTTGACCGGGCTGTCCTTCTCGACGAGGACTGCGGTGACGTCGGCGCCCACCTTGCCGTTGGAGGCTGCGCCGTTGACCACGGACTTGACCGGCACGCCCCTGGTCTGGGCAAGCATCAGGGAGGTGGTGTTACTGAAACCGAACTGGAACTGGCCGCTCACCACACCGGGGATGATCGCGGCGCCGCCCTGGGCGCTCACCATCTTCAGGTCGATGCCGCGACTGCTGAAGAAGCCCTTCTTCTGTCCGAGGTAGAGCGGCGCCACGTCGACGATGGGAATGACGCCGACGGTGACCTGGGTTGCCTTGCCGTCCTCGGCCGACGAGGCGGCAGCGCTGCCCGAGTCCGGCGAACCGCACGCGGTGATGCCGGCGACGGTCATGGTGACGAGGGCCAGCCCGAGTGTGCACCTGTGCATGGGCTCCTCCTTGAGGAGAGCGAGATGTGTGCCGTGCGGGGGGAACCGGACGTCCGAATCGGCGGTATCCATGCGGCAAGAACGCTGACAGCGATGAGCGCTTGCCCTGGCGACGTGAGATCTGCGGGGCGAGAGGAAGTCTGCGGGGCGCGAGGGGGTCTGCGGAGACGGCCAGACTTGATGTTGTGCAGATTCTTGACGCCCGCAATCTACACATCTACTTTCGCCGTGTCAGTCCCCCCGGCCGAAGGAATTTGCCGATCTCCGTCCCCGCGCCACCACCCCCACCACGAGGAGCTCCGGCCCGTGAGCCACCGCATCCGCACCCGTACGCTCACCACCCTCGCGGTACTGCTTCTCGCCGCACCCTTCGCCCCGTCCACAGCCCAGGCCGCGGAAGCAGCCCGTATCGAGGGCCATCTACCGTCGGGCGCGGCCTACCTCATGGACATGCCGGCCAGGTGGAACGGGACCGTCCTGCTCTACAGCCACGGCTACACCCCGGTCGGCGCGCCGAACCCGGCGCGCGACTCCCCGGACGACACCACGGGACAACTGCTGCTCGGCCAGGGGTACGCGCTGATCGGTTCGTCGTACGCCACCAACGGCTGGGCGGTGACCGACGCCGTACCCGACCAGCTCGCGACCCTCGACGCGTTCACGTCCCGCTTCGGACCGGCCCGGCGGACCATCGCCTGGGGCACCTCCTACGGCGGTCTCGTCACCACCGCGATCGCCGAGCGGCACGCGTCACGCATCGCCGGTTCGCTCTCCATGTGCGGACTGGTCCAGGGCGGGGTGGCCAACTGGAACAGCACCCTTGACCCGGTGTTCGCCCTGAAGACCCTTCTCGCGCCCGACTCCGGTATCCGCCTCACCGGACTGGGCAGCCCCGCCGTCGCCGCCGAGCAGGCCGCCGCCATGACCGGTGTCGTCGGCACCGCCCAGCAGACGGCCGCGGGCCGAGCCCGCATCGCCCTGGCCGCGACGCTGCACAACATTCCCGGTTGGAACGATCCCTCACAGCCCCGCCCGGCCCCCACCGACTGGGACAGCCGGCAGGCGGCCCAGTACCAGGCCCTCGTCGGACTCGTGAGGCTTCCCGCCTTCGCATGGCGGCAGGAGGCGGAGACCCGGGCGGACGGCAACATGTCGTGGAACACCGGCGTCGACTACACCGCCATGCTCGGTCGGTCCCCCTACCGCAAAGAGGTCACCGAGCTCTACAAGGAGGCCAAGCTGTCGCTGAAGACCGACCTGGCATCCCTCAGGAACGCGCCGAGGACCAGCGCCGACCCGAATGCCGTCGACTGGATGAGCCGCACCAGCACCTTCACGGGCCGCCTCACCAAACCGCAGCTCAACATCCACACCACCGGCGACGCACTGATCCCTGTGCAGGCCGAGAGCGCCTATGCCCGCGCGGCGCGCGCCGGGGGCTCGGCGTCGCTGCTTCGCCAGCGGTACGTCGACAACGCCGGCCATTGCACCTTCAGCACCGGCGAGCAGATCGCCGCCCTGCACACCCTGGAGAACCGCGTCGACACCGGAAACTGGTCGAAAACCGCTCCCGCCGACCTCAACGCCCGGGCGACCGAGGCCGACCCGGCTTCCGCCGCGCGCTACATCGCGTACACGCCCGCGAGTTACCCCCGCCCGTACGACCGGTCCTCGGCGTGCGACGGGCCCCGCAGGTGACTCAGCTCCGTCTGCTCGGCGTGCTCCGGGCGACCGTACTCTTGCTCGCGTGAACGTGAACGCCACACCCCAGCGGGACCTCCCGCACCCGCCGGAACCGCCCGACTCCCCGGCCCGTGCGGGGAGTTCCGCGGCACGCCCGCAGTCACTCCTGCTGGCCTTCTTCGGAAACCACGCTCTGACCGAGGGCCCGCTCTGTGTCTACTCGGGCAGTGTCATCGACATCCTCGCCCGCGTCGGCGTCGGCGAGCAGGCCGTCCGTTCCACGCTCACTCGCATGGTCAATCGCGGCCTGCTGCTCCGCCAACGGCAGGGGCGGCGCATGTACTTCGGCCTGACCCCGCTCGCCACCCAGATACTGGAGGACGGCCGCCGCCGGATCTGGGAGACCAGCGCTGTCAACGACGACTGGGACGGCACCTGGACGCTCCTCGGCTTCTCACTCCCCGAGTCCTGGCAGCGCCAGCGTCACGACCTCCGCTCGCGCCTCACCTGGGCCGGTTTCGGCCCCCTCTACAACGGCCTGTGGATCGCCCCCGGACCCGCCGATGTCACGGACGTGATCACCGAGCTCGACCTCTCCGCGTACGTCAAGGTCTTCCACGCCCGCGCCGACGAGGGGACCGACATCCGCCTCATGGTCCGCGACACCTGGGACCTGGACTCACTGGCCGCCCGCTACACCGAATTCATCCGGTGCTGGAGCGACCATCCGGATGCGGGCACCGGCGACGCCATCGCGACCCGGCTGCGGCTGGTCAGCGAGTGGCTCGGGATCATCCGTACCGATCCCCGGCTGCCCGAGCAGCATCTTCCGCCCAACTGGCCCGCCCGGCAGGCGGAGGAGACCTTCCACCGTGTTGCCGCCCGCACCGAGGCCCAGGCCCACCTGATGGCCTCAACCATCCTCGACACCGTGCCGCTCGACGTGCCTTGACCACGCTGCTGTTCGGCCATGATTCGGTCTTCGATGTCGGCGAGAGTGCCCAGGACGGAACGCCGTGCCGAGCAGGGCGAAGCGCGGCGAAGAGCCTGTGGCGGTTCCCGCACGGCGAAGGTGCCCGGGAGTCCGCCGTGACGTCCGCCCCGGCGCGGGCGGTCGCCGGCACCTCCCGGATCCGCCCGCACGCCCCGCGCTCGGCGTGCGAAACAGCGCTCGCGCGCCGCCTGCGCGCCGACGCACGCCCTGGTGGCTGGTTCTTCACGCCCGCGAAATGGGAAATGTGGGTCGCGCCAGTCATTGGGCACCCCCAGAAAGCGACGCAACAGGGGGAGCGCGGCACGACGGAGCGGTCAGGCGGAAAGGCAAGATGGGGTACAGGAGGGGCGAGTGTGATCCGGGTGCTTCTGGTGCACGACGTGTGTCTGATGAGATCGGTACTGGCGGAGTGGCTCCGTCGAGAAGCCGACCTGCTGGTGTTCGAGGCTCCGTGGGGCGGTGCGCGCAGGAGCGTTCGATCACTGCAGCCGGACATCTGCGCGGCAGACATCGAGCGGGCGGACTCGTTCGGAACGCCGCCGCTGGGCGAACTCTGCGGTCGGAAGGGTAAGGACCCCCGACTGCTGGTGCTGGCCACGGCGCGCAAGCCCGGTCTGCTACGGCGCGCGTTCGACGCCGGGGCGCGCGGCTTCGTTGACCAGGAGAGCTCGCCGCAGCGGCTCGTCTCCGCGATCCGGAGTGTGGACGCGGGCGAGCGCTTCGTCGACGACTCGCTCGGCTTCGGCTTCCTCCAGGCCGCGCGGATGCCCCTGACCCGAAGAGAGCTGAGCGTGCTCTCACTCGCCGCCGACGGCGCCTCCGTCGCGGAGATCGCCGGCAGTCTTCATCTGTCCAACGGGACCGTACGCAACTACATGGCGGCCATCACGCGGAAGACCGGCGCCCGCAACCGCGTCGACGCCATCCGGATCTCGCAGGGAGAGGGCTGGTTGTGAGGGGCCCGACCAGGCCCCGACCAGGTCTCGGTAGAGAGGCGAGCGCTCCAGCAGTTGTTCGTGGGCGCCGTACGCGGTGCTGCGGCCGTCCATGACCAGCACCCGGTCGGCCCGCAGTGCGGAGCTGACCCGGTGCGCCACCACCACGAGGGTGCCGCCCCGCCGTGCGAAGGCGCGCTCCGCGCGGGCCTCCGCCTCGGGGTCGAGGTGACAGGTCGCCTCGTCGAGCAGGACCAGGGGGGCGTACGCGAGGTGGGCGCGCGCCAGCGCGATGAGCTGGCGCTCGCCCGCCGACAGGGTTCCCGGCGTGACCTGGCCCGTCGGCCCGCCCAGCCTCTCGAGCAGTGCGGTCATCCCCACGTCCTCCGCCGCGGTCAGCAACTCCGCCTCCGGCACGGCTCCCGCCCGCAGATGACCGAGGTTCTCGGCGAGCGTCCCGGTGAAGACGTACGCCTCCTGGGGGATGAGTACGCGGTGCTCCGTGGGACGGGCGCCGGGCACCCCGCGTACGTCCACGGAACCACCGGTCGGTTCGAGGAGTCCGGCCATGAGCGCGGTGAGCGTGGACTTGCCGATGCCGCTGGGGCCCACGATCGCCAGGTGGGTGCCGTGCGGGACCGACAGATCGAGGTTCTCGATCACGGGCTCGCTGGAGGGGCCGTAGGCGAAGGTGAGATGGGAGAGCGTGACGGCTGCGGGCGGGGCCGAGCATGCCGCCGAGGCCGTCGAAGGGGTCGGTACCGGTAGTGATGCCGGAGTCGGCTCGAGCCCCGCGTCCGGTGTGGTGACCGGGTCGCCCGGCGAGAGGCGGCGCAGGACCACCGCCAGCCTGGAGCCGCTCGTGCCCAGGCCGTGGATGAGGTTCTGCAGGGCCGGGAGCAGGGACTGGCCGACGTACGAGAGTGCGCCCACCAGGGCGCCCGCCGTGACGCCGTGTGCGAGGAGCCAGGGCGCGGTGGCGAGCAGGAGCACGAGCGGGAGCTGTCCGCCGATCGTCAGGGACACCACCCTCAGCACGCCCCAGCGGGCCAGCGAGCGCGCGGCACGCTGCTCGGCACCGATCCGCTCCTGCGCGCCGGCCGCGACCTGTTCCTCGGCACCGGCGGCCGTGATGTCCCGCAACCCCGGGCAGACGGCGCCCAGTTGAGCGGCGAGTTCCTCGTCGGCGACGAGGAAGGCCTCCTGTCGGCGGGTGAGCGGTCGCAGGGTCAGCACGAACAGGGCCACTCCGGCGGCGAGCGGCGGCACGACGACGAGGAGGAGCAGCGGAGCGAGCGAGAACAGGCCGACCAGGGCGCCCGCGGCGGTGAACACGAAGGAACGGGACACCATCACGATCCCGGCGAACGTGTCGCGGGCGATCTCCACCTGCTGGGTGAGCCGGGACAGCGCGCCCCTGTCCGCGTCCCGCACCCCCCGGTCGACCACGTCCCGCACGAGCCGGTCCCGCAACGGCTCGACCAGCGCGGCGACGGCCGCGTAGACCCGCCCGGTGCCGAACGCCCCGGCGAGAACGGCGACGGCGGCGGCCCCGAGCCAGCCGAGTCCCACCGTCGCCCGTCCGGCCAGGAACCCCGCGTCGAGGGCCCGCGCGAGCGCGTACCCGGTGAGGAAGGTCTGTCCGGACTCCAGCACGGACCACGCGGCGAGCCGCGCGACCACGCGCCACCTGGCCCGCAGGAAGCGGAACCCGCGCCGGTACATCCGGTCGCCGTTCATCGGCTGCCTCCAGCGCGCTCCTGGTGCGACGGCCCCGCGTCCCGGCCCGACGGCCCCGCGGCCTCGTCCGCGGCCGTACCGCCCCCGAACACCCGTCGGTACTCGGCCATCGTCCACAGCTCCTCGTGCCGTCCCACCGCCCGCACCCGGCCTGCGTCCAGCCATGCCACGTTGTCCGCCCGGGCCGCCGTCGACGCCCGGTGGGCGACGATCAGGCGGCTGCATCCGGGCATGTTCCTGAAGAGCGCCTCGGTGACGTGCCGTTCGGTCACGGTGTCCAGGCTCGACAGCGCGTCGTCCAGGATCAGCAGTCGGCCGCCGCGGGCGAACGCCCTTGCCAGACCGAGGCGTTGGACCTCCCCACCGGACAGCGGTGCCTCGGCGCATGGTGTCGCGTAGCCGTGCGGCAGGCGTCGGACGAAATCGTCGGCGCGGGCCGTGCGGGCGGCGGCCCGGATCCGGTGCGCGGGGGGCGTGGGACGGCCGAAGCCGATCGTGGCCTCGACGCTGTCGCCGAGCAGGGCGGGACGCTCGAAGGCATAACCGATCTCGCGGCGCAGTTCGTGCCGGTCCAGCTCAGGCAGCGGTACACCGTCGAGGAGCACGTCACCGTCGTCCGGGTCGGCCAGCCGGCCGGCGAGGGCGGCGAGCAGCGACTTGCCCGTGCCCGAGCGTCCGACGACGGCCAGTGTGGTCCCGCCGGGGACGATGAGGTCCACACCGTCCAGCACGGTCCGTCCGCCGCGGCGCACCGTGACGTCCCTCAGTTCCAAGTTCCCCCGGCCGGGCGGGAGATGCCGGGTCCCGTGCGCCGTCGCGGGCACGTCCAGCAGGTCGCCGAGGCGCCGCGCCGAGGCCCGTGCCTCGATCAGTCCGCCGAGCCGGCTGACCAGGACACCGACGCCCGCCGCCAGCACCGCGTACCGGGAGGCGGCGAGCAACTCACCGACGCTGAGCGCGTGTCGGGTGAGCAGGAGTCCCGCCGTGGCCAGCACCGCGATCTGCAGCAGTGGCGCCACCGCGACCGCCTGCGCGGCGGCGCGCCCCTGGACGCGCCACATCCGGTGGCCCTCGCGGGAGAGTTCGGGAAGCGGACGCAGGATGCGCGCCACCTCCTTGTCGGCGGTCCCGGCCGCCGCGATGGTGCGTGCTCCGTCGATCGCCTCCGTGAGCGAGCCCGCGATCCGACCCTGCGCGTCCTGGTAACGCGCCACGCACTCCGAGGAGTTGCGGGTGAAGCGCTTGAGGAGGGCCGCGACGACGGGCATCCCACCGAGGAAGACCAGCGCCAGCCGGTAGTCGATGAGCCAGAGCGCCACGACCGCCCCGAGGGGAGCTGCCAGAGCGGCGAGCAGACCGGCGAGTGTCGCCGGAGCGGCTCCCGCCTGGCCGGCGTTGCCCACGAGGCGCGCGACGAGTTCGCCCGGTCCGAAGCGGTGGCCGGCCCGCGGGCCCGCGGCCAGCACATGCCCGGTCAGTCGCTCGCGCAGCCATGCGGTGGCCCGGGCGTTCGTCGTAGCGCCGAGTACCGTCTCGCAGGCGTCGAGCACGGCGAGTACGAGCACCAGGGCCGTGCAGTACAGCACCCAGCGGGTGGCCTGGGAGGGGTCGGTGAGCAGGACGTCGAGCGCTCGGCCGAGCGTGGCCGGGAGCAGGAGGTTCGCCGCCGTCGCGGCCAGGGCCATCAGCCCCAGGGCCACACAGCGGACACCGCTGTGGCGGGCCGCCGCGAGCAGCAGCGCGTCGCCCGTCGAGGCGGACGGCCGGTCAGGGCGGGACGAGGTGGCGGGGCCAGGGGAAACGGTCACCGTGCGGCCTCCCGAAACGAGGACGGACCCCGGACGGCCCCGCCTCGTGAAGAGGCGGGAACCGTCCGGAGCCGTGGGCACGGTGCTGTCAGAGACAGAGCGTGATGCTGGCGGCGCTGACGCACGAGAGCAGGCTGAGTGTGCTGGGACCGCCCGTGCCGGTGGTCTCGTCGGACTCCATCGTCTGCAGGTCGAGAAGGGCCATGTCTTCTTTCCTTTCGTCGTGTTCCCTGTGCGGGGACGGGGTTGGTTCACGACTCCGCCAGGTGGCGGAGCCGAGTATCAGGGCCGCCGTCGAGGCGGCGGCAGGAACGGCAGTTGTGCGGGAACCTCGCCGTCGAGGGCGGCGCCCAGCGCGAGCAGGCACCCTGCCGTTCCGGTGCCCAGGTCCATGGAGAGACGCATCATCTGGTGGCCTGGGAAAGCCAGTTGGCCTTGATAGGGCATCGCGAACCAGCCGAGTCCAGCGACCTGCTCGGCTACCCGTTCGGGCGCCGCGCCGGTGCGACTCAGATGCAGGACCATGCCGGCCCTGCCCTGGAACATCCCTGGTTGGGCGTAGAAGCGCGAGGTCGAGGCGGTGAGGATGCCCGCGCGTGCCTGCGCGAACTCGCCCTTCCCGTCGCCGGGTTCGTCCTCGGCGTGTCCGAGGTAGTCGTCGAGCACCATGCCGATCCCGGTGCTGCCGTCGCCGAGATAGGGCAGCGTGCGCCATCCCTCGTCGACCTCGAGACTGCCGCCCGGGTGCACGAGGCAGCACTCCAGGTCACGCCGCAGTGCCTCGGCGGCCGACGCGAGCAGCGCCGGATCGCCGGTCGACTCGTACCGGCGCAGCAGGAACAGCGCGGGTCCGCTCGCGCCGCGCATGAGTCCGGCACGTCGCTTCTTCGTGGCGGGCCGCGGCTCGGCCAGGCGTTCCTGGAGGATCCGCGCCACCTCCGCGGCCCGTGTCTCCAGCTCGGGCTCCCCGGCCGTACGGCCCAACTCGTCCAGGACCAGGCCGAGTCCGGCGAGACCGCCCTGGAGGTCGGACGAGAGCTTGTGCCACTTCTCGTGGAGGACGGTGTCGACGAGATCCAGTGCCCGCTGCCGGTGCCCGAGCCTGCCGAGGACGTACGCGACGCCGGCGATCCCGTCGTACAGCCCGAGCGGCGTTCCGGCCGGCACCGGGTCCGTGTGGTCGAGCAGCCAGCGCTCGCCCTCCTCGTACCGGTCCACCCCGGTCTGCGACAAGGCGTACAGGACGCCCGCCGCGCCGTATGCGACTCCGAGGCCGCCGCCCTCGGAGAACTGCGTGATGTCGCCGGGGAAAAGGCGGTCGTCGCGCTCCGGGGTCGCCGAGGCGAGGATCGCCTTGACCATCGAGTCACGGCTGTACGGCCAGTCGCCGGGCTCGGCGAGAGTGGCGTACGGCGAGGAGGGCACGGCGGAAGGCGACACGGCCGCGGACGACTCCCCAGCGGCGCGGGAGGACGCCGGAGTCCGGGTGATCTCGGTGACCGCCTCCTCCAGGAACGCCCTCGGCACATCCGGGAACTGACCGAGGATGACCTCGGCGAGATGCGCGGCCTTTGCCCGGTCGACCACGAACAGCGTGGTGACCGGCATGAACAGGGCGAGCCGCAGGCACGCCAGCGCGTACCGGTCCACGTCCGCGCCCCGCCGGTCGGGCGGCGCGAAGAACCCGGGGTGGGCGACGACCTGGCGGCCGTCCTCCTCGATCGGCGCCGCCGCCTCGAAGTCGAGGAGGGAGACCGACTGCTCGTCGGGGGCGACCATGATGTTGAAGACGTGCAGGTCGTTGAAGGCGATCCCGCGCCCGTGCACGGCCTCCACCACTTCTTCGACCATGCGGTTGATGCGCAGTGCCCAGGCCGTGTAGTCGGCGACCGCGGCCGGGTCGGGGTCGGGGGAGAGCAGTGGATGCCGCTCGGCGAAGTAGGAGTTGAGCGGCCGCCCCTCCAGGAAGCTCATGACGAGGAAGCTGTGGTCACCGAGGGTGAACCAGTCACGCACCTCGGGCACCACGCCGAGCCCGGACACCCGCTCCAGGGCGTACTTCTCCCGCGCGAGCCGGGTGACGGCGTCCGCCCCGTCGGCGGCGAGCCCGGCGTGCGGCCGTCCTTCCTTGAGGACGACCCGCTGTCCGTCCCGGGTGTCGACGCCCGAGTACACACCGCCGCCGTTGGAGAAGTGCAGTGCCTTCTCGATGCGGTACGGCAGGTCGCCGACCGTGGTGGTGTTGCGTGCCGCGAGCTGGGGTTCCAGGAACGCGGGCAGCGTCACCCACTCCGGC
This sequence comes from Streptomyces sp. NPDC050535, assembly GCF_044457665.1. Classification (NCBI taxonomy): domain Bacteria; kingdom Bacillati; phylum Actinomycetota; class Actinomycetes; order Kitasatosporales; family Streptomycetaceae; genus Streptomyces; species Streptomyces sp. NPDC050535. The sequence continues at coordinate 63,978 of NZ_JBITHE010000014.1, forward strand.
ACCTGGAAGGAGGGCGCGCGCCGGTCCGGGACCAGCCGGCCCTCGCTGTCCGTCACGGCGGGCACCAGCGTGCCGCGGTCGTCGACGACGAAGGACCGTGCGAAGGCGCCGTAGCGCACGTACAGCGGTCCCTCGTTCCAGCGCAGGTCGGTGAGGATGTACGGGCCGTCGAAGCCCTCCAGTAACGCGCCCAGTTCTTCCAGCACGGTCTGGAGCTGCTGCTCGTCGGCCGGGTAGAGGGTGACGAACTTGCCGCTCCCGTCGCGGGCCGCGTACTTCACGTTCCGCAGGTGCAGCAGGTGCGGACCCGGGACGAACTTGAACGGGATCGCCCTCGGCACGCAGTAGTCCCACACGATGCCGGCTATCCGCTCCGCGTTCTCCCGCGTGGCCGAGGCGTGGATCTTCCACCCCTGGGTCGGCCCGGACCGCGGCCTGCCCTCCGTGTCGACGGGCGTCAGTGCCAGCCAGTCGCCGATCCGCGCCGCCCGCCATCCGGTGGGCACCGCCCGCTTGGCCGTCTCGTAGGCGGGCGCCGCGTCGAGCCCCTCTCCGGCCAGCCGGTCGGGCGTCTCGTAGAAGTGTCTGTCGGCCAGTGCGTAGACCTCGTAGCGCTTGTCCATGGAAACCCCCTCCGGCTCTTGATTGAGAGTTCCACCTCAACCCGGGCACGGACAGTCACACCTGTCACGAGGTCACCGTGAGGAATGCACGGCTTTTCGCGTGAGGGCTGACGCGGGCGGTAGCCGGGCGCTGCTCAACAGGCCCGCGGGGCACGTCGGTTGTGCCAGTTCGTGGCGATGCGCCTGGTCGGCATCGAGTCCTTCTGGCTGATCCGCTCCAGCGGGAAGACCTCTGTGCGGGATGCGGCACTCAGGCCGGAGAGCTGTCCCGGCTGCGTTCTTCGGCCTGCCGTGCGACAGAGGTGACGATGAGGTCGAGCGCGTACTCGAACTCCTCGTCGTGGTTGAACCGCGCCAGGTACGGAGCGGCCTCGATCACCGAAGGCAGCCCCGAGGCCTCGAGTTCGCGCTGCCGCTTCGCCGCCGCTTCGGCACCGACCTCTCCGAATGTCGGGCCCGCGGTGACCTCGCGCAGAAGGGTCCCCACGACCGAGGCCAGGAGCGTCCTCAGCAGGTGAACCGACTCGTCCGGTCCGCAACCGGCGGCGCGCAGCACCGACAGCATCCTGTCCACCGGGTGAAGGCCGACCGGGGAGGAGAGCTGCCGGGTCAGCACGAGGGCGCCGGCGCGCGGGTGTGCGAGGGCGCCGGCGCGGAAGGCCCGCCCGATCGCCCGTAGATCCGTGTCGAGCGACCCCGTCGACTCCGGGAACGTGACTCCGATCAGGATGTGCTCGGCGACAGCGTCGAGGAGCCTGTCCTTGCCGTCGACGTAGTTGTAGAGACTTTTCGCGTCGACCCCGAGGCGCCGAGCCACGGTGCGCATACTGACGCCCTCGACACCCTCGTCGTCGATGACGGAGATCGCGGCCTCGACGACGGCGGCCCTGGTCAGAGTCCCGGCGCCCTTGGGGGGCCGGCCGCGTCGGGGCGGCGTGCCGGGCTGGTCGTCGGCGGGTGCCGCCTGCGTGGTCATCGCTCCATGATGCCTCATTCTTGCGGAAACCCACGGTGTGGACTATAACCGTGCAAGGAAATACCCACAGCGTGGACTAATTCAGCGTGGACCCGTCCGGGAGGCCGACATGCAGCCCTTTCCGTGGAGCACGACGAACGTGGCCGACCTGCCGAGTGTCGGAACCCCGATCGACACACTCACCGATCACAGCCGTCTGCCCGGAGGCCCGGGAGCGCGGCTGGTGGCGGTCCGTACCGAGGCGGCGGCGTTCAAAGGGGAGTTCGCGGCGACGGGTACGCCCGACAGCATCAGAACCTGTGACCTGGTCACACTTCCCTACCCGACGCGGTTCGGCCTCTTCCGTGCCTCACGCGCCCTCGCACCGTTCCTGTCGATCACCAACCGCATGCTGGTCATCCGCTGGCACGAGAGCGACGGCCGGGCGCGTGTCCTGCTGTTCGAGCCCAGCGACGTCGAACTGGGCCAGTACACCCCGTACTTCGACAGACTGGCCCAGCGGACGCCCGACATCATCGCTCGCCGGATGGTGCGGCGCCACGCGACGGTGCTGGACCATCTCGCCGGCCTGGGTGTCACGCCCCAGGAGGTGGACTATCTGATGTTCGACCACCTCCACACCCAGGACCTCCGGCGCTGGGTGGGCACCAAGGCGTACCAGGAGGACCTCGATGGACAGCCGGAGGCGGCCTTCCCGAACGCCAAGGTCATCGTGCAGCGGGACGAGCTCGTGGGCATGGCCGAGCTGCATCCGCTGCAAAGGCCCTGGTACCAACCGGCCTCCTACCGTGACGTCCCCGCCGAGGCGTTCCTCCCGATCGAGGGCTCGGTGATCCTCGGCCCCGGCATCGCCGTGGTGAAGACGCCGGGGCACGTGTTCGGCAACCAGAGCCTGGTCCTCAACACGGCGACGGGAGTCTGGGTCAGCAGCGAGAACGTCATCGCGGCCGAGTGTCTGGCCCCGGAACACTCCAAGCTCCCCGGGGTGGCGAAGTGGAGCCGCGAGTGGGAGTTCGAGGCCGTGCTGAACGCCAACACCATCGAGACCACGGCCGACCAGTACAACTCGGTCATCCTCGAAAGATCCCTCACCGATCCGAGCCAGCAGGACCCGCGTTTTCCGCAGTTCTTCCCCTCCAGCGAGCTGACGGGCGCCTGGACGAACCCCGGCACGAAGCCGACGTTCAGCCACCGCGCCATCACCCACACCCGATAGCGAGTCGTGACCATGAACCGTTTCGTACTTCCCGACGAGTCCGTGCTCCGCGCTCGCGAGAAGCTCGTCCTCGACCACTTCCGCGACGAGGTGATCCAGGACTGGGACGCCACCCTGTCCACCTTTCCCCACCCGCACTACGAACTCATCGCGTCGATGACGGTGCATGACGGCGACGCGCAGGTGCGCACGTACTACGACGACACACGCGTCGCCTTCCCCGACCAGCACCACGAGATCATCGCGTTCCGTCACAGCGTCGACGCCGTCATCGTCGAGTTCTGGCTGCTGGGCACACAGTTGGGCCCCCTCGGCAAGATCCCGCCGACGGGTTCCCCCCACCGCACACGCATGAACGCGTACTTCATATTCGACGAGAACGAGAACCTCGTCACCGAGCGCATCTACTTCGATCAGCTGACGATCCTGCGGCAACTGCTGGCGGGTGTCGACAAGCGCAGGCCGAGCGGCCTGGTCAAGCTCGCCCGCATCGTCAGGGGCGTTCTCTCCATGACGGGCGGCAAGCCCGACGCACGGCTCATCGAGACGACTCCGCCCGACTTCGTCCGCTGACCCCGAACCGACGGCAGCCCCTAGGCCATGACCGAGATGATCGAGGCTCTCCGGTGAAAGTCCACCACCTCAACTGCGGGACGATGCGACTGCCGGGCACCGCCCTGGTCTGCCATGTGCTGGCGGTCGAGACCAGCCAGGGGCTGACGCTCGTCGACTCCGGGTTCGGCATGCGGGACATCGCGGACCCCACCCGTCGTCTCGGCGGTCTGCGGCACGTCATTCGCCCAGCTCTCGATCCGCGGGAGACCGCGCTGCACCAGATCGAGCAACTGGGCTTCACGGCGGAGGACGTCACGCACATCGTGCTGACCCACGCCGACCTGGACCACATCGGAGGACTCGCCGACTTCCCCGGCGCACAGGTCCACCTCACGGCAGCGGAAGCCCGAGCGATACTGTCACCGGCCACCCGACTGGAGAAGAGACGGTACCGGCGCACGCAACTGTCCCACCGTCCACGGCTCGTCGAGCACGGCCCGACCGGAGAGGAATGGCGGGGGTTCGCGGCCGCGCGGCAACTCACCGACATCGACGACGGCATCGTGCTGGTTCCCATGCCCGGTCACACCCGAGGGCACGCGGCCGTCGCGGTCGACGCCGGTGACCACTGGGTCCTGCACTGCGGCGACGCCTTCTACCACCCGGGCACACTCGACGGGACAGCCCGACCTCCGGTCTCACTGCGCATACAGGAACGCCTCGTGGCCCACGACATCAAAGCGCTGAGGGCCAACCAGGAGCGCGTCGTCGAACTCCAGCAAGGCGACCAGGAACACCTGATGGTGGTCTGCGCCCACGACCCAGCCACGTTCGAATCCGCACGCACCCGCTGATACTCGGCACACGGCGACCACCGGGGCGGCACCGGGCTTTCACGTCGGACACCCCGCGCAGGGGACTGTGCGCGGGGTGCCGGTGGGCTGTCCGGACGTCAGGCGCAGAGGACCCGCGTCTCGGGTGTGTAGACCGGGCCGCCGCTGGTGTTCGTCGTGTCGCTGAACTCGGCGTAGTAGTAGGAGTAGAAGCCGATGTTGCCGTTGCAACCGGAGTCGGCGGCGACCTGCAGGGTCAGCGTCACGGTCCGGCTCTGCCCGGGCGGGATCGTGGCACCGTAGTTCGGGCCGAGGTTGGCGGGCCCGGTGCCGGCGCAGGGGACGCTGCCGGTGTCCGTGGTCAGGCTGCAGTCGGTGAAGCTGTACTTGAGGTCGGGCCGCTGGGTGGTCAGCCAGGTGGGGTCGATCGTCTGGTAGACGAACAGGACGTCGTAGGTCTTGTTGTTGGTCAGCGTCATCGAGAGTTTCACCGTGCCGCCGGGCGTCGTGGTGGCGGAGTCGGTGGCGAACGTCAGGTCGGTGTCCGCCGCACTCGCACTCGGGGCCAGGCCGAAGACGGCGAGGAGGAAACCGAGGACGGTGGCGAGACCCAGGCGTCTCATTCGTGGTGATCGCATGGTTCGGGAGGCTAGGCGGGCCGCGCGCACACCGTCTGCCCCGCGAAGATCGCCCCGAACGCGGACCGGCCGAATGTGTTCCTCGTGTGACAGCGGTGCGGCGAGCATGTGAAGTGATCACCCGGGCCGCATACGCGCACGGCAGGGGAGGGGTCGCGGGGCTCGCCGGGGCGGAGACATTGCTGCCGGCTGCGAGGCGGGGTTTGGCGATATTGGCGTGATCCGTGATGTGTCGGATGTCGTAACGCCTCGCGTGGTGTGGATGTTCTCGGGCATTTGTCGATTTCCGGCCTCAAGGTGCGAGGGGGGCCGCTGGAGACAGGGGTGGCGTAGGCCGGGCGGGCTGTCTCCATGAGCTCGACGATCACCTCGTACTGCCGGCCACGCACCTCCACGACTGGGCCCTGCTGCGAAAGTGCTGGTGACGGCCATCCGTTGGGACTGTGACCAGCACTTCCGGCCGCCTCTGGAGGCCAAGCGGCCGGTCAGCGCACCAGCAGGTCGATCACGCCCGTCAAGTCCTCCTCGCCACTGCCCTCGGCCAGGCGGCGGCGCATCAGCTCGAAGTAGGGGCTGAGCAGTTCAGGGCTCACACCCTGCTGCTCGGCGGTGCTCAGGAAGGTCGGCGTGCCGGCCACCTGCATGGCGAGACCGGAGACGACACCTTTGGTGTAGTCGCCGCTCCGCAGCTGGTCGGCGGTCTGGTGAACTGCCGGGGCCATCGCGACGAGCCAGTCGGCGAGCAGCGGGGCGAGCGACACCGGGTCGATGTCCTCCTTGCGGATCAGGGCGAAGGCGTGCGCGGCCCCGGCGAACATCCCGTACATGGCGCTGAGCAGGGCGACGTCGTGCAGGGCCGCGAAGCCCGCGTCCCTGCCGACGTATGTGGTGCCGGCCGGGACGCCCAGGGTCTCCCGATGCCGCTCGAACAGTTTCCGCGAGCCGCTGTAGAAGACATAACCGCCGGCTTCCGGGACGCCGATCATGGGAGGGACAGCCATGATCCCGCCGTCAAGGTAGCGGGCGCCGCGCTCGCGGGCCCATTCGGCGCGGGCGCGGGCCTCGGCAGGGGTGCTGGTGGTCAGGTTGACCAGGTCCCTGTCGGTCAGGTCGGCGCCGGCCAGCACCTCGCCGACCGAGGCGTCGTCCAACAGGCAGACGACGACCAGGGTGTTGGCTGCGACCGCCTCGGCGGCGCCGTCCGCGACCCTCGCACCCTGGGCGGCGAGTGCCGCGGCGCGGGCAGGGGTGCGGTTCCAGACGGTGACCGGGTGGCCGGCGGAAAGCCAGGTACGGGCCAGCGCGGTTCCCATCGCGCCGAGGCCCAGCAGCGTGACGGATGTCTTCTCAACAGTGTTGTGTGCCATGCGGATTAGGCTGGCCGCAGGCCCGGAAGTGATCAAGTACGCACTGCGGAGTGCGTGGTTACCCCGGGGTGAGCGAGCAGGTCAGAAGGGTGGGGCATGACGACGCTGAACCGGCCGGGCGCACCGGACGGACACGCCTGCGGGATCGACACCGCGATGGAGGTGATCGGCGGCAAGTGGAAGGTGCTGATCCTCTGGGCGCTCCACGAGCACTCCCACCGCCGCTTCGGCGAGCTGCGTCGGCTGCTTCCGGGGATCACCGAGAAGGTGCTTGCCTCTCACCTGCGCGAGATGGAAGCGGACGGTGTCGTGCACCGCGTCTCCTACGACGAGGTGCCGCCCCGCGTCGAGTACTCACTGACCGAGGAAGGAACGCGCCTCAACGAAGCACTCCAGCCGCTGGCCGCCTGGGGACGCGAGCGGCCGGCTGCGCAGTCGCCACAGGGGCCCGTCCCGGCCGATCACGCCGGCGAGGCGCCGCCGCTTTCCGGCGACCTGATCGGCCGGACAGGTCCTACTCGATATCCGCGGTCACTCCTGCCCGATGCTGAGAGCGATGAGGGAGGCGGCTCGCGTGGCTGATCCGACGACCCGGAGCGCCACGTAGCGGGCAGTGCTGTCGGTGCGCAGGGCGCCGCGCGCCGACAGTCGCGCCGCGCGGCTGTAGGTACGGCCGTCCAGGCTGAACTCGACCTGGGACGGCGGGACTTCGCCTCCTCGCCACTGGGTCCGGATCTCGCTGATGTGCTGTTCGGCACCCAGGTCGACGACCATGCGACCGTCGGGGCCGGGCGACCACGCGGTGCGCGCGTCGCCGTCGACCGCGGCCCCGGGGTCCGTCATACCGGGCGGCAGCGGTGCGGTAGGGAAGACGGTGCGGCCGAGTGCCAGGTCGGCGAGCGGGTAAGCCGTGGCGCGCGGCACGGTGACGGTGGTCGTACGGCCCGTACGGACCGTGGCACCGACGGTCCTGCCCTGTGCGGAGACGGTGACGTGGCAGGAGGGTCCGGTGAGCCGTACGGTACGGCCGTCGCGCACCTCGGCGCGGAGCCCGACAGGAACGCGGGCGCCGGAAAGGACGATGCGCGCGGGCGCCAGGGTCGCGGAAGCGGCGGACAGTTCGGCGTGGAAGGCCGTTCCCGACCCTGTGACGGTCTGCACACCTTGGTAGAGGTGAATTCCCTCGGCGGGCGAACCCGGGATCGTCACGGTGGTGGTCACCGGGTCCGGGGAGAGGTTGAACAGGCTCAGGTGGTGATCGGTGAGAGCGGCCTTCACCCGAGCGGACTGCGCCGATGGCGTCTTACGGGCGGCCGCGGAACGCAGTTCGTCGGGCGTCGCACCGGGGAGTGCCTCGACCAGCACGCTCTGGGCCGGTCCGTCGGAGAGGACGACCGTGTCGCCGTACACCGACAGCGGGTTGGAGCCGCCCCGTACGAGGAGTCCCGCGCGGCCGTCGATGTCCAGCCATCCGCCCCGGCTGGTGAGATCCGGTCGTGGCCAGGCGGCCAGCTCGGTCCACTGCCGCCCGTCCACCGATCCCTCGATCCGGTACGCACGGCCCGCCGCGGCCTCCCAGCGAAGCGTCACCCGGTCCACGTCCTGCGACGTGCCCAGGTCGACCGCGATCCAGCTGTCCGCACGTGGACGGTCCGCGCGGGACACCGCCCAGCGGCTGGTGGCGACCCCGTCGACGGCGAGTGCGGGCTCCTTGCCCGGGTCGAAGGAGGAAGTGGAGGCTGTCGATGTGGCCGCACGCGCCAGGTCGCCGCCCGAGGCTCCGTCACGTATCTCGAAGGCGTACAGCGAATAGCCGTACGACGGGTCGGGACGCACCCCGAGCATCCGCAGAAGACGGAACCGGCCGCGTGGAAAGGTGAGTTCGTCGACGCGCGGTCCGGTGGACGTGGTGGCACCGCTTCCGGCCGCGACCGTCGTGCTCCCCTCGGCCACCCGGTAGGTCCGGTTCCCGTCCAGCCCCGGCACTCCGGGCATGGTCAGGTTGCGCACCTCCAAGTGGCCCTCGCCGTAGGCCGTTCCGGAGGACGCGTACACGACCGCGCCGGACGGCAAGGTGGTGAACCCCGCATACCCCTGGTCCAGCGTGAGCAGGCTCGCGCTGCCGTCGAACCCGTCCCGTGACCGCGAGTACGTGACGACCGAACGCCCGGTGACCTTGGCGCCGGTGCTCGGCAGGAACATCGGTGTCGTACCGCTGAGCGCGAACAGCCAGTCGTCGTGTGCCGGTTGCCAGGCGAACTTGACGAAGCCGGGCTTGCTGACGACACCGGACCACGCGCCCGGCGACTGATGGGAGACGAGTCCGGGTCCGGTGCCGTAGTCGGCGACGCCGCTCGCCAATTCGAAGAGCTCACGCTGTGACAGGGGGCGCACGGGCGCTTGCCCCGACCGGGCCCGCCACTCGTGAAGCAGGTAGCTGATGGCCAGTTCGGCCCGGGCCTCCGGCTCGTACTTGGGCTCGCCCGAGAACTTCGCGAGGCGGTACTGCGGCGGATACTGCTGGTAGGCCTCCAGGCGCTCGGCCAGGGCCACTTCACAGCGGGCCGCCGCACGGTCACCGACCACCTGGGCCAGGAAGGCGAGCGGAATGACGTCCCGGCCATAGAGGTGCTCGCGGTCGGCGACCATCGGCATCAGGGGCTCTCCGGCATCGCTCATCACCCCGAGCAGGGTGCGCCACAGCGGCCCGGCGTTCGGCTGCGCCGTGAGCACCTCGGGCAGAGCCCGTCCGGCGGCGAGGAAGTGGGCGCTGTTGCGTCCCGAGGTACGCCAGAGTTCCTGCTGGTAGTGCGGGCCGAACGAGCCGTGGTTCTCGACGATGAACGTGTCATGGAGGTTCTGCGCGGTGTTCGCGCTGACGGCGACCCCGTCCACACGGGCCGGGTTGGCGAGGTCGGCGGCGGGCAGGCCCGCCTCGTTGCGGCCCCACCGGCCGAACGCCGCGCGCCATGTCTCGTACCGCGGATCATCGCTCGCCCAGGCCAGACCGGGGGCCAGCGACTGGGTGTAGACCCCCATCTCCTCCAACTTGGTGTCGCCGTCGAAACCCCCGGTCAGGCCGTGCGGGGTCCAGCCGCCGGAGTCGGGGTCGTCGCTCGTGCCCAACTCCGTGGTGAACTGGGCCTGTTCGCGGGCGATGGCGTCGACGTTCCGGCGTGTCGCCTCGTCGAGGTCGTCCCACAGCAGGCGGGCCGCGAGCACGAAGTACGACTGGAACGTGGTGTCCCAGAACAGCTTCCGCCCCCACAGGGCGCCCCCGGCCAGCCGGTTGGAGGCCGCGAAGTACTTCAGCGTGGCGAGGGTCCTGGCGCGCAGGGTGTCCTTGTCGACTCCGGCACGCTCGGCGTCGTACGGGCCCCGGGTCAGCAGGACGGCGTTGCCGAGGACGACCGCGAAGCCGAAGTCCTTGTCGGTGTAGTGCCCTTGGGCCGGGTCCCAGCGCTCTTCCGACCACCGGGTGTGGGAGAGCAGCACGCGGTAGTACGTGTCGGAGACAGGGTCCGATGCCGGGGTGGTCGTGGGTGTCGCGGCGGAGGCCCGGCCCGCAACCGAGGTGAGCGGGAGGCCGGCCACGATGCCGGAAGCGCCGAGCAGCCGCACGGCTTGACGGCGAGTGAACCCCACGGCGTGGTGCGACATCGGCAGAACCTCTCGACAACGTTGTCAAAGTGTCTGGTCATCTTGTGGCCGAGCCATCCGCACGTCAAGACTCTTGTCGCCCCTTGTGGCACTCGGCAGATCGTGCGGGTTCCGTCCCCGGTGACGCGTTCCCGACGCCACCGGGGTGGCCTTCCGGCCCTCCGAAGACCTCACGGGGTGGGCGGCACGGCGGGTCAGCCTCGCGCCAACGCGATGGCGCCGCGGCACGCCCGTTCTCCTGAGCCGCGCTGCGCGAGTTGTAGAAGACGCCGAGGTGTTTGCGCTTGGCGAAGTCGTTGCCGACCTCGGTGATCATGGTGTCTCCGCCGCTCGCCTTGTCCTTGTTGTGGACGACGTAGGTGTCTGTTGTCGCGGTAGAGGAGGTGCGGGCCGCCGACGTTGACCGCGCCGACATCGCCGTGCCGGATCAACGGCTGCTGATCGCAGGTCCAGGTACGGCCGTCGCCGGACCAACCCCAGTGGATGTCACGGTGGTTGGTGGTGTTGTTGAGCATGAACACCATCACGTAGCGGGACCCGCGTGAGGGCAGGTCGTGGCGGAAGGCCCGGGCGTACGAGGTCTCCGTGGTGCCCGCCGGAAGCATCGAGGTCGACAGCACGACCTTGTCGTACGTGAAGCGGGTCCCGTCCGCCGAGCGGGCGAGGCGGGTTGTGGTGTTCTCGCCGTGGAAATACAGCCAGAACTCCTTGGCGTCCGCGTTCCACAGCACGTGGGGGGCGAGACATGGCTGACGGAGTAGTGCGGGGACCGCTTGTCGGAGACGATCGGGTTCGACGGGTACTCCGTGAACGGGCCTTCCGGCGAGTTGTCGTAGGCCAGGCAGATCCCACCGGGTGCGTCGTGCGGCGCGTAGTACAGGTAGTAGCGGCCCAGCGGAGAGCTGAGCTTGTCGGAGACGCCCCGGATGCGCGGAAAGATGATCTCGCCGGTGGGGTTGTACTTGAGCTGAGACGGCGTCAGAAGCGTGCGGGAGTAGGTGTAGTCGGGAATCCGCCGGGCGCGGCGGCCGAGGGCTGGGCGCCGAGTGCTGTGCCGTGCCGGGCGGCAGTGTCGACGGTGCGAGATCCGCGTAACGCCTTGCCGTCGACGGTGATCGCCCGTTGGCCTGTCGCATCTCTTTGTCGACTTTGGACGGTGGCTTGGCGGTCGTCGCTCTGGCCGGGGGTGACCCGGCCGGAGCGACGCCGGTGCGGAGCAACGCCGTGATCATCGCGGCCGGGACCCTGCGGTAGCCGACTGTGGACGTCGGCATTCTTTCTCGCGCACCACCGACGGCATACGCATCACCGTCGATTCTATGGACGCTGGAGGCGCCGCGACGTGGATGAGCGGGGCGCAGGACAGACATGGCGAAACTCCGCCACGAATGTGTCAGCCGTGCGGCACTCCTGCTATCGGTTCGCCACCGAGGAAGTCCTCCAGGATCTCGGTAAACCGCGCCGGCTGTTCCTCGGCCACGTAATGGCCGCAGTCGTCGATGACCGCCCCGGTGACGTCGTCGGCCGCCAGCCGCATCGTCTCGGCGACCATCGTGCCGCTGTACCGCGCGCCGCCGACGGCGAGCACCGGCAGCGTCAGCCGGGTGTTCTTGCGCTGCTCGTTCTGCGCGATCGTCTCGTCCAGCGCCCGGTAGTACGCGAAGCTCGCCCGCAGCCCACGAGGATCCGCGACGATCGCATCGACGTAGACGTCGACGGCGTACGCGGGGATCGCGTCCGGGGTGGCTGCCTTCTTGGCGAACTGGTGGCCGAAGAAGAGCCGCTCCCGCCCCCGGACCAGTTCCTCGTTGAGGTCGGTGAGCCGGTTGAAGCCGAAGTGCCAGAGCCGCTGGTTGACCGCGGCCGGGCTGAAGACCGACGGGGTCGGCGTGAGGCCGGGGATAATGGCGTCGACGACGGCGAGCCGGCCCACCCGCTCGGGGTGATCGGCGGCGAGGGCGTATCCGGTCCACATGCCGATGTCATGGCCGACCACGTCGAACCGGTCGTGCCCGAGCGCGGCCATCAGCTCGACCAGATCGGCGGCCAGGGTGCCGGCGTCGTAACCGTCGTCGGGCTTGTCGGAGAGCCCGGCCCCGCGCGAGTCGACGGCGACGACGGTGTGCTCGCGGGCGAGCGCGGGCATCACCTCCCGCCAGGCGTACCAGGTCTGTGGCCACCCGCCGACCAGCAGCAACGGCGGGCCGTCCCCGCCGGTGACGGCGTGCAGCCGCAGCCCGTTCAGCTCCACGAGCCGGCTGGTGAAGACGTCGGTGAACCCGTCGGGCAGCCGCAGAGAACTCAAGCTTGTCGTGCCGTTGGCCGGACTCATCTTGGAACGATCAGTGCAACTTGTCATGCTGGCGACCATACACATCTTGAAACGATCGGTGCAAGATGTGTAGGCTGAGGACCATGGCAGGCCGCAAGCAATTCGACGTGGACGAGGCGCTACGACGCGCGATGCACGTCTTCTGGCGCTGGGGCTATTCGGAGGCCTCGATCGACCGCCTGACCGAGGGCACGGGCCTGGGCCGGAGCTCGCTCTACGCCACCTTCGGCGACAAGAGCACCCTCTTCCGGAAAAGCCTGCAACGGTACGCGCAGACCTACCACCCGCTGTACGACCAGGCACTGTCCGGCCCCCACCCGAGCCCGAGCGCCGTTGTGGCCGCCTACCTGCAGGTCGCCCTGAACCGCATCGCCGACCCGACGGTCCCGGATGGCTGCCTGCTCACGGTGTCGGCTACGCAGTTCCCGGCCCTCGACGCGGAGGGCCAGGCGATGGTCCGCGCCATGATCGACGGTTTGCGGGCGATGCTGGAGCAGGCGTTGCTGGCGGCCGGGGCCGATGAGCAGGAGGCGGCAGAGCTGGCGTTGTGCACGTTGGCAACGAACAAATCCCTGGCGGTGCTGAGCCGCGCCGGCTTCTCGAGCGAAGACCTGGCAACCGTCGCCGCAGCCGCCGCCCGTGTCCCCGGGAGACCAAATCCACTGCCTTGAATGGTGCGATGGGCGCCCTTCCTAGTGGATCTGTTTCTCGATGTGCCGGTGGCGGCGGATCCACGCGGCGAGCTGTGCTGGTCGGGCCTGGTGCACGTGCAGGTTCGTGATCGCGTAGACGGTCTCGGTGGTGAAGCGTCTCGGCTGGTCCAAACGGTGCCGCCGGCGGATCGGGACGGCCTGGGCGGCGTGCGGGAAGTCGATGCCGGTGGAGACGGTCAGGAATCTTCCGGGTGCGGATCTCGCGGCGGCCGTGTCCGCGGCCGGCCTCGCGGGCTGGACATGGCTTCCCCGAAGGCCTCCGCCGCTGATCAGATTCAGTCTTATGAAGTCAAATATCGACGTCAAATATCGTCCTACAGTGGCGAACTTGAAATATGTGGAAGCGGTTCGGGAGAAAAAGCTGTGGCACGTGCTGTGAGGAATCCTTTCTCCTTGGTGGCGAATGTTGGCCGGCCTGGTAGGTGTTTTCCGATGTGGTCCAACGGGGTCCTGTGACTGTATTACGCTCGTGCGTATGAATTCCTTATACGCCGCTCTATGGGGGCTCGGCGGAAGCGCCGCAGCGGAGGCGTTGCAGATCTACCTCATGATGAGAGTTCCAGGTGACGCGCGTGGATTTCGGGCGCCATGGTCGAACCGTAAGCAGCGCAAATACTTCTGGGGCACAGTGACGCTGCGTCTATTCCTGGGAGTATTGCCACCAGCCGCGATTACCGCGTCCTCAGATGTTTTCTCGCCCATGCACGCGATGGTGACCGGCATGACGGCTCCCTTGCTGATCTCGCGGCTGGCCCAGACGCAGACCCAAGGAAATCCTGAGCTTGGTGAGGGCGGCAGGGAAGGCCGGCAAGAACAAAACGGCACCGTAAATTCTCGAAAGAATGAGCGACTGACTCGCCCACCGTCCCCCCGAGCTGCCGGTCCGGTCGACGGCAGAGTCCCTCAGGCGGGTAGGAAGCCGGGGTCCGGCCGGGAGCCCCTTCCCACACCGATGTTCCCGGAGGAAGTCCACGGTCCGGTTTCGGACTCCGCTCCCGTTCGCGATGCAACGGAGCGGGATGCCTTGGGGCGGGACGGTGAGGCGGATGACTCCGCTGCCGAAAAGTACGAGGGCAGGGTGCTACCCGACGTGCCGCAACCGTCCAGGGCTGTCGTCGATGAACGGCAGGAGAAGGACCAGGACGACGAGAGCAACCCCAGCGACTCGGCCCACCTTCCGTGACCACCTTCAGGAGTACCCTCATGCCCCGTAAACGATCACCTCGGTTCGTTCGCGAGTTGGCGCTTCGGCAGCCCTCGGGAGTCACGCGAGTCTCCCCTGACGCCACCTTCCTGGATTTCCTCGCACTGACGCCCGGGCGCCGGAAACCGGGGAGTTTCGGGCGTAAACGCCCCTACCGCCCGCATATGCGACTTTCGGTGCCGACTCTGGCCGTACCCGTGGTGATCGCTCTGGTTGGCGGTGCCGCGTTCGCTGCCGGCTGGCTGCTGCATTTCCCGATTCCGGCGGCCGACAGCGCTCAGCATCCTCCACTGGAGCCGATCACCGCCCAAGCGGACATCAAGCGAACCTACAACGTGGGTATCGGCCCGGTTTCCGGTATCGCCTACAGCCCCGACGGGCGCTTGCTCGCCGCGACCACTTCCGACGGCCGCGTGATCGTGCAGGACACGGTGTCGGGTAGTGAGTTGAACAACAGCCGGACGCCCGAGGTCACGGGGGCAGCCACTGGCGTCACCTTCAGCCCCGACGGAAAGACGTACGCCGTCAGCACCAGCAGCGGCTCCGTCCTGCTCCTCCAGGTGCACGGCAGCCGGGAACCCGCCGTTCTCTCCCCACCGCCAGGCCGTAAGAGCGCAGTGACCAGTGCGGCTTACAGCCCTGGCGGGCAGACCCTTGCCGTAGCCAACTCGCAGGGCATCGTGCAGTTGTGGGATGTAAGCCGTGAGACTCCCGCGGTTCTGGCGGCGCCCGGACGTCACCACTCCGTTACTGATGTGGCTTTCGACAGTCAGGACACGACGCTGGCTGTCGCCAGTATCGACGGGACCGTTCAGCTGTGGGACGTCAGGGCTCCCAGTACGCCAGAGGTCCTCAGCACACTGGAACGTGGTCGGCCCGTGACCAGCGTGGGCTACAGCCCCGATGGCAGTGTCCTGGCGGCCGGCAGCAGTGACGGCACCACGAAATTCTGGAACGTGAAGAGCCCTGACGCGCCACTTCCGTACGACAAGGTGTCGACTCGCCCCCTTCCCGGCGGAGTTGGATCGATCACCGGGCTCGTCTTCACCGACAGCAGCCGAATCGCAGCCAGCACCGCCGGCGGATACGTGCAGGTGTGGGACATCGACAAAAGCCCCAGGCTCCTGCATGCCCCTTCCCGCTCCGAGGCATTCACCAGCCTCTCCTACAACGCGGCACGCTCGACGCTGGCTGTCGGAACCACCGACGGCACAGTGCAGGTATGGGCTGCCGATACAACCGCCGGGCGCGCACGCAGGTGACCATTCGTTGGGGCAGGGTCCGCCTCGTTGGCGGATGCCGGGTGGGTCCGCGCGCAGGCTTCGGGTGGGAAGCTCGACAACGGCGGTTCACCGCAGCCGAGATGCGCCGTTGAGCCGATCGGTGCCCGTGGCTGGAGTGGGAACGGAGCCGTTCGGCATCCGGTAGATCCAGGGCCGGCCGGTATCGCGTACCTCAACTGCCGCAACCAGCAAGGCACTTCCGTGCGTCAGTCATGACCAGGACAATCAGACGGGCGTTCACAGGCCTGCGGAGGACGGATCGTCACACCTCACCGTCCGCCGCGCATTGCCTGCTCGTAAGTGATTCCAGGGGGGACCATGAACCGACGCACGGGTGGGCTCTTGGCGCGCAGACTGCCGCTTCTGGTGAGTACGGCAGTGGGACTGGTCGCGATACTGGCCACCTTCCTGGTGGTCAGCCAGGTCTCCGGCGACTCCGGACGGGACTGCGGTGTCCGGCTGGAGGTGAACTCCTCCACGGAGAAGGGCGATCTGCTCGCCGAACTGGCAGGGGAGTACGACGAATCGGACCGTGACCTGCCAGGCGGCCGGTGCGCCCGGGTGTCGGTGTCCGAGACGAGTTCAGGCGTCGCCATGGAGGCACTGGCGCAGGGCTGGGACGAGGCGCGTGACGAAGCGCCCGAGCCGCAGGCGTGGACGCCGACCGCCTCACTGTGGCTGACGTTGCTCACCGAGAAGGGCACCGCGTCGGACCGCGCGGTTCTCACCGGGGACAAGCCCGTCTCCCTGGCCACCAGCCCGCTGGCCATCGCCATGCCACGGCCCATGGCCGAAGCCGTGGGCTGGCCGCAGAAGAAGATCAGCTGGCGCGAGGTGCTCTCGCTGACGGAGAAGGGCTGGGGCTCGCTCGGCCACCCCGAGTGGGGCCGCTTCCACCTGGGCAAGGACAACCCGCACACCTCGACCTCGGGCCTGGCCGCGACCGTAGCCGCCTTCTACGCCGCCACCGGCCGCTCGAGCGACCTCACCCTCGACGAGGTCAAGGACGGCAAGACCCGGAAGTTCGTGGCGGGAGTGGAGGCCGGAGTGCTGCACTACGGCTCCGACGCGACCGCCTACATGGCCAACCTCGCCGAGGCCGACGCGAAGGGCCAGGCCCTGTCCTACGCCAGCGCCGTCACCGTCCAGGAGCAGCTGATCCACCTGTACAACCAGGGCAGTCCCACCGGTGACGTGGAGCAGCTCGGCAAGGGCAGGAAGCCGAACGTGCCGCTGGTGGCCCTGCACCCGGACGATGGCACCCTCATGCTCGACCATCCCTTCGTGGTGCTGCCCTCGGCCACCGACGAACAGCGCGCCGCGGCCGCCGACTTCCGCGCCTTCCTCCTCGAACCCGCACAGCAGCGCCGCTTCCAGCAGCACGGCTTCCGCGACCACGAGGGCAACGCCGGGCGTGAACTGGCCGCCTCGGTGAGCCTGCCCGACGAGGGCAAGCAGAAGCTGTCCCTCATCGACCCGCCCGCCCCCGACGTGCTCGGAGCGGTCCTCGACAGCTGGGACGAACTGCGCAAGAAGGCACGGGTGTTGCTGGTGATGGACGTATCCGGCTCCATGAACCAGCCCGCCGGAAACGGGCAGAGCCGACTGGAGGCAGCCAAGAAGGCCGCTGTGAACACCCTTGGCCAGTACCACCCGGACGACGAGGTCGGGCTGTGGGCCTTCTCCACCGAGACCGGCGACCACCCCGAGCCGTACCGGCAGATCCTGCCGCCGAAACCTGTCCGCGACAGCAAGGACCAACTCGCCGACGCCATCAACGGGTTGAACGCCGAAGGAGGCACGGCCCTCTACAGCACGGTGCGCGCCGCCCAGCAGGCGGTCCTCGCCGATCTCGACACCGACCGGATCAACGCCGTGGTGGTCCTGACCGACGGCAAGAACGAATACCCGGCCGACAACGACCTCGACGCCCTGCTGAGCGACATCGACGCCAGCCGGCTGGAACGCTCGGTGCGCGTCTTCACCGTCGCCTTCAGCGACCAGGCCGACTTCGGCACCCTGAGTGAGATCTCCGCCGCCACCAAGGCCACCTCGTACGACGCCCGTGATCCCGCGGTCATCGACAAGGTCATGGTCTCCGTCATCAGCAACTTCTAGCCCCCGGCAGTCCCTTGCGACGACACGGCCACCACTGTCCCGCCCCGTGCGGGACCGGCCGTAAGGCGGTGAGTACACGATGAAAGGCAGACACCTCCCGGCCGCCACCGCGGCCACGCTGCTGGGCGCGGCGGGTGCCGCGGCCACCAGCCTGGCCGGGGCCGCGCCAACCGCGGCCTTGCCCGCCGGAGTCGGCATCGGCCTCCTGGTCTGGACGGCCCACACCGTCACCGACCGCCTGACGCGCAGTCCCGACGCCGAGCCCGGGCCGGCGTCCGCCGGCCTCAGACCCGTACGAACTGATCCCGCGCGGCTTGAACCTCCGCCGGACGCCAAGCTCTGGCTGGAGCGCGCCTCGGCCGCCGCCGGCAGACTCGACCGCCACCGGCGCGAGAACACCACCCCTGCCGTGACCGAGGCGCTCACCACCGCGGATACCTTCGTCCGGGCCGCGGCCGACGAACTCCACGCCCGGGCCGAAGCGGTCCGCATCATCGATGCCGCCACCGCCGGCACCGACCACGAGGCACTGCGCAACGACCAGCGGCGGCTGAAGAAGGAGGCCCAAGCCGCTCAAGGAGCCATGCGGGAGGCCAAGGAGGCCTCCGCCCGCGCGACCGGCGAACGCGCCGACTCCCTGGCACGCCTGGCGGAACTGCGTGAAGTCCTCATGGCCACACTGGAATCGACCGTGCTGCGTCTGGAGGCCGCCGCCGAACGCGGCTCGCTGCTCGTCTCGCTCCACGCCGCCGGCGATGCCACCGCACCCGAACCGGATCTCACCTCGCTGGAACACGAACTGGAGGCCGTGCAGGCCGGGCTCGACAGGCTCGACGAGATCAGCCGCTCACTGCACGACACGGGCCCGGCTCAGCGGGAGGAAGGGTGACCGGGGCGCGGCGGGACATCGGAAGTGGGCCGCGCGGAACACGGGCAGGGCGCACGAATGCGCTCAGACCGTAGTGGGGGCCCGTCCGGGGCCGTCCTTTGGTGCGTGCAACTCGTGGCGGTCGCGGTGGCGTTCGTCGGGAAACGTACGCGCCCCAGATGTAAAAAGGCCCTGCTGGCAGCGGTGATGGGCTGGTCGCTGATCGTCGCGCCGGCTGCCGTACTTCTCGGAGGGCGGGGCGGCGCATGGGGTCTGGTCTCGGTCCTCCCGGCGTTCGGCTCCCTCCCCGCGGCCATCTGGGTGGCCTACACCTGGGACTACGGATCGGGCGCGGTTGTCAGGGAGCGTCTGACGTCGGCGCCTGTCTTCACCGCTGCCGTTCTCCTCGGCGCCGGCCCCTTCCTCGTTCCGTGGGCGGCGCACGAGACGGTGGGACAGCCGGTCCTGGCCCGCGTCATGGAAGCGAAGCCCACTGCCGAGGAGGGAGTGGACGAGAATTCCGGGCAGGTCTCCTACCGGCTCGCCGATGCCGCGACCGAGCAGGACCTGGGCTGGACCTCGTACGGACCACGGAAGCGGACACCGGTGGGCACGGTCGTCGAGGTCTCCGTGGTCCCGGGCGGCTGGGCGCGACCGGCCAGCACCGAGCGGCTTGACGACGGCGGGGCGGAGCCCTACGTGATCGTTCTCGCCGCCATGGCGACTGTCCATGTGCTGGCCTGCGCCGGGGTGTGGAGCGGCTGGCCCCGCCAGACGTGGTGACGCCGACGGCTCGCCCGACACAAGGAAGGGACATGGCGCGGGAAGAAAAACGGCGCAGGAAGGGACACGGCGCAGGTCCGCCGGAGGCTTTTTGGGCAGGTGGCGGTGAGCGTGCCTACGATGCGGAAGGCGCCGAGCGGAGGATGACATGGCAGGACGAGGCAAGGGTGCGGATTTTGTCGAAGCACTGGCACGCGGGTTGGACGTGCTCACGTGCTTCGACGCGACCCGCCGTGAGCTGAGCCTCACCGAGGTCGCCGTCGCCACCGGCCTGGCCCGGCCGACGGCGCGACGACTGCTGTTGACGCTGCAGGAGTTGGGTTACGTCCGTGCGACGGGTGAGGGCGGCTTCGCGCTGACGCCGCAGGTGCTCAGGCTGGGAATCGCGTACGCCAGCTCTCTCGGGCTGTGGGAGATGGCCCGCCCGCACATGGAGACGCTCGTGGCGCGCACGCACGAGTCGTCCTCGATCACCCAGCTCGACGGCTCGGACATCGTGTACGTCGCGCGGGTGTCGGTGCCGAAGATCATCACTCTGCGAGTCGAGATCGGGACGAAGTTTCCGGCCGTGCGCACGTCTCAGGGCAAGGTGCTGCTGGCCCAGCTCGGCGATGAGGAACTCGCCGAGGCGCTTGATACACCGTCGCTTTCCTGGGTGGTGACGAAACCGGCTGATCGCGAGGCGCTGGCCGAGGAGTTGAGGGCGGTGCGTGCACGGGGCTGGGCGCTGGCGGACGAGGAGTTGGCGCCGGGCATCCGGTCGATCGCCGTGCCGCTGAGGGATGGCGGGGGAGCCGTTCGCGCGGCCTTGAACGTCAGCACGCACGCCGCTGAGACGAGCGTCGAGGTGCTCACGGAGAACTACCTGCCCCTGCTGATGGACGCGGCGAGCAAGATCTCCTCCGACTGGTCGACCTGGCAGTCGCAGCCCTCCACGGAGGTACTTTCCGCCCGCCCGGGGCACTGAGCCGTTTTCTGAGTGCCTTCGTGCAGTTCAGCGGTAGCAGGTAGACAGGCCGATGCCGTTGTCGCGGGCAGGGCTCGCGGTTCGGGTGGCATCCAGCAGGAACCGGCGGATCAGGACCGCGTGGGCGAAGACGCCCGGGCGTGGCGTCCGGTGCGGGTACCCAGGTGGAGGCGATGGCGTTCCAGAAGAGTGCCGATGTGCTGAACGGTGGCCCGGGAGGTGGGCAGCACCGCGGTGGAGGTGACGGGAGTAGGCATGGTGGAGCTCCGGTGGCGCGGGCGACTGCGAGAAGCGCCCATCCCACCGGAGTCTTGCCTCTGTAAGGCAACCTGGGGGTGTCGGGTGTTCTTACTCTGGCGATTTCGCAGCGTGTTGGTGTCAGGCGCGGGGATCGCGCTTGTTGGAGGCGCCGAACATCCGTATTTCGTTGCGCATACGCGGAGCTCACTCGCGAAGATCTGCTGGACCTGCGGAGTTCTCAGGTGCGTGACCAACGCCTCCTGCGGCGTCGCGACGTCCACCGCTCCAGGACCGTGACGGTTCCGGTGTCGAGGTCGTCGACGCAGAAACTCAGCAGGGCGTTGCCGGGGTTCGCCGCGGCGCTCAGGGCAGGGTGATGACGACCTTGCCGCTGCCGCTCTGGGCGAGCGTGTGAGCTTCGGCGACGGAGGCCAGCGGCAGCACGTGCTCGACGCGGGGGGTGTACAGCCCTCGACGGCCGAGCTCGGCGGCCTGCCGCAGAAGGGCGGAGTCGTTGCGGGCATCGATCTTGCGCAGCCCAAGCCGCGCCGCGCCCTCGGAGTCGATGACGGTGACGACGCGGGCGAGGTCGCCGACGATGTCCAGGAGGTCCGGCAGCGAGGCTGACGGTGCGGCGTGAACGGCCGCGTCGACGCCGGCCGGGGCCAGAGCCGCGACCCGTTCGGCCAGCCCAGGGCCGTACGTGGTCGCCTGGACCCCCAGGTCGGTGAGGTGGGCGTGGTTGGCCTGGCGGGCGGTGCCGATCACCGTCGCCCCCGCTGCCAGTGCGAAGGCGGCGACGGCGCTGCCCACCGCGCCGGAGGCTCCCTCGATCAGCAGGGTCCGCCCGTCGAGGTCACCGAGGGCGGCGATGACCTCCGCCGCGGTGGCCGAGGCGAGTCCGGCCGCGGCGGCCTGCTCGGTCGACCAGTCTGTGGGGACGGCGCTCCAGGCGCTCAGCACTGCGAACTGCGCGGTTGTGTCGCTGACTCCGCCCAGGCCGAAGACGAGGTCACCCACGCGCGTGCCCTCGACGCCCGGCCCCACTTCGTCCACGACTCCGACCGCGTCACGACCGGGCACCGCGGGCAACTCGAGGGGGAGCACCTCCTGCAGGTGGCCTTCGCGCAGCAGGAAGTCGATGGGGTTCACACTCGTGGCCTGGACCTCGATGCGTACCGAGCCCGCCCCGGCGTGGGGTTCGGGGGCGTCCTCAACGACCAGGACGTCGGGGTCGCCGTAACGGTGATAGCGCGCAGCCTGCATGGGAGTCTCCTGGAGTCGACGGGCGCGACATTTCTTGCCGTGGAAAGTAACGGTACGTGCAGATGATTTCCGTGGCAAGTAACGGTAGAATGGCGCCGTGGTAGACCCCCAGCACCTCTCGCCCCAGCAGGACCGCACCTGGTCTCTGCTGGTCGGGGTGATGATGTGGCTACCGGCCGAGCTGGACGCGTACCTTGAACGCGCAGCCGGGGTCAGTCACGCGGAGTACCAAGTCCTGCGCTGGCTGTCGGTGAGTGAGGACCGCGAGGTCCATATGAGCCGGCTGGCCGCCACGGCCAGCGTCACCCCCTCGCACCTGTCGCGCATCGTGGCCAGGCTGGAGAAGCGGCAGTGGATCACCCGCAGCAGCGACCCCGATGACGCCCGCCGGACGTTGGCGCGTCTGACCGAGACGGGCGGGCAGGTGGTGAGCCGCACCGAGCCGGGGTATGCCGAAGAAGTACGTCGCCATGTCTTTGGGCACCTGGATCCCCAGCAAGCCGAACAGCTCGAAGACCTCACCGAAGCGATGCTGACTCCACTGCGCCAGGACTGCGTGCGGTTGCTGCCTGCCCGGACCTCCCGCTGACATGTCTCGGTGCGCAGACCTCGCTTCGCGCCGCCGACACGGGCATGCTTGATTTCCGCCTTGTGCGGGTTCGCAGGGTGTGCCGACTGACGCAACCGACTGTTGCGCCGCCAACGAGAAAAGCTCACTGACCAGGTCGTCAGGTCGTTGGCCAAGTCCTCGGGTCCGATCCGCCTCAGAGCCTCTATCGACGCGATACGGACGACTGTCCGTCTATGTCCGCCACTCCGGCCGCTTCGGCCGTGGAGTGCCCTGAAGCAAGCTCGTCGTCGACCCATTCATAGCCGTTGAGCTGGGAGTTTCCCGGGGAAGCCGCAGCTCCCCGTTGCTTTGGCTTGCTGGACTGCCTGGCTGGCGGGCAGGGAAAAGATGGTGTGAGCGACCTTGACAGGTCCTTTTGGCCGTCACACAGTAAAGGAAACGGACGACTGACCGCCTAGCGGACAATCCCAAAGGATGCTCACCCCATGCCTTCTGCCGCCGGCCCGCTCAGCGGCCTGCTGGTCGCCGACTTCTCCCGGATCCTCGCCGGGCCCTACGCCACGATGCTGCTCGCCGACCTCGGCGCCGACGTCGTCAAAGTCGAAGGTCCCGGTGGCGATGACACCCGTACGTGGGTCCCGCCCACGCGCGACGACGTGTCGACGTACTACTTGAGCATCAACCGCAACAAGCGCTCGATCGCACTCGATCTCAAGGACCGCGACGACCTAGAGGTAGCCCATGAGCTGGTCGCTCGCGCCGACGTGATGATCGAGAACTTCCGGCCCGGTGGGCTCGCCAAATACGGCCTCGACTACACGAGTGTCTCTGCGGACAACCAGCGCCTCATCTACGCCTCGATCAGCGGTTTCGGCTCCGAAGGCGGTGCACGCCTTCCCGGATACGACCTGCTGGTGCAGGCGATGTCGGGGCTGATGAGCCTGACGGGCCCTGCGGAGGGGCCGCCGTACCGTGCGGGCATCTCGGTCTTCGACGTGATGACCGGCATGCACGCCCTCATCGGCATACTCGCCGCGTTGCACGAACGCGAGGAGTCCGGGCTCGGCCAGCATGTCGACGTCAACCTGCTCTCCTCGGCGCTCTCCGGCCTGGTCAACCAGACGGGCGCCTACGTCGCCGGCGGTGTCGTGCCCCGCCGGATGGGCAACGCGCACCCCAGCCTGTTCCCGTACGAGTCGCTACGGACCGCGGACGGCGAGATGATCGTGATCGCGGGCAACGACCGGCAGTTCACCACTCTCGTGAGAGTGCTCGGAGCCCCTGAGCTGGCCGAGGACCGACGCTTCAAGACGGTCGGTGACCGCACGGAGAACCGCGAGGTGCTCCGTCCCATGTTGGAGAAGCTCCTGCAGGCACACACCCGGGCGGAGTGGTTCGACCTCCTCGTCGGTGCCGGACTTCCGGCCGGGCCGATCAACACGATCGCGGAGGGCGTCGAGTTCGCCGCCGGCCTCGGGCTCGAACCCGTGGTGCGGGTGGGGGAAGGGACCGATGCCGTCCCACTGGTCCGCAACCCCATCGGGTTCTCACGCTCAGAGGTCCGCTACGACCTCGCCCCACCCACGGTCGGTCAGCACAGTGAGCAACTGCGGCAGTGGCTGAAGACCCGGGAAGAGGACCGATGAGCGAGCTCCGTTTCCCGACCTCACTCGGCATGTCGACCACGTCGACCATCACACTCCTCGGCGAGGATCTCGCCGACGACCTGATGGGGAAAGTCAGCCTGACCGAGCTCGTCCACCGGATGGTCACGCTTCGCGTGCCCACTCCCGGCCAGGTCCGGATGCTCGACGCCTGCCTGCTGGCGCTGGCCGATCACGGGTTCACTCCGACAGCGATCGCGGCCCGGCTCACCTTCCTCTCCGCCCCGGACTCGGTTCAGGGCGCGCTGGCCGCAGGCCTGCTGGGCGGCGGCTCGCGGTTCCTGGGCGTCACCGAGGACTGCGGCCAGTTCCTCGGCGCGGTCGTGGAGAAGCTCCCCGAACCGCCCACCGACGACGCGGGCTGGGACGAGGCGGCCCGGACCGTGGTGCAGGAGGCGCGGACCGGGAAGCGGATCATTCCGGGACTCGGCCACCCGGTCCACAAGGAGCTCGACCCGCGTACACCGGCCCTGATCAGGATCGCCCGCGAGGAAACCTGCTACGGCCCTCACCTGGCCCTGTTCGAGGCAATCGGCCGAGTCCACGAGGAGTTCCTCGGACGCCGGCTCGTCCTCAACGGAGCCGGTGTCGTCGGCGCCGCGCTCGCCGACCTGGGACTCCCGATGGAGCTGCTCCGCGGATTCGCGCTGCTCGCCCGCGCCGCCGGCCTGCTGGGCCAGCTCGCCGAGGAGCTGCGGATGCCCGTCGCCATGGACGCCTACCTGATGGTCGAGAGGAACGCGGAATTCGTCGATCCGGCAACCCTTCTGGAAGGTGGTGACGATGGGTGAGGCCGATATAGGGCTCTTCGCCCTGCGGCTGTTCCTGGCCGCGCTGCTCGCGGGCCACGCCCTGCAGAAGAGCGTCGGCTGGTTCCGCGGCAAGGGACTGAACAAGACCGCCGAGGTCTTCGAGTCGTGGGGCTTCCGCCCCGGGCGCTTCCACGTCGGCCTCGCCGCCACCTGCGAGTTGCTCGGGGCGACACTGCTCGCGACCGGCCTGTTCACCCGGGTCGGCTGCGCGACGGTGATCGGGACGATGATCGTGGCTGCCGCGCCGAACACGGTCAACGGCCTCTGGGCTCACCTCGGCGGCTACGAGGTCCCCGTGGCGTACGCCGCCATCGCCGCGTGCCTCGCGTTCACCGGACCCGGCTCGATCTCGATCGACAACGTCGCCGACCTGCCGGACGCGGGTGCCCCGGGAGCGGTCGTGGCGATCGTCATCGGCGTACTGGCCGCCGTTCCACCCCTGTTGAACCGGCGGCGTGCACTGCTGGCCCACCCATCCCACCCCGCCGGCCCCACCGACGAGAGAGCGTGAACAGCAGATGGCCAAGCTT
Source organism: Streptomyces sp. NPDC050535 (assembly GCF_044457665.1). Taxonomy (NCBI): domain Bacteria; kingdom Bacillati; phylum Actinomycetota; class Actinomycetes; order Kitasatosporales; family Streptomycetaceae; genus Streptomyces; species Streptomyces sp. NPDC050535. Next base: position 89,197 of record NZ_JBITHE010000014.1, read on the forward strand.
GTCGCGATCCTCGCGACCACGCACCACCCCTTTTACTACAGGACCAGTCGGCTTCCGGCTGAAGAGGCGCCGCCGTTCGCCGCCGAGTGGGTGCGGCAGGTCGAGTCGTACCGCGAGACGTTGACCCGAGCCCGGCCGGACGTGTTGGTGATGGTCGGCTCCGACCACTTCCATCAGTTCTGGCTCGACAACATGCCCCAGTTCCTGATCGGCAAGGCGCCGTACTACGACGGCAACTGGGAAAACGAGATGCGGGAGTTCGGCCTTCCCAAACTCCTCTTCAAAGGCGACGAGGAGCTCTCGGCGTACATGCTCCGTGAGGGCATCGACCGCGGCTTCGACCTCGCCTTCTCCAACGAACTGCGCGTCGACCACTCGATCACCTGCCCGATCTTCACGGTCCGCCCGCAGAACGACCTGCCGATCGTCCCTATTTACACCAACATCTTCGCCCCTCCGCTGCCAAGACCCGAGCGCTTCGTGAAGCTGGGACAGACGATCCGCGAGATCATCGACGCCTGGCCGAGCGACCTGCGCGTCGCCGTCATCGGCACCGGCCACCTTTCCCTCGAGCTCGGAGGGCCGCGCCAGTTCGGCCCACACGGTCCCGACCCCGAGTTCGACGCGCGGGCGGTGCGCTGGATCGCCGACGGCGACATCGACGGCTGCCTGGCCGAGGTCAGCCTCGACAGCCTGCACGTTCCGGGCAACGCCACCCACGGCTTCATGGACTTCATGCTGATGATGGGGATCGCCGGCTACGGCAAGGCCGACTACGCCGCCAACCTCGACCTCTTCCACACCATGGAGGCCTACTTCACCTGGTATCCCAACCCCGACCTGATCACCGGTCCGCCGCCGGCCTCGAAGGGAACGCTGCTGTGAGCAAGTACCTCGTCAACAAGTTCCTGTTCACCATCGACCGGGACCACGAGCTCACCGAGCGCTACCGCGAGGACCCGGCCGGCACCCTCGCGTGGTGGGAGGCCGAGGAAGCCAACCGGATCCTCAACTGCGTCGCCGCGGAGAAGAGCACCTGGCTCTCCTTCACCGACGAGGAACGGACCGCGCTCGCCGCCCACGACCACATCACCCTGTTCCAACTCGGCGCCCACCCCTTCCTCACCCTCACCCTCTGGATCGCCATGTTCGAGCGCGACTTCACAGAACCGCTCGGGATGCAGCTCGACTACGCGAGAAAGCTGTCGCATCTCTCGCAGCCCTACCCCGACATCGCGACCTGACCTGCCCACCCCGTACGACCGGAGGACCTGCCGTGCCAGACCGCAGCCCAACCACTCCGACACCGGAGGAGATCGCCGCCGCTCCCGCCGTTGTTTTCCGTCGCGGCCTGGTCCTGACGATGGACGACGCACACACCGTCCTGCGGTCCGGCGACGTCCTCGTCGTCGGCGACTCCATCCAGGCGGTCGCTCCGCATGTCGAGGTGCCCGATGGCACCGTCGAAGTCGACGCGTCCGGCGGCATCCTTATGCCAGGCATGATCGACACCCACCGGCACATGTGGCAGACCGCCATGCGCGGGTACGGCGCGGACTGGACCCTCACCCAGTATTTCGTCTGGAACTACCTCGAACACGGCAAGAAGTTCCGCCCCGAGGACTACTACGCGGGCAACCTCCTCTCGGCGATCGAGGCGGTCGACTCCGGAGTGACCACCAGCGTCGACTGGTCGCACGGTCTGTCCACGATCGAGCATGCCGAAGCCGCGGTGGACGCACTCGAAGAGGTACCCGGGCGTTTCGTCCTCGGCTACGGCAACATCCACGGCGCGCCATGGGAGTGGACCGCCTCGCCCGACTTCCGCAGCTTCGTGGAGCGCCGCATGCCCCGCTCGGAGATGCTCGGCTTCCAACTCGCCTTCGACGTCACCGGCGACCCGGCCTTCCCGGAGAAGGCGGCCTTCGAGGCGGCCCGCGAACTCGGCGCCCCCGTCACCACCCACGCGGGCGTCTGGGGCGCCACCAACGACAACGGCATCCGGCTCATGCACGAGCACGGTTTCATGACCCCTGAAACGGTCTACGTCCACGCCGCGACGCTCTCGGACGACTCCTACCACCGGATCGCGGCCACCGGCGGCCACGCGTCGGTCTCAGCCGAGAGCGAGGCGTCCTGCGGCCAGGGCTACCCATCGAGCTGGGCGCTGCGCCGGCACGGCATCCCGATCTCCCTCTCCGTCGACACCAGCGTGTGGTGGAGCGCCGACGCGTTCGCCGCGATGAGGGCGACCCTTTCCTCCGACCGCACGCGCGAGCACTTCGAGGCGCACGCGAAGGGCGACACCGTGACCCACATCGCGCTGCGGGCCGAGGACGTCGTGGAGTACGCCACGCGCGGAGGCGCCCGGGCCCTCGGGCTCGACGGCATCGTCGGTAGCATCGAACCGGGCAAGCGCGCAGACCTCGTACTGATCAAGAACGACGAGTCGCCCGCCATGTTCCCGATAGTCAACCCGTACGGCCACGTCGTGCTCCAGGCCCAGCGCGGCGACGTGCACACCGTCCTGGTCAACGGCCGGGTCCTGAAGTACGACGGCCACCTCGTCGGCGCCGACCTCCCGAAGACCCGTCAGGCGATCGAGGGCACCGTCGAATACCTTCGCGGCACACTGGGCGAGGAGGAGTGGGCCGCCGGCATGCACCCGGACATCCCCGAGTCGAAGGTGCTCGACAACCCCTACACCTACACCGACTACCGCAACGCGCCGGACGATCCTGCCTCAGCGAACACGCCACCAGAGAAGTGACGTTACTCGTGCTGCTTGGGCGTCGAAGTGTCAGTCGTCCTGTTCCCATGATCCGGCGGGTTCGCCGTTCACGCACCGCACTCGGATTTCGACCTTGCCGGCTGCTCCCTCGAACTTCACTTCGGCACGCTCGTCCGGCCCTCGGTCGACGCTCTCGACGCCGTATCCCTGAGCGGGGGCCCAGGACAGGAGCCGCACCGTCGTGCCGTCGCACTGGGCGATGACGGTCCCGCCAGGAGTGGAGAACGTCTTCTTGACCACAGTGGTCGAGGGTGCCGGGGTGGTGGTCGGGAGGTCCGTCGGAGCCGTGGAGCTCGGTTGCCGGCCCGGAGCGGCCGACGTTGAGGCTTTCGCCGCCGCGAGCTGCTGCTCGACCTGCCGCGGGGTGAGTACTCCGCCGTCGGTGGAGGCAGTGATCCCGTCACCGATGACATGGACGGCTGCCAGACCGGTGAGCGTGGCGGCCGTGGCGGCGGCCGTCCAGCCGGCCAGGGCGAGCAGTGTGCGGGAGGGCATGCGTACGACTATGCCCCGGCCCTCGTTAACGACAGCACCGGGGAACCCTAAGAGACGGTTAACGGGGTAGGCGCGGCCGTCGGCTCGGATAGCGTGCCCGCGTGGTGCGACTGCTGCTCATCGAAGACGACCCGACGATACGGACGCCGCTGATTCGTGCCCTGCGCGAGCGCGATCACGCGGTCGCCGCCGCGCACACCGCGATGGGCGGCCTGCAGACCGCGCTGGACGAGCGTCCGGACCTCGTCATCCTCGATCTCGGCCTGCCGGATCTGGACGGCATCGAACTGCTGCGCATGTTGCGTGCGGTCAGCTCCGTACCGGTGATCATCGCGACGGCGAGGGACGATGAGGCGGCGATCATCCGAGGGCTGGACGCCGGCGCGGACGACTACGTGGTGAAACCGTTCACCGCTGCCCAACTGGACGCACGCATACGGGCGGTGCTCCGGCGCGGCCCCAACTCCCCGCAGAGCGTGGCCGCGGCGGTCGTCGGTGACCTGCGCATCGACCCGGGCACCCGCGAGGCGAGCCTTGCCGGTGCCAACCTTGATCTCACTCCCCGCGAGTTCGACCTCCTGTACCACCTCGCCAGCCGTGCCGGGCAGGTCGTCACCAAGCGGGAACTGCTCACCGAGGTATGGCGGGTGCCTTACGGCAGTGCCGACAAGACGGTGGACGTGCACCTGTCCTGGCTCCGTCGCAAACTCGGCGAGACCGCGCAGGCACCGAGTTACCTGCACACCGTGCGGGGAGTCGGAGTCCGGCTGAGCGCGCCCGGGGACCGCCGATGAGGCGTCGCCTGACCCTGCTCGTCGCGGCCACCATGTGCCTGGCACTCCTCGCGTTCGTGGTGCCCCTGGCACTGCTGCTGCGTACGGTGGCTCAGGACCGGGCCGTCGTCACCGCGAGCGCCGACGCGCAGAGCCTCGTCTCGCTGGTGGGGACCGCTGACCTTGACACCCTGCGGTTCAGCGTCGAGCACATGGCCGCCGGGTCCCGGGCGCCGATCACGGTCTTCCTGCCCGACGGGGAGGTGCTGGGCACACCGGCATCACGGACCAGCGCCGTGCTGCTCGCGGCCCGAGCGGGAGTCAGCAGGACCGTGGAACGGTCCGACGGCCGCGAGATAGTGATCGCCGTTCTGGGACGGCCGGACGGCACTGCCGTGATCCGCGCTTTCGTGCCCGCCGCCGAACTGACCCGCGGGGTCGCCCGGGCCTGGCTGGTGCTCGTCGGCCTCGGTGTCGCGGCTCTGCTTCTCGGTCTGCTCGTCGCCGACCGGCTCAGCCGCGCCCTGGTCGGCCCTATCGGGGAACTGTCCGCCGTGTCCCACCGGCTGGCCCGCGCAGACCTCACGGCACGCGCCCGCCCGGTCGGCCCGCCGGAACTGCGCGAGGTCGCCGGCGCGCTCAACCACCTTGCCGACCGGATCCAGGAGTTGCTCCGGGAGGAGCGCGAGCAGGTCGCCGACCTGTCTCATCGCCTGCGCGCGCCACTGACTTCCCTGCGGCTGGAGGCCGAGTCCCTGTCCGACGCCGACGCGCCCCGGATCGCGGCGCGCGTGGATGCCATGGAACGGGCGGTCACCGGCCTGATCAGCCAGGCCCGCCACCGTCGGGAGACCGACGTGGACGCGACCTGTGAGGCGACCACCTCGCTGCGCGACCGGGTGGCCTTCTGGACCGTGCTGGCCGAGGACACCGGCCGCGCGGTCACCCTCGACGTGTCGGCGAGCGGCCCACTGCACGTCGGTGTCCCCGCCGACGAACTCGCCGCCGCTCTGGACGCTCTGCTGGGCAACGTGTTCGCCCACACACCCGACGGCACCGCGTTCGCCGTCACCCTGGAGCCCCGGGCCGGCGGCGGAGGCCTGCTGACGGTGGCGGACGAAGGCCCCGGGCTGTCGGCCGACCTGGTCCGTCGTGGCGCCAGCCGTGGCGGTTCCACGGGCCTCGGACTGGACATCGCCCGTCGCGTCGCCCAATCCAGTGGAGGACGGCTGGACTTGGCGACCGGCCCGGCCGGCGGCGCCCGGGTGACTCTGGAGCTGGGGCCGCCCTCGCCTGGTCCGGTCCCGAACGGGCAGCCTTAGCCCGCTGTTAGCACTGCCGCAGCGCGGCCCTATCCCGGCTCGCGCGAACCTCCGAGCACCACACGGCATTCGTAGGAGGTTCGTCATGAAACGCACATCAGTCATCCTGCTCTCGGCGGGGGCGCTGGTTGCCGCGATCACCGGAACCGCTCTGGCGGGCGGCAACCAGGACGCGACACCCACCCGGAGCGCATCGTCGGCCCCGACCGCGACCGCTTCCGGAACAGCCACCGAGATCCCGACGCCGAGCCCGACGGCCGATGTGACGGCCGATGTGACGGTGAGTCCGACCACGCCCGCCAACGCCGCCGCGTCGGTGAGCAGTGGACGCGCCGGAGAGATCGCCCTTGCCCACGTGGGCGGTGGGACGATCACCGAGATCGAATCGGAAGTGGAGCACGGTCGTACGGCGTGGAGCGTGAAGATTCTCAGGAACGGCAGCCGGTACAAGGTGTATGTCGACCGGAGCAACGGCCAGATCACGAGGGCGGAGAGGAAGTCGGACGACGACGGGCCTGACGATCATCACAGGGGCGGTGACGACGATCGCTCCGGGAGCGAAGACCACGGTGGTCATCACGGCGACGGGGCCGACGACCACAGGGGTGGCAGTGACGACTAGGTGCATTGCCGTGTGAAGTCGTGATCAATCTTCGGGATCCCGTCCGCGGACAGGGAGTTGGGCTGTCAGGGGCGGAGGACATTCCGTTCTCCGCCCCGGACGGCTAATTCGTGGACTGCGCTTCGAGAATCAGTGTCGTCGTCAGCTGGATGTGGGAGGCGAGGGCGGCAGCGGCTTCGTCTGCGCGACCGTGTACGGCATGCTCGAGGATCGCGGAGTGCTCGGCCGCTGGATCGCGTGCCGAGTCGGACTGGTCAAGTGCTTCCGACCAACGCCTGTACAGGAGGGCGCTGTCGCGCAATGACGTCGCGATGGCGTAGAGGCGTGGACTGCCGCAACCGGACAGCAGGGCTGTGTGAAAAGCGGCGTGGGCGTCTTCCCAGGCGGCGGTGACGCGGGCGGGGTCAGCGGCGTCGCGCCGCGCGGTGTTGGCCAGGGTGTAGTGGGCGGCGACGAGTTCCGCACGCCATGTCAGGTCGTCGCGCTCGATCCCGCGGTGCAGGGCCAGGCACTCGACGTCGATCCGGGTGCGCGTGAGGTCCACGAGATCGTCCACGGAGATGGGGGACACCTGGAAGCCGACCTGAGGGCTGGCGTGGACCAGGCCCTGTTCGGACAGACGGCTGAGCACTTCGCGGACCAGCCCGACGCTTGCGTCGTAAGTACGGCACAGCGGGCTGAACTTGAGCCGCTCCCCGGGCGTGAAACGGCCGGCGAGGATGTCTGCGCGCAGGCGATCGTGCACGTCGTCGGTGCGGGTCTTGGCGGCGCTGGGCATGCACCTCACCTTACACATGCTCGATGAGTAGCAAGATATTCGAAAATCTCTTGACTTCTCGAATTTAGAGGCCGGAGACTCTGTGGCATGACAACCACAGATGGAGTCCGCTTCGTCGTCATCACCGGGGGCGGTACCGGGATCGGCGCGGCTGCGGCAGAACTGTTCGTCAACAGCGGGCACAGCGTGACGATTACCGGGCGGCGCAAGGACGTTCTCGCCGACACGGCCGCGCGACTGGGTGTGTCCTACCTCGCCTTCGATGCCGCGGACCCGAGTTCCGTCCAGGCGGCGCTCGATCAGTTGCCGGAGCGGGTGGATGTGCTGGTCAACAACGCGGGCGGCAACACCGATCGCCGCCGACAGGCCGTTGCCGAGGGCGACCTGGCCGGGGTCGCGGCAGCGTGGCGCGCGAACTTCGAGGCCAACGTGCTCCCGGTCGTCCTGGTCACGGAGGCGCTCAAGCCTCGCCTTGCGGAAGGCGCCCGCATCGTCACGGTCGGTTCGATCGCCGCGAAACGGGGCTCCGGCTCATACGGCTCGGCGAAGGCGGCGCTGGAGGCGTGGAACGTCGACACCGCTCGCACTCTGGCGCAGCGCACGGTCACGGCGAACCTAGTGGCCCCGGGCGTCACGCTGGACACCGAGTTCTTCGGCGGCGCGGTCTCGGACGAGTGGGTCCAGTCGCGGGTGTCCGCCGCGTTCGATCGTCGGGCGGCAACTCCGATGGAGGTGGCGGACATGATCTTCTTCCTCGCCCGTCCTGAGTCCGGCCATGTCACGGGTCAAGTGGTTCATGTGAACGGCGGCGCCTACGCGTCTTCGTGATGCTTTCCTGGAGTGGCCGTTGTCGTTCGGCGGCCTGGCGCGCGGGTTCAAGATCAGGGCAGGGTGAGGATGCGGGGGCCGTCCTGGGTGATGGCGATGGTGTGTTCGAAGTGGGCGGCGCGGCTGCCGTCGATCGTGCGCAGCGTCCACCCGTCGGCGTCCGTGTAGTAGTCGTTGTGGCCTCCGGCCATGAGCATGGGTTCGATGGCGAGGGTGAGGCCGTGGCGCAGGGGGAAGCCGCGGCCGGGTCGTCCGTGGTTGGGGACGTGGGGGTCTTCGTGCATCTGGCGGCCGATGCCGTGGCCGCCGAAGTCGGCCGGCATGCCGCAGGCGGCCTTGCGGGCGACCGTGCTGATGGCATGGGAGATGTCGCCGATGCGGTGGCCCGTGGTGGCGGCGGCGATGCCGGCGTCCAGGGCCTGCTGGGTGGCGGCGATCAGTTCGAGGTCGGCGCGGCGAGGGGTGCCGACGGTGAAGCTGATCGCGGCGTCGCCGGTCCAGCCGTCGAGTTCGGCTCCGCAGTCGACGCTGACCAGGTCTCCGTCACGCAGGCGGTAGTCGTTGGGGATGCCGTGCGCGACGGCGTCGTTGACGGACGCGCAGAGTACGGCCGGGAAGGGGATCGGGGCGAAGGAGGGCTGGTAGTCGAGGAACGGGGAGCTCGCTCCGGCCTCGGCCAGAACGGCGCGGGCGGCTTCGTCGAGCTCGCGCAGGCGCACTCCCACGGCTGACGCTGCGCGAGCGGCCGCGAGTGCGTCGGCCACGACGCGACCGGCCTCCCGCATGGACTCCAGTGCCTTGTCGGTCTTGATCTCCACCATGTGTCGTGTGCTCCCTGCGATGTGACGCTACCCAATACTTATACCGGTATTAGTATCACGGACATGGTGAGAGTTCCTCTGAGCCCGCAGGAGCGGCAACGTGGAGAGCGCTTCGGGGCACTGCTCCGCGAGGCCCGCGGTGACCGCAGCATGGTCGACGTGGCAGCGGCCGCCGGGGTGGCCGCGGAAACCCTCCGCAAGATCGAGACCGGCCGGGCCCCGAGCCCGGCTTTCTTCACCGTGACTGCCCTGGCCCACGCCCTGCATCTGTCACTCGACGACCTGGCCGCGGCCTGCGCGGAAGACGTCGACGCCGGCGAACGGGCAATGTCGGCCTGAACATCAGGAGATCCGCAGTCCGACCGAAAGGCAGAGGTCCGGACATGGCAGGGGAATGCCGACTCTCGCCGCGTGACCCCGGCAGATGATGATCGTTGTCCGGCGTGTGATCGCTACTTCATGCCGTGCCGCAGGTCATGGGTAGCGTGCGGGACCCGTCGTCACGGTTGCCATGCGGACACCGCCGATGGCGCCGTCTCCCGGGCTCCGGTCACCTTTCCCCTTGCAGGTTCTCCGGCTTGCCGTTCGGTGCCGGTATGAGAAGGAAACGGATCTCCACCCTGATGAGCATCACTGTCCCACCGAGTGTCCTCGCTGTTCCCGCTGAGGTTCATGATCGTCGGCTGCGGGCGATGCGCGCCGAGGTTCTGCGTCTGACCGACGACGTCATCTCCAGCGGGATTTTCCACGGCGGGCCGCGAGTACAGGAACTGGAACGTGTGGCCGGTCGGCTGTGGGGCGGCCATCCGGTGGGCGCGAGTTCAGGCACGATGGCCCTGGAGACAGCCTGCAGGGCGCTCGGTATCGGGGCGGGAGACGAGGTGATCGTGCCGGCGCTGACGTTCGTCTCCACCGGGTTCGCTCCCGCGCGCACCGGCGCCGTCCCGGTCGTCGTAGACATCGACCCGCGCACCCGGACGTTGTGCGCCGACGCCGTACGGGCCGCCATCACTCCACGCACCAAAGCTGTCATCCCGGTCCACATGTACGGCCAGTGCGCCGACATGGACGCCCTCGACGCGATCGCCGGACGGCACGGCCTCGCCGTCATCGAGGACTGCGCCCAGGCCGCTGGTGCCACCCACCACGCCCGGGCGGCCGGCACCCTGGGCGACATCGGCTGCTTCTCCATGTGGGCCGGCAAGAACCTCGGCGGCCTCAGCGACGCCGGGCTGCTCATCGCACGCGACTCCGACATGGTCCCGTTGCTGCGTCAACTCGTCGACCTCGGCCGGTACGGGGACCGCCACGTCCACCACGTCCCGGGGCACCGTGGCCGGCTGGGCGAACTCGACGCAGCCGTCATCACCCACCAGCTCAGCCTGCTTCCACAGTGGATCGAGCAGCGCCGTGCCATCGCCGACCACTACAACACCGCGTTCACCGGCCTGCCTCTGCAGACGCCGACCGACGCACCGGGCCGCCCGCACACCTACTACAAGTACTGGATCACCCTGCCCACCGTGGTGGAGGCCCGACGCCTGGCCGACCGGCTCGCCGAGGCGCAGATCACCGTCGAACGGATCTACCCGGTTCTGCCGCACCAACAGCCCGCCTTCTCCCACCTTCCGCACCGCGTGGATTCCGCGGAGCACGCCCTGGACCTCACCGCCCGCACCGTCTGTCTGCCCATCGCACCAGAACTCACCCAGGAGGAGATCGATCACGTGATCCACACCGTGCTCGCCTGCCACTGACCGGACCCTCGGGCCGCTCGGTCCATCCGCTGGACCGCGATGTGCAGGCGGGGTGACGGTGCCGGTTCACCCGTTTGGAGGGTCGTCGGACGACCGCCTGGCCCTCCGCGCCCTTGGCCAAGGAGGCTTCCGTATACGGAACTTCGCATGTGGGGGCCTTGCCGGAGTACGAACCTCTGGTCGCGGTGGTCCCCGCCACCGGTATCGGGACGGCGGCAACGCGACCGGTACTGGTCGCGCTGGAGGACCTGCGGCGACGCACGGTGGCGGGAACCGCGCTGGAGCGGTGCGCGCGTTTCGTCGCCTCCTACGCGTCGTTCGCCGAGGCGGCCTGGGAGGAGGCCGGTGGCGTGAGAGCTCGTATGCACCCTCTTCCCAGGGGGCGCCATGGTTGTGCCTCAGGGGGGCGGGGGGCCTTGCAGCACGAGGGCGAGGCTGTGTTCGGCGTCGTCGGTCAGCGCATCGTGGAAGGCCTCGTCGTAGGCGTCGTCACCGGCCGCCTCGCGGGCCTGCAGCTCCCATTGGTCACGGACCTCGGAGAGTTCGGGTGTGCCGTGATTCGGGTGGCCGAGCATGCGCCAGAAGGTGTTCCCGGTTCCGGATGTGCGGGCGGCCCCAACGCCGTTGCCCTGGACGGCGTTCGCTCCGGTGAGAAGGTCGAGGGCGAGGGCGATTCCCAGGTTGTCGTTGAGGTTGTGCTTGCTGGTGAGCATGGCTCGTGCGTGGCGTTCGGCGTCGTGCGCGCGGCCCTGGAGGAGGTCGATGAAGGCGAGTTGGTGGAACGCGTACGACCGCGCCCAGTGCTCGCCGTACTGGAGGCTGAGACGGCGCAGGCCGATGGCCGCTTCGTAGGCCTCGGTCAGTTGGCCCAGCGCGGAATGGGCGAAGGTCCGGATCACCATGCAGCAGAGCTGTGGTGCGCCCGCGGGGGGCGACGTGCTGTGGGCGATCAAGGCGTGGTCGCTCACGTCGTACGCGGCCTGGGGACGGCCGGCCATGAGGTGGGTGAGGCCGAGCGTGTGACCGGCGAAGAGCTCGGACTGCGGGGTGCCGTCCAGTCGCGCCGCCTCGGCGCATTGCTCCCCGACGCGCAGAGCGGTGTGGTGGTCGCCCTGAAGGGTGAGGGTGATGCCCAGGGCCCAGAGTGCGCGGGTGCGGGACGGACCCTTGGGCGTGTCGAGAGCCAGGACGCGTTCTAGATAGTCGCGGGATTCGTGGAGGTGCCCACAGCAGGGCCAGAACAGGCCCGTTCGGCCGGCCATTTCGACGGCGGCCACGGGTTCCGCCTCGATGAGGTGGTCGAGCGCGGCGCGGATGTCGGCGTGGCTCGCGGAGATCCGCGCGTACCAGGCGACCTGCCGGTCGCTGAGCCAGCCGGCTTCGGCCCTGCCCAGCATGGAGGCGAAGTGCGCGGCATGGAGTCGGACGAGGGCGCGCTCCTCACCGAGTTCCGCGAGCCACATGGCTCCGTACTCGCACAATGTGTCGAGCATGCGGTAGCGGGTGCCCGCCCGTTGGAGGACAGACTGATCGACCAGCCGCTCGAGAAGCCGAGGGATGTCGTGCTCACCCAGCGGACCGCCCGCGCAGACGGACTGGGCGTCCGCCACTTCGACAGGGCCGCGGAAGACAGAGAGCCTGGCCCACAGCAGGCGCTCGAGTGGGGAACACAGTTCATGGCTCCAGCCGATGGCCGTGCGAAGGGCTCGGTGGCGCCGCGGCCACACCGTCTCGTCGACGAGAGTGTCGAGTCGTGAGCCGAGGCGCTCGGCGATCTCCGTGAGGCTGCTCTCCCGCAGGCGCGCGCAGGCGAGTTCGACGGCGAGCGGTATTCCCTCCAGACGGTGGCAGATGGCGGATACGGCTTCGGTGGAGTCGGGGGAGTCGAGGGACACGGTGGGAGCAGCCGTGGCGCAGCGCTCGCGGAACAGGCGCACCGCGTCTCCGCTGCCGCCGTCGTCCATGGAGAGCGGAGCCACCTCGATACGGTGCTCACCATGGACACCGAGGGGCTTTCTGCTGGTGGCCATGACGGTCAACTGCGGTGCGGCGGTGAGGAGTTCGCTCACCAGAGCCAGGCAGGAGGCCAGCACGCGTTCGCAGCAGTCGAAGACGAGCAGGACCTCCCGGCCGGTCAGCCATTCGCACAGCGCCTCGACGGGGGCGCGGGGATTGTGGTCCAGGAGATCGACCGCGTCGCAGACCGTGGTGGTGAACAACCGGTCGTCGTAGAGGTTGGACAAGTCGACCCACCAGACCCCGTCGGCGTACCGACTCCTGACCTGCTCTGCGACGCGCAGGGCCAGACGGCTCTTACCGACACCGCCGCCACCGGTGAGGGTGACCGTTCGGTGCTGGGCCAACGCCGTTGTGACTCTGTCGAGTTCGCTGTCGCGGCCGACGAAGCTGGTCGTCATGACGGGGAGGTTGCCTACCACAGCTCTATCCTGCCTAGCCCGCGCGCAGGTCCAACCGCTCTTACGGAAAACAGTCACAAGCGATCGAGTTCGGCAGCTATTCGATCGAACGGTGCCTGTAGCCGACGAGGTTGAGCACTCCACCTGACCTCTCGGGCCCGACCGCACTACATGGCGACGCACAGGCCCCATCCCGCCCCACGGGCGACGGCGTGAGCGACGTGGGCGGCCGCGACGTCGAGGGCGGCGTGACCGGTCGACTTGAACAGGGTGAGTTCGCTGTCGTCGCGGCGGCCGGGGCTGTCGCCGGCCAGGACCGCGCCGAGCAGTGTCACCGGCCGCTCGGGCGGGAGGCCCTGCAACTCGTGCGCACCGGACGGGGGCCGGGTGGCAGCGGCACCGGACCATTCGGCGAAGAGGGTGGCGTCGCGGACGGTCGCGGCGTCCAGTTCGGGTCCGTGGGAGCCGCCCACTGAGCTGATGTGCGTGCCGGGGGCGAGCCAGTCGCGGTGGATCACCGGCTGTACGGCGCCGGTGCAGCAGAACACCGTTCCGGCCTCGCGTACGGCGTCCTCGATGCTCCGCGCGGCCCGGCCGGCGGGGTGCAGGGCCGCCGCGCTCTCCACCCGCCCGGGGTCACGGCCGGCGACGAGGACGGGGGTCGTGGGATCGAGCTCCGCGAGCAGGGTCAACTGGGCGCGAGCCTGCGCGCCCGTTCCGACGACGGCGACCGGGCCGCCGTCCGGACGGGCCAGGGCCCGGGCGCTCAGACTGGCGCTCGCGGCGGTGCGGAGCTCGGTGAGTGGTTCGGCGTCCATCAGGGCCAGGGGGCGGCCGTCCATCGCGTCGAAGAGCGCGACGATGCCACGGTGACTGCTGCGCCCGGGCCGCTCGGGATCGGCGAACACGGAGACGAGCTTGGCGGCGAGCCCGAGGCCGGGCACGTGACCGGGCATGGCGCCGAGCAGACCGCCCGGGGCGTGCGCCGCGATCCGCGGGGGCGCGGAAACCTCGTCACGGGCGATCGCGACCAGCGCCGTCGCCACGGCATCCATCACGCGCCGCGGTTCGAGCGCGGCGCGTGTCTGCGCGCTGTCCAGGAAACGGATCTCGCTCATGCCGGACCTTCCGTGGATGGGGGCACGTCGGCGGCGGCCGTCGAGGACTCGGTCGTAGCAAGGGAACTGGCCGCGCCCGGGGCCGAGTCCGTGGAGGTGGAGAGGGGACCGGGCCCGGCCGCGTCGATGGCGGTGGCGGTGGCGGTGGCGGTGGACGGGATCGAGATCTGTGTTGAACCCGGTGCGGGTGATCCGGAACCGGCGAGAATCCGGCCCAGCTCGTCCGTCGCCTCGCGCAGCGACTCCCGCAGCAGCGCGAGCCGGGTCTCGTCGAACTCCGCGCCCAGGCCGACCACGGTCAGGGCGCAGACCGGCGCGCCCGGACGTATGAGCACGGCTCGGCCGAGCGAGGCGACAGGCTGTTCGTTCCGCCCGTACTCGACGGCGAATCCGGTGCGTTCGGTGCGTTCGATGTCGGCCAGCAGTCCGTCAGGTCCTTCCAGCGGATACCCGTCGGCCTCGGCGGTCTTGACGTAGGGGGCCCGGTCGGCAGGTTCGAGGGCGGCGACCAGGGCGAGCGGACCGGCGAACCGGTGGACCGGCAGGGCCTCGCCCAGCAGACGGCTGATCATCGCGAGGCGCTCCGGCCGTACGACGTCGATCACGCGGGAGCGGTCGACCTCGGGAACCTGAAGGTTGACCATCATCCCGGTGCGCTCGGACAACGCGTCGAGAACGGGCCGGGCGAGGGCTCCGAGCGAGTTCCTGGCGGCCGAGGACGACAGTCGCAGGACGGCCGTACCGGGCAGATAGCGGTCGCCCGCGCGCAGCACCCATCCACGCCTGACCAGCTCGACGAGCACCCGATAGGCGGTCGCACGGTGCAGGCCGACCTCCTCGGCCAGGTCGGTGAGGCGCGGCGGCTGCGGCGCCCGCGCCACGGCCTCTACGAGGTCGAGGGCCTTGTCCACCGCGGTCCGTGTTTCTGCGGGCAATGCGGACCCTCCTTGTGATGCCGCCGGACGTGAGCGTACGGTAGCCCATGTTTCGCGGAACGATACGTCTGTTACGTAGAGCGTAACAACTCCAGGAGCCGGGCATCGGCCGGACGGACAGTCGTCCGGCCGTGACGGTGCCGCGACGGTCCAGACATAGCTACGACGAGGTGAAGATGACGGACGAGGCTTCGGGGGCATCGGCCCCGCACGCGCCCGCGGTTGACGGAACCGTCGCGTTGTACCGCGGCGCGACGCTGTTCGACGGAACCGGGCGTCCCGCCCGGCGTTCCACGTCGATCGTGGTCGACGGTCAGGTCATCCGAGCGGTCGGCGACGACGCGACGATCGCCGCGGAACTGCCCGCCGACGCACAGGTCTTCGACCTGGAAGGCCGCTTCGTCGTCCCCGGACTGGTCGACGCGCACCAGCACCTTGCGACCCCGCCCGACCGGCCCGTGGCCGAGGCGGTGCTCCGTCGGCTGGTCTACAGCGGTGTCACCGCCATCCGTGACATGGCCGACGACCTGCGTCAGGTGGGAGATCTGGCGCGGGCCGCACTCGTCGGCGAGATCCCCTCTCCCGACATCCGGTACGCGGCGCTGATGGCGGGCCCCGGCTTCTTCGACGACCCGCGCACCCACCAGGTGTCGCAGGGTGAGACGCCCGGCGCCGTGCCGTGGATGCAGGCGATCACGAAGGACACCGACCTGCGCATGGCGGTCGCGCTGGCCCGCGGAACCCACGCCTCGGCAATCAAGGTGTACGCGGACCTCGACCACACCACCGTCGCCGCCATCACCGCGGAGGCGCACCGTCAGGGCATTCCCGTCTGGGCCCACGCGACCGTCTTCCCGGCGTCACCCGGCCAGATCGTCGCGGCCGGCGCGGACAGCGTCTCGCACGTCACCCTGCTCGCCTTCGAGGGCACGGACGAACCATTGACGAGCTACAAGCACAAACCAAGGGTCGCGTACGAGAGGTTCGCCGCCGGAGACGACCCCCGCGTCGAGGAACTCTTCGCTCTGATGCGACGCCGCGGCACCGTCCTCGACGCCACCGCCGGCATGTGGGCGAGCGAGGCCCTGGCCGGTGAGGGACCCGAGGACGCGGCGCGGGCGGCGGCCAACACCGAACTCGCCGCGGTGCTCACCGCGCAGGCCCACCGGGCCGGCGTGGACATCGCGACCGGCACGGACTACGAGACCGACCCCAAGGAGCTATTCCCGGCTCTGTACGAGGAGTTGTCCTTCCTCGTGCGCCGCTGCGGGATGTCACCCGAGCAGGTGTTGCGCTCAGCCACACTGATCGGCGCCCGCAGCGCCGGCGCGGAGGACGTCATGGGCAGCGTCGAAGCGGGCAAGCTGGCCAACTTCGTTGTCCTGGAGGACGATCCGCTGCTGGACATCGAGCACCTGCGGAGCGTCACTCTGACCGTCAAGCGCGGCCGTCGCTTCCATCGCCGTGAGTTCGACGGCACCGCCTCCCGAGCGGAGCAGTCCACCCAAGTCCCCTCCCCCGAGGGCGAGAAGCCCGGAGCGACCCACCGCGGCGAGGAGACCCGATGACCGCCCTCCCTCTGATCGTGAACGCGCTCGGGCAGCTCGACAACCCGAACGCGCCGCAGTCGGCCGAAGCCGCCGCCGAGCTCAACCCCTCCAGCGAGCAACTCACCATCGACGCGCGCACCTTGGCCGACGCCCACGCCTCGGGTCTCACCGCCGTCAACATCACGCTCGGCTACACGATGGGCGACCTGCCGCCTTACGAGCACACGCTGTACGAGATCGACGTGTGGGACGGGATCATCCGCGACAACGCGGCCGACCTCCTCAAGGTCCGTACCGTCGCCGACGTCCACCGGGCCAGGCGCGAGGGCCGGGTCGGTGTCATCTACGGCTTCCAGAACGCCGTGGCCGTCGGTGACGACACCGGCCGCATCGCCACGTTCGCCGATAGAGGCGTGGGGGTCGTCCAGCTCACGTACAACCAGGCCAACCACATCGGCGACGGCTCGATGGCGCCCGACAACCGGGGACTGACCGACTTCGGCCGCAGCGTCGTCGAGGCCCTGGACGAGCAGCACCTCATGGTCGACCTCTCCCACAGTGGTGAACGCACCTGCCTGGATGCCGCCAGGACGGCCCGGCTCCCCGTGTCGATCAACCACACCGGCTGCCGGGCCCTCGCCGACCTGCCCCGCAACAAGACGGACGAGGAACTGCGCCTGGTGGCCTCGCGCGGCGGCTTCGTGGGCATCTACTTCATGCCGTTCCTGAACCTGTCCGGCCACGCGACCGCCGCCGACGTCGTCGAGCACATCGTCCACGCGGTGAACGTGTGCGGCGAGGACCATGTCGGCATCGGCACCGACGGGACCGTCACCTCCATCGACGACCTCGACTCCTACCGCGCGCAACTCGCCGAGCACGTTGCCCTGCGGCGCGAGGCCGGCGTCGGCGCGGCGGGGGAGCGGGACGACACGCTGCCGTTCGTGCTCGACCTGCGGGGAGTCGACCAGTTCCGTGACCTGATCCGCCGTCTTGAACAGCGGGGTTACAGCTCCGGCCGCATCGAGAAGATCCTCGGCACCAACTTCCTGGACTACGCCGACCGGGTGTGGACGCCGGAGGCTTCGTCTCCGTAACTCTCGCCGGAGGGCGGCCGTGCAAGCGCGCGTCCAGGGTGCCCTGTTGGCCCCACTCCGGGCGTGACCACGGTCCCGCGCCCACGGCGCCTTGAACACCGTTGTGGACGGCCGCGGCGCTATCGGAGGTAGTCGCCGGCCTGGGCTCCAAGTACATGGAGGAGGGCCAGAGCTTCGGCGCTGGGGGAACCCTGCGGTGCGCTGTAGAGCACGAGGTGCTGGTCGCGGTCGGTGAGTGTGAGTGAGTCGCAGTCGACGGTGATCTCCCCGACGACCGGGTGACGGAAAGTCTTCGTGAGCACCGGCGCGGCCTGCACGTCGTGCCGCTCCCAGAGGCGGGCGAAGTCGGGGCTGGCGTCGCGGAGTTCGTCCACAAGGCCGGTCACCGCGGTGTCCGTCGGGTAGCGGGCGAGGGTGGTACGGAGTTCCATGACGACCTGGTGCCGGAACTCGGCGGCGTCGGAGATCCCGTACAGCGTCGCGTCAGGTCGTGCCGGTCCGAGGAACGCCCGGCGCGCGAGATTGCGGTCCGTCGGGGGGATGGCGGCAAAGTCTTCCATGAGCGCGACCGCGAGGTCGTTCCACGCGAGCACCTCGAACGCGGCGGAAATCACGATAGCGGCCGTCTGCGGCAGCCGCTCGATGAGCGCGAGGATGCTCGGGCGGACGTCGCGCCGGAGCATCCGGGTACGGATCGGCGCCGTACCCGCGAGGACGTGGAGGTGGTCGGACTCGGCGTCGGTGAGCCGCAGCGCGCCCGCGATCCCGGCGAGGACCTCGCCCGACGGCCGGGGTGCCCTGCCCTGCTCGAGCCGGACGTAGTACTCCGTGGAGATGTGCGCGAGGACCGCGGCCTCCTCGCGGCGCAGCCCCGGTGTCCGGCGGCGCGGTCCGGAGGGGAGGCCGACGTCCTCCGGCCGGAGCCGCTCGCGACGGCTGCGGAGGAACGCCCCTAGCTCCTGCTTGTTCATACT
Source organism: Streptomyces sp. NPDC050535 (assembly GCF_044457665.1). Taxonomy (NCBI): domain Bacteria; kingdom Bacillati; phylum Actinomycetota; class Actinomycetes; order Kitasatosporales; family Streptomycetaceae; genus Streptomyces; species Streptomyces sp. NPDC050535. Next base: position 107,475 of record NZ_JBITHE010000014.1, read on the forward strand.
CCAACTCTGCACGCTGCGCGGCGGCGGATCCTGGTACAGCCTGTGCCTGCATCCGGCCTGGAGGCCGGCCGGACACTGTCGTCATGACGAACAGCACTGACATCAAACCCATCGGCCTGCTCACCGGCAAGGTCGTCTTCATCACCGGCGCCAGCCGCGGCATCGGGGCGGCGGCGGCCCGGCTCTTCGCCTCCGAGGGCGCCGCCGTCGTGCTCGCCGCCCGCGGCACCGCCGCCCTCGACCGCATCGTCACCGAGGTCCGCGCGGACGGAGGAGTCGCCGACGCGGTGACGCTGGACCTCGCCGACCGCGCGAGCGTCCGCGCGGCGGTCGGTCGCGTCGAGGAGCTGCACGGACGGCTCGACGGCGCCTTCAACAACGGCGCGGCGGTCCAACAGCCCGGCCCGCTCGACACCACGAGCGACGAGGACATCGACGTGCAGTTCGCCGTGAACTTCCGCTCGCACTGGACCGCCATGACCGCCGAGGCCGCACTCATGCGACAGAGCGGTGGCGGGGCGATCGTCAACACCTCGAGCATCGGCAGCCGCCGTGCGAACCCCGCACTCCCCGCGTACGGCGCCATGAAGCGCGCGCTCAACAGCATCACCGAGACCGCCGCCGTGACCTGGGCCCGTGACGGCATCAGGGTGAACGGGATCACCCCCGGCGGCACCGCCACGGAAATGATCGACGCGTGGGAGGCGGCCACCCCCGGCATCATCGAGCGGGTCGAGGCAGCGATCCCGCTCGGCCGGATGGCCGAACCCCACGAGGTCGCCGAGGTCGCCGCGTGGCTGCTCAGTGACCGTGCCTCGATGGTGACCGGCGCGATCGTGCCGGTCGACGGCGGCGCCGGCGCCTGAGGGGATCGCCTGGCCAAGCCATGGCGCGACGTCGCCGCAATCGGTGACACTCGTGCGCCGCCCGGTGATGGAGGCGCCCGGTGTCACGCCGATCACCGGGGCAGCGGCCCGGCTCCGCACGACCGGCCGGGCCGCGCTCAGGGACCGGAGGGTGAGGCGCCGTTGGCGTCGGGCTCCTCGATCGTGCCGCCGAGCCCGTCGCGGGCGGCTTCCATCGCCGAGCGCGGGTTCGCGGACAGGGCCCACCGGTTCCCGACGAGGTAGACGCCGCCGTACATCTGGGAGACGTCGAGCCAGTCGCGCTGGCCCTGGGGGGTGTCGAAGGTCAGAAGGACGTATTCGGCACCGTCCGCCTCGCAGGTGCCCTGGCGGAAGTCGAGGGTTTTGCCCGCTTCCTTGGGCTTCGTGCAGCCGACCGCCTTCGCCAACTCCTCCAGTGTCGCGGGCTCGGCGCTCGGCGCCGGGCTGGTCCGGGGGCCGGCCGACTGCGCGTTCGCCGTTGATACGCGTTCCCCCGTGTCCTGTTTCTCCGCCGACGAGTCGCTGCATCCCGCGATCAGTAGCGTCGCCGACGCGGCGAGGCCGGTGGTGACGAGGAGGCGGCGGGTGGGACGGGGCATGAGAACTCCACGGTCGGGGCTGAGGGCCGGGTCTTCCCTCGGGGTACGTGTGACAGGTCCGTGGTGTTCACGAGGTCGAGGGGCTCGGTCCGGTGTACGGCATTGACGGGGTAGCCGGTTCGACGATCTTGCCATTGCCCTTGGTGCGCGCTGTACTTGGCGCCCGGTTGCCGGCACTTTCAGCCCGGGTGTTTCCCAGGGTTCGCGACGGGTTGATGTCGACCCGTCCCCGGTCCGTACGCCTGTCGTCCACTCCGGGCGGAGGCCCCATTCGTCGTCTCAGCCGAACCGGAGGATGCGCGGCGCGAAGGTGCCCTCGGGCCCGGCGGCCCTGCCGACCGACCACACCGTCTCCGTGCCCGGCACCAGTGCCAGTTGCAGCACCGAGGAGTCACCCTCCCCGGCCACCGCCGGTTCGCTGTACTCGGTGAACGACTGTCCGTCCCAGGCAAGGAAATCCGGCCCGGGGACCAACGGCGGAGAGCTGTCCGGCGGCCCCCACTTCTGCGAGCGGGCCACCGAGACCCAGCCCAGCGCGCCGGACGAGGCGGGGGCCAGGGAGTTGACCGAGCCGAAGTCCGTGGGCACGGTCACCTGGCTCCACGCCTGCCCGTCCCAGCGGACCAGCAGTGGCGGAATCGGCCGGCCCGGCGGGCCACCGACGAACCCTGCCGTGCCACCCGCCCACACCTCTGTCGGCGAGACCGCCAGCACGCTGCTCACGGACGACCGTGGGAACCCGTCCACGATCGTCTGCTGCCACGCCTGCCCGTTCCAGTGCGACACGGCCGCACCCGAGAAGGTGGCGCCCGCGGCCCAGACGTCGTCGGCCGCCAGGATGTGCAGGCCGGACACGGATCCCGGCGGTACGGGCACATCCCGCCAACCACGCCCGTCCCAGCGCAGCAACACCTGCGCGCCGTCCCGCGAACCGATCAGCCAGGTCTCACCGCCGCCGGCGACGGCTTTGGTCAGCGCGACTCCGCGCGGCGGTCGGCTCTCGGACCAGGCGACGCCGTCGAAGCGGAGCAGGTGGGTGGCGCCCGCCGAGTCGCGGCCGACGGCCCAGACCGCGGTCGGTGTGGAGGCGGCGACGGACAGCAGCTCTCCCTGCCAGCCGATGCCGGGCAGACCTTGACGCTGCCACGTGGTTCCGTTCCAGCGCAGCACCAGCGGGAAGCCCGGCGCCTCGCGACCGACGGCGTCCGCGCCCACCGCCCACGCCCGGTCCGGCCCGAACGCCACGGCCTCGTTCAGGCCGGCCTGTGGGCGTACCTGTGCTGGGACCGGAACGTGTTGCCAGGACAGGGACTCCGCCGCGGCCGAGGGCATCAGCAGGATGGTCAGGGCGACAGCGAGGGCCGCGAGGAGAAGTCGGCGTGCCATGGTCAGCCTCCCAGCCGCTCGCTCATCAGGTTTGGTTTCGAGCCGTAGATCTCGACGGTCCCGAAGGACAGCAGGGAGGACCCCGTCCTCGCCAGTGCTCGCGGTTTGACGTCGATCGCGTTCGTGCGCAGCGGGCCGTAGGAGAAGGTGGTGCGAGAGCCGTCCACTCGCGCGTACTTCGACTGGAACGCGCGGTCGCTGATCACCGGCAGCCACAACGCGCCGTCCGGGCCTCGCACCATGGCCTCGGTGTAGGTGTCACCCAGCGGTGGGTAGGTGGTGCGCCAGGCGTGCCCGTTGAAGGTCATCAGGTAGGTGCGGGCCACGCCGTCGGTGTACTGGCTGCCGCCGATCGTGACCCGGCCGGACGGTTCGAGCATGATCGTGTGCACGTTGCTGTCCGGCGGCAGCGACACCTTGGCGTCACGCCACACCGTGCCGTCCCAGCGCAGAATGGTGGTCCCGGTGTTGGTGTCCGCCCAAGCCCAGACATCGGTGGCAGTACGAGCGGTGATCCCCATCAGGAACAGCACACCGTCCGGGGTGGACTGTGTGGTCCAGCCGGAACCGTCGTAGTGCAACACCTTCAGCCCTGTGTCGTCCTCACCGACCACCCACGCGGCACCCGGAACCGCGGTGAAGTCCTGGTAGGTCCAGAGGGTTTGCGGCAGTGGGACGGCACTCCACCTCCCCGCCGACCGGCGCAGGATCTCGCCCGCTCCCGCGCGGTTGTGGAAGATCCACACCTCCTCGCCGACGAACTGCACCTTGCCGAGCCAGCCCAGCTCATCGGCGCCGGGGAAGGTCGTGTCCCGGCTCCACGCCCCGCCGTTCCACCGGTACAACATCGGCCGCAGCCCATCGGCGGCCTGCTCGTACCCGGTTGCCCACGCCTCGCCCGGCCCGCGGGCGGCGAGATCGGACACGGTCACCGGCGGGGCCGCCGCCGGCACCGGCAGCGCCGACCAACTCGGCGTCACAGCCGCGGCCGGCGACACCAGCGTGGCACACGCGATCACAAGGCAGACGATGACCGCACGGAGACCGTTCACGAGACCCCCCAGGGCACGAAGGTCGCACAGGCTATGGGCGTTCACCCACCCCTGAACAGACGTCATTCGGCCGATCGCGGCTTCCTCTGGATGCCCGCCGTGCGGTGAGAGTCCAGGAGCCACGAGCCCCGATCGTCGTCCAGGTCGGAGTTGCTTAATCGCTTTTCGCGTGGAGCCATCGAGGGCTAGTGTCCACGTGCGGTGAGAGACCTACGAGGAGTCGAATACATGGTCGGTCGTCCAAGCGCGCGTTGACGTTGCAGGCCGTGATCGGCCCGTCATCGCGTGCCGCCCTTGATGCTGCGGCACAGCGAGCCTTCTCCTGCCTGAACCGTCGGCGCACCGTCGTGTGCCGCGTATCGGGCCTCGTTGTCGGCAACCCGAGGGATCCCCGTGCCGTCCTCATCCTCCGCCGTATCCGATTCCGGTCGCCCTGTTCCCTCAAGGCTGTGGCGGGACCCCTCAAGCCTGTGGCGGGACAATGACTTCCGCAGACTCTGGGTCGGGCAGACGGCCTCGCAACTCGGTGAACACGCGGGCCTGGTGGTTCTTCCGCTCTTCGCCGTCCTGACGCTCGACGCCAGTGCCGGCCAACTGGGTTTCCTGCGAGCCGGTGGCCAGATGCCGATCCTGCTGCTCTCACTCTTCGTCGGCGCGTGGGTGGACAGGTGGCGGACCCGCACCGTGATGGTGCTGGCGGACGTCGGCCGCACCCTGGCACTGGGGGCCGCCGCCGTGGCCGGCCTCTTCGGCTGGCTCGGCCTGCCCGCACTGTTCGTGGTCGCCTTGACCGTCGGCGCCCTGTCCGTGTTCTTCGACGTGGCATACCAGGCGTCTCTCGTGCGGCTGGTGCGACGAGATCAACTGGTACGGGGCAACAGCGCGCTCGAGGGCAGCCGGTCCGCGGCTCAGATCGGCGGTCCCGCCCTCGGCGGTGCGCTGGTGTCCCTGCTGTCGGCGCCGGTCGCTGTGGCCTCCAGCGCGCTGTTCTTCGCGCTGTCGTTCCTGTCGATCCGTCGCATCCGGCGGGTCGAATCGGTCCCGGAGCGCTCGGGACGTCCACCTCGGGTGTGGCGGCGGATCCTTGAGGGTCTCCGTTTCGTCGTCGGCGATACCTCGCTGCGGGCCGTGTGCCTGGCTTCGGCCGCCTTCCAGTTCTCCTTCGCGGCCGTGATGACCGCGTATCTGCTCTTCCTGCCGCGGGAACTCCACCTGTCCGGCACCGCCGTCGGGCTGGCGCTCGCGGCGACGGGACCGGGCGCGCTCCTGGGCTCCGTGCTGGCCGCCCGCCTGCCGAACCGGTTCGGGTACGGCCCGGTACTCGTGACCGCGGCGGTAGTCGGCGATGGCGTGTTCCTGTGCGTACCGGCGCTGCACGGCCCCTCTGCGGTGACCGTTCTCGCGCTCCTCGTGGCCAACTTCGTGTTCGGGGCCGGCGGCCAGCTGGTCAATGTGGCGGTCATGGCCGTCCGGCAGACCGTCACTCCGGACGGGATGCAAGGCCGCGCGGCCGCGACGATCACGTTTGTCGGCATGGGGCTGTCCCCGCTCGGTTCCCTGCTCGGCGGATTCCTCGCCGAGGAATGGGGGGCGCGCACCAGTCTCTGGGTGACGGCCGCAGGCATGTTGTTGTCGCCGGTGGTGATGGCTCTGTCCCCGCTCGCCCGCCTGGGACGGACGATTCCGGTCCCGAGGACCTCGCCGCCGGCGGCTGGCCGTTCCGAGGTTCACGAGTCCCGCAGCCGCCCTTCGGATGACGTCGAGTGACCGCGCCTCAGGACCTCGGTGAAGGACACACGCTCAAACCCTCTCCCGCTTCCCGACCTCAACACGGCAGTGGTGATTGACGAGTTCCGCGGGTGAACTGCGGCCGAGCGAGAGCTGATCCGCACACCTCCTGTACAAAGTTCGTTCGTCCCCCGTACGCCTTCTCCGTATCTGATGGCGGACGGTCGTGAACGTGGCGGGGTGCGATCCCGTGTGGTCCACTGCCGTCTGCACGCTTCGGTGCTTCAAGAAGACAACGTTGTCTTCCGGCAAGGCCGGACGGTGCGTGCGCATCGCGACGCTGGAGACCTTTGTGCCCATCAGATCCCATGCCCTCACACCCCGCGCGATTCCTCCGAGACCCGCCCGACGGCGTCGCCGGCCACTGCGCGCGGCGGTTGCCGCGCTGCTCGCCGGGGCGCTCGGCTTCGCCGCGCTGGCGGCCGGCGGCACGGCCGCCGCGGTGCCCGGGGCGACCACGTCCGCTGGATCCGCGGGAACATCCGGCGGCGCGGACTACACGAAACTCGTCGACCCGTTCGTGTCGACCGCCGGCGACGACGGCAACGACCTGCCGGGCGCGCAGGCGCCCCACAGTCTGGCCAAGGTCAACCCGCTGACCACGCCGAACCGCAACCACACCGGGTACGACTACAACGAGGACCACATCGCCGGGTTCACCGCGACGAACCTCGACGGCGTCGGCGGCTCGGGAGGCGGCGGCGACCTGCTCGTCGTCCCGACCTCCGTGCGGTACGACAGCCGCCCCGCCACCAGCACGTACGCCCACGCGTACAGCCACGACGACGAGACCGCGACGCCCGGCTACTACCAGGTGGGCCTCGGGGCCCTCTCCGGCACCGGATCGTCGGTGACGCAGGACTCCGGCACCATCAAGGCCGAGACGACCGCGACGACGCGCACGGCGCTGGAGCGGTACAGCTTCCCCGCCGGGGCCGACCCCGAGCTCGTCCTCGACCTGGCGAACAACTTCACCAGCCGTACCCGCTCGACGATGAAGGCGACGACGCTCCCGGACGGGACCACCTCGATCACCGGGCTCATCGCGGGATCGTTCAACGGCGCCTCGTACCAGCTGTACTACGCCGCCACCACGAACGTCCCGGTGACCTCCCTGAGGAGCTGGGGCAGCGACGGCAAGCTGGGCGACGCGACCACACAGGACGGCACCGACACCGGCGCCGTCCTCGGGTTCGACAAGTCCGCAGGGGACGACATCGAACTGCGCATCACGCTGTCGCCGATCAGCGCGGAACAGGCCGCGACCGATCAGCGGAACGAGGTGGGCCACCTCAGCTTCGACCAGGCGCGCGCGCAGACGAAGGCGGACTGGAACCGAGCGCTCGGCGCCGTCGCCGTGCGCGCCTCGGCGAAGTCCGACCCCGGGTCGACGCTCACCAAGGAGTTCTACACGCACCTGTACCGCATGTACGCGCTGCCGGTGAACGCCACCAGTACCAGCGGGACCTACCGCGGCGCCGACGGAGCGGTGCACAAGGCGAACGGCTTCACGTACTACGACGGCTGGTCCACCTGGGACGACTTCCGCAAGTACTCCGTCGAGGCCTACATCGACCCGTCCACCTACCGGGACATGGTGCAGTCGCTCATCGTGCTCTTCGCCGACGCGCGCGCCTCGGGCAAGAGCCTCGGCAGCCTCACCCACTCTGTCCCGACCGTGCGGTGGGAGCGCTCGGCCGTGCTGGTCGCCGACGCGTTGTCGAAGGGGTACAAGAACTTCGACCGGCTCGACGAGGCGTACCCGGCGCTGTTGTCGTACTCCGGCTTCTACACCGGGGCGCAGCTGCGCCAGGGATACGTCACAGGGGATCCCGGTACGACCGTCCAGCGCGGCTACGACCAGTGGGCGCTCTCCGTCATCGCCGACGCGCTCGGCGAGAAGGCGGACGCGAAGAAGCTGCGTGCCCAGTCGACGATGGCGATCGACAACCTCGTGAAGTCCGATGCCTGGACCGCGGCCGACGGCACCGAGGTCGGTCTGCTCACCCCGCGCGCCTCCGGCGGCGACTGGCAGAGCGCCGACTACGAGAAGTTCGAGGCGGCGGGCCTCTACCAGGGCACGCTCTGGCAGTACCACTGGTACGACGCGTACGACATGGGTGGCCTCATCAAGGCCATGGGCGGCGAGAAGGCCGGCAAGGCCGCGGTCAAGCACATGTTCGGCGAGGACTCCGGCGTCGACGACGGCTCGACCATGCTGCACTCCAACGCGAACGAGATCGACCTGCAGGCTCCCTACCTCTTCAACTACGTCGGTGAGCCGAGCCTGACGCAGAAGTGGGTCCGCGCCATCTACACCGGCACGACCTGGAACCGCTACATCGCGACGGGCTCGACGAACGAAGCCCCCAGCTCCGGCGGCCAGTTCACCCCGCCGGTCAGGACCCAGGTCTACAAGCTCTCCCCGAACGGCTTCCTGCCGACCATGGACAACGACGCCGGCACCATGTCGACCATGTTCGTCGCCGCCGCCCTTGGCCTGTTCCCGGTGACCGCCGGCTCCAGCCAGTTCCAGATCGGCAGCCCGTTCTTCGACTCCACGACGATCACCTACGCGAACGGCTCCCGGTTCACGGTGAAGGCCGACGGGGTGTCGCCGAGCGACTACTACGTGCAGAGCGCGACCCTCAACGGCTCGCGGTTCACGAACACTTGGCTCGACTACTCGCAGATCGTCTCCGGCGGAACCCTGGACTTCACCATGGGCTCCAAGCCCTCCCAGTGGGGCGCCCACACGAAGCCCGCGTACTCGCTGGACACCGACTCGGGCGACACGGGTGACGGTGGCACGGGAACGGAGAAGGGCGACACCGTCGTCTCCGCCCGCCCGGACACCGTCGACACCGCCGCGGACGGCACCGTCGACGGCAGCGTGAAGCTCACCCTGTCCGGCCCGGCGTCCTTCGCCGCCCGCAAGGGAACCAGCCTCACCAAGAACGGGGCGGCGAGTGTGACCGGCCTGCCGGACGGTGTCACGGCGGACCTCCGCGTCAGCGGCTCGCGCACGGCGACGCTGTCACTCGCCGGCACCACGAAGGTCGACGCACGCTTCGGCATCACGTTCCGCGACGCGGCCTTCGCCCACGGCGTTCGCGCCTCGACGGTGAGCGGCACCGGGATATCCCCGACCGACCCGCTCCTCATCTCCGCCGCCGCGTTGCAGCGCAAGGCACTTGGCGCGCTCGTCGACCAGGCGTCCCTGGTGCGCAGCGGCAACTACTCCGATGGCTCCTGGAATCTGTTCCGCTCGGCGCTCGAACGCGCGCGGACCGTCCTCGCGGACACCACCTCCCCGACGGGCACGATCATGGCCGCGCACGACGTGCTGCGGACCGCCATCGACGCGCTCACCATCGACGAGGGCGGCTACGCCGTTCTGCAGGCCGAGGACCCCGACCAGATGGAGGGGCCCAGCCTCGTCAAGGAGGCGTACTACTCGGACGGCGACCTCGGCGGCGTCACCGAGGGAGCGTGGGAGCGGTACACCAAGCTGGACTTCGGCGGGGTCGCGCCACAGAGCATCTCGGTCCGCTACGCGAACGCGCAGGCGACGACCGCGAATCCGAGCAGCGTCGACATCCACGCCGGCGCCGCCGACGGCCCCGTCGTCGCCACCGTCTCGCTTCCCGGAACCGGCAGTTGGCAGAACTACACCACGGTGCAGGCGGCCGTCACCGACCCGGACGCCCTGCTGGACGCGAAGAGCGCGACGTTCGTGTTCCACGCCCCGTCCGGCCAGCAGTGGGTGTCGAACTTCGACTGGTACCAGTTCTCGCCCAACGAGGCTTCCTCGTCCCCCACGACCACGCTCGCCACGCTGACCGCGGCCAACAGCACCACGACCGGCGGCGGCTCCGTCCCGCTCAGCCTCTCGAACGGCATCTTCGAGAACGTGACGAACGGCGCGTGGGCGCAGTGGAAGGACACGAACCTCCGCGACGGCGCCGACACCGTAACCGTCCGCTACGACAAACCCCAGTCGCGCGCGGCGTCGGACTCGCACATCGAACTCCACCTCGGTTCGAAGGACGGCCCGAAGAGCGTCGACATCCCCCTCGACTACAGCGGATCGGGCTGGGGAACCATCGCCACCACGACCGTGCAACTTGACCCGGGCGTCTTCACCGGCGTCCAGGACGTGTACGCGGCCTTCGTCTCCAGCACACAATCCGCCTCCCAGCCCTACGTGGGCAACGTCCACTCGCTGACCCTGTCGCAGGACGCCGACGCTCCCGTGGGATTCGACGCCACCGCGTTCCGTTCCCACAGCGGCGGCGGGCTCAAGAGCGAACCGGTCGGCTGGACCGGCGCGGGCTCCACCACCGACCTCGGCGGCACCTACGACGGAGCCTGGATCGACTACGGGGACATCGACTTCGGCAGCTCCCCGAAGAGCACCGTCACGATCACCTACGTCAACAACTCCGCGCGCTGCGGCACCGGTTCCGCCGTCCAGCTCTACCTGGACTCCTTCGACGCGGCCAACCCCGGCACGCCGTACGCGACCGTGCCGCTGCCCGTCACGGGAAGCGCGTGGTCGTCAGGAGGGACGACGAGCCTGACGCTGCCCAAGTCGATCACCGGCACGCACGCCGTCCACCTGAGGCTGACGACGAGCCCGGACTCCTCGCACCCGTACGTCGCGAACCTGGGCCGGATCACCTTCGACCACGTCGACACGCCCGCCGTCACGGACAAGTCCGCCCTGCGGAAGGCGATCGACAAGTACGAGGGACTCTCCGGCGACGCGGAGCGCTACAACGCGATCGACTTCGGTGTGTACCTGCGCGAACTCGCGGCCGCACGCACCCTCGTCGACGCCGACGGCGCTACCCAGCTCGAAGTCGACACACAGACCCGCGGCCTCACCCTGGCCGCCAACCAGTTGATCCCTCTCCCGAGGCTGAAGCTGGAGGACCTGGTCGCGACCGCGTCGGCCCTCGACAACTCCCGTTACACGGACACATCGTGGAAGGCGTTCACCGGAGCACTCGCCGCGGCGAAGACCACGGTCGCGGACGACACGTCGACGGACGCGACCCTCACCGCCCGGTACGACGCCCTCCGCCGTGCCCTGTCCGCGCTCACCACGAAGCCCAGGACGGTACCGGCCGCGCCTGACGCCGTGTCGGCGACCTCGTCCGGCACGAGCCTGACCGTCGCCTGGTCCGCACCCAAGGACTCCGGCGGCTCACCGGTCACCGGCTACAGGATCGCCCTCAGCGACGGCCACCAGATCAAGATCGACGATCCGGACAGCCGGAGTGCGACGTTCACCCCTCTGCGGGCGGGCAGGTCGTACACGGCACGCGTCCAGGCGGTGAACGCCGTCGGAACCTCCCGCCCGAGCGCCGCCACGGCACGCGTGGTGACCGGCGGCGGCAAGCCGCAGACGCCGGCCGTGACGGGTGTGCTCACCGACGGCAAGCAGGTGCGGGTCACCTGGCGGGCGGCCGGCGACGGCGGATTCCCGGTCATCGGCTACACCGTGGCCCTCGACGACGGAACCACCGCGCACCTTCCCGCCACAACGGACACGGCCCTGCTCACCACCGGGAGCAGGGCGAGGGCGCACACGGCCACCGTGACCGCGGTCACCCTGGCCGGAACCTCGGACGACCCCGCCGCGACCAACTCGGTGACCTCGTCGGCGGACGCCTCCGACCCGACGTACGTGCCGTCGCCCTTCCCGGACGACACACTGAACGCGGCCTACCCGTCGGACAGTTGGCCGACGACCGGCGACGGTACCGACTACTTCGACGGCCTGCTCAGCGGTATCGGCGACCTCGACTCCGGCATCCTCGGCGCCAACACCAAGGTGCCCCACGGCACGCCGCTCACCGCTGAGAACGACCAGATCGCCGTGGGCGTCAACAACGCGGCGACGCAGAAGGAGGTGGACCGGGCCGAGGTCGACGCGACCAACAGCGCCACCGTCACGATGGCCGACGGGCTCGGCTCCCGGCTCGGCCGGATCTACAGCGACGCCCTGAGCGGCGGCGAACTGCCCAAGACCAGCGCACTGTTCTCCCGCGTCACGAAGGGTCTCGACAAGGTCGACGCGGCCAAGAACCACTACGGCTACCCGCGCCCGTACGTGCGGCTCGGGTTCGTCGGCGACGGCGGCGACATCTACGAGTCGCAGGACGGCTCGTACAGCGGCCTCAGCACCAGCGGCTCGTACCCGAGCGGTCACACCTACGGCGGCTACGAGGCCGGGACCATCCTCGCCACGCTCCTGCCGGAGCTGGCACCGTCGATCCTCGCGCGCACCTCGGAGTACGGGGACAACCGCATCGTCCTCGGATTCCACTACCCGCTCGATGTCATGGGCGGCCGCATCACCGCACAGGCCACCGTCGCGCACCGGTGGGCGGACCCCGACTTCGAGAGGCTGCTGACGCAGGCCCACACCGAGATCGAGAACGTGCTGCTCGCGCAGTGCGCGCGGGAGGGGTACGGCGACACCCTCACGGCCTGTGAGGGAGACTCCTACGCCGACCTGAGCACGGCGCAGCACGTCGACCTGTACACACAGCGCCTGACCTACGGGTTCTCCCAGGTGGGGAAGGCCGGGCGGACTCTCAAGGCGCCGTCCGACGCGGCAGCCCTGCTGATCACCGCCTTCCCGGATCTCACCATCGAGCAGCGCAAGCAGATCCTCGAGCAGACCGCGACGGACTCGGGCTATCCGCTCGACCTCACCGCGGACGGCGAGGCGAGCTGGCAGCGGATCAACCTCGCGGCGGCGATGGCGGCAAACGTGGTCGTCGACGCCGACGGGTCGGTCAGGGTGACGAACCACTCGGACGCCACGAAGGCCAGTGTCGCCGAGGCCAAGGCGATCACCGTGGGGGGCGCCGTGATCGACGGGTTCGATCCGGACGTGTCCACGTACGTCGTCGACTGGCCGAAGAACGCGCGGATCCCGGCGGTCTCCGCCGTGCCGGCCCAGTCCGGCGCGCGGGTGAAGGTCACCGACGGCAGTTCGGTCCTCTCGTCGACCGGCTCCCGGTTCATCACCCGCACCATCAAGGTGACTTCCGCCAACGGTGCGGTCACCCGGACCTACGCGGTCGGGTTCCAGCGTACGGACCGTGACGACCGGCCGGTCACGGCCGGCGGTATCGGCGCCGCCGGAGGATCCGGCCTGTTGCCCCTTACCGGCCTGGGGGACCTCGGAACAGGCGGCGCCGGACTCTGGTCGCCGGCGTGGGCGGAGCCCGGATGGAACCCCCGGGCGCAGGGGACGAGGTGACCTCCGGACCAGCCGGGTCGTGCGTGATCACCACAGGATCCCGCTGACCCTCGGAGGACGCACGTACTGCGGGCGACGAACGGCCCCTCCGGGTGAACCACGACGGTTCACCCGGAGGGGCCGACCGCGTCACGGCACCTCGACAACACCGGTCAGGATTCGAGAAGCGCCGGTCACCGAGCCGCGGCTAGCTTGAATGCCATGACCTCCATCGATTGCCTCACCATCGAGGCGGCCGACCCCACGGCCGCCGAACGCTTCTACACGGACGCCTTCGGCCTGGACAAGCAAGTACGTCTGCGGGCCTCGGAGGAGCCGACGTCCGGCTTCCGCGGGTTCACGGTCTCACTCGTGGTCTCCCAGCCGTCGATCGTCAACGGCCTCTTCGCCGCCGCCCTGGCCGCCGGCGCCACCGAGCTGAAGCCCGCCAAGAGGTCGTTCTGGGGCTACGGCGGCGTCGTACAGGCCCCGGACGGGACGATCTGGCAGCTCGCGAGCTCGTCGAAGAAGGACACCGGCCCGGACAGCCGGCAGATCGACGAGATCGTTCTCCTGCTGGGTGTCTCGGACATGGCCGCGACCAAGCGGTTCTACGTCGAGCGCGGCCTCGCGGTCGCGAAGAGCTTCGGCAGCAAGTACGTCGAGTTCGACGGCTCGGCGAGTCCCGTCAAGCTCTCGCTGTACGGACGTCGAGGCCTGGCCAAGGTCGCCGGAGTCCCGCCGGAGGGCAGCGGGTCCCACCGGCTCACGATCGGCGGCGACGCCGGGACCTTCACCGACCCGGACGGGTTCACGTGGGAGCCCGCGGCGTGATTCTCCGGATCTCCGCCGACAACTCGGCAGGCTTGTCCGGAGAGCGGGACGCGGCCGGCAGGGGCTTGGTCGTTCAGGACAGGAGCTCGACGTACCCGTCGCTTCCGTGCACGCGGATCCGCTGCCCGTCCCGGATCAGCCGGGTCGCCTGATCCACACCGACGACAGCCGGCAGGCCGTACTCCCGGGCGATCACGGCGCCGTGGGTCATCAGGCCTCCAACCTCCGTCACCAGACCCGCGATCGAGACGAACAGCGGTGACCAGCTCGGGTCCGTGAAGGTCGTGACCAGGATGTCGCCCGCTTCGAGATCGGCCTCCGTCATGTCGAGGACGACGCGTGCCCGGCCCTCGACGGTCCCGGCCGAAACCGGGAGGCCTATCAGGGCGCCGGGCGGCACGTCGTCGCGCCGGTACGCGCCGGTGACGGCCTCACCATCCGATGTCAGGACCCGGGGCGGTGTGAGCGCTTGGTACGACCTGAACGCTTCCTTGCGCTGCTGGATGAGCGGGCCATCCACCTGGTTCGAGCGCACGACGTCGTGGAGTTCCTGGAACGTGAGGTAGAAGACGTCCTCCTGCTCAGGAAGCACGCCTGCCTGTACGAGGCGCTCGGCCTCCTCCAGCAGGGCCTGCTTGTAGACGAAGGAGCGGCTGACGATGCCGTACTTCGGGTACTCCCGGTACCCGATGAAGGCCCTGACTTGGTCGATCTTCAGCTTGGCCTCGTCGGCCTTCCGGTCCCCGTCCGGCAGGGCCCGCAAGCGTGCCAGCACGTCCTGCTCCTTCTTCAGCGCCTTCTGCCGCCCCTGCTCGAAACGCCGCTCGGCTGCGCCCGGTTCGAAGTTCCTGACGTTGTCGAGGATCGCGGGCACGAGCGTGGTGGGGCGCTCGCGCCACCGTGGCCTCGTGATGTCGATCTCGCCGACGCAGCGCATGCCGTACCGGTCGAGGTACGCCTCGATGGCGTCGCGCACTTCGGCGCCGCCCGCGAGCTTCGCCAGCTCGTCAAGGAAGCCCTCGCCCTCGACGCCCCGCAGGAACGCCACCACCTCCGGATGCGGGCGGACGACGTCCGCGACGTCGAGCAGTGCCAGTCCCATCTCCGACGTGACGTTGTCGGGGGCGGACAGCGTCAGCGTGTCAGCCGCGTTCTTCTCGCCCAGCCACTCCCGCAGCTTGTCGTTGAGCCACCACGTGGCCTCCATTCCCGCCATGATCGCCTGAAGGTTCAGCGGATCACCGAGGATCCGCTTGTGCTCCTCGAAGGCCTCCAGCAGGTAGTCGAACAGCGCCGGTCCGGTCTTCGTCCGGATGTCGCGCTGAAGAGCGGCGACGGACGCCTGGCTGCGCTCGATCAGCTCGGAGACGATGGCCGGATCGGGCTCGGTCGGGGCGGACGCGCCCCCGGCCGGCGGCCTGCCGGGACCCGCGTCCGGGAGCGACGGGACGAAATCGTCGCGTTCGAGGACGGTCTCCAGCGCGTCCCTGATCAGCGGATCACCTCTCCCCACGACCTCCAGCAGGCCCGCGCGGCTCGCGGGCGAGGCCAGGCGCCGGGTGACGTCGACGAACAACCGCCCACCGGCCTCGTGCATCGGCGCCATGGCCGTCAACTGCCACACGGAGATCCCCAGGGGCTTCATGGGGTCGGTCATCATCTGCTGATGACCGACGGAGAGGTAGACGTGATTCTCCTCGTCGCCGGTCTCGGGGACGGGGAACAGCGTCGTGATCGGGCGGCTCTGAACGATCTGGAAGTCATCGTCGACCAGGCACCATTCGATGTCCTGCGGGCGGCCGAAGTGCGCCT
Source organism: Streptomyces sp. NPDC050535 (assembly GCF_044457665.1). Taxonomy (NCBI): domain Bacteria; kingdom Bacillati; phylum Actinomycetota; class Actinomycetes; order Kitasatosporales; family Streptomycetaceae; genus Streptomyces; species Streptomyces sp. NPDC050535. Next base: position 123,094 of record NZ_JBITHE010000014.1, read on the forward strand.
CGATCCGCCGCCCGAGTTGCACGAGCCGCACGACCTGAGTGTCCGTCAGCGCCGGCTGCTCCTGCCGCTCCGAGTCGATCGCCACTTCCCGCGTACCGCCGGCCGGGAGGGCGTGAACGGCCCGCTGTTTGGCGGCGACAGCCTTGGCGACGACTTCGCCGTCGCGCACCTTGAAGACGTCCGGGTTCACCAGACCGGAGACCAGCGCCTCGCCGAGGCCGAATCCGGCGTCCACGGTGGCGACCTTCCGATTGCCCGTGACGGGGTCGGCCGTGAACAGGACGCCGGCCGCGTGCGGGAAGACCATCCGCTGCACGACCACGGCCATGTGGACCGTACGGTGGTCGATTCCGTTCCGCTGACGGTAGGTCACGGCCCGCTCGGTGAACAGCGAGGCCCAGCACCGGCTGACGTGCTGGAGGATCGCCGTCGGCCCCACGACGTTCAGGTACGTGTCCTGCTGGCCGGCGAAGGAGGCCGTCGGCAGGTCCTCCGCCGTCGCACTGGACCGGACGGCATAGGCGGCTTGTTCGCCGAGCTGGGCGAGCGCGCCGGTGACGGCCGCCGCGAGATCGCCCGGGACGGCAATCCCCTCGATGGTTCGGCGAATCCGCGCACTGAGCGTGCGGATCGCCTCCCGGTCGTCCGGGTTCGAGCGCGACAACTCATCGAGCCGATCGTCGATCGACGGCACTTCCGCCATGATCCGCCGGAAGGCGTCCGTCGTCACACAGAAGCCCTCCGGCACGCGAATGCCCTCGATCCGCGACAGCCCGCCCAGGTGCGCGCCCTTGCCGCCGACGACAGCGGCCCGCGTCTCGTCAACGTCTCGAAGACCCGACACGTACTGCTCCGTCATCGCGACACCTCCGAGGCAGCCGTGCTCCGTCGCACCGCACCGGCCGATCGGATCACCGGCTCCTCCAGCTTTGTCGAACCTCTTGCCGGGCACGTCCTCATCGTCGTCGTGCTCCCATTTCCGCAGGTTGTGGTCTCGGCCGACGATTCTGCGCCGCGACAGGGGTCTTGCCGCAAGCCCCCCAGTGCGCTATAGCTTGAGAGTGGCAAGGAGAGAGTTCTCCTTGCCTTTGTCTTTTGTCGGCCCAGCTCAGCGGGAATCCACGGCCCACGTCGCCCGGCCATGGGTCACCACCGGGGTCGAGGGCCGGTCGCGCCCATGGATTTGAGTAGCCGAGATCATCGGTCGGACGCCCCGGTGAACTCGCGTTCCCGCGCGGTCTCCGCCGCGGTGGCCGCGAGCCCGCGTGTGGTGCGGCGCAGCAGCGGCGGGGTGATGACGGAGGTCACCACCGCGACCAGAACAACGACGGTGTAGGAGGCGCTGGTCAGTACGCCGAGGCTGAGCCCGACCGAGGCGACGACGATCTCCACGACGCCGCGAGCGTTCAGCCCGACGCCGATGGCCCGTGCTTCCTGGCGGGGCAGGCGCCCGAGCCGGGCCCCCAGATAGCCACCGGCGAACTTGGCCACGACGGCCACTGCCAGCGTCCCCGATCCCGCGAGAAGTACTGTCCGGTCGCCCAGGGTGGAGAGGTCCACCTGAAGTCCCGCGCTGGCGAGGAACAGGGGGGCGAGTGTCGACATCACGAAGATCCGCATGGAGTCCAGGGACTTCCGGCTCGGCGTACCCAGGGAGCCCACGACGATGCCGCACAGGAAGGCACCCAGGATGGGTTCCATGCCGAGCGCGTGCGTACCGGCGGCGGACAGCATGATCATGATGGTGATCGCCGAGACGCTGACCTCCGGAGCGGCCGACCGCTCGGCCAGTCTCAGCGCCAGCCGTGCCAGCGGCCGCGCGAGCAGTAGGGCGAACGCCAGCACAAGGAGCAGGTAGGCGACCGACTCCAGGACCACACCTGCGCGCAGCCCCCGGGTCACCATGGCGGACACGATCGACAGCAGCAACCAGCCGATGATGTCGCTGATCGCGGCCGAACCGACGATGAGCTGGCCGACGTTGCGGTGCAGCAGACCCATGTCGAGGAGGGTCTTGGCTATGACGGGCAGTGCGCTCACGGCGACCGCGACACCGATGAACAGTGCGAAGGCGGGCCGGTCGGCGTTCGCCCCCACCATGGAGTCCGGCAGGAGGAATCCGAGGCCGAACCCGAGGCCGAGCGGCAGCAGGACGCTGCCCAGACTGACGAAGCCGATGGCCGTCCTCTTGCTTTGGAGCAGTGCCAGGTCGACATGGGCTCCGGTGATACCGACCAGCAACAGCACGCCGAGTTGTGCCACGGCGGCCAGCAGATGCGCCTGGTCCATCTCCCGCGGCAGCAGCCAGTCGGAGGCGGCGGGCAGCGCGTTCCCGAAGATCGACGGCCCGAGCACCACTCCGGCAGTCAGTTCACCCACCACGGGAGGCAACTGGAACCGTGCCGCCACCCTGCCAAGTGCCAACGCGACCGCCAGTAGGACGCTGACCTGCAACAGGAAGATCAGCATCTGGTGGCTGCTGATTCCGGGGACGGGCCCTGCTGCCAACGTCATGACGTGTCCTTTCTGGAACTCATCTCCGTCCCGGCGAACGAGGACCGCAGCGGGTAGAGGTCGTCCCACGGATTAGCGGATGGGCGCGCTGGAGCAGAGCCGGCTCGTTGAGGCAGAGGCCGGTCCATTTCGGCATGGGAAACGCGGTCATGGGGAAACGCGGTCACGGCGGGGGCGGGAAAACATCCGTCGGTCGTGACCTTCGAGTCGTCGAGCTGGTCCCGCGATCATGCAATCATGCGGAAACGGTTCCTATTTCTGATATCGGGCGCAGCGTGCCCTCTGCCGAGTTGCTCCGCCACGTGCTGCGACTGGGATACGGGCCGTGCGCGCAGCCGTCAGCTCGGGTTGAGGGCCGGCGTTTCGCGCCTGGACAACAACCCGTCCGAACGGTCATGGATGGCAGGTCGATCGCCATGTTCCCAGGGCAGAGTTGTCTTGTCGACAAGGCCTCGGAAGGGAATGGCCGCGACGCGTCGCGCCCGTGGATTTCCGGATACATCCATGAGACCTGGTGATACGGCGAGAACGTGGAAGTGGGGTGAGGCCTCGCACTCGCACCGCCCCGGCGCAGCTCCCGCCGATGGCGTGAGGACGACCCTCGACTCCACCGTGTTCAGGCCGCGACGACACCTCCTGTGAGCCTCAACTCACCCTTGTCGGCTGGCTGGACCGGTACGGGCACTCCAGGTCCCCTAGCTCACGATCCTGCGGCGCCCGGCGGGCCGGCGGCGAGCGCCGCGGCTCCCGATGGCCGGATCTCGACATCGCTTCCGCCCCCATAGTCCAATTAGTTACTTATTAACCTATGCGTTTATGCCACCGTCTTGACGGGTGCCGTAGCGGAGTGCACCCTTACGTTAAGAAAGTTTCCCCATCCGTCGGGACATGACGGATTCCGAGGGTTAGCGCATGAGTGTGTCGGTGCACAGCAGAGACGGCATTCCTCCTTCAATCAGCGCAGTGCTCACATCAGAGGTCCGTCAGATCAGGGATCTGACGAACCGGAACGTTGCGGTATAACCCCGTTTCCTTCGTGTGTTCACTTCTTCTATTCTCCTCCGCCACTACTTTCACGGCTGCGACAAGCGCGGCGCTTCACTGCGCCATTATTGCGATGCAAAAAATGTCGTCGGGGACGGGCATATCGGCATAGAACCGAGCGCTGATACCCCTCTCTTGAGCAATTCAAAACGAGACGTGACCGAGAGAATCTGGGGCGGGCCATGAAGGCGGCCGATGTGCTGATCAGCGGTCTGGGATCTTTTCTGCCGGACCGGGTGCCTATCGGATGGGCGGTCGAGCGGGGACTGATCGACCGGATCGCCGCAAAGGAATACGGAATCACCAGTGTCACCGTCGCGGGTGAGATTCCCGCGCCCGAGATGGCGGTGCGGGCATGCCGGCAGGCGCTCGAACGGGCCGGGCAGGATCCCGCGTCCCTCAGCCTGCTGCTCTACGTCAGCGTCTGGTACCAGGGCCCCCACGGCTGGTGTCCGCAGTACTACGTGCAGCGGCACATGGACGCGGGACAGGCCACCGCGGCCGAGGTCAGACAGGGCTGCATGGGCATGTTCTCCGCCCTGGAACTCGCGGCGAGTCATCTCATGGCCTCGGCCGAGCACGAGGCGGCTCTGGTCACCTCCGCGGACAACTTCACCTCGGAACTGCTGGAACGCTGGCGTTTCAGTCCGCACTTCGTGATGGGTGACGCCGGCTCCGCCGTCGTCCTCAGCCGGCGAACGGGTTTCGCCCGGCTCAAGTCCGTCAACGCGGTCACGCTTCCCGGATACGAGGCCATGCACCGTGGGCCCGAGCCCCTGTTCCCACCGGGAGCCGGCAAGCCGGGCAAACTCGACTTCGGCGACTCCAAGGACCGCTGGCTCGACGGCCCGGACCGGGACCCGGCCGGCCCCCTGAAACTCGTGGCCGCGCAGGACGAACTCATCAGCCGCACCCTCGACGAGGCCGGAATCACGATGGACGACGTCACCCGCGTCGCCTACGCCAACGGGTCGCGCGAACGCGTCGAAGGACGCGCGATGATCCCCCTCGGTCTGCCGATGTCCCTCTCGACCTGGGAACAGGGGCGCACCGTCGGCCACATCGGCGCCAGTGACCAGGTGGTGGCGCTCGAACAACTGCTGCTCTCCGGCGAACTGCGGCGCGGAGACCACTTCCTGATGCTCGGCGTGGGGCCGGGGCTGAACATCGCGTGCGCCGTGATCGAGATCGTCGAGACCCCGCCCTGGTCAGCCGCCCATCCGGCCACCGCTTGCTGAAAGGCGTCTCATGGACTTCAGCCGGAGCGCTGAACAACAGGAGCGGTACGCGCGGATGAGCGCGGCCGCGCGGGAACTTTCCTCAGCCTCTCCCGCTGCCGGATTCAGCCGGGACTCCTGGAAGGAGACGGCCGGCCTCGGACTGCTCGGCGCGGCCGTACCGGAGGAGCACGGCGGCGCGGGCTTCGGCGCTCTCGACACGGCCCTCCAGTACGAGGCCGCGAGCGAGGGCGGCGCGGACACCGGAATGCTCTTCGCCGCGGCGGCCCATCTCTTCGCGTGCGTCCGGCCGGTGCTGGAGTTCGCACTCCCGGAAACCCGTAAGGCGCTGCTTCCCGCCCTGTGCGCGGGAGAGCTGATCGCGGGGAACGCCATGACGGAACCGGAGTCGGGATCGGACGTCTCCCGACTGGCGACTCTGGCCACCAAGGTCGACGGCGGATATCTCCTCGACGGGACCAAGAGCTTCGTCAGCAACGGCCCGGTCGCCGATCTCTACGTCACCTATGCGACCACGGATCCGGACGGCGGCTACTTCGGTTCCACCGCGTTCGCCGTGGACCGGGACTCCTCCGGCCTGGTCGCGGGAGCGCCGATGGAGAAGTCCGGACTGGCGGCCTGCCAGGCCGGCGAGGTCCGGTTCACCCGGTGCTTCGTGCCGGACGACCGGGTACTGGGAAGCCCTGGGCAGGGGCAGTTGGTGTTCCAGACGTCGATGCAGTGGGAGCGCTCCTGCCTGTTCGCGATCTACCTGGGCCAGCAGGAGCGTCTCATCCAACGATGTGTCAGCCACGTACGGCAACGGCGGCAGTTCGGGAAACGGCTTGCCGACCTGCAGCCGGTCGCGGACCGGCTGGCGGACATGAAGGTACGGCTGGAGAGCGGACGGCTCCTCCTCTACCGTGCCTGCGCCGAGATCGACACCGGTCAGGACCCCTCCCTGTGGGTCGCCATGGCGAAACTGGCCGTGTCCGAGGCCGCGGTCGCCACCGCGCTCGACGCCGGCCGGATCTTCGGGGGCCGCGCCTTCCTGACTGAGTACGGGATCGAGGAGCAGGTGCGTGACGCCCTTCCCGCCACCACCTTCTCCGGCACCTCCGACATCCAACGCCAACTGATCGCAAGGGGGCTGGGATTATGAGCCTCTACAGTCTGGTGGTCGACGCGGCCGCCGAGACGCCGGACGCGCTCGCGGTCAGCGACCTCGTCACCGGCTTCAGCTACGGCGCGCTGGACGCGCGCGCCGACGCCTACCTGACCGCGCTGCGCGGACGCGGTGTCCGGCCGGGAGACCGGGTCCTGGTATGGACCGACAAGACGGCCGAAGCGGTGGCCATCGCCCAGGCGGTGTTACGGTGCGGCGCGATCCACGTTCCCGTCCCACGGGGCAACCCCAGGGAGCGGGTCGCCCGGATCGCCGCGGACGCCCGCCCGGCGCTGATCGTCACGGACCACGGCGAACGCGTCACCGGCGCCGACTGCGTACCCTGCGCGGACCTCCTCCGGGAAGCGACGTACAGCGCGGACGTCGCACACCATCCGGTTCGGCCCACCGACCCGGCGTACATCCTCTACACCTCGGGGTCGACGGGGACGCCGAAGGGCGTCTGCCTGAGCCACCGGAACGCGCTCGCGTTCGTCGACTGGGCCTGCCGGGAGCTGGACCTCACCGCGGCCGACCGGCTGTCGAACCACGCCGCGTTCAGCTTCGACCTGTCGGTCTTCGACCTCTACGGAGCCTTCAGGGCCGGCGCGTCGGTGCACCTCGTCGGCGAGATGCTCGCCCAGGCCGCGGAACCCCTGGTCGACTTCCTGCTGGAACGCCGGATCACCGTCTGGTACTCGGTCCCGTCCGCGCTGGTGCTCATGGCCGAGTACGGCGAACTGCTGGAGCGCGGGCCGGGAGCACTGCGCGCGTGCGTCTTCGCCGGCGAGCCCTATCCGCTGAAACAGCTGAAGGACCTGCGCCGAGGGTGGCCCGGCGTCCGGATGCTCAACTGGTACGGCCCGACGGAGACCAACGTGTGCACCTCGTACGAGGTGACGGCCGCCGACCTCGCGCGCACCGCGGCCGTCCCGATCGGATCGCCCGTCGCCGGAGACGCGGTGTCGCTGGAAGACGGCGAGATCCTGGTCGACGGCCCGACCGTCATGCTCGGTTACTGGGGCGGGGAGCCACAGGCCGGTCCGTACCGTACCGGTGATCTCGGCCGGTACGACGCCGACGGTCTGCTGGAGTACCGGGGCCGGATCGACGACATGGCGAAGGTCCGCGGCTACCGGATCGAGCCGGCCGAGGTGGACGGCGTACTCGTCGAGCACGAGGCGGTGCGCGACGCGGTGGTGCTTGTCGTGGGCGACGGTCTGGACGCGCGGCTGCACGCCTTCGTGGTTCCGGAGAACGGCCGTACGCCCGAACTCGCGGAGCTGCGACGGCACTGCGCGGTGCACCTGCCGCCGTACATGACCATCGACGCCTTGCACGTCGTCGGAGGCTATCCCCGCACCTCGAACGGGAAAGTCGACCGCACCGCGCTCGGCGGGCTGCCGGCACGGGGAGTCGGCGCATGACCGGCACGGCCTGGGACGCCTTCTGGTCGACGCTCCCCGCCGAACCCGGAGCCGCACTCTGGGACTCGTCGCCCGAGCTGACCGCGGCGCGGCACCTGCCGCTGTTCCGTGACCACGTCGACCCGTCGCTTCCGCTGGTCGACATCGGGTGCGGAAGCGGTCGGCAGACGCAGTGGCTGGCGCGGCACTTCCGGCGGGTCGTCGGACTCGACATCGCCGAGGCCGCGGTGCAACTGGCCGCCGCGTCGCATTCGGCGCCCAATGTCGCCTACCGCAGCGCCGACGTGCTCGACCGCAATACCGCGGCGGCTCTGCGCGCGGAGTTCGGTGATGTCAACGTCTACATGCGCGGGGTGCTGCATCAGCTCGCTCCGGACGACCGCGAAAGGATGCTGACGACGATCAGGCTCCTGCTCGGCGAGTCCGGGGTCCTGTTCGCGCAGGAGCTGACCGAGCGCACCGGGTGGTACGTCGCCGAGCTGCTCGCCGGTGGCGCGCGGCTGCCGAAGACAGCCGGACTGGCGGCCCACTTCGAGTTCGGCGCCCGCGTCGCCCCCACCCACGACGGGCGCTTGCGGCTGCTGTTCGGCGGCAGCGGCTTTGACATCGTTGCCGACGGCGACATCCCTCTGCACACCACGGAGCACACCCCCGACGGACAACCGCTGGAACTGCCGACGAGGTACATCGTGGCGCGTGCATCGGCACGGCTCTGACACCTGGAGGAATGATGACGGACCTTGATCGCGCCACACTGCTCGACGAGCTGCTCCGCTACGTGCGAGAGGAGCTCGTGACGGGCACGCCGGCCGAACTGATAACCGCGCAGAGCCAGTTGCTGGAGATGGGGGTGCTGGACTCGGTCCGCACCGCACGCCTGCTGGCACACATCCGCACCACGTACGGCATCCGCGTTCCGCCCATGCACATGACCGGTGAGCACTTCCGCACGCTGGAGACGATCACCGACCTGATCACGCTTCTTCGCTCGCAGGCCGCCTCCCTCTGACAGGAGAACAGATGACTCACGACTACGACATCGGCATCATCGGCGGCGGCCCGGCCGGTTCCACCGCCGCCTCCTACCTGGCCAAGGCCGGCCTGTCGGTCGCCGTCTTCGAGAGTGAGTTCTTCCCGCGGGAACACGTGGGGGAGTCGCTGGTCCCGGCGACCACGCCGGTGCTGCTGGAGATCGGCGCAATGGACAAGATCGAGGCGGCGGGCTTTCCGCGCAAGTACGGCGCCGCGTGGACGTCGGCCAACGCGGACGGAGTGGACCCGCTCGGTTTCCAGGTCAGCGACCACGGCCTCGGAGCGGCAGACGTGCTGTTCAACGAACGCGATCAGCTCGGCGTCGACCGCGACCACACCTTCCACGTCGACCGCGGCCGGTTCGACCACATCCTGCTCAAGCACGCGGAGAGTCTCGGTGCGAAGGTGTTCTCCGGAGTACGGGTGCGGGGCGTGGACTTCGCCGACCCCACCCGTCCCCTGATACGCGTCGGACTCGGCGGGCCGACCGCGGAGGTGGCGGTGCGGATGGTCGTCGACGCCAGCGGACGCGGCACCCTCCTCGGGCGGCAGCTCAAGGTCAAGGTGCCCGACCCGGTGTTCAACCAGTACGCCGTGCACAGCTGGTTCGAAGGGCTCGACCGGGAGGCACTGGCGAACAACCAGAACCAGGCCGAGTACATCTTCATCCACTTCCTGCCGCTCAGCGACACCTGGGTGTGGCAGATCCCGATCACCGACACGATCACGTCGGTCGGGGTCGTCACCCAGAAGGCCAGGTTCAGGGAGGGCAAGGACGATCTCGAAGGCTTCTTCTGGGACTCGGTGGGCAGCAGGCCCCTGCTGCACGACGCGTTGAAGGGCGCCGTGCGGGTCCGCCCGTTCAAGGCCGAGGGCGACTACAGCTACGGCATGCGCAAGGTGTCCGACGACGGAATGGTCATGGTCGGTGACGCCGCCCGGTTCGTCGACCCCATCTTCTCCAGCGGTGTCAGCGTCGCCATGAACAGCGCCCGACTGGCCTCCGCCGACATCATCGCCGCCGCGAAGGCCGGCGATTTCAGCGCCGGCCGGTTCGAGAACTACGTGACGAAACTGCGGCGTGGCGTGTCCAGTTGGTACGAGTTCATCTCCATCTACTACCGCCTCAACATCCTGTTCACTGCCTTCGTCCAGGACCCCCGCTACCGGATCGACGTCCTGAAACTGCTGCAGGGGGACGTCTACGACGAGCAGGAGCCGGTCGCCCTGACGGCGATGCGCGACTTCATCGCCGCCGTCGAGGCGGACCCCGACCACCTCTGGCACCCGTTGCTGGGAAAGATGAAGGTGTCCCTCAGCTCCCGGGCGCTGTTCTGAGCCCGCCATGGGCGGTTCTGTTCGACATGGACGGAACGCTCGCCGATACCGAACCGCTCCTGCACGACGCCCTGTTGGCGGTGCTCGGCGCGTCCGGCGTGCCGGCCGCGGCGATCCGGCCGGAGGAGCTGCGGGGGCGCAGCGTCGCCGAGAACCTGACCCGGCTGAGCGGTCTCGCGCGGTCGCCGATGAGCGCGGAGGAGCTGTACGCGCGTGTCAGCGACCGCATGCTCGACCGGCTGCGTCTCGGGATCGCTCCCCTGCCCGGAGCGGTCCGTCTGCTCCGGGCGCTGCGGCGGGCGGGCGTTCCGTGCGCGTTGGTCTCGTCCTCGTACCGGGTGATGGTGGACGCCGTCCTCCCCTCGCTCGGCCGGGCGGAGTTCGCCGTGACCCTGGCGGGTGACGAGGTGCGGCGCCCGAAACCGGATCCCGAGTCGTACCGCACCGCCGCGGCCCGGCTGGGCATCGCACCGGCGCGCTGCGTGGTCGTCGAGGACTCGTCCGCCGGCCTCCGCTCCGGACGGGCCGCGGGATGCGTGACGGTCTCGGTCGCGCCGACACAGGAACCGGTGACCCTCGGCGTACGGGGCCTGTCCGAACTGACCGTCGAACGGCTCACCCGCCTGGTGGACACGGGCGCCGAGCGCACCTCCCGGCGGGCCGTCGGGTGAGGGGGGACAGGAGGGTGGCCGGATGGGGCTCGGCCGGTGGTCGGCGCCGCGGTCGTCGGCAGCCGGGAGGCCGTGCTTCTCCGTACGGGCTGGGCGACCCGGCCGCGTACGGCGCCGGGCGCCCGAGGCCCCGCTTAGGCGGGGCGCGTCGCACACGACGGCGAACCTGTGCCGGCGCGTGTCCGTGCGGCCCGTGTGCGGGGGACTCATCCGAGGACCGCTGCCGGTTGAGGTGGCTGTCCGACGACCACCACGCGCGGAGGCGGCGGACGTGCACAGCGTCCGGTACGCCCACGCCCCGAGAGCGCTCGCCGCGACACCGGGGTGCGCCGGGCCCCGCTCCCGACCGACTCGCTGGAGAAAGTGGTGAAGTGGTATGAACCGACTCCGACACTCGCTCGACGAACAGGGCATGACACCCGTAATGCCCACCCGGGCGCTGGCATGAAGCCGGCGAACGTGTTCCTCACCGGCCTCGGCTGCTGGCTGCCGACCCCCTACGCCGCGTCCGAGGCGGTCGCCTCGGGCCTTTACGACGCCACGGTGTTCGCCGAGAGCGGTCTGCGCAGCGTTCTGGTCGCCGGGTCGGAGTCGCCGCCCGAAATGGCCGTGCACGCCGCGCGGACGGCGCTCAGCCACTCCCCGGGCGGCGCCGCCACGATCGGGACGGTGCTGCACGGCTCGACGTTCTACCAGGGGCCCGAGATGTGGTCGCCGTCGGCGTACATCATGCGCGAGCTGGGCATCACGGGGGCCGGCAGCACCGAGATCCGCAACGGGTGCAACAGCATGCTCACCGGTCTCGAGCTGGCATCCGGCCTGCTGTCGTACCAGCCGGACAGCCGGCCGGACATCCTGCTGACCACCGCGGACAACTTCAACTCACCGTTGTTCAACCGATGGGACAGCGGGCCGATGGGAGTGATCGCCGCCGACGCGGCCAGTTCCGTCGTGATCAGCCCGAGCGCCGGCTTCGCCCGCGTCGACGCGGTCGTCTCCCGGGTCTATCCGGAGTTCGAGGCGATGGCGCGCGGCGACGAACCGCTGTTTCCCCCCACCGGGTCCACGGGGCGGCGGATCGACACCGTGGAGCGCGCCCAGCAGTTCAACGAGCGTGTGCGGGAGATCGGCGGGGTGAGCATCGCCGACGGCATAGCGAAAGCCTGCTCCGAGACGGCGCTCGCCGCCGTGGACGAGGCCGGTATCGATGTCGGCGACCTGCGCTGGGTCCTCGTACCCAACGGCGACGAGGCAACCACGCGGAACTGCGTCATGGACCCACTGGGACTGGACGTCTCCCGGTCTCAGTGGGAGTTCGGCCGCGAGATCGGACACGCCTCGTCCAGCGACCAGTTCATCGCCCTCGACCATCTGCTGCGCACCGAGCGGCTCGACGCGGGTGACCACGTCCTGCTCTTCGGTGGCGCTCCCGGATGGTCGGCCGTGGCCGTCATCCTCACCATCACCGAACCGCCTTCCTGGATATAGGAGTTGACGATGTTGGCAGGAGGAGCCGCGTGACGGCGCAGCAGCAGGACCCGGCCGCCGGGCAGCCGATCGCGATCGTGGGCATGGCGTGCGAATTCCCCGGCGCGGACAACGTATCCGCGTTCTGGAGGATGCAACTCGACGCGGTCGACGCCATCGTGGACGTCCCGGCTGACCGGTTCCCCATCGACGCGTTCTACGACCCCCGTCCGCGGACACCCGGACGGATCGTCAGCCGTCGCGGCGGCTTCCTGCCCGACATCCGGGGCTTCGACGCCCGCTATTTCGGCGTCTCCGGCCGCGAGGCGAGTCACATGGACCCGCAGCAGCGACTGCTCCTCCAGACCGCCGCCGCGGCCGTGCGGGACGCCGGCCTGACACTGGAGCAGCTCGCCGGGAGCCCGACCGCGGTCGTCGTAGGGCAACGGACCGCCGAGTACTGGGACATGCTGCGCGCCGCCGGGGCGCTGGACATCTACGCCAACACCGGCACGTCGCGCAGCGTCCTGTCCGGCCGTCTGTCGTTCTTCTTCGACCTGCGCGGCCCGAGCACCTCCGTCGACACCGCCTGTTCGTCATCGCTGGTGGCCGTGCACCAGGCATGCGCCGCGCTGCGCGGCGGGGAGGCGACCCTCGCCCTGGCCGCGGGCGTCAACCTGGTTCTCACGCCGGAGGAGAGCATCACGTTCTCCCAGGCGGACATGTTGTCCGCGGACGGCCTGTGCAAGTTCGGCGCGGACAACGCCGACGGCTTCGTCCGGAGCGACGGCGTCGGCGTCGTCGTCCTCAAACCGCTGGCGCAGGCCGAGGCGGACGGCGACCGTGTCCACGCGGTCATCCACGGCTCGGCGGTCGAGAACGAGGGCCGCAGCAGCGGATACCTGATGACTCCGTCGCAGACGGCTCAGATCGACACGATGCGGCAGGCCTGCTCGCGCGCCGGCGTCACTCCGAGCGCCGTCGGCTTCGTGGAGGCACACGGCACCGGCACGCCCACCGGCGACCCGATCGAACTCCGCTCCCTGGACGCGGTGTACGGCACCGGTGCCGGCCGGTCGGCGATGGACCCCCTGCTGGTCGGCTCCGTGAAGACGAACATCGGCCACACCGAGGCGGCCGCCGGTATCGCGGCGCTCATCAGGGCGGCACTGTGCGTCGCGCACGGCATCGTCCCGCCCAGTCTGCACAGCGGCCGGCTGACCGACGCGGTGGACTGGGACCGTATGGCGCTGGAGATTCCGCAGGCCGCCCGCGACTGGGGCGGGGACAGCGCCCCCCGTTACGCCGCCGTCAGTTCGTTCGGCATCTCCGGCACCAACGCCCACGTCGTCCTCGGCGAGCACCGTCCCGAGGCCGTGCCGCCGGCGGCCACCGAGCCGCAACCGCACCTGCTCACGCTGTCCGCGCAGACGCCCGCCGCGCTCCGTGAACTCGCCTCCGCCTACGCCGACTTCCTCGGGCCCGACGGAGAAGGGCGCCAACACGCCCTGCGCGACGTCAGTTTCAGCGCGCTGACCCGAAGCACCCATCACCGACACCGCATGACCGTGCTCGCCGTGGAACACGACCAGGTCGTCCGGCAGTTGCGCAAAGGCAGGCCGATCGTCGCCGCCAGGTCCGACGCACGCTGGAAGACCGTCTTCGTGTTCCCCGGCCAGGGCTCCCAGTGGTACGGGATGGGGCGTCGGCTCCTGCGGACGTCCACGGTTTTCCGGGAGACGGTCGAAGAGTGCGACAGGCATGTCCGTGCCGAGCGCGGCTGGTCGGTGCTCGAGCACCTGGCCGACGGAGACGAGGTGGGCTGGCCCATCGACGTGGTGCAACCGCTGCTCTGGGCGGTCGAGGTCGGACTGGCCGCGCTCTGGCAGTCGTGGGGCGTGACACCCGACGTCGTGATCGGTCACAGCATGGGCGAGGTCGCGGCCGCCTGCACCGCGGGCGCGCTCACCCTGGCCGACGGCGCGGCGGTGATCTGCCGACGCAGCGCCCTGCTCAAGGAGATAGCAGGCGCCGGGTCCATGGCCGCGGTCGATCTGCCCGCCGACGAGCTGCGGCGGGAACTCGCCGACGTACCGGACGTGGACGTCGCGGTGAGCAACGGCCCACGCCGCACCATCATTTCGGGCCGCACACCGGCGGTGGAGAAGGTGCTGGCCGAGCTGACCGAGCGCGACATCCTCGCCAGGATCGTCAAGGTGGACGTCGCCTCGCACAGCAGCCAGGTCGACCCGCTGCTGGACGCGCTTCGCGCCGCCCTGGAATCGATCCGACCCCGCAAGGGCCATGTGCCGCTGCGTTCGACGGTGACCGGAGACCTGCTGACCGGCGAGGAGCTGGACGCGGACTACTGGGTGCGCAACCTCCGCGACGAGGTCCGCTTCCACGCGGCCGTCGACGCCGAGACCGCCGGCCCCGAGGCGGCGGCCGTCGTCGAGATCAGCCCGCACCCCGTCCTCAGTTCGGCCGTGAAGGAATGCCTGCCCGAGGACCGCACCGACGACCAGGTGGTGCCGTCGCTGCTGCGCGACACCCATGACCTGACCGCGCTGCTGACCTCAGCCGGGCAGCTCCACCAGGCCGGATACCCGGTGCGACTGCGCGCGCTGTTCGACGGGCCCGCCACCTACGTGGGACTGCCCGCCTATCCCTGGCAACGCGCCGAGTTCTGGCTCGAGCCGACCCCCGGGACGGCCGACCCGCAGACCACACCGCGGGCCGGCGCGCCCACCGGCACGGGTGCGACGAACGTCGGCCCGCAGACGGGGCCGGCTCCGACGCGTACGGCGGACGCCACGGGAGCGACGGCCGGATCGGACGTCCAGGGCGGACACCCGCTGCTCGGCGCACACACCGTCCTCGGCGACGGCGCGCACCGGTGGGAAGGCCCCATCGACCTGGAGCGCAACGCCTACCTCCTGGACCACAAGGTGCAGGGCCTGATCATCCTGCCCGGCACCGCGTATCTGGAGCTGGCGGTGGTGGCCGCCTCCGAGAGCGTCGGCACCGACGTCGTCGTCAAGGAAGTCCGCTACGACAAGGCGCTCTTCTTCACCGTCGGGGCCCCGCCGCTGCTGCGGGTGACGCTGCGCCCGTCCGGACGGCGGTGGACCTTCGACGTCGCCACCTCCGACGGCACCGACTGGACCCGGCACGCGCACGGCCAGGTCGAGGAGGCACCCGCCGGCGTGGGCGTCGAGGACGTCCCTGAGGGCACGCCCCACCAGATCGCCGCGCGTGTACCCGACCATTTCGCCGGCGCCGAGTTCTACCGCCGGTTCGCGGCCCGCGGCAACGACTGGCGCGGCGTCTTCCAGGGCATCGGGCAGGTGTGGCGCGGCGACGCCGAGGCGCTGGCCGAGATCGTGATCCCGCGAGGCCTCACCGAGTACGAGCGGCACCACGCTCACCCGGCGGTCCTCGACGCCTGCGGACAGGTGCTCGCGGCCACGCTGCCCGACTCGACGGTCCCCGGCGACCAGCATGCCTTTGTCCTCGGCTCCATCGACTCGTTCCGCCGGTACGGGCCGCTGACCGGGACCCTTTACAGCCATGTGGTGCGGCGTGACCTGACGGCCGAGTCGTTCAGCGGCGACATCGCCGTCCGCGACGAGCAGGGCACGTTACTGGCCGAGTTCCGCGGCCTGCGGATCCGCTGGCTGCTGCGCCAGGAACAGCCCGGCCCGCTGACCGACTGGCTCTACCAACCGCGGTGGACGCCGGCCGCCGCACCCGCCGCGGTGCCGAAGCCGTCCGCCGGCGCCTGGCTGGTGTTCGAGGACGAGGACTTCGGGCCGCGGCTCGCACCGGCGCACGGCGCGCGGATCGCCGTACTGCCCGGGGAGAGGTACGAACGCACAGGCGACGGGACCTACCGCATCGACCCGTCCCGCCTCGACGACTACGCCCGGCTGCTGTACGAGGTCGGCCGCGACCGTCCCGAGGGCGTCGCCGCCGTGGTGCACCTGTGGAGCATGCGGGCGCCGCGGCCGGTGGGGGCGGTGCCGCTGGGTCTTGCCAGCGCGCTGCTGCTGGACCAGGCGCTGTCCACCACGCGGGGGGACGGCCCTCTCCCGCGGCTCGTGCTCGTCACCCGCGGCGCCGAGACGGTCGCGGACGCGGACGGGGCGCCGGACCCGGAACAGTACGCCGTGTGGGGCTTCGGGCGTACGGCGGCGAGCGAGCTGTCCGCCGTCCGGCACACCCTCATCGATCTCGACGCGGCCGGTGGCGCGGCGCAGACGGAAGCGCTGGCCCGGGAGATCGCGACCGCCGATTCGGCCGAGGACCAGATCGCCCTGCGGGCGGGCGCCCGGTACGTCCTGCGGTTGCGCCGCACATCACCGGCGCCCCGCGCCGACGACGTCACCGAGATCGTGCCGTCCGACGACCGTCGCGCGGGCCCGGTGCGCGCGACGGTCGAGGCGCGGCCTCCGGCCGCCGACGAGGTGCAGATCGCCGCGGCGTACGGAGGGGTCGGATTCCGCGACGTGCTCCAGGCCGCCGGGGCCTACCCGGACCGGGACGACGACGGCCGGCTGGGCTGGGAGACCGCCGGCGTGGTGACAGCGACCGGCTCCGACGTGCGGGGACTGGACGTGGGCGACCGCGTGGTCGCCGTCGCCCATCCCGGGCTGGCCACGCGGGTCCTCGCCGATCGCCGGCTGACCCACCGCGTCCCCGACGGTCTCGGTCTCGCCGAGGCCGCCACCGTGCCGATTTCCTACCTGACAGCCTGGTACGGCCTCATGGAGCTGGCCAAGCTCCACGAAGGCGAGAAGGTCCTCATCCACTCGGCCACCGGCGGCGTGGGACTCGCCGCTATCCAGGTGGCCAGGCGGCGGGGCGCCGAGATCTACGCCACCGCCGGCAGCGAGAAGCGCCGGGCTCTCCTGCGGACGATGGGAGTCGCCCAAGTCGCCGACTCCCGGGCCGACTTCGCCGGTCCGCTGCTGGACGCGACCCGGGGAACGGGGATGGACGTCATCCTCAACTCGCTCACCGGGACGGCCGTCGACCAGAACCTCGGCATGCTCGCCCCGTACGGGCGCTATGTGGAACTCGCCAAGCAGGACCTGGTGGACGGCCGCCCGACCGGTCTTGGCGGCCTGCTGCGCAATGGTTCCTTCCAGGTACTCGACATCGCCGCCTTCTGCCGCGAGCACCCAGAGCGGGCCGGGGCGCTGCTCGCTCGCGTACTGCGCCTGGTCGCGGCCGGTGAACTCGCGCCGCTGCCCGCCGAGGTCCACCCCCTGGACGCCGTCGACACCGCTTTCGACGACATGATCAACGCACGGCACCTGGGCAAGGTGCTCATCGACCTGCGGACCGACGCCCCGGCGGACCCGCCGACGCCCGAGCCGACCCGGATGCGCTCGGACGCCACCTACCTGGTGACCGGCGGCGCCGGCGGCCTCGGTTCCGGACTGGCCCGCTGGCTCGTCGCGCGCGGCGCCCGGCACCTGCTGCTCACCGGCCGCTCCGTGCCCGGCCCTGCTGCACCGTCCGGAGGCGACATCGCGGCCCTGCTCGAAAATCTGCGTGCCGAGGACATCGAGGTGCAGTACGCCCCGGTGGACGCGGCGGACGAGCGGTCGCTGCGCCGGCTGGTCGAGAACCGCCGCGCGGCCGGCCGTCCGCCGGTCCGGGGCGTCTTCCACACCGCCGGCGTCTTCATGTACAAGCCCATCAGCGACACCACCCTGCGGGACCTGGAAGCCGTCCTGCGACCGAAACTGGAGGGCGCCCGCGTCCTCGACCGTGTCTTCGAGAACGATCTCGACCACTTCGTCCTGTTCTCCTCCGGAAACGCTCTCCTGGCCTCGCCCCAGGTCGCGGCGGCTGCCTCCGCCAACGCGGGCCTCGACGCGATCGCCCGCGGCCGGCGCAGCCGCGGCCACAGAGCGCTCTCGGTGAACTGGGGCTTCTGGACCGACCGGGGCATGGCCGCGAGGGCGGGTACCGAACTCGGACGGAACCTGATCCCGCGGGGCATGACCGGCTTCACCTCCGAGGCGGGATTCGCCGTGCTGGATCACCTCCTGGCCACGGACGCCGGGGACACCCTGGTCATGCCGGTTGACTGGCCGCGGTGGCGGGCCGCGTACCCGGTCGCGGCCGATTCCCCGTTCCTGCGGGAGGTCGTCGACGACGCGCCCACGCACCGTGTCACCGCGGACCCGCCCGGGGGGGCCGTGCGGATTCGGCCGGAGCGCGCCGCACGGCCGGAGTCTGTGGCCTTTCCCGTCCAGCGACCGGAACCCGTGGCGCCGCGCCCGCAGGCGTCACCCACGTCCGTAGCGGCGCGGGGAGCAGGGGCCGCGACCGGGAACGGGACGGTACGGGTCGAGGCGGGTACTGGACTGCGGGCCGGCGGTACGGAGCCGGAGGCCGACGCGTCAGCACCCGCCGAGGACCGCGTGGAGCTGTTCCTGGCCAAGATCGCCGCCATTCTCCGCGTCGACCCCGAACACCTCGACCTGGACCTGGACCTGACCAGCCAGGGACTCGACTCGCTGATGGCGGCTCAGCTCCGACAGGAGGTGCAGAAGTCGCACGGATTGCTGCTGCCGATCAGCAAGATCCTCAGCCGGGCGACGCTCAGCGAGCTGGCGGAAGACCTGTGCGCGGCGGAACAACCGCGGTGATCCCCGGTCGCGGCCGACGCCGCGATGAACGGCGCGGCTACGACCGGCTTTCCCGGCTGCCGAGCCGACCGACGACGGCTGTGCGCGCGTCGCAGCGACGATCTGGGGTCGCCCTGTTCTCTGTGGAGGGATGACGCATGGTGCGCGGGGTGGGGTGGGCTGCACTGGGGGCGGCCGCGGTGTTGATGCTGGCGGGATGCCTGTAGCCCATGAGGACGATCGTTCGGCTGAAAACTCATGGAGCCTCTCGCCGCGCTGTCGACCGCCCTCCATGACCGCCTGCACGTCGTAGTCCCGGTAGGGGTCCGTCCCCGCCGAGGCTGTTCTGCTTGGGCACTGCCACCTTTCGACCACAGTCGAATTGGTTGAGGTGAGTCCGACGGCAACGGAGGCTGACGGAGAGGCGGTCCCGACTTGGCCGCCCGGGTTCACACCAGGAGGAAAACACCTATGCGCACTGTCGCTCGCCTGTCCGCCGGCTTGCTGACCGTCGTGGCACTCGCCGTCGGTTTCGTGCCCGGTGCCTCCGCCGCCGAGCCCGGCCGCACCGCACCCACCAAGCCGCTGCCCTGGGACGTCTCGCAACTCCCCACCGGCACCGGAGAGTTCACCACCCTTTGTATGGGCAGCTGCGTCCAATAGCGGGCCTGCCCGGTGCAGTTCTGCCATCAATGAGAAGCCGGGGCGAAGTGCTGTGGCCTGGGCTCTACGGAACTACGCGCCGACTGCGGCAGAAGTTCTCCGATGCGGGCGGCTTCACCTGTGGTCGGCGCCCGGGTAGGACACATCGTTGTCGAGGATGTCCATCCCGTTGTTGTTCCATCGGTCGCTTCCAAGTGGCCAGGCATTGGACCTGATCCCGTACTGGGTGATGGACCAGCCGCGAGGCTGGACCAAGTACGGGATCATGTCCACCCACTACGTCGAGAACAGCAGCACCTGGATCGATGACCTAGCCGGCTCGAACGGCTGCGCGATCTAGCGGTCCCCGTCTCCGTCAGCCGTGCGAGACGGTCAGCCCGTAGAACGCGACCCGCGCGCCCTTCGTGGTGCTCTCGGAGGACGACTGGTTGTAGGAACCGGCCTTGAAGTACTGCTTGTACGGGAAGAACGACGACGGGATCGTGTAGCGCGTGGTGCTGCCGTTGACCGTCAGGTTGATGGTGTTGCCGCCGGACACGGCGATGGCGTAGGTCCACGTCTTGCCGACGGACACGTGGCCCACGGTGTGCAGCGTCTGGCCGCCGGCGGGAGAGTTCTCGGTACCGACGACGATGTCGCCGTTCGACCGGTAGTACAGCTCCACCAGCGGCTTGGTGGAGGAGCCGCCGGAGCCGAGGTGGATCTGCCCCACGCACACGTTGGACGTCACCGACACCACGCGCAGAGTCGCGCTCAACCGGTGGCTGCCGCTCAACGACCAGTCCGCCGCCCCGCCGTTGCGGTTCATTTCGCGCAACTCGGAGCGGGCGTAGTTGGAGTTCGGGGTGGTGACGCCCTTCTCGGGTGCCCAGAACGTCATTGCCCCGTCGCGGGTGTCCGTGTAGAAGTACGCGTCCTGGAAGCCGTTCGAGCCCTGCAGCCGGGACGAGGAAATGGTGGTGGGACTGCCGGGCGACCCTACGGGCTCCTGCAACTGCCAGACCGAGAGGTCGAAGTTGCCGCCGGGAGCGACCTTCGGATCCGCGGCGCCGGCGCTTGACGCGCCCAACACGGTGACCACGGCGACAGTGGTCGCGACGGTGGCCGTCGCGAGAACTCTGGTACGGATCATGATGCCGTCCTTCGTGGTGTGGGGGAGGACAAGGCGGGTTCAACTATGTGAACGACAAGTTCACTTGTGAACCTGTGAGTCGAGACGGTAAAGGTCTGAACCAACACCGTCAAGAGGTTGTGGATGCCGGCCCCTAACCACACTGCCGTGGGGCCTCTGGGCGAATGGCTCCGTGACATCCGGCAACGGAGGCTCCGCTAAAACCTGTTGGCGGACCACGGCGACCACTGCTATTTTCTCGGAGGCCGTGCGAGAGAACGAGGAGGTGGTACCCGTGAACGTATCGACATGGGTGCTTCCCTCCGGGGTCACGGTCGGGCGATAGGTCGTCCGGGAGCGCCATAACGAGCACTCCCGAAAGGCACGACCATGCAATTCACTTCCGAACAACGTCTCGACGACGGTGTCCTCGAGCGCGAATTCACCCTCGGCGAGATCCCCGGCACCCTGTGGACGCCCGAATCCGCCGCACCGGCCCCGCTGATTCTGATGGCCCACAACAACGGCCTGCCCAAGGGGGAATCCCGGCTGGTGGCCCGGGCCCGAATTACCGCCGCGTACGGCTACGCGGTGGCCGCCATCGACGCCGCCGGGTGCGGTGACCGGCCTCGTTCCGCCGCGGACGAGCAGGCCCGCGCCGAGCTCCGCCGGGCGATGCAGGCCGGAGAACCGGTCGACGAGATCTTCGAGTCCTTCATCGGCCCGCTGGTCGAAAAGGCGGTCCCGGAATGGCGGACCACCCTGGACGCCCTCCTTTCGATGCCCGAGATCGGTGGTCCGGTCGGGTACTCCGGGTGGATGGCCCTCGGAGTTCGGCTGGCGGCAGTCGAGCCGCGCATCGCGGCCGCCGGCTTCTTCGCCGGGGGATACGTGCCCCGCGCCCAGCGCGAGGAGGCCCGGCAGATCACCATTCCGCTGCTGATGCTGCTGCAGTGGGACGACGAAGGGAACCCCCGCCAGCGGGCCCTGGACCTCTTCGACGCCTTCGGCACCAAGGAGAAGACGTTGCACGCCAATCTGGGCGGGCACACCGGCACTCCATGGTTCGAGTTGGAGGACGGGTGCCGGTTCTTCGGTCGGCACCTGAAGTGAGGCCGGGCGGCCAGGCCGGCAACAGCCGGTAGGCGCTGTCTGCCAGAAGGCGCAGCGGGGACGGGTGCTCTGACGCTCGGTGAGTTCGCCGGTTACCGTCTAGGTCCCGCGACGGCGTAGGCCGCTGTGCCGGTGACCATGAGGATCAGGGCCGTCCAGGTGCCGGCCGCCGATCCGGGTGGCAGCAGCATCCAGGTTGCCACCCGCATCGGCGCGCTCGTCGGGGGCGGGGCGAAGAACGAGATCGAGAGCCAGGCGAACGGGGGCGTCCAGGCGTACTGCCCGCCCCAGAGGGCCGCACCCAGGGCGACCAGTCCCATCAGGCCCGCGCTGTCCCGTACGACGAATTCGGTGGTGGCCATGTCCTCGCCCATGGTCTGCACCGCCAGCAGCACCGTACCGACGACCACGCCGGCGAGCAGCACGTGTGCGGCCCGGCGGGGCGCCCAGCGGATCGCGGCCGTCCGGTCCAGTGCGAGGTCCTGCCCGCCGAGCCCGATCGAGACTGCCATCGCTCCGGCGGCGAGGATGAGCACGGGCAGCCGCGGATCACCGGGCCCCTCGCTCCCGCCGCGGGTGAGTGCCCACACGGCCACCGCGCTGACCACCACCGCGGCGAGCGAGACGGGTACCTGACGGGAGCGCGCGTACAGCGTCAGGCATCTCATCGGGACGCACCGCCCGACAGCACGTCGAACGCGTCGCCCCTGCAGGAGATCGCGGCGGCGCGCGTCGCGTTGATCCGCGCGAGTTGCTCGGCCCGCGGAAGTGCCTTGAGCTTCTTCCACACCGGGCGGGTCTCGGCGTCGACCTCGCGGCGCACACTTGCCGGTTCCGGGCCGGGAAGCGGCCTGAGGTCCCCGAGGACCCACCCGACCGCGACGGTCCGTGCGAACAGATCACTCCCTGTGCCGCTCCAGCCGACGGGGAGGCACCCCGGCACCATGCCCTGGGCGATCAGGGCACGGGTCAGCGCCTCGCCCTGCGCGGCGTCGATGATCTCGTCGTCGAAGTCGAAGAGCACGGTCCTGCGGGACCACTGCGGCATGCTGCCGTCCGGCCACCCGGCGGTGTTCTCCCGGACCGAGACCGGAGCTTGGGCGCCGAGCGCGTCGTGCAGCAGGCGCAGCGCCTCCTTACCCGGCCCGGCCAGGTCGGCGAGTCGCTCCTGGTGCGTTCTGGCCACGCACACCGGGCCGTCGCACACCAGTTCCGCGGCTGCCTTGTCGACGACGTACATCCGGCGCGGGTCGGAGGGGAGGACGAGCAGGGCGAGCGTCGCGCCCGCCACGACAGGTGTCAGTGCGATCAGCCGGGTGCGCGGGGTCGCGGCGACCAGTAGAGCGAAGCCGGTCGCGGCCATGCCGAGCAGCCAGATCGTCTGCCCGACGTGCACGGCGGGGGAGAGGGTGATGAGCACATCGCGCACCTCCTCCACGGCCGGTGACAGCAGGGAGACCTGGTTCGGCTCCGTGCTCGTGATCCCCATCGCCGTGTTCGTCTCCGTCCGGCCCACCGACATGTGCATGAGAACCGTGAACACGAAGGCGCCCATGGCCAGCGCGGGCGGGGTGAGTACGGACGGCAGGGCCCGCCCGGCCCCCATGCCCAGCACGGCACCCGCGACCAGGAAGAGCGCCCCCACCAGTGAGATCGGCAGCCAACCGAGGTGCGTGTACTCGGTGTTGGCGACCACCTGGACCGCGCCCACGAGGACGAGGAGTGAGAAGGCCGAGGCCAGCGTGATCGCCGTCGCGCCCGCCAGCGTGGCCGCACGGTGACGGGCGGGCCGCGGCGTGCTCGTCAGCAGCTCGGGCATCTTCGAGCGGTGGTCACGCAGACCCTGCAACGCCCCGAGCCCCACGGCGAGCGGCCACAGATAGAACAGCAGGCCGCGGGTCCACAGGGCCAGAGTCGTCCACTGGGCCGTCCACGCCGTACTGCCCCTCCACCACGCGGCGTTCACCAGGTACAGGAACGCCAGCGCGTTCGCCAGGACCACGGCGCCGGCCCACGGGGCGACGGAACGCCTCAGCTCGATACGCAGGACGCGGAGACTCACCAGGCACCTCTTGTCTGCTCGGGGCCGAGCAACAGCGCCGAGTAGCCGCGCTCCAGCGGGCTGTCGCCCACGTGCTCCGGGCCGCCCGCCGCGGCAAGCTCGTCCGGAGTGCCCTGGAAGACCAGGCGGCCCTCGGCGAAGAGCACCACGTCGGTGCAGGCGGCGGCGACGTCCTCCACCAGATGGGTCGAGACGACGACGCAGGTGTCCGTACCCAGCTCCTGCAGCAGTTGGCGGAAGCGCAGCCGCTGTGCCGGGTCCAGTCCTGCCGTCGGCTCGTCCAGCAGCAGGATCGCGGGGTCGTTGACGATGGCCTGGGCGATGCCCACCCTCCGCACCATGCCACCCGACAGGGCTTTCATCCTTTCGTCGGCGCGGTCCGCCAGACCCACCCGCTCCACGGCGCGCTGCACCGCTGCGGGGATGTCCGCCTTGGGCACCTCCTTCAACCACGCCATGTACTCGACGAACTCGCGCGCCGTGAAACGCTTGTAGTAGCCGAACTCCTGTGGCAGGTAGCCGATCCGGCGGCGCAGCGCACGGTGCCCGCCCATGCCGCCCGCGGACTCGCCGAGCAGTTCCAAGGCGCCCTCGGTGGGGCGCAGCACAGTGGCCAGCGTCCGGATGAGGGTGGTCTTGCCCGCCCCGTTGGGGCCGAGCAGGCCGTGTACGCCGGTGCCCAGCGACAGGTCGAGCCCGTCGACGGCCATCCGTTTCCTGCCGACCCTGACCTTCAGCCCGGTGGCCTGGATCTCCCAGGCGTAGGCCGTCGGTGCGATATCGGCCGCGCTCACCGCGGACGTCATGTGGTGTTCCTTTCCAGGGGTCATCGATGGGCTCCCAGCACGGCGTACGCGCCTCGGCGGGCGATCACGACGCCGATCCCGAGTGCGAGGACCAGCCCCCACAGGGGCAGAGCATCTGTCCGCAGGGCGACGGCGGTTCGGCTGGTGGCCAGGGTCGGCGCCACGACCACGGCGGCCCACACGGCAGCCAACCCCACGGCGGCGCGCGTCACACCGAGGAGACCGCCGAGTGCCAGGGTCATCGAGGTGAAAGCCAGGCAGGGCAGCAGCCACTGGGCCACCATCACCCCCGTCGCCCATCCGCCCACCAGGAGCGCGGGGACGACCACGCCGAGTACGGACGCGGTACGCCGCAGCACCAGATGGAGCCCGGCCCTGGGCACCGAGGCGGTCAGTTCGTACGCCGGGTCCAGACCGCGAGACCAGGACGCCGCGACGCCGAGCACGGGCAGGACCGGGGCGAGCAGCAGCACCAGGGAAACATCTCCGGAGCCGGTGTCCACCAGGTCGAGGAGCAGCGCGAGCAGCGTCACGCCCGCGACCATGGCCAGCCACGGCAGCATCGTGGGCGTCATCCACCGCGACAGCCGCGCCGACCAGCGCCGTCCACGCGGCATCGTGGCGGTGACGGCCAGCTGGAGCTCGAGGCCGGACCACACGGTGTCGACCAACACCGCCACGGCGGGCACCTCGGCATCGACCACGGCCGACAGCTGGTCACGGCAGAACCGGCATGCCTCCAGATGGGCCTCCAGGGCCCACACCTCGTCGGCGGCGATGTCCGTGTCGCCGCGCGCGTACCCGTCGATGATCCGCTTCGACGCGTGATCCACACTCATGCCAGCGCCTCCCGCATCGCGATCCGGGCCCGGCGGGCACGGGTCTTGACCGTGCCCTCGGGCAGCCCGAGCAGGACCGCGGTCTCCCGGACGGACAACCCGTCGAGCACCATGGCCTGCAGTACCTGTCTGAGTTCCGGCGCGAGGCGCCGCAACGCGTCCCCGACATCACCGCCGACGGTCGCCGCGAGCGCCTCCTCCTCCGCGGCGGGCGCCGCGCCGGGCACAGCGGCGGCCGGCGGCGGCTCCGCGTGGTGAGCCCTGCGCCGGAACGCGTCGACCAGGCGGCGCGCCGCGATCGTCCACAGCCAGCCAGTGGCCGTCCCTCCGACCACCGTCCCGGCGAACGCGCCCGCCGCGCGCCACACCGCCAGATAGGTCTCCTGCATGACCTCCGCGACGATCTGCTCGTCGACGCAGCGGCGGCGCAACCGCACCGCCAGCCACGGCGACGTACGCCGGTACAACTCCTCGAACGCGGCACGGTCGCCCTTTGCCACCAGGCGGACGAGACGCTCCTCGTCCAGCTCGTGCAGCGGTGCCCTGACTGATCTCACACCCGCTAGACGCCGGAGCCGGGCCGCGGGTTTTCCCTCCGACGTGATCCCCGCCACATGTGGTCGCCGGTGGGCCCCACTTGATCAAGCGTCACCTTCAGGACCGTCAGGTCCAGGTCCGGGATCACCGCCAGAGGATCAGGTGCCGCAGGCTTGTGCGGGCCACGGCAGATCTACGACGATTCGCGCACGACGAGTTCGGTCGGCAGAACGACGTGCTGACGTGGCTCCTCGGGGTGGCTGATCTCCTCCAGGAGGATGCGGGCGATCGTGTTGCCGATCTCCTCGACGGGCTGACGCACGCTGGTGAGGGGCGGGTTGCTGTGCCGGGCGATGATGGAGTCGTCGAACCCGACCACTGCCACGTCGCCGGGGACGCTGCGCCCCTGCCTGCGCAACTCCGCCAGCGCGCCTACCGCCATGACGTCCGAGGCGACGAACACGGCGTCGAGCGTGGGGAGTTGTTCAAGGAGTGAACGCATCGCGGCTTCACCACCTTCCTCGGTGAAGTCCGCTGACACCACGAGTTGCTCCGTGGCGTGATGACCAGCCTTCTCCAATGCCTCGCGCCACCCCTGAAGTCGGCTGCGCGCCACGTCCATGTCGAGGGGTCCGCTGATCGTGGCGATGGTCCGCCGCCCTCGCGCGAGCAGGTGGTCGACGGCCGTCGCCGCGCCACCGGCGTTGTCGGAGTGCACGTGGCTGAGTGACTCGGCGGGGGAGCGGCGCCCGGCGAGCACCGTGGGCAGCCCCATGTCCTCCAGCAGCCCGGGCAGCGGGTCGTGTTCGTGCACCGAGACCAGCAAAACTCCGTCGACACGCCGCTCCGCCACCGAAGCGGTGAGCTGGTCCCGCTCGGCCTGGTCGCGTACGAGGACCAGTTGGAGCTGTGTCCGTGTCCTGGCGAGGGCGGTGCTGACCCCGCGGATGACCGCCGAGAAGTAGGGCTCGGAGCCCAGTCTGCTCTCCGACTCGGGAATCACCAGGGCCACGGAGTTCGTCCGGCTCGTCACGAGCCCCCGGGCCACCGAGTTCGGAACGTAGTTCAGCTCGGCGATGGCGGCGAGCACGGCGGCCTTGGCCTTGTCGCTGACGAGCTCCGAGCCGTTGATGACTCGTGAAACCGTGGTGCGTCCGACACCGGCGCGCGCGGCCACGGTTTTGATGGTCGGGCGTTGCCTGCCCCCCATGTCGCCTCCTCGCTCGCGCGGCGCCCGGACGGCTTCCACCAGCGCATTGTGCCAGACCCGCCATGAGCGTCCGAAGGGTCCGGTCGCAGGGGTACGACATCTTCCGGCAACGAAGTCGATTCAACTTCTTGACAGGAGCCTTTCGTGGCGGCCACGCTTCGGGCCTCCGGGTGGGCACGTTCCCATTGTCATTTGGGAACGTACCCACTGGGACATATCGGGCCTGCGGAGCGGACCGCGGGGCTCGTACTCCGGTGCGTCAGCGCCGCCGCTAGGAGGACTTAATGGGCAAGGCCCGAAGGAAGTTGTGTACACGAGCCGTGGCCGCCGTATCGGCTGTGTCGGCTCTCGGCCTGGTCGTGGGCTGCGGAGGCAGTGGCAGCGGGGGGACCGGTGGGGGGAAGAAGGACGGCAAGGTCACCATCACCATGGGGCTGTTCGGCGTCATGGGGTTCAAGGAGACCGGTCTGCTCGACAAGTACATGAAGGAGCACCCGGACGTCGTCATCAAGGCGGACGTCGCGGGTGACGAGCAGACGTACTACACGGCCCTGCAGACCCACTTGGCCGCGGGCAGCGGGCTGAAGGACATCCAGGGCATAGAGATTGGTCGGGCCAAGGAACTGTCCGACACGCAGAAGGACAAGTTCGTCGATCTGGCCGGGGTGACCGGGACGGACCACTTCCTTCCGTGGAAGCAGAGCCAGGTGACCACCGCTGACAAGAAGGTCATCGGCCTGGGGACCGACATCGGCCCGATGGCGGTCTGCTACCGCAAGGACCTGTTCGAACAGGCCGGCCTTCCCACCGAACGCGACGAGGTCGCGAAGCTGTGGGAGGGCGACTGGTCGAAGTACGTCGACGCGGGCAAGCAGTTCAAGGAGAAGTCGAAGGACGACAAGGTCGCTTTCATGGACAGCTCCAGCGGGCTGTTCAACGCCATGATCTACGGCGACTCCCAGCAGTTCTACGACAAGAAGGGCGAGCTGATCTACGCGACCAACCCCGTCGTGAAGGACGCGTGGAAGCTGGCCTCCGAGGCGGCCACGTCCGATCTGACCGCCAAGCTCCGCCAGTTCCAGCCCGGTTGGGACCCCGGCCTGTCCAACAGCACCTTCGCCACCACGGTCTGCCCCGCGTGGATGCTCGCGCACATCAGTGAGAAGGCGGGCCCGAAGAACAAGGGCAAGTGGGATGTCGCCAAGGCGCCCAAGGGGGCCAACTGGGGCGGATCGTTCCTCGGCGTGATGGAGAAGAGCCCCGTCAAGAAGGAGGCGCAGGAGCTCGTCGCCTGGCTCACCGCCCCTGAGCAGCAGGCCTACTTGTTCAAGGAGATCGGCAACTTCCCCTCGTCGCAGACCGCGTTGGAGATGCCCGAAGTGGTCGACGCGAAGTCGGACTACTTCAGCGGCGCTCCCATCGGTGCGATCTTCGGAGCCGCGGCCAAGGAGATCCCCGACGAGCAGGTGCTCGGCCGCAAGGACGGCACCATCAAGGACATCTTCTCGCAGGGCCTGACCTTGATCGAGGCGCAGAACAAGAGCCCGAACGACGCATGGAAGACCACGGAAGAACGCATCGAGAAGGCCGCCGGTTAATCCAGGGCTCTGTCGCCCATCTCCGCGGCAGCCCGGCAGCCCACGCACGGCTCCGCGTGGGCTGCCGGGCCCCTGCCCACCCCTCACCCTCCAGGAAGGACGCCTTCCGGTGGCCATCTCCACCTCGACACCCCCAGCTGGTGCGCCCGGCACCGCTCCGTCGGACGGGTCCGGCACCGGCGTACAGCGTCAGCGTCGCAGTACGCTGCTGCACCGTCTCGACGTGCGCGGCGCCCCGTATGCCTTCGTCGCCCCGTTCTTCGTCGTCTTCGCCGCCTTCAGCTTCTATCCGCTCGTCTACACCTCGTGGATCTCCCTGCACCGCGTCGAACTGTCGACCCTGAACCTCATGGAGTGGGTCGGTTTCGACAACTACACGGCTCTGTGGGACGACGACCGCTTCTGGAACGCACTGCTCAACACGTTCACGATCGGTGTCCTGTCGACCGTGCCGCAGTTGTTGATGGCGCTCGGACTGGCGCATCTGCTCAACTACCAGTTGCGCGGCTCGACGTTCTTCCGGGTCGCCGCCCTGACGCCGTACGCCACCTCGGTGGGCGCCGCGGCCCTGGTGTTCACGATGCTCTTCGAGCGCGACTTCGGCATGATCAACTGGATGCTGAGCCTGGTCGGTATCGACAACATCGACTGGGAGAACAACAAGTGGGCCGCGCAGTCGGCCATTTCCTCGATCGTCATCTGGCGCTGGACCGGTTACAACGCCCTGCTCTACCTCGCGGCGATGCAGGCGATCCCGCGCGACCGCTACGAAGCCGCGGCCATCGACGGCGCCTCGCGGTGGCAGCAGTTCCTGACGGTCACCGTCCCCGGCATCCGCTCCACCATCGTGTTCACCATCGTCCTGTCCACGATCGGGGCCACCCAGCTCTTCGGTGAGCCGCTGATCTTCGGCCAGGGCCCGAACGGCAT
The DNA here is from genome assembly GCF_044457665.1 of Streptomyces sp. NPDC050535. Lineage (NCBI taxonomy): Bacteria > Bacillati > Actinomycetota > Actinomycetes > Kitasatosporales > Streptomycetaceae > Streptomyces > Streptomyces sp. NPDC050535. The sequence continues at coordinate 152,482 of NZ_JBITHE010000014.1, forward strand.
CACCGGGGGAGCGGACAACCAGTACCAGACGCTGGGACTGCTGCTGTACGAGGAGGGCTGGAAGAACTACCAGATGGGCCGGGCCGCCACAGTCGCCTGGGCGATGTTCCTGCTGCTCATCGTGCTGTTCGTCGTCCAACGACTCGTCACGCGCCTCATCGCGCGGAAGGCCTGACCGGGAGATCTCCATGACCACAGACAGCATCCCGGTCCAGACGCCGGACGCACGCGTCGGGACCGCGCGAAAGGTACGGAAGGACACCCCGTCCGGCCGGCGGAGCCGACAGCTGTTCCGGCACCCGGGTGCCGGACGTCAGCACCACGCGGGTCCCGTCGCCTACATCCTGCTGGGGATCGCGGCGGTGTTCTCGCTCTTCCCGCTCTACTGGACGATGGTGGCGGCGTCGACCGACAACACGCGCGTCACCCAGACGCCGCCGCCGTTCCTGCCGGGACCCCACCTCCTGGAGAACCTCGGCAAGGCCTGGCAGGACGCCGCGCTGGGCAAGGCCATGCTCAACAGCCTGATCGTGGCCGGAGTGATCGCCCTGTCCACCGTGCTGTTCGCCACCCTCGCCGGCTTCGCCTTCGCGAAACTCCGCTTCAAGGGCCGCAACATCCTGCTCATGCTCGTGATCGGCACGATGCTGGTGCCGCCTCAACTCGGCGTCGTCCCGCTGTTCATGATGATGACGGAACTGGGCTGGGGTCAGCAGCTGCCCGCCGTCATCTTCCCCACGCTCGTCAGCGCCGTCGGGGTGTTCTTCATGAGGCAGTACCTGAGCGAGGCGCTACCCGACGAACTCGTCGAGGCCGGACGCGTGGACGGTGCGCACTCCCTGCGCATCTTCTGGAGCATCGTGCTGCCGATCGCCCGGCCGCCCATGGCCGTGCTGTTCATGATCACGTTCGTGCACGCCTGGAACGACTTCTTCTGGCCGTTCATCGTGCTCGACATGTCCAATCCGACGGTGCCCGTCGCACTCACCCAGCTGAGCGCGGGATACGTGCGCGACCAGTCGCTGATCATGGCGGGTGCCCTGCTGGGCACGCTGCCCCTGCTCGCCATGTTCATCGTCTTCGGCCGTCAGATCGTCGGCGGAATCATGCAGGGCGCGGTCAAGGGGTGAGCGCCTCACCGCCCTCTCGTTGCCGCGGCCCTCCGACGCCCGCCACTCCACTTCGCCTCTCCCGCCCCGTAGTACATCTGGAAGGACTCACGTGACCACCGTTACCCGACGTGTCGCGCCCGCCCCGGAAAACACCGACGCCGTTCGATTCCCTCAGGGATTCACCTGGGGCACGGCGACCGCCGCGTACCAGATCGAGGGTGCCACCTCCGTCGACGGACGCACCCCTTCCATCTGGGACACCTACTCGCACACGCCCGGCAGGGTGCGCAACGGCGACACCGGTGACGTGGCCACCGACCACTACCACCGCTGGCGCGAGGACGTCGCGATCATGGCCGACCTCGGGGTGAGCGCCTACCGGTTCTCCCTGTCGTGGTCGCGGGTGCAGCCGACCGGTCGCGGCCCGGCCGTGGAGAAGGGACTCGACTTCTACCGCGCCCTGACCGACGCACTGCTCGAGAAGGGCATCGAACCGGTCGTCACGCTCTACCACTGGGACCTGCCGCAGGAACTGGAGGACGCGGGCGGCTGGCCGGAGCGCGTCACCACCGACCGGTTCGCCGACTACGCGACCCTGGCGGCCCGTGCGCTGGGGGACCGGGTGACGACCTGGACCACCCTCAACGAGCCCTGGTGCAGCGCCTTCCTCGGATACGGATCGGGTGTCCACGCTCCCGGGCGCACCGACCCGGTCGCGGCCCTGCGCGCGGCACACCACCTCAACCTCGCCCACGGCAAGGCCGTTCTGGCGCTGCGCGCCGAACTGCCCTCGCGCGCAAGGACGTCCATCACGCTCAACATCCACCACGTACGCGCACTGACCGAGGCCGCCGAGGACCTGGACGCGGCCCGCCGGATCGACGCGCTGGCCAACCGCGTCTTCACCGGACCTCTGCTGGAGGGCGAGTACCCGCGGGACCTCCTCCAGGACACGGCCGGCCTGACCGACTGGTCGTTCGTACGCAACGGTGACACCGCCACGATCCACCAGCCGCTGGACTTCCTGGGCGTCAACTACTACACGCCCACTCTCGTCTCCGCCGCCACCGGCGAGGCCGGCCACGGTTCCGACGGCCACGGGATGAGCGATCACAGTCCCTGGCCGGGCGCCGACCAGGTCGCCTTCCACCGTCCCGCCGGCAGCACCACCGCGATGGGGTGGGCGGTCGACCCCAGCGGGCTGTACGACCTGCTGACCCGGCTCAAGGCGGACTTCCCCGCGATGCCTTTGATGATCACCGAGAACGGGGCCGCGTTCGACGACTACGTCAACCCGGAGGGCGAGGTGACCGACCCTGAACGCATCGCCTACCTCCATGGGCATCTGTCGGCCGTGCGGCGGGCGATCGCGGCGGGCGTCGACGTACGGGGTTACTTCCTGTGGTCCCTGCTGGACAACTTCGAATGGGGCTACGGCTACAGCAAGCGCTTCGGTGCCGTCTACGTCGACTACCCGACCGGAAAGCGCATCCCCAAGGCCAGCGCCAGGTGGTACGCCGATGTGGCCCGCACGGGCACGCTGCCGGACCGGGACGGCCAGAACCCCTGACAGGCGTGTGATGCCGGAGCACGGCTGGGATCGGCGGATCGAAGGGAACCGGCTGTCACGCGGGTGGCGTGAGGGGAAGGGGCGAACAACTGGGCATCCGAATCGACGGGGAAGGCGCGCGACGCGGGCGGAACCCTTTGGAGGTACTCCCGCTCGCCGACCTTGTCAGTGCAGCGTGGACGGCTGTATAACGTTGGAAAGATCACGTGTACGGGGGAGTCGCGGCACAGGCCACCACAATGACGTACGACCCCGTACACGCACCCGACCGGACCGGTCGGGACGCTGAAAAGGGGAATGCCGTGCGGGTCAGCCTCAAAGACGTTGCCGCGCACGCAGGGGTCTCCATCAAGACCGTCTCCAACGTGGTGAACAAATACCAGCACGTCACGCCCGCCATGCGCGAGCGTGTCCAGCGTTCCATCGACGTGCTCGGCTACCGCCCCAACCTGGCAGCCCGGCATCTGCGCAAAGGCCGTACGGGAATCATCGCGCTCGCACTGCCCGAACTCGGCAACCCCTACTTCGCCGAACTCGCGGCCGCCGTCATCGACGCCGCCGCCGCGCACGAGTACATCGTGCTGTTGGACCACACCGGGGGGCATCGCGAGCAGGAGGTCCTGGTCAGCCAGGGCTTCCGCGCCAGGGTCATCGACGGTCTCATTCTCAGTCCCATCGAGCTGGAGGCCGAGGACCTGCGTGACCGGGCGGAGAACGTACCGCTGGTGCTGCTCGGCGAGCGCGACTACGACCTGGCGTACGACCACATCGCCATCGACAACGTCGCCGCCGCCCGTGCCGCCGTCCGGCATCTGATCGGACTCGGGCGCCGGGAGGTGGCGTTCATCGGCGCTCGGCGCGGTCGCAGCGAGCCTGCTCAACTCCGTGTCCGCGGCTGGCGCGAGGAACTGACGGCCGCCGGCTTCCCGGCCGACGCCGGGCTCGTCGCGGCCACCGACGGGTGGGGTCATGCGGACGGCGCCGACGCCATGCGCCGCATCCTGGACTCCGGACGGCGTCCCGACGCCGTCTTCGCCTACAACGATCCCATGGCCATCGGCGCGATGCGTGTGCTCTTCGAACGGGGACTCCGTGTACCCGAGGACATCGCGGTCGTCGGTTTCGACGACGTGGTCGAGGGACATTTCGGCGCGGTGACGCTCACCTCCGTGTCGCCGGACAAGGGAGCCATCGGCCGGCTGGCCGTCGAGTCGGTGCTGGCACGGCTCGGCGGCAACGAGACGTCCGAACCGCACCGCGTCTGGGCGGATTACCGCCTGGTGGAACGCGAGAGCACCCTGGGGCGGGCAGCGGCCGGACGCGGTCCCGTGTGATCCCGCGGACCCCGCGAGTGCAATCCGGAAGGCCGCCCAGGCCTGCTCGGGGTGCCCTGACATTCGAGGTGTTCCGGCCACGCCCGACCCGACCTGGTCCGCCGGTGCACCACGCACTCATGGCCCGAACTGCCTGACGCGCCGCCAAAAGGTGTCTGTACAGCGTGAGTTGTGGCCCGGTGCGCCGCGGGCCCGGCCCGCGCGCCGGGCGTGAGGTGTCGGGACGGCTGCCGGCTTCCTGATCGCGTTTGCGGGCGCGTGTTCCTTTGCTCGGCTCGCGCCCGTCGCCGTCCCGTCGGTGGTGGCGGGGGAACAAGGCAGCTCGCGGAATGCCGCACACGCTGGACACACAGGGGGTTTACAGGGTCCTTTCAACGATGTAAAAACTCTGTACGGCGGGCCGAACGTCCTTTCCCGCCAAGGGAGAAGCGCCACTCAGCCACCATTCTCGACCTCTGCCTACCCAGCGTCTCCCTCGTGCCCTTTCAGCGCCATCCGGATCGGGGTCACCATGCAGCGCACTACCCACCGACGTCTCCTCGCCCGTCCCGTGGTCGTCTCCCTGGCCGCGGCCGTGGCGTTGACCGCCACCTCCTGCGCGAAGTCGGAGGACGACGCGGCTGACGACACCTCGTCCTCGGCCTCCGCCGACTCCGGGCAGAAGGTCGCCGAGCCCAAGCCGGGGAGTAAGACCTGCACCATCGACGCGTTCGGCGGGGAGAAGCTGGACCTCAAGAACGCCACTGTCGGCTTCTCCCAGTCGGAGAAGGCAGCCAACCCGTTCCGTATCGCCGAGACGCAGTCCATCAAGGACGAGGCCAAGGCGCGGGGCGTCAAGCTGCTGACGGCCAATGCCCAGTCGCAGTTCTCCAAGCAGATCAGCGATGTCCAGGACCTCCTGGCCAAGGGTGCCGACCTGCTGGTCATAGCCCCGCTCAACTCCGACGGCTGGGAGCCGGTGTTCAAGGCCGCCGCGGCCAAGAAGGTTCCCATCGTCACCATCGACCGCAAGATCAACGCCACGCCCTGCAAGGACTACGTGTCCTTCATCGCCTCCGATTTCGTCGAGCAGGGCAAACGAGCCGCCGACCAGATGATCGAGGAGACCGGCGGCAAGGGCGAGGTCGCGATCCTGCTCGGCTCGGCCGGCAACAACGTCACCACCGAGCGCACCAAGGGCTTCAAGGACCAGATCGCCAAGGAGGCGCCCGGTCTGAAGGTGGTCTTCGAGCAGACCGGTGACTTCGCCCGCGAGAAGGGCCAGCAGGTCACCGAGCAGCTCATCCAGTCGAAGCCCGGCATCAAGGGAATCTACGCCGAGAACGACGAAATGGGCCTGGGCGCGGTCGCCGCGCTGAAGGGCGCCGGAAAGAAGCCGGGTGACGTCAAGATCATCACGGTGGACGGCACCCGCAACGCCGTCAAGGGAATCGTGGACGGCTGGATCAGCGGCGTCATCGAGTCCAACCCGCGCTTCGGACCACTGGCCTTCCAGACGCTGGACAGCTTCACCAAGGGCGAGGAAGTGGCTCAGGACATCGTTATCGAGGACGGCGCCTACGGCCCGGACAACGCCAAGACCGACATCGGCAAGGCCTACTGACCCTCCTCAGGGGGCCCGTTCCCACGGGCCCCCTCCGTCTTCCCTCACTCCTCGCACCGCATCCTGGAGGAACAGGTGGCACCCCCCGCCGAAGTGCTCGCCGTCCGCGGACTGAGCAAGACCTTCCCCGGCGTCCGGGCCCTGGACGACGTGGACCTGACCCTGCACGCGGGTGAGGTCCATGCCCTGATCGGCGAGAACGGCGCCGGAAAGTCGACCCTCATCAAACTCCTCACCGGCGTGTACCGGCCCGATGCCGGCGAGGTCGTGTTCCAGGGACGTGCGGTCTCCTTCGCGACCCCGCTGGAGGCCCAGAAGGCCGGCATCTCGACCATCTACCAAGAGGTCAACCTCATCCCGCTGCTCAGCGTGGCCCGCAACCTCTTCCTGGGCCGCGAGCCACGCAACCGGTTCGGCCTGCTGGACATGGCCCGCATGAACCGGGAGGCCGAGGAGACCCTGAACACCTTCGGCGTGCGCGTGGACGTCCGCCGGCCGCTGCGCACCCTCGGGGTCGGCGCCCAGCAGATGGTCGCCCTGGCCCGTGCCGTCGCCACCGACGCGCGAATCGTCATCATGGACGAGCCGACCTCCTCACTCGAACCCCGCGAGGTCGAGACCCTGTTCTCGGTGATCCGGCGACTGCGGGACGCGGGCATCGCCGTCGTCTACGTCAGCCACCGCCTGGACGAGCTGTACGCCGTGTGCGGCACGGTCACCGTGCTGCGCGACGGCCGACGCGTCCACCACGGCCGCCTCGCCGACCTCGACCGGCTCTCCCTGGTGTCGACCATGCTCGGCCGGGACCTGGGCGAGGTCCGCGAAGAGGGCCTCACCAAGTTCACCAGCGACCACGGCGCGGCCGACGCCGAACCCGTCCTCACCGCCACCGACCTGACCGTGTCCCACAAACTGCACGGAGTCTCCCTGACCGTCCGCCCCGGCGAGGTCGTCGGCCTGGGCGGTCTGCTCGGCTCCGGACGGACCGAGACCGCGAAGGCCATCGCCGGAGCCCTGCCCCTGCGCTCGGGCAGGGTCACGGTGGCCGGGGTGCCGCTGCGCACGGGCTCGACCCCGGCGGCCCTGCGCGCGGGCATCAGCCTGCTGCCCGAGGACCGCAAGAGCGAGGGCATCATCCCCGGCCTGTCGGTGCGCGAGAACATCGCGCTGGCCGTGCTGCCCCGTCTCTCCCGCTTCGGACTGGTCTCCGAATCCCGCGTGGACAGCGTCGTGGACACCTTCATCGAACGGCTGCGCATCAAGGCCTCCTCGCCCCAGCAGAAGGTGGGCGAACTCTCCGGCGGAAACCAGCAGAAGGTGCTGCTCGCCCGGTGGCTCGCGATGAACCCCAAGGTGCTGCTGCTCGACGAGCCCACCCGGGGCATCGACGTCGGCGCCAAGGCCGAGGTGCAGAAACTCATCGACGAACTGGCCGCCGACGGCCTGGGCGTCCTGCTCATCTCCTCCGACCTGGAGGAACTCATCGAAGGGTCCGACCGCGTGGTCGTACTGAAGGACGGCTCCGTCGTCGGCGAGCTGGCCGGCGACGACGTCACGGAAGAGAACCTCATGCGCACCATCGCCGGCAACGGGCCCGCGCGGGACGCGGTCAAGGAGGCGGCCGTCGATGGCTGAAGCCACCCTCCGCACCCTCCCGCTGGACAAGGCCCGCGTCCTCAACTGGCTCCAGCGATACGGCGTCTACGCGGGCGTCGCGGCGCTGCTCGTCGTCAACACCGTCATCACCCCGTACTTCCTGACCGTCGAGAACTTCCGCACCCAGGCCGTCCAGGTCGCCCCCGTCATCATCGTCGCCCTCGGCATGGCCCTGGTCATCGGAACCGAGGGCGTGGACCTGTCGGTCGGCGCGGTGATGGCGCTGGGGGCCTCCGTGACCGCCCTCTACCTCGGTTACGGCCTGCTGCCCGCACTGCTGGCTGTCGCCCTGTTCGCCGCCGCCGTGGGGCTGGCCAACGGAGCCCTGGTCGCGGTCGTCGGAGTGCAGCCGATCGTCGCCACCCTTGCCCTCATGGTCGGCGGCCGAGGACTCGCCCTGGTACTCCTCCCACAGCTGAAGGACCTGCAGAACCCCGCGCTCGCCTCCCTGGGCTCCGGCGACCTGCTCGGCTTTCCCTACCTGATCCTCATCGCGGCCGCCCTGGCCCTGCTGCTGGCCTTCGTGATGCGCCGCACCACCTTCGGACGGCAGCTCCTGGCGATCGGCGACAGCCGCCCCGCCGCGCAGCTGGCCGGCCTGCCCGTCCGCCGCGTACTGATCATCGTCTACGTCATCAGCGCGCTCCTTGCCGCGGTCGCGGGCGTTCTCGCCACCGCCCGCCTCCAGGCCAGCGACCCCACCTCGCTGGGCAACCTGATGGAACTGTCCGCGATCACCGCGGTCGTGGTCGGCGGCACCCCGCTGACCGGCGGCCGGGTCAACATCGCCGGCACCGTGGCGGGAGCCGTCCTCATCCAGCTCCTCACGGCCACCCTCATCAAGCACGATCTGCCGCCCTCCTGGACCCAGATCGCCCAGGCCATCGTGATCGTCGCCGCCGTCTACGCGGCACGAGGACGGGGGAAGCGTTGACCACCACGAAAACGGACGCACCGGTGACCACCACGAGCATCGAACCACCGCAGGACGCCCACCCGGTGGGCTCCGCCCGCTCCGAACGGCTGAGCGCCCTGGTCCAGCAGCACGGAGCCCTGGCTGTCCTGCTGATCGTCTCCCTGGTGGCGTCGCTGTCCTTCGACTCCTTCGCCACCGGCGACAACATCGGCAACATGGCGACCAGTTCCGCCTTCCTGGCGATCGTCGCCCTCGGCATGACCTTCGTGATCATCACCGGCGGGATCGACCTGTCCGTCGGCTCACTGTTCGCCCTCGGCGGCGTCCTGGCGGCCTGGGGATCGCGACACGGCACCCTGGTGGCCCTGTTGCTGCCGCTCGCCGTGTGCGGGCTGATCGGCGTCGTCAACGGCCTGCTGGTCGCCCGCTCCCGCCTCGCGCCCTTCATCGTCACCCTCGCCGCCATGCTGGGCGCGCGCGGACTGATGCTGGCGATCACCGACGAGGGCGCCGACACCTACCTGATCGGCAAGGGCTCCTTCCTCGCCGAACTCGGCCAGGGCACCACCCTCGGCCTCGGCAACCCGGTGTGGATCGCGCTCGCCCTGTTCGCCGGTGGAGCGGTGGTGCTGCGCCGGACCCGCTTCGGACAGCACGTCTACGCCGTCGGCGGCAGCGAGGACGCTGCCGCGCTGATGGGCGCCCCCGTGGCCCGTACCAAGATCCTCGTCTACGCCCTGTCCGGCCTGCTCGCCGGACTGGCCGGCGCCCTCAACGCCGCGTGGCTCGCGTCCGGGATCACCATCCTCGGCAGCGGTATGGAACTGGACGCCATCTCCGCCGTCGTCATCGGTGGCACCCTGCTGACCGGCGGGCTCGGCTACGTGAGCGGCTCGCTCGTCGGTGTTCTGCTGCTGAAGGTGATCCAGAACGTCATCAACCAGATCGGTTCGCTCGACTCCTCCTACCAGCAGGTCGTCAGCGGTGCCTTCCTCGCCGTGGTCGTCATCGCACAGACCTGGCTCGGCCGCCGCCGACAACTCATGTGACAAGCCCCGGATCCTGGCGGCCGAGCTCCTTTGGAGTTCGGCCGCCGGGTGTGGTTCCAGGCGGCCGGGCTTCCTCCGGCCGCCTTCTGCATGCGTCCCGACGAGGTCTCGGCGTACGACCACTCCCGGCTCGTCGACAACGAGAGCGGCGTCACCTGCTGCGGCGCCACATCGTCGAGTTGGGGGTGGCAACCCGGGCGGTCCGCACGCCTGGGACAGCCCGGCCTGCTCATCGGGGACACCACCTCAGGTCCACGGAGACGGCGTGGGCGCCGCGGTCTCCGTACAGCCGCACAGCAGTGGTGGCCCGGGGGGGGGGGGTGGCCCCCCCCCCCCCGCGGCCCCCCGCAGCGGGCGGGCGCGCGCGCCGGGGAACGCGGCGGGTGGTGGGGCAGCCCCCCCACCGGCGGCGACCC
>NZ_JBITHE010000014.1:162144-249809 GCF_044457665.1 Streptomyces sp. NPDC050535
CCGTCCCGTACTTGGGGGGGGCGCCCCCCGCCCCCCCCCGGCGGCCCGGGCGGCCGCCGGGGGGCACCCCCCCCCCCCCCCCCCGCGGCCCCGCCCCCGGGGGGGCCCCCCCCCCCCCCCCCCCCCCGGGCACCACTTTCATGGGCGCTGCCGGCTACGGCTTCTCCTCGCTGTAGAGGTCGCTCACCTCCTCGGCGGTAAGCGCCCGGTCGACGGCGCGGACCTCGTCGACCGCGCCGTTCCAGAAGTCGACGTTCGTGCCGTCCCAATGGGCGCGGCCGACGGTCAGCGGGCCGGTGCTTCCGTAGGCGGCGCCGCCGGTGGTCGTCGCCGCGAGCTTTCCGTCGAGGTACAAGCGGATCTCGTTGGTGGTGGCGTCCCGTACACCGACGAGGTGGTACCAGCGGCCCGTCTCCGCGGCGACGGCCACCTGGGCACGGCGTTCACCGGGAGTGCTGAAGGCGAAGTTGCCGTGGCCGTACTGCAGGTAGAACGAGTTGGCCGTGGCACGCGTGTCCTGGCTGACGGCCGTGCCGTAGTTGCCGGGGATCCCGTCGAGCCGGACCCAGGCCGACACCGAGTAGCTTCCACTGGTGTCGAGCACCGGCCCGGAGGTCTCCGCGTACTGCTTCTGGCCGTCGAACTTCAGGGCGCTGCCGCTGACACCGTCGGTCCAGGAAGCGCCCTCGCGCAGCGTGAGGGGCTTTCCGTCGGGGACGGTGTCCTTGGCGGTGGTGCCGGTGCCCTCGTCGAGGGTCCAGCGACCGCCTGTCAGTGCCTTCGTGCCCGCCGCGGCGCCTGCCGCGATCACCTTGAGGTTGACCTTCCGTACCTCCGCGGGATCCATCTTGATGTCACGGCGGTCGTACGTGTAGAGGCCGTTGAGCTCGTTCTCCAGGTCGGTGATCTGTGTGTACACCGAGCCGGACAGCTCGGCGCCGGCCTGCTCGACGTAGAACTTCTCGGTGTTCTCGACGTACTTGCGGGTCAGCTCCGCCTTGGTGGTGACACCGCTGTAGATCACCGTCGGGGCGCCCGGCCACATGTGGCCCGGGGAGCGCAGGGTGAACCCGCCGTGCTCGCCGTCCATGGCGGCGCGCCTGTCGTCGGGGAAGGGCGGGTCGTCGTTGTTGTAGTCGTGGTGGTCGATGATGTCGCCCTTGCCCGAATCACCCTTGGAGTTACAGCAGTTGACACCGCTGTGGGCGTTGACGACACGGGACGGATCGGCGGCCTGGACGGCTTCGGTGATACGGCCGGTCTCCTCGCGGTTCCACTCGCCCCAGCCCTCGTTGAAGACGATCCAGCCGATCACGGAGGGAGAGTTGTGATGCTGGCGCATCGTCTCCCGGCCCTGGTCGACGAACGCCTTCTGGCCCGTCTCGTTGGTGAGGTTCCCTGAGACGAAGTCCTGCCAGACGAGCAGGCCGAGCTTGTCGGCGTGGTAGAACCACCGCGCCGGCTCCACCTTGATGTGCTTGCGCACCGCGTTGAAGCCGAGCTTCTTGTGCGCCTCGAGGTCGAAGGCGAGCGCGTCGTCACTGGGCGCGGTGTAGAGACCGTCGGGCCAGAAGCCCTGGTCGAGGGTGGCGAGGGAGAAGATTGGTTTGCCGTTGAGGACAAGCTTGTTGAAGCCGCCCACCTTCTCGACGCCGATCTTCCGCATGCCGAAGTAGCTGCGGACCTTGTCGCTCGACCTGCCGTCGGTCAACGTGACGTCGAGGTCGTAGAGGTACGGGTCGTCGGGGCTCCACAGATGCTGCTTCGCCACCGGCAAAGTGAGCTTCTTGTCGGCCGCCCCGCTGACCCTGCCGACGACTTTGCCTCGGGAGTCACGGGCGACTGCCTCGACACGGGCCGAGGAGGAGGCCCCCGCGGAGTCGACCGTCACCGCGAGGGTGCCCGTGTCGATGTCGGGCGTGGTGACGATGTTCTCGATCGAAACGGGAGCCACGGGCTCCATCCACACGGTCTGCCAGATACCGGAGGACTGCGTGTAGAAGATGCCGCCCGGGTTCGTGGACTGCTTGCCCATGGGCTGGTCCGCGCCACCGGTGTCGGTGACGGCCACCACGATCTCCTGCTTGCCCGTCCCCTTCAGCGCGTCGGTGATGTCGGCGCTGAAAGCGTTGTATCCGCCGGTGTGTTCGGCGACCTGCGTGCCGTTGACATACACGCGGGACTGGTAGTCGACGGCGCCGAAGTTGAGCTTGAGCCGGTTCGAGCGGTTGTCCTTGCCCACCTTCCAGCTCCGGGGCACGTCGATGACCCGGCGGTAGAACATGTGGTCCTCGTGCCGCTCGAGCCCGGACAGCTGCGACTCGACCGGGTACGGCACGATGATCTTCTCGTCGAGGTTCTTGCCGAAGACTGGCTGCTCACCCGCCTTGGCGCCGCTGAACTGCCAAGGCCCGTTGAGGTTCTCCCACTTGGACCGCTTCTGCTGCGGACGGGGGTACTCGGGCAGCGGGTGCTTCTTGTCGACCTTGTCGCCCCACTTGGTGGTGAGGCGATGGGTGGAGGCGTTCTCCGCGTAGCGGATCACCTTCGGCACGGCCTTGCCGCCGACCGTCAGACCGCCCGCACCGTCGTAGGAGACCCGGACCAGTTGGTTCTTCTGGATCGGTTCCGAGAGGTTGACGTAGAGGGAGGAGGAGTCCCCGGGGACGGACGTGACCGACTTGATCGGCATGGCGGTCGTGTCGGCCTCGACCTTCAGATGGTCCTTGACCGCCTGGAGGCTGCCCACCTTGCCGTCGAACCGGGCGCGCAGCCGCGTACCGCTCTCGGCGACGGCGAGCTCCACCGGGAAGACCTCGAAGTCGGCCGGCGGGGTGAACGCGGTCATCGGCACGATCTGCTTGGCCAGCGTCGGAGTCGACCAGCGCAGGAACATGTTGGCGCCGCCGGTGTCCTGGAACAGCTCCAGACGGAACGTGTGCTGCTCGCCCGCGGTCAGCTTGACGGCCTGGCTGGTCTGCTCCCGGTCCCAGTCGCCTTCCCAGTGGTCGATGACGGGCTGGTCGTCGATGTAGAGCCGGAAGCCGTTGTCGCCGATGGCGTAGAAGGTGTAGTCACCCGTGGCCGGCGCCTCTATCTGGCCCGTCCAGCGGGCGGTGGTGTGCTCCGTCTTCCCGGTCAACTCCTTGAAGGTGTCCGTCAGACCGGAGAAGTTGATCTGCGGGTCGAGCGTCGTACCACCGAGTTCCGCGAAGTCCCGGGCGCCTGGTGCCGACATGCTGAAGTACTCGCCCTTGAGGCCGTGCGTCTTGACGGCGGCCTGACCGGTCGCGAGTGCTGACGCACTGCTCGTGGACTCGGCGGCTGCCGCGGCGGGCAGCAGCCCGCTCGGGGGCAGTACCAGCGCCGCCGTGGCGAGCAGCGCCAGCACTCTGGCTCTGGGGCGGGTGTTGTGTCCTGTCATGGAACCTTTCCTCGTCCAGAGGCCGCGAGCGCGTCCGACCGCCGGGGCAGGGTCACGGACTCCGGTGAGGAAGGCCGTAGGGAGAAGCTGCACACCGGCTGAGGCACGTTCCGCGAGGCGGCCTTTTCAACGTTGGAAACCCTCTGCCAGCGGTATGACAACACGCTCCCAGAAGGCTGTCCAGATCTCGCGCAGCACTTTGTTCCCGGCGGTGCCGACGAGACACCGAAGCTGTCGGACGCGACGAACGCCTTGTAGAGAGCGTGTTGCGTCCGGCAAAGCGGTTTGTCACGGCGCGGGTTGGCCGGCCGAAGCAGGAAGCGCCGGTGCGTGTGAGCCGCTCTGACAGTGGCCGTACGTCGGGGGGTGCGCCTAGGTCCTGTCGTCAAATTCCCGTCGTCGCCCGGAGGGCGGCCGCGCGGCGTCAGGTGCGTGTTCTCGGCGTGCCTGGCGTAGGCCCTCGTACTGGACGTACTTGGGTCTGCGCCCGGTGCGGCGAGAGTGCGTGCATGGCGTCGCGGGGCAGACGGAAAGTTGACGACAGGGCCTAGTTCCGTCGCCTCGGCGAGGATGCAGGCGAGGCCGGTGAGCGGTCGGGCGCCGCAGGCCTGTTCGGCGGTTGCGGAGGGCTACTGGGGTGAAGCGGTGGTCGGCTTCCTCTCCGGCTGGAGGGTGTCGCACCCTCAGAGACGGCATCCGGGAGCGTGCCTTCGACTCTGCCTCTCGACCGCAACTCATCGCGCCCACGCTGCCGCCGCTCATGGACGGGCGGGCCCGAACTGTTCGTCGGTGCCGCGGGCGGCCCCCCGTACCCGAGCCCGACCTGCCGGAACTCCGGCTCAGCCGCTCAGCGGACCCGGATGAAGACCACGTCGTAACCGCTGTTCGTGCGACGGGACTTGACGTAGAGGCCGTCACTGCCGCCGTTGGGGTTGCCCGTGTTGCCCTCGACGCTGGTCAAGGGCGATCCGGACACGCCGCAGGTCAGTACTCGGTCATTCGGTGTACCTCGGCCGTGAGGGCCTCGAACTCCGGGGACTGCAGGGACGGCATCATCGAGCGAAGCCGTGCGACATCGCCGCCCGGACGGATCCTGCCGGTGATGATCCCGACGAGCGCCTTGATCTCACCGGTGGTCAGCTTGACGCTGGTCCTGTATGCCATGCGCAGCGAGCACATGGGCTGCTCCAGCCTGCCGCGCCTGGCCTCTACGAGCCGGCCGTCGCGGATCCGGAAGTAGTACTCGATGTCGTCGGCGCCTTCCGGATTCTCCTTGATGACGTGCTGGATCTCCACGTTGAGACCCGGTTTCTCGGGCATTCGCCCGCCACGCTTTTCCAGCTCCGTCAGATACTCCGGGGAGAGATACTTGATCTTCGGCATGCCACACTCCAGAGGCTTCGGTTACAGGACCTTATCGGCCTGCGTCACGGGAAATCCTCATCCCTGGTGGGGAAATACGTGACCGCGATCTCCCGGAATCCCCTCCGAAAGAATGAGGACGTGGGGCCGTATTCACCGGGCTCCGGCACGTGAATTCTGGAGGGCTCAGGCGTCGGCACGGACAGGGAGCGGAGCCATGCTGCTGGAGAACAAACGCCTTCTCATCACCGGTGTGCTGACCGAGGCGTCGATCGCGTGGAGCGTGGCGCGGCTGGCTCAGGAGCAGGGCGCGGAGCTCGTGCTGACCGGCTTCGGACGCGGGCTGCGGTTGACCGAACGGGTGGCCAGACGGCTGCCGCACCCGCCGGACGTGCTGGAACTCGACGTCACCCGAGAGGAGGACATCGCCGCCGTCGCCAAGGACCTGGAGGCCCGGTGGGGGCGGGTGGACGGCGTACTGCACGCCGTGGCCTTCGCTCCGCAACACACCCTCGGCGGGGGCTTCCTGGCCGCTTCCTGGCCGGACGTCGCAACGGCGGTGCACGTCTCGGCGTACTCGTTCGTCGCCATGGGCCGAGGTTTCGGTGACCTGCTGGCCAGGTCGGGCGGCGGCTCGCTGGTCGGCCTGGACTTCGATGCGACCGTCGCCTGGCCGGCGTACGACTGGATGGGCGTCGCCAAGTCCGCGCTGGAGAGCTGCTGCCGCTATCTGGCGCGTGATCTGGGGGGCCGGGGGACCCGGGTCAACCTTGTCGCGGCCGGCCCGCTGCACACGGCGGCGGCGCGGGCCATCCCCGGGGCGGAGGCGGTGAGCGGGCCGTGGCCGCACCGTGCCCCCCTGGGCTGGGACCTCACCGACAGTGAGCCCGTCGCCCGCGTGGTCTGCGCTCTGCTGTCCGACTGGATGCCTGCCGTCACGGGCGAGATCGTGCACGCCGACGGAGGGGTGCACGCGGTCGGTGCCGCCCCCGGTCCCACCAAAGGATGAATACTCATCCTTTCGTGGGAGGCCGGTGAATTCATCAGGGCGATGGAAGACGAACGGAACACCTCGAACGTAGATTCCGAGATGTCGCTCAGAGGGCTCGTGAACGCTCTGGCGCGGATGATTCCGAACTCATCGAGGGGTCTACACAGGTGATCACCACCGAGGCATGGGTATTGCATGCGGGACCCGCCGGAGCGGAATCCGGAAATCCCGTTCCCGGGGAACTGGTGTGGGAGGATTTCAGTTTTCCGGATATCGCCGAGGACGAAGTTCTCGTGGAACCGCTCTACGGTTCATGGGAAGCCAACATGGGTCATGCGCTGGAACGCGCCCCGGTGGACGTGTGCCGGCAACGCGGGGAAGAGCGCATGGTCATCGGGAACTTCGGGGTCGTACGAGTGGTACGCCCGGGCAAGGCGGTCACCCGGGTCAAGGAGGGTGACCTGGCTCTGATGCAGGCCTTCGCCCGCACCGACGACCACGGCTACGTCAAGTTGGTCCATGCCTACGACGCCCCGGGCACCGTCGGCGTCCTGGCCCGCCGGACGAAGATCGGCGAGCGCCTGCTGCTGCCGCTGCCGGAGAGTACGCGCTACTCGCTCCAGCAGTGGGCCGCGTCCTACGGGCGGTACTGGACGGCATGGGACAACTGGAAGGTCGCCTACGCCTGCTGGCGCTCCCAGGTGCGCGTGGAGCCGGCGGACATGGATCCCCCTCCGCTGGCGTTCGGTTGGGGCGGGGGCGTGGCCGTCGCTGAACTCGAACTGGCTCAACGCGCGGGCTTCCGGGCCGCGATGGCCTCCGGGAATCCGCAGCGGCTCGCCGAGATCGAGGCGAAGGGCATGATCCCGGTGGACCGCCGCCTCTTTCCCGACCTCGACCACGACGAGGACCGGATGGCGGCCGACCCGGACTACCGGCAGCGCTACCGCCAGTCCGAGCGGACCTTCCTCAAAATCGTCAACGAGCTCAGCGGGCGACGCGGAGCCGCGATCATCATCGACAACATCGGCAAGCCCGTGCACCGGGCGACGCTGCGGGCCCTGGGCCGGCAGGGCGTACTGGCCACCGTCGGCTGGAAGCACGGCATGCGCCTGGAGAACATCCGGGCGAACGAGTGCATCAAGCGACACATCCACGTGCACACCCACGCCTGCTGTTTCCACGACATCGAGGAGATTCTCGAATTCCAGGAGAGCTCGGGATGGATGCTCGAACTGGGGGACCAGCGTGTCTACCAGTTCGATGAAATCCCCGAGCTGGCACGTGATTACGCAGAGGGAAACCTGGATTCATATTTCCCTCTGTTTCGAATAAATCAGGACTGAAAGGGACAGCTGTGTCTGAGGTTGACTTCGATATCGGCATCATCGGTGGAGGACCGGCCGGCTCCACGGCCGCTTCCTATCTCTCCAAAGCAGGTCTGAGCTGCGTGGTCTTCGAGGGTGATCTCTTCCCTCGCGAGCACGTCGGCGAATCGCTGATACCCGCAACGACACCGGTCCTCGCCGACATCGGGTTCCTGCCACAGATGGAGGAGGCAGGATTCCCCAGGAAGTACGGCGCGGCCTGGACCTCGGCCACGGACAAGAACATTCCCACCATGGGATTCAAGGGAATGTCCCACGGCTTCAGGGCCGCGGAGATCGAGTTCCATGAGCGTGAGCAGCTCGGTGTCAATCAGGACTACACGTACCACGTGGATCGCGGGACGTTCGATCTGCTGATGCTCCAGCACGCCAACACGCTGGGAGCCAAGGTCTACGAGGGCATCCGCATCCGCAAGGTGGACTTCTCGGAGCCCCATCCGCGGATCGTGTTCCCGCTCGGCGGCCGCGACTCCTCGGTCAAGGTGCGCATGGTCATCGACGCCAGTGGCCGCAACACCTTCCTCGGGCGGCAGTTGGGGCTCAAGGTCAGCGACCCGGTCTTCAACCAGTACGCCATCCACTCCTGGTTCGACAACCTGGACCGCTCCGCCCTGGCGGTCAACAAGGAGCAGGCGGACTACATCTTCATCCACTTCCTCCCGGTCACCGACACCTGGGTGTGGCAGATCCCGATCACCGACACCGTCACCAGCGTGGGCGTCGTGACCCAGAAGAAGCACTTCAAGGCCTCCAGTTCGGACCTCGAAGGGTTCTTCTGGGAGTGCGTGGGCAGTCGCCCCGATCTGCGCGACGCGCTGAAGAACTCCCAGCAGGTGCGCCCCTTCAAGTCGGAGGGCGACTACAGCTACGCCATGAAGCAGATCTGTGGCGACGGCTGGGCGCTCGTCGGTGACGCGGCCCGCTTCGTCGACCCGATCTTCTCCAGCGGTGTCAGCGTCGCCCTCAACGGCGCCCGCCTGCTCTCCGGCGACGTCATCGCCGCCGCCGAGAAGGGCGACTTCAGGAAGCCCTCGTTCGGCAACTACGAGTCCAAACTGCGCCGGGCGGTCGGCAACTGGTACGAGTTCATCTCCATCTACTACCGGCTGAACATCCTGTTCACGGCCTTCGTGCAGGACCCGCGGTACCGCATGGACGTCCTCAAGATGCTCCAGGGCGACGTCTATGACGACGCCGAGCCCAAGGCACTCGCCGCCATGCGGGAGATCACCCGCCAGGTCGAGGAGAACCCCGACCACCTGTGGCACAAGCACCTGGGCTCGCTTCGAGCACCAAGCGCGGCGCCCCTGTTCTGACCGCCGTACGGAACGGATCGAGAGCCGGAGCAGTTGGAGGGGACTGGCAGATGCACGCATCGACCGAGGTGTCCGGGACGCCGTCCGGAAAGCCGCACGGACGGCGGGACGTTCCGGAAGCGATCGCCATGGTGGGAGCGGGGTGCCGGTTTCCCCGCGGAGCCAACGGGCTTCCTGAATTCTGGCGCCTCCTGAGTGAGGAGACGGACGCCATCGAGGAAGTCCCCGCCGAGCGATGGGACGTGGACCGCTACTACGACACCGATCCCCACAAGCGCGGCACCATGTACAGCCGGTGGGGCTCCTTCCTGGACGGCGTCGACCAGTTCGATCCCGCGTTCTTCGGTATCGCTCCGCGCGAGGCCCACGAGATGGACCCCCAGCAGCGCCTGCTGCTGGAGGTCGCCTGGGAGGCACTGGAGGACGCGGGTCAGGTTCCCACCGCCCTGGCCGGCACCCGGACGTCCGTCTTCACCGGCGTGATCGGGATGGACTACACCCTGCTCCATGCCCACCAGGCGGGGCTCGACGGCATCGGCGCCTGGTACGCCAGCGGTCGCGAATTCAGCTTCGGACCCGGACGGCTGTCCCACCTGCTGGGGCTCCAGGGCCCCAGCATGTCCGTGAGCACCGCCTGTTCGTCCTCGCTCGTCGCCGTCCATCTCGCGTGCCAGAGCCTGCGCAGCGGCGAGTCCGACCTCGCCCTCGCGGGCGGCGTCAACCTGATCCTCTCCCCGGAACTCAGCATCTTCCTGTGCAAGGTGCGGGCCATGTCCAGGGACGGGCGCTGCAAGCCGTTCGATGCCTCGGCGGACGGGATCGTGCGGGGGGAGGGCTGCGCCCTGGTCGTCCTCAAGCGGCTTTCCGACGCTCTGGCGGACGGCGACGACATCCTCGCCGTCATCCGCGGCACCGCGGTCAATCACGACGGGGCCAGCGCCGGACTCACCGTGCCCAGCGGCGAGGCCCAGCAGCGACTGCTGCGCGACGCCCTGGCCGCGGCGGGTGTCGCGCCCGCGGACATCGACTATGTCGAGGCCCACGGCACCGGAACGCCTCTCGGGGATCCCATCGAGTTGAGCGCACTGAGGAACGTACTCGGCCAGGACCGTCCAAGCAGCCATCCGCTGTTCGTCGGCTCGCTGAAGAGCAACTTCGGTCATATGGACTCCGCGGCGGGCGTCGCGGGACTGCTCAAGGCCGCCCTGGTCCTCCGGCACGGCCAGGTCCCCGCCACCATTCACGTGCGCGAACGCAACCCGCGTATCCGCTGGGACTGGCCGGTGGAGGTGGCCACCGAGCTCACCCCGCTGCCATCGGCCGGCGAAGGCCCGCGGCTGGCCGGGGTCAGCGCCTTCGGGCTCAGCGGCACCAACGCACACGTGATCATCGAGGCCGCCCCGCCGCGCGCCGACGTCCGCGCCGAGGAGCCGGAAGGCCCGGTCCTCCTGCCGCTCTCCGCACGCGGCGACGCCGCGCTCACCGACCTGGCCCGTGCCTACCGCGACCGGCTGAGCGCTGCCGCGGACGTGCCTCCGCTGCGGGACCTCGCTCACACCGCCGGCGTACGCAGGACCCACCACAAGGAGCACCGCCTCGCTGTCACCGGCAGAGACACCGGCGAACTCGCGTCGCTGCTCGGCGAGTTCGTCGAAGGCAGGCCGTCACCCGGCCTGCACCGCGGAAGCGGGGAGACGGAGGGGGAGCCACCCGTCGTCTTCGTCTTCTCGGGGCAGGGCTCCCAGTGGCCCGGCATGGCCCGCGAGCTGCTCGGGCGCGACGGCGACGACTGGCGTGCCTTCCGCGACAGCTTCGACGCCTGTGACGCCCTCGTCCGCGAGCTGGCCGGCTGGTCGCTGAACGAGGAGATCGCCGCCCCCGAGGACGCGTCCCGGCTCACCCGCACCGAGGTCGCGCAACCGGTGATCTTCGCCGTGCAGGTGGCGCTCGCCGCGCTCTGGCGTTCCTGGGGCGTCGAACCGGCGACGGTGGTCGGCCACAGCATGGGCGAGATCGCCGCGGCACACGTGGCCGGGGCGCTCACTCTGGAGGACGCGTCGCGGGTCGCCGTCCACCGTGGCGGTCTGCTCGCCGAGTCGACGGGCCAGGGCCGGATGGCCGTGGCCGAACTCTCCGAGCCGGACACGCGGCGCGCGCTGGAACCCTATGCCGGGTTGCTCTGGCCGGCCGCCGCCAACAGCTCCCGCTCGACCGTCGTCTCCGGTGACGCGGAGGCCGTCGAACGGTTCATTGCCGACCTCACCGAGCGGGGGATCGGCTGCCGCCTGCTCCCGGGCGACCATCCCTTCCACAGCCCGTACATGATCCCCTATCAGGAGCGGCTGGCGGAGCTTCTGGACGGCCTTCGGCCCAGTCCGCCCACCGTCCAGGTGGTCACCACCACCCCCGGGGGAAGCGAGGGCGAGGAGCTCTTCGGCACCGCGCACTGGGTACGCAACATCCGCGAACCCGTCGAATTCGCGACAGCCGTCGACCAGTTGCTGGACCAGGGGCACAAGACCTTCCTGGAGATCGGCCCGCACCCGGTCCTGGCCCTGCCCCTCGCACATGCCTTCGACGACTCGGGAGGGACCGAAGGCACGCTGGTGGTGCCGTCCCTGCGGCGTGGTGTGGTTGCGACGGAGACACTTCTGACCTCGCTGGGCGCGCTGTACGCCGCCGGGGCTCCGGTCCGCTGGGAGGCGGTCCCGCCCTCGGGCGGCCGTCCGGCCAAACTCCCCTCCTACCCCTGGCAGCGTCGGCGCTTCTGGATCCAGCAGACGCAGCCGCCGACGGAGGAAGGGCCCTCGGTGCCGCGGCAGTTGCCGGTCCCACAGGAGCCGACGGAAGAGCGACGGCCCGAATCTCCTGTCGCGAGGGCACCCCAAGCGCCGCAGGACCGCGGGGAGCTGGAGGATCTGGTTGCCAGGTCGGCGGCTCAGGTACTGGGGCACGAGCCCGGCTCGATCCGGCGTCGTCAGGGTTTCGCCGACATGGGCATGGATTCCCTCACGTCGCTCGAACTCCGGGATGTGCTCCAGCACCAGATCGGCCCGCTGCCTGCGACCGTCGCGTTCGACCACCCCACGGTGGAGCGGCTGACCACGTATGTGTGGGACCGGCGTGCCGAGGGACAGGCTCCCAAGGCCGCCGCTCCCGAGAGGGCGGCGGAGAGGCAGGCGTCTTTCGCGGCGGAGAGGCAGGCGTCTTCCACGGCTGCGGCTGAGCACGAGCCGATCGCGGTGGTGGGCCTCGGGTGCCGGTTCCCCGGTGGGGGCAGCGGGCCCGACGGTTACTGGCGCATGCTGCAGGGCGCGACCGACGCGATCGCGCTGTCTCCCGAGGGCCGCTTCGACGACCACAGCCGTTGGAAGGGCGCCTGGCTGGACGACGTCGATCACTTCGACCCCCGGTTCTTCCGGATCCCGCCGCGCGAGGCGAAGGTCATGGACCCCCAGCAGCGGCTCTTCCTGGAAGTGGCCTGGGAGGCCCTGGAGCACGCCGGCCAGACCCCGGACCGGCTGACAGGCTCCCGTACCGGCGTATTCGTCGGGATGAACTCCCACGACTACGCCGAGCTCATCGCCAACGCCCCGCAGAACGTCGATGCGTTCTACGGCACGGGCAACTCCTTCTGCTCCACCTCCGGACGCCTTTCCTACTTCCTGGGCGTGCACGGGCCCAGCCTGGCCGTCGACACCGCGTGCTCGTCGTCCCTCGTCGCCGTACACCTCGCCGTCCGCAGTCTGCGCAGCGGCGAGAGTGAAGTCGCCGTCGCCGGCGGGGTCAATGTCATCCTGCGCAGCACCATCCACCGCGCCAGCCAGGCCGCGGGCGCCCTGGCCGGTGACGGACGCTGCAAGACCTTCGCGGCCACCGCCGACGGCTACAACAGGGGCGAGGGCTGCGGTGTGGTCGTACTCAAACCGCTTGCCAAGGCTCTGGCGGACGGCGACCGGGTCCTGGCGACGATCCTGGGTTCGTCGGTCAACCAGGACGGCCCGAGCAGCGGCCTCACCGTTCCCAACGGGCCCGCCCAGGAGGCCCTGGTCCGTGACGCGCTCGTCGATGCGCGGGTGTCGCCCGCCGAGATCGGGTACGTGGAGGCCCATGGCACCGGCACACCGCTCGGTGACCCGATCGAGCTGCAGGCCCTCGGCGCGGCGCTGAGCGCTCTCCCCGGCCGACAGCGGATCACCGTCGGCTCCGTGAAGACCAACATGGGACACCTCGAAGCGGCTTCCGGTATCGCGGGCCTGATCAAGACCGTCCTGGTCCTGCAACGCGGGGAGATCCCGCCGCACCTGCACTTCACCGAGCCGAACCCCGAGATTCCCTGGGCCGAGTTGCCTTTCGACGTCCCGACCCGGGCGGTGCCGTGGCCGCAGGACCGGCACGCGGCCGGAGTCAGCGCCTTCGGCTTCAGCGGTACCAACGCCCATGTCGTCCTCGGCCGGGCGCCCCGGCAGCCCGAACCGTCGCACGGGCAGGTGCCCGATGACGGCCGGCCGTACCTGCTGCCGCTGTCGGCGTCCGACGAGGCGGCGGTGACCGCCCAGGCCGGCAACTACCGCGAACTGCTTACCGGCGGAACCGGCGGAGCGGAGCGACAGCCAGGCGCCGACGAGACCACCAGCGCTTCCGGCATCCCCCTGCGAGACCTGTGCTACACCGCGAGCACCCGCCGCGTTCACCAGACCCATCGCCTCACCGTCGTGGGCCGCACCCGCACCGAACTCGCCGAGCGGCTCGCCGCGTTCGAGGACGGTGACCGGGGCCTCGGTGTCTCCACCGGCCGTGCGGATGGCGGCGCCGAGAGGAAACTGGCCTTCGTCTTCTCCGGCCACGGCTCCCAGTGGCGGGGCATGGCCCAGATCCTGTTGCGCCAGGACCCGGCCTTCCGTGAGGCCATGGCCTGGTGTGACGGCCGGCTGCGCCCGCACATCGGCTGGTCGGTCCTCGACCACCTGGAGCGCGGCGCGGACACCCCGTACGGGCCGAGGCAGCAGGAGCTGGTCTTCGCGGTCCAGACCGCCCTCGCCCGCCGCTGGCAGTCACTCGGGGTCAGGCCCGCCGCGGTGGTCGGCCACAGCATGGGAGAGGTGGCGGCCGCGCAGGCGGCGGGCATCCTCGGAATCGAGGACGCGGCACGGCTCATCCACGAGCGCGCCGCCGTCCAGGAACGCCTGGTCGGCTCCGGCGCCATGGGAGTCGTCGGTCTGCCCGCGGACGAGGCGGAGGTGGCGCTCGCCGGCTACGAGGACCGACTGTGGGTGGCAGTGAGCAACAGCGCCCGCAGCACGGTCCTGTCCGGTGACGAATCCGCCCTCGACGAGGTGCTGGCCGCGCTCAAACGCCGCCAGGTGTTCAGCCGCCGGATCGACGCCGCGGGCGCCGGACACTGCCCGCGCGTCGAGCCCCTCGACCGCGAACTGGCCGGCCGCGTCCCCTGGATCGCGCCCTCCGCCGGCGATCTGCCGTGCTACTCCTCCGTGACGGGGGGCCTGCTGGACGGAGGCGCGTTCGGTGCCGCGTACTGGGGCCGGAACCTGCGAGACCGGGTGCGGTTCTCCAGCGCGGTCCGGGCCATGGCGGGCGACGGATTCGACACCTTCCTGGAGATCTCCCCTCATCCGCTGCTGCTCACCTTCATCGAGCAGGACCTGCGGGATCTCGGAGTGGACGGCGTCCTCGTGCCCTCGCTGCGTCGGGACAGCGACGACTTCACCGTCATGCTCGAGTCCCTGGGCACTCTGCACGCCAACGGCTATGCCGTGGACTGGGAGCGGATGTACCCGGCGGGCGGGCAGTTGACCGACACCCCCGCCTATCCGTGGCAGCACAAGCGCTACTGGCTGGCAGGCCCGCGGGGCACGGCGTCGGGAGCCGTATCGCGAGGTACGGCCGGAGCCGGGCAGAACAGGCCCCCGCACCCGCTGCTGACCCGCCGGACCCGGACAGCCGGGACCGTACCAGCGCGCCTTTTCGAAGCCGACCTGGACGACGGACTGCTCGGCGCACTGACCGTGGGGAGGCTGTGGGGGGCCAGGCTGGTGCCCGGCGCGGCCTGGCTGGAGATGGCGCTCGCCGCGGGCCGGGAACGCTTCGGCGCCGGGCCGTTGTGTGTGGAAGCTGCGGAGCTGCCCGAACCGCTGCTGCTCGACATGGCGGCGGATGAAGCCGAGGGCGAACCTGCTGTCACAGTCGCGCAGTTGAGCCTGGCGGACACCGACCACACGCACGAGGTCGCAGGAACGGCGGACGCGGCGACCTTCACGGTGCACACCTTCCCGGCCGTTCCGGAGACCGGGACGACGACAGGGCTCCGGGCCCGGGGCCGGCTGGCCGCCTGCTCGGACACGGCACCTGCCGCTCGGCCCGCGTTCACCGGCACCGACGAGGCGATGGACCCCGCGGAGTTGGGCGAGGCGCTGGCCGCGGCGGGCGTCGGCCTGGACGGGCTGCGGGTGACGGCGGCCCGGCGTGCCGACGGCACCTGCACGGCCGAGTTCGAGAGCGCCCCGGCCGACGGAGGGTGGATCCTGCCCCCCGGGCTGCTGGAGGCGGCACTGCGCCTGCTGCCACTGGCCGCGGGGCGAGCGCCGCAGGAGCCGCCGATGCTGCCGCGGTCCGTGGCGCGGCTGGTTCTCCTGCGCTCCCCGGAGGGGGCGCGGCTCACCGTGCAAGCCCAACTCACCGACCGCGCCGGACCCGGCGTGTGCGGTGACATCTCCGTCCTCGACGAGGACGGAACACCGGTCGCGCTGCTGTCCGGCGTGGCCCTGGAACCTCCGTCCGTCACGCCCGTCGCGGCAGGGACCCGCGACCGGCTCGACGCCCTGCTGTACACCCACCGGTGGCAACCGTCCCCTCGTCCCACCGCACCCCCGGTGATCGAGCCGGTGGACGGCGCGTGGTGGCTGGTGCTGGCGGACCGGGGCGGCGTGGCCGACGCGCTGACCACACAGCTCTCCGCGCGCGGAGAGCGGACCGTACTGATCGCCCCCGACGACGCGGCCGGCCACGGCGGGCTCGCGAAGCTGGTCCGGGACCGGCTCCGCACCCCCGGATGCCGTGGCGCCGTCCACCTCTGGGGACTGGACCTCCCCGTCGGTGCGGGCGCCGCCGCCCTCACCGACCCGGCTGTCGGATGTGCCTACGACGCGGTGCTCGGCCTCGCCCGAGCGCTGGGGGCCACCGGGACCGCGCGGCCCGTCTGGTATGTCACACGCGGCGCCTGTGCGGCCAGGACATCGGATACGGCGGGCCCACCGGTGGCCGAGACCCAGGCACCGCTGTGGTCCCTGGCCGGAGTCGCCGCCCTCGAACACCCCGCCGCCTGGGGCGGTCTGCTCGACCTGGAGCCGCGCACGGCCGGCCCCGACGCCGAAGCCGCCGCGCTCGTCGACGAGCTCGTGGCCCCGGACGGCGAGGACCACATCGCGCTGCGGTCCGGGCGGCGCCTGGTGCAGCGCGTGGTGCGGAACGGTCCGACCGGGCCGGTACTGCCCGCAGGACGCCATGAGCCCGGTGGCGCGTACCTGGTCGCCGAGGGCGCGAGCCCTCTCGGGCTGCGCATCGCCCGCTGGCTGTGCGAGCGCGGCGCCGGACGGGTGATCCTCACGTCCGGACCCGAAGCCGGTGTGCCCGGAGGGGACTTCGAGGAGGAGCTCGACCGGCTGCGCGGCTCCAGCGCCGCCGAACTGCTGACCGTGCGCTGCGACCCGGCCGATCGCGCCGCCCTGGCCGGTGTCCTGGAGACCGCGTGCGGCGGCGGCCTGCCGCTGCGCGGAGTCGTCTGGCTCGCCGTGGACTGGGAACTGGGCGACACCGCGGCCGTCGGTCTGTCCGAGATCACCGATTCCGTCCGCGACCGTGCTCTTGGCGCCTGGCACCTGGACGAGTTGCTGACCGCCCAGGGAGCCGAGAGCGGCCTGGAGTTCTTCGTCGCCTTCAGCGGCATCGCCTCGTTCTGGGGTTCGCTGGGCGTGGCCCGGCAGGCCCCGGCCGACGCGCTGCTGGCCGCTCTGGTCCAGCGGCGCCGGGCACGGGGAGACGCGGGTCTGTGCGTGCGCTGGGCGCCCTGGGACGAGGTCGGGCGGCTGACCAAGGAGAGCAGGGCGATGCTGGTCCGGGCCGGCCTTGAGCCGCTGCGGCCCGAGACGGCGGTGGAGGTGCTCGACCATCTCGTCGCGGCCGGTGCCGTCGAGGCGGGCGTATGCCAGGTGGACTGGGGCATCATGCTGCCCCTCTACCAGCAGGCGGGCTGGCCGCTCTTCCATGATCTGGAACCGGGCGACGATTCGGCGGGTGCCACCGCGGCGGCCGCTCTGCGACAGGAACTGGCGGCTCTGGACCCCGAGGAGCACCACGGTGTCCTGGTAGGCCACGTGCTGACCGAGACCGCCGTGGTGCTCGGCGCCGACTCGGGTGACGAATTCGACCCCCGGCAAGGCTTCTTCGACCTCGGCATGAACTCGATCACGGCCCTGGAGATGAAGGTCCGCCTGCAGCGGCGCTTCGACTGCACACTGCCCAACACCCTCGTCTTCGAGTATCCGAATGCCGAGGCCCTTGCCGGATATCTGGCGGCGGACGTGCTCGGCCTCGGCATCGCGGACGCCCCCGGCCGAACCGGTCGCGACGCCGGTGAGACCGAACGCCCGGTGACGGCCGCGGAGTTCGCCGACGACCTCCGGGACGACGACCTCGCGGCCCGCTTCGAGCGCGAGATGGCCGGGGTGGAGGCCCTGGGACTCGGGCTGGCCGACCGGCCCCGTACCGACATCAAGTACCGCGGAGAGGCGGAGCAATGACCGGAACCGACACGGACGACCGGGCCAGGCTGACCTACGCCCTCGACACGATCGCCCGGCTCAGGACCCGGCTGGAGCAGTACCAGCAGACGGACGGTCCCGTCGCGATCATCGGCATGGGCTGCCGCCTCCCCGGCGGAGCGGATTCGCCCGAGGCGTTCTGGCAGGTTCTCCGCGAAGGTACCGACACCATCAGCCGCTTCCCGGCCGACCGGGGCGACGCGGACGCCGTGTACGACCCCGACCCGGACGCGCCGGGCAAGGCGTACTGCGTCGAAGGCGGTTTCATCGACCGGCCCGACACCTTCGACGCCTCGCTCTTCGGCATCTCGCCCGCCGAGGCGGTCGCGATGGACCCGCAGCAGCGCATCACGCTGGAAGTGAGCTGGGAGGCGCTGGAGCGTGCCGGTATCGCCCCCGACAGCCTGGAAGGCACCGCGACCGGAGTCTTCCTCGGAGCCAGCACCAGCGACTACGCACGCATGCGCCAGCAGCTCACCGATGTGACGGACGTCGACGCCTACCAACTGATGGGGGAGCCCGCGTTCCTCGCCGGACGGGTCTCCTACCACTTCGGGCTGCGGGGCCCCGCGCACGTCGTCGACACGGCCTGTTCCTCGTCGTTGCTGGCGGCCCACCTCGCATGCCAGAGCCTGCGCCGCGGCGAGTGCGATCTCGCCTTGGCCGGAGGGGTCAGTCTGATGCTGACGCCCTACGGGTTCGTGCTGGTGAGCAAGGCGGGGGCCCTCGCACCCGACGGGCGCTCCAAGGCCTTCGACGCCTCGGCCAACGGGTATTCGCGTGGTGAGGGGTGCGGTGTCGTCGTACTGAAGCGGCTGTCGGACGCACTGGCGGACGGCGACCCGGTCGTGGCCGTCATCCACGGCAGCGCGGTCAACCACGACGGACGCTCCAGCGGCATCTCGGTGCCCAGCGGCCCGGCACAGCAGGAGGTGATCCGGGCGGCCCTGGTGGACGCCGGAGTGGCCCCCGGCGGGATCGGCTACGTCGAGGCGCACGGCACGGGCACACTGCTCGGCGACCCCATCGAACTCCGTGCACTGGAGGCGGTGTTGGGTGCAGGCCGGCCGACGGACCAACGTGTGTACGTCGGGTCGGTCAAGACGAATGTCGGCCACCTGGAGGCCGCGGCGGGCGTGACCGGGCTGATGAAGCTCGCGCTCACTCTCCAGCACAGGGAGATTCCGCCGAGCCTGCACTTCACCGAGCCCAATCCGAACCTGGACTGGGAGAGCCTTCATCTCGCCGTCCCGACGGACCGGACCGCCTGGCCGGCGACGGCCGCCGGCCACTACGCGGGGGTGAGTTCGTTCGGGGTGAGCGGCACCAACGTGCACCTGGTGCTGGGCGAGGCCCCCGCGCCGACGGCCGAGGAGCCGCAACAGACAGCGCCGACGTCCTCGCACGATCTGCTGGTCCTGTCCGCGACGTCCCAGGTGGCCCTGAGGGACCTGGCCGCCCGCTACGCCGCCCACCTCGGCCTGCCGGGTGACTCGTCCTCAGAGGCGGTCGCGGAGGGTACGGGCGGCAGCACCCGAGGCGGTGGTGCCTCGTTGGGGGACATGTGCCGGGCCGCCGCTCTGGGACGGGCACAACTGCCGCAGAGGATGGCACTGGTGGCCGGTTCGGCGGTTGAACTGCGCGACCGGCTGCGGCGGTTCGCCGCCGGCCAGGCCGCGCCGGGCGTCGTCACCGGGCGTGCCTCGCCCCGCAGGCGGGCGAAAGTCGCCTTCCTCTTCACCGGCCAGGGCAGCCAGTACCCCGGAATGGGACGTGGGCTCTATGACACCGAACCCGTATTCCGGGCCGCCTTCGACGAGTGCGCGACCCTGCTCCGCGACCATCTCGACCGCCCGTTGTTCGACGTCCTCCACGGCAGCCCCGACGACACGGCGCTACTGGACCGGACCGCCTACACCCAGCCGGCCCTCTTCGCCGTCGAGTACGCCCTCACCCGCCTCTGGCGCTCCTGGGGTATCCGGCCCGCCGCCGTCCTCGGGCACAGCGTCGGCGAGTACGTGGCCGCGTGCGTGGCCGGGGTGTTCAGCCTTGAGGACGGCCTCGCGCTGGTCAGCGCACGCGCCGGGCTCATGCAGCGGCTCTGCGAACCGGGCGCCATGATCGCGGTGCCGCTCTCCGCCGCGGAGGCTGAGGCCGAAGCCGCCGCGGACAGCGGTCCTGTCTCCCTCGCCGTCGTCAACGGCGAGCGCGAGACGGTACTGTCCGGCGCCGCCGACGCCATCGACCGCATCGCCGCCCGGCTCGACGGACGCGGGATCCAGGCCCGCCGCCTGCGTGTCTCGCACGCCTTCCACTCGCCCCTGGTGGAGCCGTCGCTGGCGGAGCTGCGCGCCGCGGCCTCGCGGATACGTTTCTCCGCGCCGCGCATTCCCGTCATCTCCAACCTCACCGGTGAGGCCGTCGACGCCGACACTCTCGCCGACCCCGACTACTGGTGCCGGCATGCTCGCATGCCCGTCCGGTTCGCCGACGGACTGCACACCCTGGACCGGCTCGGCTTCACCACCTTCCTGGAGACGGGCCCCGGCCGGACACTGCTCGGCCTCGGCGCCGCCGCCCTCCCCGGGCAGGACCGGACCTGGTTCGCCTCCCTGCGCCGGACCACCGACGACGCCGAGCAGATCCGCACGGCGCTCGGCGGCCTGCACGTGCTCGGCACCCCGGTGGACTGGCGGGCGGTGCACGCCGGGTCACCCAACAGGCCCGTGGCGCTTCCCACGTACGCCTTCCAGCGGGAGCGCTACTGGTTCGACGAGCGACACCCGGCGGTGTCCGCCGTCAGTACGAGCGCCACCACCGAGACCAACGGCACCGACGAGCCACCGGCGTTGCTCGCGCGGCTGGCCGAGGCGGCCCCGGACACGCGGACCGGTCTCGTCGCCGCCCACCTCCGCGAGCAGCTCACCACCGCACTGTGGACCCCGGCGGAAGAGATCGGCTCCGACGCCGATCTGCTCGAACTCGGGGTGGACTCGCTGATGGTGATGCAGGTGGTCACGACCTGCAAGAACGAACTCGGGCTCAGCCTCTCGCCGCGCGAACTCTTCGAACAGCCGACGGTCGCGGAATGGGCGTCCCTCATCGCCGCACGCGTCGCGCAGGACCACGGCCTGCCCGGCGCGGCGGAGCAGGGCGACGCGGCCATGGCCACCGACCGGACCGACCCGGCCGTACTCAAGGCCGAGGCGGTGCTCGACCCGGACATCGAACCCGCGGGCGACCTGGGGGAGTCCTGGCGCGACCCGGCCGATGTGCTGCTCACCGGTGCCACCGGCTTCGTCGGCGCGTACCTCCTGGACGAACTGCTCCGCTCCACCAAGGCGACGATCCACTGCCTGGTGCGCGCCGGCGATCCGGACGGCGCACTCGCCCGGCTGCGTGCCAACACCGAGCACTATCTGCCCTGGCGGGAGGAGGACGAGGAGCGGATCGTGGCAGTCCCCGGCGATCTCTCCCAACCGCTCCTCGGCCTGCCGGAGGACGTGTTCGACGCGCTCGCCCATCGCGTCGACGCGATTTACCACAACGGCGCGAACGTCAATTTCATCCAGAGCTTCCGGCAGCTCAGGGCCACCAACGTGGGTGGCACACAGGAGATTCTGCGGCTCGCCTGCCGAGGTCCACTCACCCCCGTCAACCACGTCTCCACCTTCGCCGTCTGGGGGGTGCCCGACGATCTCAGCAGCACCTTCTCCGAAGACGACGACCTGGACCGCGCCGGCCGGCTGCCCAACGGCTATCTGCAGACCAAGTGGGTGGCGGAGAACCTCGTACAAGCCGCCCGTGAACGCGGTGTGCCGGTCAACGTCTACCGACTCGGCCAGATCATGGGTGACTCGCGCTTCGGCGTCTGTGTCACCAACAGCTTCACCTGCGCGGTCATCAAGGGCTGCATCCAATTCGGCTCCGCGCCCGAGCTCGACATGCTCGTGGAGATGACCCCTGCCGACTACGTCAGCCGGGCCCTTGTGCACGCCTCCACGACAAGTGACTTCGGGCAGAACTTCCACCTCCTCAACCCCGAACGCATGCCCTTCCAGGAACTGGTGGGCTACATCCAGCGGCGCCGGTGGCCGGTCGGGCAGCGACCGGGACCCGAGTGGGTGGCGGACTTCCAGGCCGGGGTCGGCACGGAGGAGAACGCGCTCCACCCGCTCATCGACACCATCAGCGAGATCGTCCGGGTCGGCCAGGACTCCATGACGTACCAGGTGGACAACCTCCTGCACGCGCTGGACGGCAGCGGCATCACGTGTCCGCCGCTCGACGACACCCTCCTGGACACGTACTTCGACTGGATGGTCCGCACCGGTTTCCTCCCCTCTCCCGACCAGCCCGCCGCACAGTCCCGGACGGAGCAGCAGCGATGAATACCCGCGATCCCGAACACACCCAGGAGCAGGCTCCCCGCGATGTCGTCATCCTCGGGGGCGGTATCGCCGCGGCGGCCCTGGCGACCGTCCTCGCCGCCAACCAGGTGCGGGTCACCGTGGTCGACGAGGGCGAGCCGTCGCGATTCCCGCAGGGCGAGATGGGGGTGCACGCGGCCGGGATGTTCCGCATCCTGGCCCAGCGCTACAAGGTGCCCGAGCTGGCCCTGCTCTCCACGGTCAAGGACATCCACGAGCACGTCACCGAGACCGTCGGCGCCGAACACTGCCACAGCTTCGTCTACCACCGGGAGGGACGACCCCAGGATCCGTCCGAGCTGCTCCAGGTCTGCCCGCCCAAGGGCGCCCCGCCCGAGCCGCACTTCTACCGGCCGGACATCGACGCCCACCTGCTGCGGACCGCCCAGGACCGGGGTGCCGACGTGCTGCGGGGCGTCAAGGTCACCGGCGCGGTGCCGGGCCCGGCCGACGTGCTGGTCTCCCTCTCGGACGGGAGCCGTCTCCGGGCGCGGTATCTGGTGGACGCCTCGGGCCCCGACTCGCCGCTGGTGGCCGCATTGGGGCTCCGCGAGGAACCCGCGCGCTTCACCACCGCCAGCCGCACGCTCACCACCCATATGACGGGGGTGCGACCGTTCGCCGAGGTGGTGGCCGACCGTGCCGCGGCGTACAGGGCCCCGATGCCATGGGCCCGGGGGAGCATGCACCATCTCACCGACGGCGCGTATCTGGCGGTGCTGCCCTTCGACAACCACCCGGATCCCGCTCCCGGCATGGTCAGCGTGGGCCTGACGCTCGACGCCCGCCGCTTCCCGGCCGAGGACTTCGCCGGGCTCTCCGCCGAGGAGGAGTTCCGCGCCTTCGTCGCGCGCTTCCCCACCCTGGCCGCCCAGTTCGAGGACGCGGTCGCCGAACACGGGTGGCTGTCCACCGAGCGCAATCAGTACGCGGTGAGCCGTACCGTCGGCGACCGGTGGTGCCTCGTCGCAGACGCCGCCGGCTATGTCGATCCCTTCATTTCCAGAGGACTCGGCATCGCTCTGGAGACCGTGAACGTCCTCGCCCGGCGGCTGCTCGACGCCGTACGTGACGATGACTTCTCCACCGAACGCTTCGCTCTGGTCGACGACTTCACCCGCGGACACCTCGACGCCAACGACGAACTGGCCGCCATGGTGCACGCGTCGCTGTGCGACCCGGCGCTGGTGAAGGCCGTGCTTTTCGTACTCGAAGTCGGCTTCCGCTTCGGCGGATTCCCCCTGCTCACCGCCTACTCGGAGCTTCGCACCACGGGCAGCGACGCGGCGCTGCGGGCTCTGGAGACCGTGCCGTACCGCGGGCACGTCTTCGCAGGCCACGAGGGCTACCACCGGCTCTTCACCGAGACCGGTGCCACCTGCGCGGCGGTGGCGGCCGGTGAGCTCGACCCGCGCTCCGCGAGCGAGCGGATCTTCCGGTCGGTCCGCGAGGCGGAGTTCGTGCCCGCGGCCTTCAAGCTCAACGATCCGACGGCCCGCTTTCTGCAGATCACCCCGGTGACCCTCCTCAGGCTCGCTCTGTGGACGGTCCGCGGAGCCCCCAAGGACATCGCCCCGCTGATCCGCACCGGGATAAAGACCGTCCTGCGGGGCGGCTGACCCGCGCCGGCACCGCCCCGCCCTGTCCGCCACCCACACGGAAGAACCGAGGAACACGCATGGGAACCCTTGCCCGTTTCACCGGCACCGTCCTCACGCCGGGGGACGCCGGTTTCGAGGACGCGAGCCGCACTTGGAACGCGTGCTTCGCCTCCCTCCCCAGCGAGGTGATGGTCTGTCACAACGCCGAAGCCGTGGCGGAGGCTCTGCGGAGCGTTCGGGAGCGCGGCATCCCGTTCCGAGTCCGCTCGGGCGGTCACTCCATGGCCGGGCTGAGCAGCGTGGAGGACGGGGCGGTCATCGACCTCGGCGGCCTCGACGCCATCACCCCCAGCGAGGACGGTTCGCTGGTGACCGTCGGAGGCGGGGTCCGTCTCGGTGACATCTACCGCGAGCTGTGGAAGGCCGGCGTGACCATACCGGCCGGCACCTGCCCGCGGATCGGTATCGGCGGCCATGTACTGGGCGGCGGCATGGGCGTCCTGTCCCGGTCGCGCGGCGCACTGGTCGACCATCTCGCGGGTCTGGAACTCGTCGACGCCGACGGCCGACTGCGCAAGGTCGACGAGGACGAGGACCCCGATCTCTTCTGGGCCTGCCGGGGCGGCGGAGGCGGCAGTTACGGCATCGCCACCTCGTACACGTTCCGTACCTCGCCGATCTCCGATGTCACGATCTTCACCATTGCCTGGGACTGGGCGCAGTTCGCCCCGGCGGTCAAGGCCTGGCAGAGCTGGCTGGCCTCGGCCGATGACCGCATCAACACCTTCCTGTCGCTCTTCCCGCGACAACAGGACCTGCTGGTGGCCTTCGGCGTCTTCGACGGCCCGGCCGCGGAGTTCGAGGAGCTGCTGCGTCCGCTCGTGACCGCGGCGGAGCCGCAGACCCAGGTCGTGGAACCGGTGCCGTTCATCCAGGCGGTGGACACGGTGGAGGCTCTCCAGGGCGAGGCGGCCTCGGCCGATCAGGTACGCGCCCAGGGCAGCTCGGCCATCATCGCCGAACCGCTGAACGACGCGGCCATCGCGACCCTCCAGGAGTTCCTCACCGACCCGCCGAGCCACCGCGGCGAGGTGGCCATCTACGGCATGGGCGGGGTCATCGGCCACCGCGCGCGCACCGACACCGCGTTCGTGCACAGGACCGGGCTGATGGCCTTCGAGTACCGCACCGACTGGGACCTGCCGGAGGACGACGGGAAGAACCTCGCCTGGGTCAAGGAGCTGCGCCACTCGATGGCCGAGCACACCACGGGCGCCGCCTACGTCAACACCATCGACCTGGCCCTGGAGAACTGGCTGTGGGCCTACTACGAGGAGAACCTGCCTCGGCTCATGCGGGTCAAGCGCCAGTACGACCCCGGTGACGTCTTCCGGCACCCGCACAGCATCCCGGTGTCCGTCACCGAGCAGGACATCGCCCGCCACGGCATACCCGAGCAGGTGGCCGCCGAGATGCGGTCCGCAGGGCTGCTGAGTTGACGACCCGTCACATCCAACGAATCGAGGAGGCCGTACGTCATGGCACAAACCGAACAGGAGATTCTGGCCGGCGTCGCAGAGATTCTGCATGACGTCTGCGGGATCGCACCGGCCAGGAGCACCGTGGAGAAGGCTTTCGTCGACGATTTGGACGTCGATTCCCTGTCCATGTACGAGATCGGCATGACGACCCAGGACCGCTTCGGCGTCGAGGTGCCGGACGAGGACATGAGGGGACTGCGCACCGTGGGCGACCTGGTCGCCTACATCCAGGGGGCGGGAGTCTCGGCATGACCGACGGCCGAGCTGTCGGCCAGGGCCGTCCTGTCTCCGCCGACCGCGAGGTGGTCATCACCGGGCTGGGGACGTCCAGCCCGGTCGGCGGCGACGCCCCGGCGACCTGGAAGGCCCTCCTCGCGGGCGTCTCCGGGGCGCGGGGCATCGAAGCGGCGTGGGCGGACGAACTGCCGGTGCGGATCGCCGCCCCCGTGGCCGTCGAGCCGGCCGAACGACTGGCCAAGCACGAGCTGCGCCGGCTGGGCAGGGTGCAGCAACTGGCCCTCCTGGCCGCCCGTGAGGCATGGGAGGACGCGGGGGCACCGGAGACGCCGCCCGAGCGGTTGGCGGTGGCGGTCTCCTCCGGAGGCGGGGGAGTGGGGAGCCTGCTCGATCAGTACGACGTGCTGCGGGAGCGCGGCTGGCAGCGGGTCTCCCCACTCACCCTTCCGATGTACATGGCGAACGGCCCCGCGGCATGGATCTCCCTGGAGTTCGGCGCCGCGGCCGAACTGCACGCCCCCGCGAGTGCCTGTGCGTCGGGCGCCGACGCGCTGGCCCGCGGTCGCGAGCTGATCCGGTCCGGGCAGGCGGACGTGGTGCTCGCCGGGGGCGCCGACGCGATGATCCACCCGGTCATCGTGGCCGGGTTCGCGGCCATGCGCGCACTCTCCCGGCGCAATGACGACCCGGAGGGCGCCTGCCGGCCCTTCGACGCGGGGAGGGACGGATTCGTTCTGGGGGAGGGCGCCGGGGTCTTGGTGCTGGAGGCGGCCGGGCACGCGGCCCGGCGCGGCGCCCGTGTATACGCCGAGCTGGCCGGTGCGGGCCGTTCCGCGGACGCCTATCACATCGCCAACCCCGATCCCTCGGGCACGGGTGCGGCCCGCGCGATGCGCCGGGCGCTCGCCGACGCGGGAGCGGAACCCGGCGAGATCGCTCACGTCAACGCGCACGCGACCGGCACACCATTGGGGGACATGGCGGAGGCGGTGGCGCTGCGCCAGGTGCTGGGGCCGGGCCTCGGCGGGGCCACGGTCGCCGCGACCAAGTCGATGACCGGGCATCTGCTGGGCGCAGGGGGTGCGGTGGAGGCAGTGGTCACCGCATTGACGCTCCATCACGGACTCGTCCCGCCCGCCGTCAACCTCGATGATCCCGATACCTCGATCGGGGACGACGTTCTCCGGGCCGTGGTCCGAGGCGGTGCCGGAGTAGTTCCCGAGGGCGCGGCCACGGCGCTCAGCAACTCGTTCGCCTTCGGCGGCCAGAACGTCTCCCTGGTCCTGCGCCGACGAGGGTGAACACCGCCTATGACGTCGACCACCGCTGGGTGACGTTACCCAGTACCGACGTTGACCAGTACCTACGTGACCAGTACCGACGTTGGCCACCACCGGCAGCTGGGCGGCCGGCAACGGACGCCAGGGTTCACGGCCGCAAGTTTTTCACCTACTGTTGAATTCAACGTCGGGCGAGTTACCCGTAGGGAGAGATCATGAAGACCGCGATTGAGGTCCAGGACCTCGTGGTGACCCGCGGCGGGAAAGAGGTGCTTCACGGCCTCTGCGCCCGCATCCCGCACGGCGGGATCACCGGGCTGCTGGGACCGAGCGGCAGCGGCAAGACCACGCTGCTGCGTTCGATCGTGGGTGTGCAGCGGGTGAAATCGGGCCGGGTCACCGTGCTCGGCGAGGAGGCGGGTGCCCCGGCGCTGCGCCGGAAGATCGGCTACTTCACCCAGTCGCCGAGCGTCTACGCGGACATGACCGTCCGGGAGAACGTGCGCTACTTCGCCAGCTTCTACGGCCTGGGCCGTGCGGAAGCCGAGGAGACGATCAAAGAGGTGGGCCTCCAGGAGCAGGCCGGCCAGATCGTCCGCACTCTCTCCGGTGGCCAGCACAACAGGGCGTCGCTCGCCTGCGCGCTGGTCAGCCGCCCCGAACTGCTGATCCTGGACGAGCCCACGGTCGGTCTCGACCCGGTTCTCCGCGAGGAGCTGTGGGCCCACTTCCGGCAGTTGGCGGCCGAAGGCACCACGTTGGTGGTCTCCAGTCACGTGATGGACGAGGCCAACCGGTGCGACCGGCTGATCCTCTTGAGAGAGGGGGCCGTCGTGGCCGATGACACCGTGCAGGCGATCAAGGACAGGGCTGGGACGGACGATCTGGACCGGGCGTTCCTCACTCTGGTCCAGGGCACGCTGGAGGTGGCGTGATGTCGGTACGACTGATGCTGAGCACCACGGGCCGGGTCCTCGGGCAGCTCAGGCACGACCGGCGCTCCATCGGCCTCCTGATCGGCGCGCCGCTGCTGCTGCTCACGCTGATCTACTTCATGTTCGAGAAGAACGGCCCGCTCCTCGACCGAGTCCTGCTGATCATGCTCGGGGTCTTCCCCTTCCTCCTGATGTTCCTGGTCACCAGCATCGCCATGCTGCGGGAACGCACGTCGGGCACGCTGGAGCGGCTCTTCACCACTCCCCTGGGGAAGCTGGACCTGCTCTTCGCCTACGGTCTGGCCTTCGGACTTGCCGCCACCGTTCAGGCGACCGTCGCGACGACGGTTGCGTACTGGCTGCTCGACCTGGACACGGCAGGCAACGGCGTTCTGGTGGTGCTGATCGCGGTGGCGAACGCCCTGCTCGGCGTCGGCCTGGGGCTGCTGTGCAGCGCGTTCGCCCGGACCGAGTTCCAGGCGGTGCAGTTCCTGCCGATCGTGGTGCTGCCGCAGATCCTGCTCTCCGGCCTCTTCGTGCCGCGCGCCGACATGGCGGGCTGGCTGGACGGTGTCAGCACGGCGATGCCGTTGGCCCACGGGGTGGAGGCGTTGCAGGAGGTCGGAGCCTCCGCCGACCCGACGGGGGACCTGTGGCGCGGCTACGGCGTTGTGATGGGATGTGTCGTGCTGGCCCTGGTGCTGGCCGCCGGGACACTGCGGCGGCGCACCGCCTAGGACCTGGCCGCCGGGACACTGCGGCGACGCGCCGCTTGGGACCTGTCCGGTCGATCGAATCGCAGATGTGCGCACCACATCCCATGTCTGCGGCATGATCGGCCGGACAGGTCCTGGCGTCATCTGGTGAATGAGGAGTGCTCGTGCGGAGACGTAGTGGCCGCCGGCCCGGCAAACCGGACACCCGCGGGGCGATCCTGGAGGCTGCCCGCGAGACATTCGCCGAGCGCGGTTACGACGGCTCGTCCATCCGCCACATCGCGACGAGCGCCGGTGTCGATCCCGCGCTCGTCCATCACTACTTCGGCAGCAAGGAAGATCTCTTCCTGGAGGTCGTGAAGCCGCCCATCGAGCCCGGGGCCGTGATGGACGAGATCTTCGCCGAGGGCATCGAGGCCGTTCCCGAGAATGTGGTGCGTGCCTTCCTCGGTACGTGCGAGGGTCCGGTGAGCGGCCCGGCGTTCCTGGGGCTGCTGCGCGGTGCGGTCGCCCATGAATGGCAGGCGCTGCTGCTCCGCGAGTTCTTCACCACCCAGATCGCCCGCAGGGTGGTGCGCCGGCTCGGGGCGGTCGTCGATCCCGCGGAGCTGCCGCTGCGGGCGTCGCTGGTTTCGAGCCAGCTCTTCGGCCTTGCGATGGTCCGGTACGTGCTGCGAATCCCGCCGCTGGCCGGCGCGTCCGAAGAGGTCGTGGTCGCGGCTGTAGCGCCGAATATCCGCCGTTACATGATCGGCGATCTGAGCCCGGAGGAGCGCAAAGCCGACTGAAATTCGACCCCGATGCTCCAATTCGCGCTCTCTGTATTCGTCTCGTCGCTCACAGCGGACCACCCGTCACTCCGTACGTGTTTTGCGGGGCTCGCTCTCGTCGGCAAGCAGTCGCTCTTGCCATGCTCATACCGCGACAGGCAATCACCTGCACCCCTGGCCCGACGGTGTCACGGCCGGCCTGGGGCGCCTCTCATTGCGTCGGTCGCATTAGGTTGTGAGCGTGCTGTGGAGACGTGGAATATCGGCCTCAATATTACGCGTCAGTAGAATTACTGGGACAGCGTCAAGTGGCTCTTGAATAAAGGTTCCCATCCGGCCATCGTCTATGTTAGCTTGATTAAGCGATGAAGTGCCAGACGGGGGGTTCTTTGCTGCATGCGTATATTAGTCGTCAGCGACAGGACAGTCATCAGGGCCGGTTACCGAATGCTCTTCGAAGGTAAGCAGGATCTTGAGGTCTCCGGAGATGCTGGAGATATACCGCAGATCGCAAGCAGCGTAAGTGATCTACGGCCGGACGTGGTAGTCATAGATTCCGAGACAAATTCGCTGGACGCGGCCGAGGTGGTCAGGTTCCTGGGTGCGGAAGCTCCCGGTTCCCCCTCGCTGGTGCTGGTCGGCGAATTCGATGATCAGGTGCAGAGGCTGGTGCGCGCAGGTGCCCGTGGCCTGCTGCTCAACCGCTCGTCCCCGGTGGAGATCGTGTCCGCGGTCAGGCTGGTCGCAGCCGGATACGCCCTGCTCTTCCCTGGTCGGGGCCGGAGGCTCGTCGACTGGCAAGCCCCGGCTGACGACGACGAGCGGGAGCCCGGGCATGAAGGACTGCGGAGACTGACGCGCCGCGAAGTGGATGTGCTCCGGCTCATTGCACGCGGCTGCAGCAACGCGGAGATTGCCGAGATGCTTTTCGTGAGCGAGAGTACGGTGAAATCCCATGTGCAACGCATGCTTGACAAGTTGGAGCTGCGTAATCGCATACATGCCGTAATCTATGCGTACGAAATCGGCATGGTCCGGACGGCCGGACTGACGGCACGGATTCCGGTATCACCTGTGGGATAAATGTGAGAGCCCTCTTTTCGGGCGCCTCGCTCCATGGGAAGTCCGGCGATCATTCTGCCAGACTGTCCGGGCAGGTCAGCGGCTTGTTGTAGCCCACTGCCGAAGCGACGTTGCCCTATTCGGTAGGCTCTCACATTTACCCCCACCAGTGTTTCAGGCATTGGTGGGGGCTTTTTCCGTCATCATCATTGGCCGTCCGTCGCGATGTTCTGGACCATACGCCTGCGGTCCCTCTTGCCATTTCCCGTGCGCGGCAACTCGTCGACCACGTGCAAGGCGTCCAGGATCATGTACGAGGGCAGCCGCTGTGCCGACCACTCCTTGAGCCCGAGCAATGAGACGTACGACTCCGGGTGCGTCCTCGTGACCACCGCGTGGAGCGCGGCCTCCAGACCGGACCCGACGACCACGACGGCCACGTCCTCCACTCCCGGATGGGCACCGAGAACGCTTTCCACCTCGCCCAGCTCCACCCGCTGGCCGCGCACCTTCACCAGGTGATCGCGCCGGCCGATGAGCTCCAGGTTCCCCTCCTCGCCGACTCGCACGATGTCGCCTGTCGGATACAGGCCGGTCTGGGGTTCCTGACCCCAGTAGCCGAGCATGACCGTCGGGCCGGAGATCAGCAGCTCGTACTCGCCTTCCCGGTCCTGTGGCGCAAGCGTCATCGAGTCGCCGGAACAGACCGTTCCGATCGGCAGGGCCGTGGAGCGCTGCGCATCGGCCACCGTCACCTCGTACGAGGTGCACACATTGGTCTCGGTGGGGCCGTACCAGTTGAACATCCGCACCCCGGGCCACTGGGTACGCAACTGCTGAACCAGCGGAAGAGGGAACGGCTCACCGGCGAAGAGGCAGGCCCGCAGGGCGGACGGCGGTACCTCGTCGAAAAGCCCTCCCTTGGACATCATCAGGGAGAGCGCCGACGGCACCGAATACCAGACGGTCAGATCGTGACGCCGCAGGAATCGCACCAACTGCTCCGGTGCGTAGGCCATTTCCTGAGAGATCAGAAAGACGGAGGCCCTGGCGTGGAACGCGGCGTACAGGTCGAAGACCGAGAGATCGAAGTTGAAGGGGGCGTGGTTGGCGAGCCTGTCCCGCGGTCCGAGGTCCAACAACTCACAGGCCCAGGTCACGAACGCGAGCGCG
The DNA here is from genome assembly GCF_044457665.1 of Streptomyces sp. NPDC050535. Lineage (NCBI taxonomy): Bacteria > Bacillati > Actinomycetota > Actinomycetes > Kitasatosporales > Streptomycetaceae > Streptomyces > Streptomyces sp. NPDC050535. The sequence goes on from NZ_JBITHE010000014.1 coordinate 193,208, forward strand.
TTGCGGTGGCTCAGGCACACACCCTTGGGCTCGCCGGTCGAGCCCGAGGTGTAGAGGATGTACGCCGGGTCGTCCGGGGACCCCTCCGCGGGCGCCGGCGCCGCTCCCGTCTCCCCGGTCAGGAGTTCCTCGAATGTCGAAAGCGGACCCGCGGCCCACTCCGTCCCCGCCAGGCGCTCCGCCCCGCCCGCATCCGTGACAGTCAGAACGGCGCCGCAGCCCCGGGCGATCAGGGCCGCCCGGGCGGGTGGATTGGACTCGGTCACCGGCACATAGACCGCCCCGCGTCGCAGGCACCCCTGCATCAGCGCGACAGCGTGCGTGCTCTTGCCCGCCCACAACAGCACCCGGTCGCCCGGCAGCACTCCCCGAGCGGCCAGCGCCGCGCTGTAGCGATCGGCGAGCGTGTCCAGTTCGCCGTAGGTCAGGCGGCCGTCCGAAGCATGCACCGCCAGGGCTTGCGGGGTGCGTCGAGCCGCGGCGGTGACCAGTTGATGCAGCCTCACAGTCCCAGCTCCTTCGCGGCCAGTTCCTTCTGGATCTCCGACGTGCCGGAGAAGAGAAGGCTCGGCACGGCGTTGCGCAGCTCGGCCTCCACACCGAAGTCCGCCAGGAAGCCGCGTCCGCCGAATACGCGGACCGCGTCCAGTGCGTTGGCCACCGCGCCCTCGGACGCGGCGAGTTTGGACAGAGAAACCGCCAACCGGGCGGGTCGCCCCTGGTCCATCTCCCAGCAGGCGCGGTAGAGCAGCAGTCGAGCTGTCTCCAGCCGCATCGCCATGTCGACGATCCGGTGCGACACCGCCTGGAAGTCGGCCAGCCGACGGCCGAACTGGCGGCGCCGCCGGGCGTGTTCGGCGGTCCGCTCGACCAGCCGGGCCATCATTCCGACGTAACCGGCGAACAGACAGGCCCGCTCCCAGCCCATCGAGTGCTGGAAGATCGTCGCCCCCATCCCGGGGACGCCCAGCACATGACGGACGGGTACGAAGCAGTCGGTGAACGTCACGGTGCCTGCCGGGGTGGAGCGCAGGCCCATCTTGTCGAACGGCTCCCCGGCCCGTACGCCTGCTGTGTCCGCGGGTATCACGAACGCCGTCTGCCCGAGGTGGCCTGCCTCCGGGTCGGTCGTCGCATAGGTGACGAAGAGGTCGGCGGCGGGGCCGTTGCTGACAAAGCTCTTCTCCCCGTTCAGCAGGTAGCCGTCGTCCACCGGCGTGGCGGTCAGCCGGAGCTTCGACACATCCGAGCCCGCGTCGGCCTCGGTCATGGCATTGCCCGCGATGACCTCTCCCGAGCAGATGTCCGGCAGCCAGCGGGACTTGAGGTCGTCGGAGCCGAACTCCGAGATCGGCACGGCGCAGGCGAAGAGGTGCGCGCTGGCCGCGAAGACCAGCCCGGTATCACTGCAGCCCTCACCCAACGCCTCGTACAGCCGCGCGGTGTCAAGCGCTCCGAGCCCAAGTCCGCCGTGCTTGTCGGGCAGGCACGCCCCGAGCAGCCCCAGGCGCCCCAGCGTCACCCAGTCCGTCCGGCTGAACGGCTCCTGCGGAACGCGCCCGGCGGGGAAGGCGCGGCGGACGGCCTCCAGCATCTGCCGATGGCGTCCCTCCTGATCGGCGGACCAGCCGAAATCCATAAGACTCCCCGATACATGGTCGGTTGATGGCGCATCACGGGTATCGCGGGCCGACGGGGTGGAGTCGGATTCGTCGGGCCGACCACGCAGCGGGAGGTGTTCCCGGCGTCGGGTCGAACCGCCCACGGACCGTGCCGGCACTTCGCCCGCGCACGGCGCCGCGAGGCGCCCTGTCCACAGCACCCTGCCGTGCGGGGCCGGGAGAGCGCATCCGCACAGCCCATAATTCATCCCTTCTACCGTGTCTCCTCCTCCCGGCCCCTCATAGGTACTGACGTGCGCTCCAGGTTTCCCTCTCGTGGCCAATGGTGGGGAGACCGCCCCCTCGGAAGAATCCCTACTCCCGTGCAATGGCCGGACGCGCCGTGCGGCACACCGACACGTCTGGAGGACGGATGGCAGCGGAGGGACTTCCCACGGAGGCCATAGCCATGGCCGATGTGGCGATCGTGTTGCTCGCGGGCCGTCTGTTCGTGAGGCTCAGCGGACGGTTCCGCCAGCCGCCGGTCGTAGCGGAGATCGCCATCGGCATCATGCTCGGACCGAGTCTTCTCGGCCTGCTCCCCGGAGACCTGCCTGAGCGGATCTTTCCTCAGGACGCCCGGCCGATGCTCTCCGCCGTGGCTCAGGTAGGGCTGCTCCTCTTCATGTTCCTCGCCGGCTGGGAGATGGACCTGGGCCGGCTGCGCGGCCGGGGCCGGTCGGTCGGCGGCATGGCCGGACTGTCCATGGCCGTGCCGTTCCTGCTCGGCGCCGGGGCAGCGGCCCTGCTTGCCGGGCGCTACGCGGACAGCGAGCGTGGCTCGACCGCCTTCATCCTCTTCTTGAGTACGGCCTTCGCCATCACCGCTTTCCCGGTGCTGGCCCGCATCATCAAGGACAGCGGACTCACCGGCACTCGCGTGGGATCCACGGCGATGGCCTGCGCCGCGGTCGGAGACGTGTTGGCCTGGTGTGTCCTCGTGCTGGTGGTGGCGGTCTCCGAAGCGGGCAGCCCGGGACACTTCTGGGCAGTCCTCGGCTTCACCGTGGTGTACGGGCTGGTGATGGGGTTCGTCGTGCGGCGTCTGCTGCGATTCATGGTCGACCGGTCGCCCCGGGCGGCGTCCGGCGCGAATCTGCTGGTCCTGATCGCCTCCGGAGTCTTCCTGTCCGCCTGGGTGACCTCTTGGATCGGCATCCACGCCATCTTCGGTGCGTTCGCCTTCGGGCTGGTCATGCCGCGAGAGGCCCGGGAGGATCTGCACCGGCGGGTGGCCATGCCGCTGTCGGGGGTCGTGGCACTGCTGCTGCCGGTCTTCTTCATCGTGACCGGACTGTCCGTGGACGTGGGGGTGCTCGGCCTGGAGGGCCTGGCGTACCTCGGGCTGATCCTTTGCACCGCTGTCGTGGGCAAGTACGCCGGGACTGTGCTGCCCGCCCGGATGTCGGGGATGTCCTGGCGGGAGGCAGGGGCGTTCGGAACCCTGATGAACACCCGTGGCCTCACCGAGATCGTGATCCTCGACATCGGGCGCCAACTGGGCGTCATAGACACCCAGATGTTCACCATGATGGTGATCATGGCGCTGGTCACAACGGCCATGGCGGGGCCGCTGCTGCACAAGCTGGGGATCACCCGCACCACCGCTCCGTCCGACGAGACCCACCGCAAGGACCCGCCTCAGCCGGAAGGCGACACCAGGCAGCCTTCTCCGGTACAGCTCCGGCCGTGACGTCGTCGCTGTTGGTCGGCGGCTGCCTACGCCTGTGGCACGGCATCGCCGCCCCGCCCTCGGCCCATGACTGGATCTCCCTCTCGCCGGAGGAACGCGCCCGTGCCCACGGCTTCATGGACCCCTCCGAGGCCGGCCACTACGTCTACGCCCATGCCGCCGTGCGGCGGATCATCGCGGAGCTGCTGCACTGCTCGGCCGAGGCGATCCGCTTCGGCCGGGAACGGTGTCCGGGCTGTGGTGACGGAGTGCACGGCCGTCCGCGCATCGTGGCCCCGCCTGCCGCGCTCGGCTTCAACCACTCCCGCAGCCGCGCGACTTGGCTGCTGGCGGTCGCCCCACAGGGGCAGCGGGTGGGGGCCGATATCGAAGAGATCCGGCCACTCAACGCGTTCCAGGGTCTGATCGACACCTGCCTGACCCCGGAAGAGCGGATCTACGTCACCGAGGACACGGACCCGATGCGGCGTCGCCGTCGTTTCTACCGCTGCTGGGTCCGGAAGGAGGCGGTGCTCAAGGCGGTCGGCACCGGCCTCGCGGGCGGCCTGTCGCGGCTCGACGTAAAGCCGTACGAGCCGGGCCCCGCGGTGATCACGGTGGATGGACCCGGCAATGGCCGCTTTCTCCTCCATGATGTTCCGCTGAGCCCTGGACTGGCCGCCGCGGTCGCCGAAGAACTGCCCGCCGGATGGAGCTAGTTGTTTCGCGACTCATCCGAAAGGACAGGTCCCGAAATCATCAACTGAGCCGAAGAAATGCCCGGGCGTGCTGGCTAGTGTGAGGCTCGCGGACGCCATGGTCCGCGCGGTAATCCACTCCTTGCGGCTCAGATTCTCGGAGGTCACACGCATGCCGGAGAGCAGCAACCCGCACGGGTACGACGAGGTCATCGCCGAGCTGACGGGCTACGTGGAGGCGCGCTTCCTCCCTGAGGGGGAGGGCGGTCTTCAGCCCCGAACTCCGTTGCTCGAATGGGGGATACTCACCTCGCTCACCACCACAGAATTGATCTCCTTCATTCTCGACCGCTACGGGGTCTCCATTCCGCCCGAGAAAATCGTTGGCGCGCACTTCAAGAATCTCGATGCCATTTCTCGGTTGGTGGTCTCGCTGCAGGGCGACCCCGCAGGCCGGCCCTGACCGCCCCGGAGCCCGCCGCCTGAGCGGCGGTTGCCCCGGCCGGCGAGGCAGTTCGGACCGCGCGCACGCGGGCTCCGGCCGGGGCCGCCGGCCAAAGCCGGCCATGTCTTGTCTCCGAGGTGTCCCAGACACGGAGGATCACCTACTGTATTAACTCACTGTTCGATGAATTCTATCCATCAGGGGTGGCTCATGAACGGTCGGCCGACCCGGGACCGCATCTTGGACGCCGCGCGGGAAGAGCTGGCGGCGCACGGCTACAACGGCACGTCGACGCGTGGCGTGGCCAGACGAGCTCAGGTTGATATCCGGCTGATCCACCACTACTTCGGGTCCCGGAGCAGCCTGCTGAGCACGGCCCTGCGGCCCAGCCAATGTGACACCTGGGCCCAGAAGGCGTCCGGAGAACCCGACAAGCCGGACGGCCCGCTGCCCGGCGCCCCCCGGCGCGACACCGGTTCGGAAGCCGCCCGACTGACCCAGCGGCTGAGGGATCTGTGGAGTAGCGATGCGCTCGGCCGGCGGGCCCTGGTGGCCTCCGCCATGACCGACGGGCCGACCGGATCCCGACTCGTTTCCTACGTCACCGGGCTGCTCTGGGAACCGGCCGCCGACCTGGACCACGATGACCTGAGCTACGACCAGCCGGGCCGCGCCATGGTGGCCGCCCAGCTCCTCGGGCTGGCGGTGCTGTGTGAGTCCGGAGCACTGCACCGGCTGGCCGCGGCAAGCGGCGAAGCCGACTGCCAGGCCGATGAGTTCAGCCTGGAGTCGCAACTCGCCGCGGTGCTCGCCGCCGTGGCCGCCACAGGAGGTGTCGATGCCGTACGGAGATGAGGCCGTGAAGTGGAGCAAGCGCCCCCTCCCGCACCGCACCGCCAGTCGCGCCCTCATTCTCCGAGCCGCTCGGGAGGAGCTGTCGGAGCACGGTTTCGGGGGCAGCACCGTACGTGGCATCGCCCACCGCGCCGAGGTCAACACCAGCCTGGTCCACTACTACTTCGACTCCCGGGACGGTGTACTCACCGCGGCGCTGCGCGAGGCCGGCCGACTCGTGGTGTCCGCCCCGGGCGACGACACGGCACCCGGCGGCCCGGACCGCACCGGAGAGGAACTCCTGCGTCGCGAACTGCCGCTGTGGGAGTCCGAGGAGTGGCGTAGCGCGATCCTCGCCCTGATCCGCAGCTCGGTGACGCACGAAGACGCCGGGCAACACCTCGCCGAGGCCGTGCGCCGGCTCTTCCCGGACGCCTCCGGACCCTGCCCCCACACCATCATGATCGGCGCCCAACTGATCGGGCTCATGGTGGTGCGGCACATTACGCCCGTGGAACCGCTGGCGTCCGCGGACATGGACGATCTGATCGCCCTCCTCGCACCCGTGGCCCAGCACTTCCTCGACGATCACAACGAACACTCCGCACACCTGCCAGGCCACTGAACAGAGCCGTGTCTCGGAAAGGCGCGCCATGGATGACCGTGCGACAGACGGTCTGGGAGCAACTGACCACCTCGCGTCGGCGGGAGACGTGGTTGCCGACGCGAGGAGCCGGCCGGTGCTGCCCCAGCTCTTCTGCCTGCCGCACGCGGGCGGCAGCTCCGCGGGGTTCGCTCCGCTGAGCCGCCGTGTTGCCGCCCACGCCCGCGTCCGCCCGGTGGAACTGCCCGGCCGCGGCACGCGCTGGGACGAGCCACCCCCGGACCGGCTCGCCACCCTCGTCGCGGACCTCGCCAGGCGGATCAGGGCCGAGGCGGACGGCCCGTACATGCTCTACGGCCACAGCTTCGGCGCGCTGCTCGCCTACGAACTGGCCCACGCCCTGCGCCCCTCCCTGGGCGAGCCGACCGCCCTCCTGGTCTCCGGCCGCAACGGCCCCGGCGTCGCCCACCCGGCGATACCGCTGCACGGTCTGCCGAGGGACCGGCTGCTTGAGCAGTTGCGGAAGCTCGACGGCATGCCGACCGCTCTCCTCGACAAGCCGGACCTGATCGATCCCTTTCTGCCAGTACTGCGGGCTGACGCCAGACTCGCCGAGCTCTACCGGCGCGGTCGTCACCCCGTGCTCAGCTGCCGGGTTCGCGTACTGGCGGGTGAGAGCGATCCATTGGCCGATCCGGCCGGGCTGCACCGGTGGTCGGAGGAGACCACGGCCGACTGCGCTGTCGAGACCATTCCGGCGGGCCACATGCTGGCGGGACATCCTGCCTTTCTGGCCTGGCTCCGCCGGACACTGAACGAGCTGACGGCCGGGGCCTGAAAAGGCCGAGCCAGCAGATGCCGTAGGTCAGCCGTGAGTGGAGCAGGTCCCAGCAGTCGGCGGGGGGCCTTTCCGCGGCGGGTGGTCTCGGTGGTCGTGGTGTGCTCCGGTTCGCGCCGTGTGGCGGACTTGGTCAGGACGAAGGTGGGGCCGTTCCGGTGACTGGGACACCACCGCTCCAGCCGAAGGGACAATCAACCCCGGCCCGTCCTTGCCGTTCAAGGACGAGCCGGGGTCGGTCACTCATCGGTCGGACAGGTCACCCGGGTCGGGTGGCGCGGACGGTCAGGCGGCGAAGCGCTTGAACGCCGCCCGGGTGCCCGCGCCGGCGACGCCGTCGATGTCGCCCGTGTAGCCGTAGTCGTCCTTCAGCAGACGCTGGAGCGCCTTGATGGTGTTGGTGCCGGGGTCCCCGTCGATGGCACCCGTGTAACCCCAGTACCGCGCGAGGCAGCGCTGGAAAGCCTTCCAGCTGTTCGTGCCCAGCTGACCGTCGATGGAGTCCGTGTATCCCCAGTTGTCCGCGAGGAACTCCTGGACGTTCTTGGCCTCGGCCGTGGTCAGACCGAAGTTCTGCGTCGCGGCCACGGCGGCGGGCTGCGCGACCGCCGCCGTCTGCGCGGTGGTCGCACTCGCCGCGAAGCTGGTGCCCGCGGTCGCCACACTGCCGGCGGCGAGGCCGGCAACGGCGATGAGGCCGGCGATGGTCCTGCCCAGAGCGTTCGGTCGCATGCTTTCCTCTTTCGGTCGTGGAATCCGCACCTGATCCCGACTGGCGAGCAGGTGGCGAGATCAAAGGTGCAGGGCACCCGGGCATGGCGGCCACGGCTGTGGCGCAGGTGGCGGCTGCTCGGGACGACCACCCTGCTGACCTGCCACGACAGCGTCCCGAGGGACGGCAGTGTGGGACGCCTGTGACAGATGTGACGGGCTCATGCAGAATGCGAAGCAGCGGAGGGGGCCGCTGTTCACGCTCATGACCGCTTTGGGGGAAACATGCCGCGCTACAAGGCGTTGCCCGCTGAACTCGACCCTTGCGCACGGCAGTTGGTGGCACGGTTACGTCAGCTGAAGGATCACAGCGAGCTGACGATGCGACATCTCGCGGCCAAGACCGGCTACAGCGCCAAGTCGTGGGAGCGGTACCTGGGAGGTACGTTGCTGCCGCCCAGGGAGGCGGTGGAAGCACTGGCCAGGATCACCGGCGCCGAACCCGTCCCCCTGCTCGCACTGCACGAGATCGCCGCGGACACCTGGGGCAGCCGCCGCGCCAGTCCCGTCGTACAGCCGCGGCCCACGACACAGAAGCGGGAAGGTGACCGAGAAGAGAAGCGGGAGCAAGAGCGGGAACAGTCGGAGAGCCCAGCGAGGCCGGATCCCGGGCCACCGGCCACACCGACCGCGCTCACGACATCACCCACCACCGGACCGGCCACCGGCCGCTTCCCGCACATCGCCCTCACCGCGGGCATCGTCGCCCTGGCCGTGGCCCTCTTGGCGACGCTGTTGCTCATGCTGCGCCTCGGGGAGGACATCACCCCAGCGGCCGTCGCCGCCCCGCCTCCCACCACCGCGGCCTCGCCGCGGACCTCCTACACATGCCGCATCACCCGCCTCGACGACCGCTGGTCCGCAGGCATCAACAACGGCCGGAACACCGAGATCTTCTACGGCGCTACGGGCGCCGACGTCGCCGAAGCGCAGTGCCTGCTGCGAAGGGCAGGCATCTCACCCGGCGGGATCGACGGCATGTTCGGCCCACTGACGCTGCGGGCCGTCAAAACGCTCCAGCAGCGCGAAGGAATGGTCGCCGACGGCATGCTGGGGCCACGCTCCTGGAAGGCGTTGCGCGGGTGACACTGGGCGTACCCTCACCGCCGGGCGCCCGACTGGCCGCCGCACTAATGCAGTTGAAGCAGCGCACCGGCCTGAGCCTGGCGCAGCTCGCGAACGTGACCACCTTCAGCAAGTCGTCCTGGGAGCGCTATCTCAACGGCAAGAGCCTGCCACCCCGCAGCGCGGTCAAGGAGTTGTGCCGTCTCGCGGGCGAACCCGCCGACCACCCATTGGCGCTCCTGGACATCGCCCGGACGCAACGGGCGGAAGACAGCGGGCCGACACGCGAGACACCGGCACGACAGCACGCCGGCACCCGCACGGACACACCGACCCTGGCCCCCACCACCGCCCCGCCCCGCACCGGCGAAAGCGAGGCCGTCCCGGAGAATATCGGCCAGGCCCGGACACGCCCGCCCGACATCGGCCCGAGCGGGACGATCCCAGACGGCCACACCCGCACCCACCCGACCGGGCGCCGGCGCGAAAGCATCCTCACCGCCCTCGCGTCGGTCTGTGCCGTGGTCCTGGGCACGCTCGTGCTCTTCCACCTTCCCCCCTCGCACCGCGAGGAGGCGTCACCGTCCCCCACGCCCACTCCAGCCACCGGGGCGCTCTGCCGGTACACCACCTGCGAGAACAAGGACCCGGGCACGATGAGATGCGGCGCCGAGCCGTTGACACTCGCCGAGCACGAGACCGCCACGGGCGCCTGGATCCAGATCCGCTACAGCCAGGAATGCGGGACGAGTTGGGGCCGGATGTGGGGCGCGGTCGTGGGTGACCGTGTCGAGGTCCGTGCGGGCGGCCGGGACGGCTCCTTCCGCGCCGCCCGGGTCACCAACCGCCACGAGGCGGACACGTACGTCCACACCCTCATGAGCGTGGTCAGCCCTGGAACGTCGGTGCAAGCCTGCTTCAGCCCCGTGGCGGGCGGCGCGAAAGAGTGCTTCGGGACCCGCATGGACCAGATCATCTCCGTCCCTTCCCGCGGACCACAACGTCGGGGTTCACCAGGGCCTGCCGCAGCTGCCCGGTAGCTTTGCCGCCGGGCACCTCGGCGAGGCGTCGAGCGGCTCCCGCACCGCGGTTACCGTTCGCGGGCTCGATTCCCAGGACGCTCTCGAGCAGCCACCGCTGCGCCGGCGTCAGCTTGGCCAGGAGGGGTGAGCGGACGTCACAGCCATCCCCGGCGCGCGGCCTGCCAGGCCAGCTGCATACGGGTCGCGGCCCCGGCCAGCTCCATCATGCGCTGGATGTGACGCTGCACCGTGCGGCGGCTCAGGGCCAGTTGGGTGGCCACCGCCTTGTCGGGTACCCCCGCCACCAGGAGCGCCAACAGCCGTCGGTCGACCGCGGACAGAGGATCGGGACCGCCGACCCCGTCCGTCCCCGCGACCGCGCCCGAGTCGTCGACGCCCAGCGGGACGGCGTCCTCCCAGTAGCGCTCGAACAGCGCGACGAGAGCGGCGAGCAGGTTGCTGTCCCGTACGAGTGCGGCGGTGGGTTCGTCCGGGTTGCCCTGGGGCCCGCCGGGCACGAGCGGGCAGACCGCGATGGCACGGTCCGCCACCGCCAGCCGCAGCGGCAGATGTGGAACAGCCCGGGCGACCTCCCCCGCGCGCACCCCCGCAACAACGTTGTCAACGGCTCCCTCATCGTCGAAGAAGTCCTTCTCGTACAGCACCCGGTAGCGCACGCCACGCGCCAGCGCCTCGAACTCCGAGCTGTTGCTGCCCGACGGCATCGCCACGTACTGGGCCTTGCAGAACCAGAGCATCTCGTCCTGGGCGCTCGTCTGGATCTGCCGCAGATGCTGGCGCAGCGCCTCGGCGCCCGTGATCACCTCGATCAGCTCGCCGGCGTCCCGTCGGCGCATCGAGTCGCGGTACACCTGCAGCAGACCGGTGGCCTCGGCCCGGGCGAGGTCGAGCGCGTCGGCGTTCCGCTTCAGCCGGGGCAACAGCGCCACGTCCGGGGGAGTGGCCCGGAAGTGCCGGGGCAGCACGTCGGTGTGGCTCGCCATGCCTTTGACGGTCAGCGCGTCGAGCACGCGCTCGGCCTCCGCCCGGCTCAACCCGGTGCGCTCGGCGACATCCCGTGCCGAGGCCTGGCCTGCCGTCACCAGATGCCGGTAGACGGACTCCTCGGCGTCCGACACCCCTGCAGCCTCCAGCGTCATGGCGCCCTCCCCGAGACCGGCCCGCTTCACTGATCGGACACCGTACTGCACGGGTGTTACAGGCGGTGAGGGTGAGCGGGCAGTCCTTCGCCCGCTCACCCCCTGAATGTGCGCCGAGCGTCTATCCGCGCTGCAGGTAGGCGCGTTGCACGGTCTGACGCACGGAGTTGCCCGCCGCGTCGCGTGCCGTCACTCTCAGTGTCACGTACGCGTCACCCCGTACCCGCGACGGCCTCTTGACGGCGGCCTCGAACACGTTGTGCCCGAGGCTCTTGACCTCGGCCCGGCTCCAGTTCCCGCCGTCGTCGTACGAGGCCTCGACCTGGACGCTCACTCCGCGCGGTGCGGCCAGGGCGTCCTGGGCGCGGACCGACAGTCCGACGGAGTGCGTGCGGCCGGAGCCGACCGCGTTGTACGCGTCGACCGGTACGTCGTAGTCGAGCTGGAGCAGTGGCAGGGCCGTCGCCGTGCCGGTGCTGCCCGAGCGGAACGACCAGGACGTCTCGGTGCTTGTCCCGTACGCCCACTCCTGCGACACGCGCGAGGTGGTGAGGTCCAGCCGGTAGTCGGCCGCGCCGGACGGGACCTCGAAGTCCGCCCAGGCACCGTCGGCCTCCGCCGTCCGTCGGCCGTTGCGGTACAGCACGGCGGAGGCCGAGTCGCCCTCCGCCGCCTTCGCCGCGCCCGAGGTACCGATGCCTCCGCCGCCCTCGAGCAGCCGCGACCGGTGACCCGTCTGCGAGTCGGTGAACTCCGGGATCCGCAGGCTCAGTACGTCTCCCGTGCGCACGGACGGTGTGGTGGTGCCGCGCGGGATCGACGGCCGGACGACGGCTCCCTGCCAGGTGTCCCTCGTCCGCTCGCCCGCCCGGTACGTGCGCGGGACGTCCGACATGCCGACGACCAGCGGCGTGTCCACGTCGAACGTCGTCTCGTGGTGCACGAAGTGCTGCCAGGCGGTGTCACCGGAACTCACGTACTCGGTCCGCTCGAAGCCCGTCGGCACATAACGCGTGTACTGCAGCCAGGCCGTGTCCTGGTACGGCCGCCGGGCGAAACGCTGCTCACTGGCCCACGGAGCGCCGCCGTTGTCGGCGTAACTGGCCCGTACGACCGCGCTGTTGCGCTCGGACACCGTGTGCACGACCTTGTCCGGGACGCGCTGCGACGACACCTGCATGACGTCGTACAGGTACGGGCTGCGGGCGGTGCCGGTGAACTGAACCGTGGTCTTCCCCTTGCCGATCCGCTTCAGCAGAGCGGCGCCCGCGCTCGCGCCGATCCTGACGGTCGGCACGCCCCAGCGGTCGCCGTCCGGGTGCCAGCGGGTCCAGGCGATGTCGCTGAAGTGGACCAGCACGATGCCGCGTACACCAGCGGCCGCCGCCTGCTCGACCACGTCCTGTTCGTACACGGTCTGTTCGTTGGTGAGGACCGCGAGCTTCCCGCGCGCCCGCCTGAAGTCGGGCGCGGCGGCATCGCCCGCGGAGACCGCGGTCAGGCGCGCGCCCCGGTCGTCGAAGAGGGGCGAGGAGGGCATGTAGTAGGGGTCGAACGTGGTCTTGCCGCCCGGCACCGTCATGTCGAGGAGCGGCGCGACGAACTGCCAGCGCGAGGCGAACTCGAAGGTGCCGTCGGTGACGGCGGAGGTGGGACTCACGTACAGACGCTTGCCGATGTCGAAGTACATCGTCCCCTGGATCAGGCTGTGCCCGTCGATCTTCCGGTACGTCTGGTAGCTGAGGATGCCGCGCTGCTCGGCCGGGCGGGGTGTGCGGATGTCGACCAGGGTGGTCTTGCGTGCGTCGAGCGTGACGGTCGAGTCCTTGGTGACCTTCACCTCGGGCACGACCACATGCCGCAGTTCCTGTCCGTCGTCGGCCTTGTCCAGGGACGAGTAGTCCAACTGGTAGGTGCCCTCCTCGACTTCGGCGACGGCCGGGTCGGTGCCGGTGTAGCCCACGAAGCCGTTGGCGCCCCAGATCGTCGGCAGCGCATCGACCGGCTTGCCCTGGTGGTCGATGGTCTTGACGGTGAGCCGGTGAGTGGGCCCCTGCACGGCCAGGCTCACCGTGGTGTGCACGGTGACCTTCCCGTCCGCGGAGACCGCGGTCACGTACCCGTAGTAGTCGCCCTGCTCGGCAAGGGCCGGATCGACCGTCAGCGGAACCTCGGCGGTGGCGCCGGCGGGCACGCGCACCGAACCGGAGCCGAGCCGTACCGCTCCCTCGGCCGGTGTACGGCCACCCGCCGTGGCCAGCCGGGCGGTGAGCGCCAGCGTGACATTGGCGTCGGAGGTGTTCGTGTACGTCAGCCGCGTCGTACGGGTCTCACCACCGCCGGTCTGGAACGGGCCCAGGGCGACGGTGCCCGTCGCGGTGACCGGCCCGAGTGCGGCCGCGGCCACGTCGATGAGGCCTCCGCCCTGCTCCGTGACCTCCTGGCCGACGGCCGTACGAGCCGTGCTGACGAGCGCGTCCTTCAACTGCTCCGCGCTCCAGCCGGGATGCCGCTGGGCGAGCAGCGCGGCGGCGCCCGCCACGTGCGGGGCGGCCATCGACGTACCGGAGGCCGCCACATGGTGTGTGTCCACCGGGTCGCCCATCGTCGTCCCGGCCGCGCGGGCCGCCACGATGCCGACGCCCGGCGCTGTCACGTCGGGCTTGACCGCGTCGTCACCCGACCGTGGGCCGCGGCTGGAGAACGGCGCGAGGGAACCGTCCCGGTCGACCGCGCCGACGGTGAGGGCGGCGTCCGCGGCGCCGGGGGAGCCGATGGTGCCTGTGCCCTGCTCACCGCTGTTGCCCGCCGCGACGACGAACAACGTACCCGTGCGCTCGGTGAGTTCGTTCAGCGCGAGGCTCATCGGGTCGGTGCCGTCGCTCGGACTGTCCGAGCCCAGGCTCATGTTGACGACCTTGGCGCCCGAGGCCGCCGCCCACTCCATTCCGGCGATCACCTGGGACTCGCTGCCGAAGCCGTCGTCCCCCAGGACCTTGCCGACGAGCAGGTCGGCGCCGGGCGCCACTCCCTTGCCACCCTTGCCCCCGCCGTCGGAAGCGGCTCCGCTGCCGCCGACGATGGACGCGACATGCGTGCCGTGCCCGAAGGCGTCCCCGGTCCCGGAGCTGCCGGAGAAGTCCTTGGCCTCCGAGATCCGTCCGGCCAGGTCCGGATGGGACTGGTCGGCGCCGGTGTCCAGGACGGCGACCTTCACGGACTCGCCCTGCTGGCCGGCCTTCCACACGGCGGGCGCGCCGATCTGCGGGACGCTGCGGTCCAGCGAGGCGGTCACCCGGCCGTCGAGCCATACCCGAGGGGCGTCGGCGGCCTGTGCGGTACCCACCGGGTCGTCATCCGCGGCCAGTTGCTTCCAGAACGCGCCGAGGTCCTCCTCGGCGACCCGCACCGACCGCGCCCCGATGCTGTCCAGTCGGCGGACCGGCGACCCGTCCTCGGCGAAACCGGTCAGCCGCTGCACGGTGGACCTCGCCACGCCGTCGGATCCCGCCACGATCAGCGGAAGCGAGTCGCTGTGCGCCTCGTCGTACCGCTGGGCCAGGAGCGCCCCCACGTCGAACAGCCCTCGGTCCAGGCGTCCCGCCGACACCAGCTCTCCGGCGTCGGAGGGCAGGACCGTCAGCCGCCCGTCCTGCTCGTAGGTCCTGAAGAGGATCTGCCGCCGCCCGGGCCCGGGCGTGACCGAGGCGGTCCGCCGTCCTTCGGAGTCGGCGCCCACCGTCACCCGGTCACCGGTGATCAGGCGCACGGTACCGAGGTTCTTCGGCGCGGGAATGTCGGCCGCCGCCGTCGCCGTTGGCCCCGTGCCGGTGCGAGCGGCGACCGGCGCCACCGCGCCGGCAGCCAGGGCGAGTCCTGTCGATATGGCCGCCACCAGGCGAATCCGTCTCATCAGTGCCGTGCCTTCCGTCGTACACACAGAGAAGTTCATGCGCTGGACAGAATCCGGTGGCACCGAATGCCATGTCACTCGATTCCGGTGGCACAGGTGGGACATGTCGCAACCACGACACCTGGGCAACCGCCCTGACGGTCCCTCACCAAATGCTGGCGCGCGCCCCCTTGAGGACGCCTCCCGCGGTGGCCGGAACCCAACTTTGTCTTCGGTGGGGAAAAAGTCTTGGGAAGTTGTGCTCAACGGGTTACGGAGATTTACAAAGGTCGCTAACTTCCATGAAATGAACCGGTCATAGAGCTGCTGTGGCCGGTATGGACGGCGCGACGGCGCGCGCCTGTGCACCGCTTGGCAGTCCGGCGAGGGCTGTCGTCATCCCACCCCACTTTCGGGAGACCTCTGTGCGCAAACCGCTCGGACACAGACGTGTCCGTTACCTGCTGACCGCCATGGCCTGCGCCGTCGGCTGTCTGCTGCCCATGGCACCGGCCGCCGCCCAGCAGACGGATCCGGCCGACGGCCCGAAGGCGGCCGCCGTCGAGTACCAGCAGGTCACACTGGCGAAGGGCGTGGCCGAGACCGGCGAGCCGATGACCCTCGCGGTACTGCCGGACCGCTCGGTCCTGCACACCGCCCGGGACGGCACGCTCCGGCTGACGAACGCCGCGGGGACCACCTCCGTCGCGGGCAAGCTGGACGTCTACAGCCATGACGAGGAAGGCCTGCAGGGCGTCGCCGTGGACCCCGGCTTCGCGTCCAACCGGTACATCTACCTCTACTACGCACCCAAGCTCAGCACTCCGGCCGGTGACGCCCCGTCGGACGGCGCGGCCGCGGACTTCGCCCCCTTCGACGGGGTCAACCGGCTGTCGCGGTTCGTCCTGAGGACCGACGGCACCCTGGACCTCGCCGGCGAGCAGAAGATCCTCGACGTGCCGGCCTCCCGCGGCATCTGCTGCCACGTGGGCGGCGACATCGACTTCGACGCGGCCGGGAATCTGTACCTGTCCACGGGCGACGACACCAACCCGTTCGCCTCGGACAGTTACACCCCGATCGACGAGCGCGCCACCCGCAATCCCGCCTTCGACGCCCAGCGTTCGGCGGGCAACACCAACGACCTGCGCGGCAAGGTCCTGCGGATCAAGGTGAACGCCGACGGATCGTATGCGATCCCGAGCGGCAACCTCTTCGCGCCCGGTACCGCGAAGACCCGCCCCGAGATCTACGCGATGGGCTTCCGCAACCCCTTCCGCATGAGCGTCGACAAGCCCACGGGCATCGTCTACCTCGGCGACTACGGCCCCGACGCCGGCACCGCCAGCCCCACGCGCGGACCCGGCGGGCAGGTGGAGTTCAACCGGATCACCAAGGCCGGCAACTACGGCTGGCCGTACTGCACCGGCGACAACGACGCCTACATCGACTACAACTTCGCCACCGGCGCCTCCGGCTCCGCCTTCAACTGCGCGGCGCCCACGAACAATTCGCCGCGCAACACCGGCCTGACCGACCTGCCTCCCGTCCAGCCCGCCTGGATCCCCTACGACGGCGCGTCGGTCCCGGAGTTCGGCGACGGCTCGGAGTCCCCGATGGGCGGCCCGGTCTACCGTTACGACGCCGCCTCCACCTCCGAGGTGAAGTTCCCGCAGGAGTTCGACGGCGACTTCTTCGCCGGGGAGTTCGGCCGCCGCTGGATCAAGCGCATCGAGGCCGGCGGCGACGGCACCGTACAGTCCATCAACTCCTTCCCCTGGACCGGCACTCAGGTGATGGACATGGCCTTCGGCCCCGACGGCGCCCTGTACGTCCTCGACTACGGCACCGGCTACTTCAGCGGCGACGAGAACTCCGCCCTGTACCGCATCGAGCACGTCGTCGACGGGCTCGCCCCGACGGCGCAGGCGAAGGCCGACGTCACCTCGGGCAAGGCGCCCCTGGCAGTCGCGTTCTCCTCGGCGGGCAGCACCGACCCGGACGGTGACACCCTCAGCTACGCCTGGAACTTCGGCGACGGCGCCACCTCCACCGCCGCCAACCCCTCCCACACCTACACGACCAACGGCCAGTACACGGCCACGCTGAAGGTCACGGACACCACCGGCAAGTCCGCCACGGCCTCCGTACAGATCACGGTGGGGAACACCGCGCCCACGGTGAAGCTGGACCTGCCCCTGGACGGAAGCATCTACGACTTCGGCGCCGCCATCCCGTTCAAGGTGACGGTGACCGACCCCGAGGACGGCACGATCGACTGCTCGAAGGTGAAGGTCACCTTCATCGTCGGACATGACAGCCACGGCCATCCGCAGACCTCGACCACCGGATGCAGCGGCACACTCCAGACCCTGGCGGACGGCGAGCACGACCCCAACGCCAACATCTTCGGCGTGCTCGACGCCGAGTACACCGACAAGGGCGCCGCCGGCCAGCCCGCGCTGACCGCGCACGACCAGCGCGTCATCCAGCCCAGCCACCGGCAGGGCGAGCACTACGGCGCCTCCGCCGGCGTCGACGTCATCTCCCACGGTCCCGCACACGGCGGGAAGACCGTCGGCAACATCGAGAACGGCGACTGGATCTCCTTCCAGCCGTACGCCCTCGGCAACGCGACGCGGTTCACCGCCCGGGTCTCCTCGGCGGGCGCGGGCGGCACCATCGAGGTCCGCGCCGGATCCACGACCGGCACCCTGCTCGGCACGGCGACCGTGCCGGTGACCGGCGGGTGGGAAACCTTCCAGGACGTGACGGCAGTCCTGAGCAACCAGCCCACCGCCTCCACCTCCCTCCACCTCGTCTTCAAGGGCGGCAGTGGCGCGCTCTTCGACCTGGACGAGTTCTCCTTCACCACCTCCGCCGGCGGCACCCGCTCCGGTGAGGTGAAGGGCGTGAACGGGAAGTGCCTGGACGTCGACAACGCCCAGACCGCCGACGGCACGAAGGTGCAGATCTGGACCTGCAACGGCTCCGCGGCCCAGAAGTGGACGGTCTCCGGCGACGGCACGCTGCGCGCGCTCGGCAAGTGCCTGGACGTGTCCGGCGGAGCCTCCGCCGACGGCACGAAGATCCAGCTGTGGACGTGCAACGGTTCGGGCGCGCAGACCTGGGCCGCCCAGTCCGACGGCACCGTCCGCAACCCGCAGTCCGCGAAGTGCCTCGACGCTTCCGGCGGTACCTGGAACGACGGGACCGCCGTCCACCTGTGGACCTGCCACACAGCCGCCAACCAGAAATGGACCCTGCCGTAAGGAGGGAGGAGACCGACATGCGTACCTATCTGAAAGCGGCCCTCGGCCTGTTCGTGGGCGCCACGCTCTGTCTGACCCCGCAGGCCACGGCGCTGCCAGGCGCGGTGAGCCATTCAGCCACCGCTTCCGTAGCCGCTGAAGCACGGCCACTCGCGGCGGCCGACCCTGCGTACAAGATCCTCGTCTTCTCCAAGACGGCGGGCTTCCGCCACGACTCGATCGACGACGGCATCGCCGCCCTGCGCGCTCTGGGCACCGCGAACAACTTCACCCTGGACGCGACCGAGGACTCGGCGGCCTTCACCACGGGCAACCTCGCCCAGTACAGGAGCGTCGTCTTCCTCTCGACGACGGGCGACGTGCTGAACGCCGCCCAGCAGACGGCATTCGAGCAGTACGTCCAGGGCGGTGGCGGGTACGTCGGCATCCACGCCGCCGCCGACACCGAGTACGACTGGCCGTTCTACGAGGGTCTGGCCGGGGCACTGTTCCACTCGCACCCGGCGATCCAGTCCGCCACCGTGAAGGTGGAGGACCGGGCTCACGACGCCACCGCGCACCTGGGTTCCACCTGGCAGCGCACCGACGAGTGGTACAACTACCGCACCAATCCGCGCACTTCCGCCCACGTCCTGGCCTCGCTCGACGAGTCCAGTTACTCGGGCGGGAACATGTCCGGCGACCATCCGATCGCCTGGTGCAAGGACTACCAGGGCGGCCGGGCCTTCTACACCGGCGGCGGCCACACCGACGAGTCGTACACCGATCCCGCCTTCCGGCGGCACCTCCTCGGCGGTATCCGCTGGTCGGCCGGGATGACCGACGCCGACTGCCGCCCGGAGACCGGTTACACGCCGCTGTTCGACGGCTCGTCCACCAACGGCTGGAAGCAGGCCGGTCCGGGGCAGTTCAGCCTCGCGGACGGCACGCTCACCTCCGTGGGCGGGATGGGACTGTTCTGGTACAACGCCCAGGAGTTCACCGGTGACTACTCCCTCAAGCTCGACTGGCGGATGGCCGGGGACGACAACTCCGGTGTCTTCATCGGCTTCCCGTCCTCCGACGACCCGTGGTCGGCGGTGAACAACGGCTACGAGATCCAGATCGACTCCACCGACGCCGTCGACCGCACCACGGGCGCCGTGTACGGCTTCCAGTCCGCCGACCTGGCCGCGCGGGATGCCGCGCTGAACCCGCCGGGTGAGTGGAACACGTACGAACTCCGGGTCACCGGGGAGCGGTTGGAGATCTTCCTCAACGGGCGGAAGATCAACGACTTCACCAACACCGATCCCGTACGGAGCCTTCGGCAGGGATACGTCGGGCTCCAGAACCACGGGGACGGGGACGACGTCTCGTTCCGCAACATCCGCGTCAAGCGCGGCGGCGGGCAGGATCCGGGGACTCGTTCGGGCGAGGTGAAGGGTGTGAACGGGAAGTGCCTGGACGTCGACAACGCTCAGACCGCCGACGGCACGAAGGTGCAGATCTGGACGTGCAACGGGTCCGGTGCCCAGAAGTGGACGGTCTCCGGCGACGGCACGCTGCGCGCGCTCGGCAAGTGCCTGGACGTGTCCGGCGGAGCCTCCGCCGACGGTACGAAGATCCAGCTGTGGACGTGCAACGGTTCGGGCGCGCAGACCTGGGCCGCCCAGTCCGACAGCACGGTCCGCAACCCGCAGTCGGGCAAGTGCCTGGACGCGTCCGGCGGTACGTGGAACGACGGCACTGCCGTCCACCTGTGGACCTGCCACACGGCAACCAACCAGAAATGGACCCTGCCGTGACCTGAGGTCCAGCGGGGGCTCCCCGTGAGGGGGTCCCCGCGGGCCGGCGGCGGTTGGCCACGGCGTTCCTCGCGCCCCTGCCGGGGCCGGCACACCTTCTCCTCGCTGTCCCGCGGTCAGCGGACAGGAGCGACGCAGGACCTCCCCAGGTGCTGCGCCGCCCCTGTCAACTTGCAGCGGCTACCCGAATCTCCGCGCTCTACACACCTGCGATCCGATGAGGGTGTCATGCCGTCACGGCCGCCGCCGGCTTGTCCTGCAGGTGGGCCGGAAGGTCCGGCGGGAAGCGCCAGGACGGCATGATCGGTCTCATGGAGAAAGGAGGGCTGCCGCGACCTGTTGCGCGAGCCACTCTTCCGTGGTGTCCCAGGACCAGCCCTGTTCGACGACCAGTCCGTGCCAGCAGTGGTGGCCGAGGTAGAACCAGAGAATGTCGGTGGTGCGGGTGGGGGTGAGGTCGGGCCGTAGTGCTTTGAGTTCGCGCAGCCGCTGGGTCACCGCCGCGAGGGCCTCTCGATAGGCCTGGTTCGCGCGGGCGAGAGCCGCAGCGGCGTGTTGGTCCGTGTGCGCCGCGCTGACCATGACCCTGACGATGCGGTGGTGCTGCTCGTTGTCGACACGAGTGCCGTGGGCGGCCGCGGTGAGTACCTCGCGTGGTACGTCGGTCTGGCGCAGCAGCGCGAGCGTCTCCCCGGCGGCGGTGCTCTGCAGGCCGTCCTCGATGAGACTCGTCAGGATGGCCCCCTTGCCGCCGGTGCTGGCATACACCGTCGGAACGGCGGTCCCGGCCAGCTTGGCGATCTGAGGGACCGTCACATTCGCATATCCGTGCTCGAGGAAGAGCCGCGTCGCCGCGTCGAGAATCGCCGCTCGGGTCTTTGAGGCCGCTTCCGTGCGTTGGGGCGCGTGGTAGGGGCGGCGACCATGCGGCGGCGCGGAGCCGCCCTCCTGGTGCACGGCACCCTCATCCTTCTGCGGCACGGGACCAGCTTTCAATGTAGGGTCTCTATATCCAATGTAGCGAGCTGTGTCCGATCGCTCGCCACTGTTCCGGTTGCCTGCCCGCAGGCCGGGTCGGCACCTCGTACCCAAGGACGATCAGTGAGTTACTTTCCCTCCCTGTCCTCCAGCCCGGACCAGCCGGAGCGCCAGTATGCGCTCGGCCAGGACCTGCGAGTGTCCATCCTCACGGCAGCGGAGGAGACGGAGGGCCGTCATGACCTGACGGACTCCTTCATGCGCGCCGGTTCGGCCACACCGCTGCACGCCCACACCAGGTATGAGGAGAGGCTCTGGGTCTCCTCCGGCTCGCTCACCGTGTGGGCGGGCGACGCGAAGCTGACCTTGCGCTCGGGAGACTTCTACGCCATTCCCCTGCACGTACCGCATGCGATAGCGGCCGGGCCGGACGGTGCCCGTGCCCTCAACATCTCCTCGCCCGCCGGGTTCGCCGAGGTCATCGCCCGGACCGCCACGCCCCTCCACCTGGCCACCGACGCGACCGAACTCGACGTGGAGCTCTTCAACGCGGTCGCCGAGGAGATGGGCGACATTCTCCTCGGCCCGCCTGGAGCCACGCCCGCCGACCTCGCACCGAAACACCCTGCGTAGGCCGGGAGAGGCACGCACCGGCGTAAGCCCGCGACCGGGACGGCGCCCGTTCCGACGACGCTCACCTCAGGCCGCTCCCTGGCGTACCGGCCGTGGGATGCAAGCCGTCCTGTGAGCCGGGCTCCGGACTCACAGGACCAGGAACGGGAGTGGGAGCGGGCACCGACCTGGAAGGAGAAGCTGGGCTTCGGATTCGTCAGCGTGATCCCGGACAGGCCGCAGTTGGCTGACGTCTGCCTCTGCCGAAACGACGCCCCCACCCGTGTTACGACCTCGCTGTGCGTGGACCTCCCTGGGTCGGGGGGAAGGGCGTGGGCGCCGGGTCCGCAGCGGTCGCGTCCCGGTTCGTCGAGGCGGGGCTGATCTCGTCCAGAGCGCGCAACGTGCGTTCGAGGTAGGGGTGTTGGCCCCGGAGTCGTTCCGGGCGCTCGCGGAGGTCCTGGACGCTGCCGCGGGCTTGCTCGACGCTGCTGGTAGTCGGCTGCGTACCGGGCGACGCCGGTCACTTTCAACCGGCCGACGACGCGGTCGATCTCGCGTCCGACTGGGGATGTGGTCATCGTGACTCCTGACTGCCGGCGAGGGCTATCGGGTCCGGCACCTCAGGGCCGCTGGCATAGGGACGGGGCGATCGACGCCGGTCGTCGCCGGTGCCGTGGTCGAGACGTCCAGCCGTCGAGGCCGTACAGAAGGAATCCGCCAACGGCGGCGGAGACACTCACAACGGTTCGCCGGGAGACAGCTTCTCTCCGTCATCGGAACCCAACACATCGTCGCGCGGACGTCTCCGAACACGTGACCACCGGCAACCGCCTGCTGCCTTTGACCAACTCGGGCGGCATCCAGCGGCCGTGCCCGAGGACGCCCCGAGCCTGCCGGACCGGCTGGGTGCCCGACCCGGAGATCCTTATGGCGTGCGACCCGCTCTGGTCGTCGTACTCGCGCTGACCCCGTGCGATCCGCGATTACGGGAAGGGCCTTCGAGCCAGGCTGATACCCGGTCATGGGCGGCCTTTGGCGTTATGTCGCTGGAGTCCTGACGGATCATCAACTCAGCTGGCGCAAAAGGAATTCCAGGCATGATCGCCCGGCTGGGAGAGCGCCGAGCGGGCGCCCGTTCCCGAAGATGATCGCGACGAAGGTTGCGCGGACGCCGGCGCCGGCGGTCGGGGGGTTCGCAGCAGAGGTCATCGACGGTTTCACGTCTTTCTCCTCAGTGAGGACAGAGTATGGACGACTTCAACGAAAGTCCCTACTGTGTCCGTCGCGACACATGAGAACTCATACGTCGCGTTCGCCACTCTCCGTATCCGGTGCGACGGCGCGTACCGGCAGCGGTGGATCTCCCCACTCGTCCATCTGCGTTCCCCCCGCGCTGGGGGAGCGAACAGGAGGCTACGTGTATCCACGGCTGTTATCCGGGCGGCTCGGCAGACGCCTGGCCACGACACTCATCACTTCGCTTCTGGCGCTCGGACTGTCCGCGCCCACGGGCACGGCTGCCCCAACTGACCGGTCCCCCGACGCTCTTCCTCCGCAGGAGCCGGGCGTCACCTTGCGTGTCTTCGACATGCAGGTACCGCTTGAGAAGCTGTGCGATCTCAAGCCCGGGCAGACACCGAACATCGACAGACTGATGCCGGTGATCGACTGGTCCTCCGATGCGGACTTCGGCTTCAGCGCCAACTTCGTCTCACAGACCATCGCCAACCTCGACGTCCCCACCGCCGGGACCTACACCTTCCGGCTCACCAGCGACGACGGCTCCCGGTTGTACATCGACGACCAACTCGTCATCAGCCACGACGGCTTGCACGGAGCCGACCCCAAGGACGGCAACGTTGTCCTGGCAGCCGGATACCACTCGATCCGCATCGACCACTTCGAGAGGGACGGCGGACAGCAGGTCACACTCGCGTGGAAGCCACCCACCGCCTCCGCCTTCGCCGTGGTGCCCAACTCGGTGCTCAGTACGGACGCCGACGTCGTCCGGGTCACGGCTCCCGGACGCAAGGAGTGCGAACTGTCCGGCGATTCACCAGGTGATGGACTGCCGCTGACCGGCGTGCACCCGAACTACACCCTGACTGATCTACGGCCCACCGGGTTCGAACCGCAGGTCTCCGCCATGGACTGGCTTCCCGACGGCAGGCTCGCTGTGGCCACATGGGGCGGCTCGGAGAACACGACCGGCGAGGTCTACCTTCTGAACAACGTCACCGGAAGTACCGGACCGGACGAGGTGACGTTCAAGAAGGTGGCTTCCGGCCTCAAAGAGCCCATGGGCATCAAGTACGTGGACGGCAAGCTGTATGTGTCGCAGAAGCACGAACTGACCGAGCTCAGTGACACCAATGGCGACGAGGTCACTGACACCTACCGGCGCATCGCCACCTGGCCCTATGGCGGCAACTTCCACGAATTCGCCTTCGGCCTGCTGTACAAGGACGGGTTCTTCTACCTGAACCTGTCCGTATCGATCAACTACGGGGGAGCGACAACAAACCCACAGCCCGCAGCGAACCGCGGCACCACGATAAAGGTCAACAAGGCAACGGGGGCGGTCAGTTACGTCGCTGGTGGTCTGCGCACCCCCAACGGCATCGGGTGGGGCCCGGGAGGCGACATCTTCGTCACCGACAACCAGGGCGGGTGGCTGCCCTCGTCGAAGCTGGTCCAGATCAAGCAGGACCGCTTCTTCAACCACTACACCAACCCCACAGGCCCCTTCGACTCCCAACGGGTGACCAAGCCGGTCCTGTGGCTACCCCAGAACGAGATCGCCAACTCACCCAGCACACCGCTGCAGCTGCAAGACGGGCCCTTCGCCGGCCAGATGCTGTTCGGTGACGTGACCTACGGCGGCATCCAGCGCGGATACCTCGAGAAGATCAACGGCGAATACCAGGGGGCCGTATTCCGCCTCACCCAAGGCCTGGAAGCCGGCGTCAACCGGATCAGTGTCGGCCCCGACGGCGCTCTCTACGCCGGCGGACTCGGAGCAGACGGGAACTGGGGCCAAGAAGGCAAGCTCAAGTACGGCTTGCAGAAACTGACACCGAACGGCACCAACGCATTCGACATCCGCGAAATGCGTGCCGTCACCGGCGGATTCGCCCTCGAATACACCCAGCCCATATCGGACGAGACCGCCGTCAACCTGGCCGCACGCTACAAGGTCGAGCAGTGGCGCTACGTACCCCGGTCCGATTACGGCGGCCCGAAGATCGACGAAGAGACGCTCACCGTCCAGTCAGCCACCGTCTCCAGCGACCGCAGGACGGTCACCCTGGCCATCCCCGGCCTGAAGCCCAACCGAGTGGTCCACGTCCGCTCGGCTCGCCCCTTCAGCTCCACCGACGGCAACCAGCTCTGGAGCACCGAAGCCTGGTACACCATGAACCAGATCCCGGGTACGCCCTCCAGCACCGGAGAGGTGAAGGGCGTCAACGGCAAGTGCCTGGACGTGGACAACGCCAACACGGCCGACGGTACGAAGGTCCAGATGTGGACCTGCAACAGCACCGCTGCCCAGGAGTGGACTCTGCTCGGTACCGGCGCGGTGCGTGCCCTGGGGAAATGCCTGGACATCGACAACTCGGGCTCCGCTGACGGCACGAAGGTACAGCTCTACACCTGCAACGGCACTGCGGCCCAGATCTGGCAGCCACAATCCGACGGCACTCTACGCAACCCGCAGTCCGCCAAATGCCTCGACGTATCCGGCGGCGTAGGGAACGACGGCACCCCCGTCCACCTGTGGACCTGCCTCAACCAACAGAACCAGAAGTGGGTTCTTCCGTAGGAGTTCCACCAGAAGGTGACCGTCCCCAGCGCCGAAGGCCGCGACGAAACCTGGCCTTCGGCGCACCTTTCCCCGGCTGCGGGGGCTCGGGCGCCCTGGGCGGTGTCCCGGGGTCCGGGACGGCCGGGTTCCGGGACTCCGCCGTGTTCGCGCGGGAACAGCCGTGCACGTCTTCCGTGCGCGTGACGGACGCCATCCCATCCACGGCGTGGATAACCCGGATACGGGATTCGGATCGTGCAGGGGATGGCGACCGGCGCCTCGGCGCCCCCATAGTCGTCGCTACCCGCACGCCGCTGTCCGGATGCCGCCGGTGTGCGAGTTTCCCCAACATGCCGTGCGCCGTAGGCGCCGTGAGGCATGCCCACTCCCTTATGCCGTCCTCTGGAGTCGCCATGCCCGGTTCCGTTCCCTCGCCGCCTCCCGCTTCGGTCGACGTCACCACTTCGTCTCCCGTCGCCGTGTCGGGCCAGGCCCATCTGCTGCGGGTGACCCTTCTGATGGCGGGCAGCTGCCTGCCGATCCTGGGGGCGGTGCTGATCGCCCCGGTGCTGCCGAAGATGCAGGACCACTTCGCGTCGGTCCCGGGGGCCAAGGCGCTGGTGCCGCTCGCGCTGACCATTCCGGCGCTGGCGCTGGCGCTGCTGGCCCCGTTCGCCGGCGTGATCGTGGACCGGCTGGGCCGCAAGCGCCTGTTGATCGTGGCGACCCTCCTGTACGCCGTGTTCGGCACGGCCCCGCTCTGGCTGGACTCGCTGGGCGCGATCATCGCCAGCCGGGCCCTGGTCGGTGTCACCGAGGCCGCGATCATGATCTGCTGCACCACCCTCATCGGCGACTACTACTCCGGTCACCAGCGGGTGAAATACCTTGCCCTACAGACCATGTGCGCCTCCGCGTCGGCCACCGTCTTCTTCGTGCTCGGCGGCGCCGCCGGCTCGGCGGGCTGGCGCGTGCCCTTCTGGGTCTACGCCGTGAGCCTGGCCCTCGCCCCACTGATGGCCGGCGCCCTGCCCGACGTGGGGGGCCGCGCGGCCGGCAACGAGGCCCCGGCCGAGGCGGAGGCCCGCCGCCCGTTCCCCTGGCGGCCGTTGGCGGGTATCTGTGCCCTCACCTTCTTCGGGGCGATGGTCTTCTACACCGTCCCGGTGGAGATGTCGTACCTGCTCGACGACCTCGGGGTGGAGAACTCCGGTGTGATCGGACTGGCCACCGCGATCGCCAGTGCCGCCACCGTGGGCGGAGCGGTCGCCTTCGCCCGGCTGAAGCGCTCTCCCGACCCGATGCTGCCCGCCGTTCTCGCGGTCTGCGCGGTCGGCTTCGGGGTGATGTTCCTCGCGGGCAACGCTCCGCTACTGGTCATCGGGGCGGTCGTGAACTGCGTGGGCACCGGCTTGCTTCTGCCCGCCCTTCTCACCAGTGCCATGTCCCGCCTGGCGTTCGAGGACCGCGGCCGCGGCACGGGGCTGTGGATGGCGGCCTTCTTCGGCGGCGAGTTCTTCTGCCCGTTGGTGCTGCTCGCCGGGGAGTCGGCGGTCGGCAGTCTCGCGGGTGCGGTGGGTGTGCTGGGGCTGGTCGCAGCCCTCGTCGCGGCGGGGCTGTGGGCGGCCCGCCGCCGCGTGGGCGCCGTCGATCCCCGGCCGTTGCCGGAGCAGTTGGCCTGAGGGCCCGCAGGCAGACTGCCGAGGACGCGTCACTCACACGGGCTGCCGCCGGGCCGATTCAGAGCCGGCCCTGCGGCAGCCCGGCGCTCTGGTCGGCGGAGACGGCCTTTCTCGGGCCATTGCCATCGCCGTTGCCGTCGCCCATCAGCGTCGCGCCCACCTCCGCGGCCTTCTGCCGCAGCCAGATGTGGGCCGCGTCCTGAGCGTGCACCGGATGCCACCACATCGCCTCCTGCACCGGTACCGCGTCGAAGGGACAGGGCAGGACGCGCACCGCGGCGGAGCGGACCACTCTGCGGGCCAGGCGCTCCTGGATCATCGCGACCCGGCGGGTGCCCTCGACCATGTGGGGCAGCAGCTGGAAGGTCTGCACGGACACCTCCACGCGAGGGCTGATGCCCAGCATGCTGAGCTGGCGGGCCGCCGGGGCGTCGTAGGGACGCTGATAGACGGCCCAGGGCAGGCGCCCAAGCTGGTCCAGGGTGAGTTCGTCGCCGATCTCTGGGTGATCATCGGCGACCAGGCACAACCAGCGGTCCTGGTGGAGGTCGACGGCGGGGAAGCCGTCGATGATGCCGTGCGGCATCAGCAGTCCGTCGACGGTGCTGAGCGCGGTGGCGGTGTTCTCCACGACGGACGGTGCAGGGTGCTGGAAGGTGAGCCGGATGCCGGGCGCCTCCTCGTGCAGGGTGCGGGCGAGTGCGGCACCGAACACGGCCGCCCCGTAGTCGGAGGCGAGCAGGGTGAACTCTCGGCTCTCCGCGGCCGGATCGAAGTCGGCCTGGCTGGCGAAGACCCTCTCCAGCAGGTCGCACGCGGTGGCGCTGCGGTCGCGCAGGGCGGTGCCGAGCGGGGTCAGCTCGTAGGTGTTGCCGCTCCGGGCGAGCAGTTCGTCGTCGAAATGGCGGCGCAGCCGGGACAGCGCCGCGCTCATGGCGGGCTGGCTGAGGCCGATGCGCTCGCCGGCCCGGGTGACATTGCGCTCCTCCAGGAGCGCGCGCAGGGCGAGGACCAGATTGAGGTCGAGTCGGGACAGGTTCACCGGGGGACCACCTAGCAAGCGAGAGCCATCCATACCGTGGATTTGGCACATCCACAGGATTGATTTCCGTGATTGGCCGATCGAGGCCAGAGTAGACCGCAACCCAGCAGGAGGAAATCTCATGGCAACACTCGCGCAACCTGCCGGCCCGTTCGTGCTCGGCACGTTCTCAGTTCAGGACGGGGAGCAGTTCCCCGGCCTGCTGGTGAAGGACCGGGTACTCGACCTGGGCCGAGCCCTGGACTGGGCGCCGTCCGGTGTGCGTGCCGTGGTGGAGCGGTGGGAGGAGACGCTTCCCGTCCTGCGTGTCCTGGCGGACGAGGACGCTCACGACTGGCGGCCGCTGGAGGACCTGCGGGTACACGCCCCGCTGGAGCCCCGGCAGGTCTTCCAGTCCGGTGCCAACTACCGGCAGCACGTGATCGACCTGGAGCTCGCCCACCGCTCCCCGGACGACCCCCGCACCGTGGAGGAGGCGCGCGCGGAGATCGCCGCGGTGATGGACCGCCGGGCCGCCGAGGACCTGCCGTACGTCTTCATCGGCCTCCCCAGCGCCATCGCCGGCCCGTACGACGACGTCGTACTCCCCGCATGGGCCGAAAAGCCGGACTGGGAGCTGGAGTTGGCGGTCGTCATCGCCAAGCCGGCCCACCGGGTGTCCGTCGAGGAGGCCCTGGAGTACGTCGCCGGGTACACGATCGCCAACGACCTCACCGACCGCGCCACCGTTTTCCGCCGGGACATGAAGGCCATCGGCACCGACTGGCTGCGCTGCAAGAACGCCCCCGGCTTCACCCCCCTCGGTCCGTGGCTCGTCCCGGCCGAGTCGGTCGCGGATCCCGGCGACCTGCGGGTCACGCTGAAGCTGAACGGCGAGACCATGCAGGACGAGTCCACCAAGGACATGCTCTTCGGCGTGGCACGGCTGGTGTCGTACATCTCCCAGGCATCTCAACTCCTTCCCGGTGATCTGGTGTTGACCGGAAGTCCGGCCGGTAACGGCATCCACTGGGGACGGCTGCTGCGCGACGCCGACGTCATGGAGGGTTCCATCACCGGTCTGGGCGTACAGCGCACCCGATGTGTGGCGGAGGGCAGGGCATGAGCCTGGACCGCCGCGACCCGGAGGGCGCGATCGCCGAGGCCGCCAAGGCGTACTCCAACTGGGGGCGCTGGGGCGAGGACGACGTGCTCGGCACCCTGAACTTCCTCAACGAGGCCAAGCGCCGCGAGGCGGCGACCCTGGTCCGCCGCGGCGTCAGTTTCTCGCTCTCGCAGTCCTTCGACATGAACGGCCCGCAGAAGGGCTGGCGCCGACGCACCAACCCCGTGCACACCATGCTCGACACCGGCACCGACGCCGCCCTCGGCAACCAGGGCTTCCCGCACGGCATCGGCGGCGCGGACGACGTGATCGCGATGCCGTTGCAGTGCTCCACCCAGTGGGACGGACTCGGCCACATATTCGACCACGGCAAGGCATGGAACGGACGGGACGCCGAGAAGGTCGTCACCTCCGACGGCGACCTCGTCACCGGCATCGAGCACATGGCGCCGTACGTCGCGGGACGCGGAGTACTGCTCGACGTGGGCCTGGTCGTCGGTACGGACGGCGAGCTGCCCGACGGGTTCGCCATCACCGAGGCGCACCTCGAGCAGACCGCCGAGGCACACGGCGTGAGCGTCGGACGCGGCGACATCGCTCTCGTCCGCACAGGTCGGCTCGCGCGCGCCCGGCGGGACGGCTGGGGCGACTACGCGGGCGGGCCCGCACCCGGGCTGTCGTTCACCACCGCCGGGTGGCTGCACGGTACCGAGATCGCCGCGATCGCCACGGATACCTGGGGTTTCGAGGTGCGGCCGAACGAGTTCGAGAACGCGTTCCAGCCGCTGCACCAGGTCGCCATCCCCAACATGGGTCTGCTGATCGGCGAGATGTGGGACCTCGACGCGCTCGCCGCGGACTGTGCGGCGGACAGCGTGTACGACTTCTGGCTCACCGCCGCGCCCCTCCCCATCACAGGAGCCGTCGGCTCCCCCGTGAACCCCATCGCCGTCAAGTAGCCCGTACGACCGCCGGATCCGCCCTTCCCCGGACAGCAGCGGTGCATCCGGCCCGCACCCCGTCCCCACCCCTGGCCCGCGCTCCCAGCGGGCGAGACGAGCCGCACCCCTGCCGCCCGAAGCCGCGCGGCCCAACCCGGGAGGTTTCCCCGACATGGCTGAAAGCCACACCCGTTCTGTCCTCGTCGTCGGCGGAGGCACCTGCGGAAACGCTCTGGCCGTCCTGTTGCGCCGGGCCGGGATCGCCGTCGACGTCGTCGAGGCGAGCCCCGACTGGAAGGCCGCCGCCGGCGCCGGCATCACCCTGCAGGGCAACGCCCTGCGCGTGCTGCGTGAGGTCGGAGTCCTCGACGGCATCAAGAAGGACGGTTACGCCGCCGAGGGCGTCGCCGTCCTCGCCGTCGACGGCACCGTGCTGCACGCCCAGGACGAACTGCGAACCGGCGGCGACGACCTGCCCGCCCACATCGGCATGCGGCGGCCCAGGCTCCAACAGCTCCTCATCGAACAGGTACGCGCCTCGGGCGCCGACGTCCGCCTCGGCACCACGGCCACCGCTTTCCAGCAGGACGATGAGGGCGTGGACGTTGCCTTCTCGGACGGAACGAACCGCCGCTACGACCTGGTGGTCGGCGCCGACGGACTGCACTCCGCCACCCGCGAGATGATCGGCATCACCGACAGGCCGGAGCCCACCGGCATGGGCATCTGGCGCGCCCCCGCGCCCCGCCCGGCCGGTGTCCGCCGCACCGAGATGATCTACGGCGGCCGCTGTTTCATCGCAGGCTACTGTCCGACCAGCGAGGACACCGTCTACACCTATCTCGTCGAACGGCTCCGCGACCGGTCCTCGCTGGACCCGGACACGTACGCCGACGAGATGCGGGCGCTCAGCGAGGGCTACGGCGGCGCGTGGGAGGAGATCCGCACCGCGTTCACCGAGCCGAAGGCCGTGAACTACACCCGCTTCGACCGGCATCTGGTGGAGGGCCCGTGGCACCGCGGCCGGGTCGTGCTCGTCGGCGACGCCGCCCACGCCTGCCCGCCCACCCTCGCCCAGGGAGCGGCGATGTCCCTGGAGGACGTCCAGGTCCTCGCCGAACTGCTGACCGGCCGGACCGAGTGGGACGACCAGCTCCTCACCGACTACCACGCCCGACGGCTGCCACGCGTACGCATGGTCGTCGACGCCTCGGTCCAGCTCGGCCAGTGGCTGCTCGACGGAGTGCGCGACGCGGACGTACCCGCACTGATGGGCCGCACCATGAACGCGCTGAAGGAACTCCCGTGACCGAGCCCCTGTCGACACCCACGATCGACGTCCACGCCCACCTCCTGCTCCCGGAGGTCGAGGACGCCGTCGCCGGCCACCCAGGCCTCGCCGCGGCCCGCACCCTCGACGCCCGCCGCAACGGACCGGCGGCCCTGACCGTGAACGCTCCGATGGTCGGCGCGCGCGTGCCGAAGCTGACGGACGTCGCGGTGCGCCTGGCGGCCATGGACGCCGCCGGCGTGGACGTACAGGTGGTGAGCCCCTCGCCGTCCCACTACCACTACTGGGCCGAGCTCCAACTGGCCGAGAGAGTCTGCCGGTTGGCCAACGAGGGCACCGCCGCACACTGCGCCAAGGCCCCCGACCGGATGTACGGTCTGGGCCTGATGCCGCTCCAGCATCCCGACCTGGCGGTCGGCCTGCTCGACCACGCCATGGGCCAGGGGTTGAGAGGCGTGGAGATCTCCTCGCACGCCCCCGGCCCCGACGGGACCCGGGAAGTGGAGCTCTCCGACCCGCGGCTCACCCCCTTCTGGTCCCGGGCGGAGGAGACCGGCGCCCTGGTCTTCCTGCACCCGTTCGGCTGCACGCTCGA
This sequence comes from Streptomyces sp. NPDC050535, assembly GCF_044457665.1. Classification (NCBI taxonomy): domain Bacteria; kingdom Bacillati; phylum Actinomycetota; class Actinomycetes; order Kitasatosporales; family Streptomycetaceae; genus Streptomyces; species Streptomyces sp. NPDC050535. The sequence continues at coordinate 224,983 of NZ_JBITHE010000014.1, forward strand.
CGAGCGGCTGGACCAGTGGTACCTGTCCAACACCGTCGGCCAGCCCACCGAGAACGCGGTAGCCCTCTCGCACTTGATCTTCTCCGGCGTCCTCGACCGTCATCCGGGCCTGAAGCTGATCGCGGCGCACGGCGGCGGCTACCTGCCCACCCACATCGGCCGCTCCGACCATGCCTGGCGGGTCCGCCCTGACGCCCACGGCTGCTCACGAAAGCCGAGCAGCTACCTGAGGCAGCTGTACTTCGACTCCCTCGTCCACGACCCCCACGTACTGCGGGAGCTGCTGCGCGCCGCGGGCCCGGAACGGATCCTGCTCGGCTCCGACTTCCCCTTCGATATGGGCACGGACGACCCGCTCGGCGCGCTGCGCGCCGCGGACCTGCCCGACACCGACTTCCACGCCGTCCGCGGCGGAAACGCCGCCGCCCTGCTCAACCTCGTCTGAGGAGGAACCCCCATGAGCAACCGTCTGCTCACCCACCTCCGGCACGTCGACCTCGCCGTGCCGGACTACGACAAGCAACTCGACTTCTACGCCGGCGTCTGGGGTCTGAGCAAGGTCAGCGAGGACTCCGGCATCTCCTTCCTCGCCGCCGAAGGCAGCCCCGAACAGTACGTCGTGCGGCTGCGCAAGGCCGACGAGAAGCGCCTCGACCTGGTCTCGTACGGCGCCGGGAACACGGCCGACGTCGACACGCTGGCCGAACAACTCCTCTCCGATGGCGTGCAGTTGATCTCCCAGCCGGGCAAGGTGGACACCCCCGGCGGCGGCTACGGTTTCCGCTTCTTCGACGTCGACGGCCGCACCATCGAGGCCCTGGCCGACGTCGAGGTCCGGCAGCACCGCAGGATCGAGGAGAAGGAGTCGATCCCGGTCAAGCTCTCGCACGTCGTCCTCAACTCGCCGGACCTCGACAGGACGCGTGACTGGTACGAGCGCCACCTCGGCTTCCGCCACTCCGACACGCTCAGCTCGCCGCACGTCGGTGACGTCATGCACTTCATGCGGATCAGCAACCAGCACCACTCCATGGCCATCGCGAAGGGCCCGCACACCTCGCTGCACCATGTCTCGTTCGAGATGCGCGGCTTGGACGAGTACATGCGCGGCTCCGGCCGCGTGATGCGGGCCGGCTTCCAGAAGGTCTGGGGTCCGGGCCGGCACATGGCGGGCGACAACACCTTCACGTACTTCCTCGACCCCCACGGCAACACCGTCGAGTACACCACCGAGCTGGAACTGCTGGACGAGGACACCTGGCACCCGCACGTCTACGACTTCTCCCAGCCTGAGGTCACCGACCAGTGGGGCACCGCCAACCCCATGAACGAACTGGTCGCCAAGGAGTCCTTCAACGACGCCGACCACGGCTGCTTCGTCGCCCCGCCCGTCTGACCGGCAGACCTTCCGACCGGCAAGGTTCCCAGACCCCCGGGGGCGCGGCGCTCCCCTGTGATGCCCTGACTGCCCGCCGCGCCCCGGGCCTTCGCGCCCGCCTTCCCTCGGACAGGACCCCTCCCATGCGTTTCGCCACGTACGAGTACCGCGACCGACGCCAGGTGGCCGTCGTCGAAGAGGACGGCACGCTCTGCCCGCTGCCCGGCGACAGCTCCCTGACCGGCCTGCTCGCCGGGGGCGGCGGCCTGCCCGAACTGCTCGACGCGGGCGCCGCGGCCCTCGACCTTCCGCCCGGCCCGCACGTCTCCGAGGTACGACTGGCGCCGCCGCTCCAGCCGCCGACGGTGCGGGACTTCGTCACCTTCGAGGAACACGTCGAGGGCGTACGGCGGTCCGTGGACGGGGCCGTCGGTGTACCCGAGCGGTGGTACGCGGCCCCGACGTTCTACTTCGCCAACCCGTACGCGGTGTACGGCCCGCACGACGACATCCCGGTACCTCCGGGATCGAGCGTGCTCGACTTCGAGCTCGAGGTCGCCGCCGTGATCGGGAAGGAGGGCCGGGACCTCACGCCCGAGCAGGCCCGAGACCACATCGTCGGCTACACCGTCTTCAACGACTGGTCGGCCCGAGACCTGCAGTCCGCGGAGATGAAGGTCGGCCTCGGCCCCTGCAAGGGCAAGGACACAGCCACGACGCTGGGGCCGTACCTGGTCACCGCCGACGAACTGGAGAAGTACCGCGACGCGGACGGCTTCCTGCGCCTGGCACTCACCGCCGAGATCAACGGCGAGATCGTGGGCAGGGATCTGCTGTCCAACATGAGCTGGACCTTCGAGGAGATGGTCGCCTACGCCTCACGCGGCACCGTCGTCCGCCCCGGCGACGTCCTCGGCTCCGGGACCTGCGGCAACGGCGGCTGCCTCGCCGAGCTGTGGGGTGTACGGGGTGAGCAGTCCCCGCCTCCCCTGAAGCCCGGCGACACGGTCACCCTCACCGTCGAGGGCATCGGCTCCGTCTCCAACACCGTGGTGGCCGGCGCGGAACCCGTGACCGTTCCCGTCGCCCGCCGCCGCACCAGGGAGCGGCCGTGAGCGACCAGCAGCCCAAGAGGCTCCTCGGCAGGGTCGTCGTGGTCACGGGGGCGGCCCGCGGCCAGGGTGCCGCGGAGGCCGAGGCGCTGACCCGCGAGGGCGCCCGGGTGATCGCCACCGATGTGACGGAGTCACCCGGCTGCCGTCGTCTCGACGTCACCAGCGAGAGGGACTGGGCGGAACTCGCCGCTGACCTGCGCGAGGCGTACGGGCAGGTGCACGGCCTGGTCAACAACGCGGGCGTCACCTGGCGGGCCCGGATCGACGACGTACGCCCCGAGGACATGGCCCGGGTCCACGCGGTCAACGTCACCGGCCCGCTGCTGGGCATCCAGCACCTGGCCCCGCTGATGCCGCCCGGCTCGTCGATCGTGAACGTCGGCTCGTCCGCCGCGCTCACCGGCCACTACCCGGTCGCCTACACGGCCAGTAAGTGGGCGCTGCGCGGCCTGTCGCGGTCCGCCGCCATGGAACTGGGGCCCCGTGACATCCGCGTGAACATCGTCCACCCCGGCTTCATCGAGACGGAGATGACCGCCTCCGCGGCGCCCGCGTTCCGTGAGGCGAATGTCCGCGAGACACCGCTGGGCCGCACCGGAACGGTCGACGAGATCACCCCGCTCGTCGCCTTCCTTCTCTCCGACGACGCGTCCTTCATCACGGGGGCCGAGATCCCGGTCGACGGCGGCCTCACCGCGCACGGGGGCGTCAAGTCGATCTCGGACGCCCTGCGCGCGGACACCTGAGCCGGCGACCACGCACGACCGACACGACAGAAAGGCCCTCCCTCCCATGGACAAGGTCCGCGCGAGCGCCGCGGAGGCGGTCGCCGACATTCCCGACGGCGCATCGCTGGCCGTCGGCGGCTTCGGCCTCAGCGGCATCCCCGACGTGCTCATCCAGGCGCTCCACACCCAGGGCACCACCGGCCTCGAGGTCGTGTCGAACAACTGCGGAGTGGACGGGCGCGGACTGGGAGTTCTGCTGGCCGACGGCCGGATCGCCCGTGTCACGGGCAGCTATGTGGGCGAGAACAAGGAGTTCGCCCGTCAGTACCTGTCGGGCGAACTGGAGGTGGAGCTGGTGCCGCAGGGCACGCTGGCCGAACGGTTGCGCGCCGGGGGAGCGGGCATCCCCGCCTTCTACACCCCGGCGGGGGTGGGCACCCAGGTCGCCCGTGGTGGACTGCCCTGGCGCTACGCGGCCGACGGCACGGTCGCCGTGGCTTCCCCGCCCAAGGAAACGCGCGACTTCGCCGACCGTACGTACGTACTGGAGCACGGCCTCACCACCGACTTCGCTCTCGTACGGGCCTGGCGCGGCGACCGCCACGGAAACCTGGTCTTCCGTAAGTCCGCAGCCAACTTCAACCCGCTGGCAGCGATGGCGGGCAACATCACCGTCGCCGAGGTGGAGGAACTCGTCGAGCCGGGCGCGCTGAGTCCGGACGAGATCCACCTGCCGGGCATCTTCGTCCAGCGGATCGTGGTCCTGACCCCGGCCGAGGCCGCCGACAAGCAGATCGAGCACCTTTCCATTTCCGCGTCTTCGACACGAGGGACCGTACGCGCATGAGCTCCAACCGCGGAACGCAGCTGGGCTGGACCCGGGACCAGATGGCCGCCCGCACCGCCGCCGAACTCACCGACGGCTCCTACGTCAACCTGGGCATCGGCCTGCCCACCCTCATCCCCGGCCACCTTCCCCCGGACGTCCATGTGGTCCTGCACTCCGAGAACGGCATCCTGGGCACGGGCCCGTACCCGACCGAGGCTGAGGTCGACCCCGACCTGATCAACGCGGGCAAGGAGACCGTCACGGTGTTGCCGGGGGCCTCCTTCTTCGACTCGGCCCTGTCCTTCGGCATGATCCGGGGCGGCCACATCGACACCGCCGTGCTCGGCGCGATGCAGGTCTCCGCCGCCGGCGACCTGGCCAACTGGATGATCCCCGGCAAGATGGTCAAGGGCATGGGCGGCGCGATGGACCTCGTCCACGGTGCCCGCCGCGTCATCGTCCTGATGGAACACACCGCCAAGGACGGCAGCCCGAAGATCGTCAAGGAGTGCACCCTCCCGCTCACCGGTGAACGGTGCGTCCACCGCGTCATCACCGACCTCGGCATCCTCGACGTCACCCCCGAGGGCCTCGCTCTGGTGGAATGCGCGCCGGGTGTCACCGCCGAAGACATCGCCGACCGCACCGACGCACCTCTGATCCGGAAGCGTGAACCCTTCGAGCGTTTCGCTCATCCACCCGAATGAAGCCCGCGCCATTGCTCCCCGCGGCGAGCACGTCTGCGCCCGCGTGATGACCTGGAAGATCCTCCGAGACCGCCGCCTCGAGGTTGTCCCGCAACGGCGGGGCGCAAGTGAGATGATCTCTCCGGCCGTCAGTGTGCTCGCGATCACTGACAACGGCCGCGGCGGCCCAGTAACGCCCATCTGAGCTTGCCACGGGCGGGCGGCGAAAAGGTTGGTGTGCGGGGCCGAAGGAACCGGGTAACGTCTTCGTCATGTTCTTCCAGGCGCCGATCTACGAGTGAGAGCGTGATGGGCCCCTGCTGACGTCTTTCGACGTCGCCGCCCGTCCTGCACCGATGGATCCGTAGATCACTTCACATCATTACCGGGAGAACCCGTGACCGTGAGCAAGAACATCAACAACCCCGTGGGCATGGGCGGCGGCCAGCGCAAGAAGCTGTCCCGCGCCGAACGGCAGAACCACGGGCCGCACCGCAACCTCGACCGCCAGGGTGCAGCCGACCAGAAGGCGGAGCTGGTGCGCAAGATGCGCGAGAAGGCAGGCACAGCTGAGGGCGCCGGGCAGACGGGCGACGACACCGCACAGAGCTGACGCACCGCCGCCGCAGGGGCGGCACCGCAGGTGGCAGGGCCCGGACCGCGACGCGCGGTCCGGGCCCTGCTCGCTCGACGCCTGCGAGCCGGACATGCCTCTCGAACTGGCCGCCCGCGCGCTCTACTCGGCAGGTCCCGGTGTCCTAGTGGGCAATCTCTACGGGTAGCTTGTCGCCGTCGCCCAAGGCCTGAACGAGGCCGGCGACGTGCGCCCGCTCAGCCTGGGCCGGTAGCCATCGCTACGGCGCCGCCCTGTGGTCCGGTGACAACGCCCACCTCCGGTCATTCGGACATCAGGTCTGTCCGATCCTGACCGCACATCTGCGGCTGCGCGAGCGGCTGCGCAGGGCAGGATCAGCAGGCGGCGGATCTGCGGGCGGTGGCCGCGGCGGCGTCCGGATGGATGGTGAAGACCCGGTCCAGACCGACGATGCCCAGGATGCGGGCGGTGTTGGCGGGGACCGAGGCCAGGGCTATGTCGGCGCCTTGCTCGATGGCCAGGCTCCTGGCCGCGAGCAGAGTGCTGATCCCGCTGGAGTCACAGAATTGCAGACCGGCCAGATCCAGAACCAGGAGTTGCCCCGTGGTAAGGGTGAGAGCGTCCACGACCTGGCGCAGTTCTGGCGCCGTCGCGTGGTCGAGGTCACCGGTGATCTCCAGTACGGGACCGGTGTCGACGTCTCGGGTGGTGATCGTCAGTGGGCTCATGTCAGGTTTCCACTCGCGGTGGTGGGAAGCGGGGCGGGCACACCGACGGCGAGCAGCGCCGTGTCGTCGTCGAGTCCTTCGCCGAACCCGGCGAGCAGCCCGGTCAGGGCAGTGATCAGGGCCTGCGGACCCGCTGGCGGCTGAGTGGCGGTGAAGGCGCGCAGGGCGTCCTCCCCGTACAGTGCGCGCTCGGGTCCTGTGCGGGCCTCGGTCAGGCCGTCGGTGTAGAGGAGCAGGGTGTCGCCGGGCAGCAGCCGGGCACGGGTGGCGGCGAACTGGGCCTGGGGCAGGACGCCGATGAGCATCCCGCCCGGGGTGGGGAGGTAGTCGGCACTGCCGTCCGCGCGCTGGATCAGCGCCGAGGGGTGGCCGCCGGAGGCCAGGTGCACGTCGGCGTGCCCGTCGCGGGGTTCCAGGACACCGAATATGGCGGTGCAGTAGCGGGTGTCGCCGCTTCTGTACCGCTCGTGCAGCACCGTGTTCAAGGTGGTCAGCACGGTGACCGGGTCGGCGTCATGGAGGGCGGCCGCGCGCAGGGTGTAGCGGGTCAGCGAGGTGATCGCGGCGGCCTGGGGGCCCTTGCCGCACACGTCGCCGAGGAAGAACGCCCACCGTCCGGTGTCCAGGGGGAACAGGTCGTAGAAGTCTCCGCCCAGCAGGTCAGGGGAGGCCGTGTGGTAGTGGGAACCAGCTTCCAGGCCCGGAACGGTGGGCAACTGGGCGGGCAGCAGGCTCTGCTGGAGGACGGCGAGAGCTTCCTGGAGCCGCTCGCGGTCGGCCTCGGCCTGCCGGCGTGCCTCCTCGGCCACCCGGCGGCCCCGCAGCAACTCGGCCTCGTAGGCGCGCCGGTCCCGGGCGTCGAAGACGGTGGTGCGGACCAGCAGCGGCTCGCCGTCCTCGCTGGTCTTCACCTTCGAGGTGACCAGCACCGGCATCCGCCGTCCGGCGGACGCCTTGATGTCCATGGCGATGCCGCTGACCTGGCCCTGCATCTGCAGCAGCGGCGCGAAGTGCGTCTCGTGGTAGAGCTTGCCGCCCACGGTGAGCAGATCGCTGAACCGCATCCGCCCCACCACCTGGGAACGGTCAAGGCCCAGCCAGTCCAGCAAAGTGGCGTTGATCTTCGCGATGGTGCCGTCCATCAGCGTCGACAGATACCCGCACGGGGCCTGCTCGTACAACTCCTCGGCACTGTCCTCAAGGAGCGAGGTGAACACCGCGTCCGTGACGTCCACGTCCTGTTCCTCACCCGGCTCGGGAGCCTGGTCGGTGCGGCACATCAACGGCTTGCTCCGAGGAACTCGGTGATCGCCCCGGCGGTGGCCTGCGGTGCGCTCAACTGCGGGCAGTGTCCCGTCGCCTCCAGAGTGACCAGCCGGCTGCCGGCGATCGCGTCGCGGATGTAGGCGCCGACCTCGCGGGGGGCGATCGCGTCCTGACGGCACTCCAGGATCAGCGTCGGGGCCGCGACCGTCTTCAGGTCCTTGCGACTGTCGGACAGGAACGTCGTACGGGCGAAAACCCGGGCCATGTCCGGGTCGGTCGCACAGAACGAGGCGGTCAGCTCCTCGCCGAGTTCCGGCCGATCCGCGTTGCCCATGATGACCGGAGCCATCGCCGCCGACCAGCCCAGATAATTCGACTCCAGGGACTCCAACAGCTCATCGATGTCCTCGGCGCTGAACCCGCCCCGGTAGCCGTCGTCGTCGATGTAGCGGGGCGAGGGGGCGACCATCACCAGACGGCCGATCCGCTGCGGCGCCTTCGCCGCCGCGAGCACCCCGACCATCGCACTGACCGAATGCCCCACGAACGTCACAGCCCGCAGGTCCAGCTCCGCACAGATCTCCAGCACATCGAGCGCGTAACCATCCAGCGAGCTGTATCGCCGCTCGTCCCACGCTGAAGGATCCGCTCGGCCCGAGCCCACGTAGTCGAAGAGCACCACCCGGTAGCTCTCGGCCAGCGTGGGGACCACCTTGCGCCACATGTTCTGGTCGCAGCCGAAGCCGTGTGCCAGCAGGAGCACCGGCCCGTCCGCACGGCCGGTGACGACGACGTTGTTCCTGCGACGGGTATCCATACCCGCCAGTTTCCCATCCCTCCGTCGCGGCCCCCGGACCGGCCGGTGTTCCAGGGCAGACTGGTCGTACCGCACACCGGGATCGCGTGGGAACACCTGCCGCAGGAGCTCGTCCTCGTCTCGGACATGCCCTGCCGGCGCCGCTTGGCTGAGTGGTCCGAGACTGACGGGTGGCCCCGGCTGCACGAGGTCCTCTTCGCGGAACTCCGCGGTGCGAACGCCCTCGGCTTCTTCCCGGCAGCGGTCGACGCCTTCCACATCCGAGCGCCAACGGGGGAGCCAGGACCGGACGGAGCCCCATCGACCGGGTCAGGGCGGTCAGCGGACGCCACCTGATCACCTACGCCACCCAGCTCATCCCATTCCTGCCTGCGGGCCGTGCCGCCCGTGCGCGGCACCGCTCCTCGGAGGCGAGCCGCTCGGTCTTGCGCGGGCGCGTTCAACGTGTGGATCGCCCGTTGAGGTCGGTCGCGGCGTGGGGAATCTGATCGGTGTCGAAGGTGCCGTCCGCGATTGCCTGGGTGAGCCCGGTGAGCCGCAGTTGGTTGGTGCGGGCGTAGGCGCGCATGGCGGTGAAGGCTTCGTCGACGGTGCACTGCCAGCGTTCGGCGAGGACTCCCTTGGCCTGTTCGAGCATGATGCGGCTGGTCAGCGCGTACTGGAGCTGAGCGCGTTCGGTCTCGCTCTGGGCCAGGGTGCGCTGCTGGAGGACGGCGATGGTGGCCATGTCCGCCATGGCCTGGGCCAGCAGCACGTCGTTCTGGCCCAGGGGTTGAGGGGTGGTGCGGAACAGGCCCAGGGCGCCGACGACGGTGCCGCGCAGGCGCAGCGGGAAGGCGTGCACGGCGGCGAACCCGCGTTCCCGGGCGGCCTGGGTGAACTGGGGCCAGCGTACGAGGGCCTCGGGCTGGGTGAGGTCGACGTGAGGAACGGAATGGCCTGAGCGGAAGCAGTCGACGCAGGGGCTCTGTTCGTGCCGGACGGCGAACACTTCCAGCATGCGGGTGTTCTCGTCCGAGGCGGCCAGCAGCTGGAGGTGACCCCGCTCGTCGCCGAGGAGAACACCCGCGGTCGCGACGTCCAGGAGGGCCGCGCAGTGGATGGTGAACTGCTGGAGGAATTCGAGGATGTCGAAGTCGCTGACCAGGGAGTCGGCGATGTCCAGAAATACGTCGGTGAGCTGCTGCTCTCGGGGCATGGGCAGTCAGTCCTTGTCTTCAGTGGGCGCGAGTTCGCCGTCGGTGGGAGGAGAGAGCCGCAGGCGCCGGTCGACGATGTCCTGGGCGATGTCGGTGATGGGCCGGTTCTGGCCGTAGGCGTGGGCGCGCAGCCGAAGGAGCGCCTGGGCCAGAGAGGTGCCGAGCTGAACACTGAGCATGCCGGTGGCCTGGTGGACCACCATGTGGTGGAAGTCCTCGTGGGGCGTGATCTCGTGGTGGTCGGGTTCGCTGGAGAGGTAGAGGTGGGTGAGGGTGGCGGTCAGGGCGAGTGCGTCGTCGCTCTGCTGGCGGGTCAGGGCGCTCACCTGCCGACGGGTCGCGGTGAGCACGCCGACGCGGATCGCTCCGATCGTCAGCGGGAAACAGAAGACGGATCGGACCCGTATTCCTGCGGTCTCCCGCAGAAGCAGGGGCCACCGGTCTGCCCTTTCCCCCGCCAGATCCGCCACGCTGACGGCCCTTCCCTTGTGGGCGGCATCCACCGAGGGGCCCTCGCCGAGGGTGAACTGCAGGTCTCCGAACATCTGGGCTTGCTTGCCGGAGCAGGACACCGGTTCCAGGCCGATCCCGGGCACCACGAGGGACACCGCGAGACCATGGACCCCCAGAACCTCACATCCGGCTTCGATGACGTCGTCGACGCCCCCCGGGCCGCTCCTCACCTGGAGGAGCGAAACGACCCTGGCCATGTCTTCGCTCATCATTGGGCATCCGCCCTGCCCGGGCCACTGCGGCGCATCCGGCGGCCGGCCCGCCGACGGGGCTGCATCGATGGAAGGATCACGGCGCGCCGGTTCTGGGAGGGTGCCGGGGCTTGGACGAGGACCGCGGTGGTGGAAGTGAGGTCCAGCAGGCGGCGCAATTGGGGCGCGGGCCGCCGTAACCGCAGCCGGCACCCCCGGGCGGCAGAGACGCGGGCTGATTCCAGGAAGACGTTCAGGCCGGTGACGTCACAGAATCTGATACCGGAGACATCCACGTCCACGTACTGCACAGGTCGGCGCGCGCAAGTATTCACAGCGGTCAGAAGGAGGGGCGCGGTGACCAGGTCGATTTCGCCGGCCACGAACAGCACGAGACGATGAGGACCTTCCCGCGCGCAGAAGAACCGGAAGGAAACAGTGGGGTTGATACAGACCTCGGATCACGCATCCGGTGTGAACACCCAGCAGAGACCTGATAGGCGGGCGTGTCCACTTCGGACGCCGTCAATGACGAAACGTCAGGGACGGTCACGCACCACGGACTCCCAAAGAGCGCTGTGACGTGCGGACCTGAAGAATGACCCGGGTCGAGAATCCTCAACCCCGCAGGCGCATGCGACATCGTGTTGGCCACGTCGGGGCTAGGACGTGACTTCCAACATACTCCCTGCCCCCGCTGCCTGAACAGAACCACATGCCCGCGCACAGCCGGTCGCACTCTCGAACAAGCCGTCTCCGTCGGCCGGTGCCGCCGAACTCGGACGGCGCCTTCCGTGTTCGCCCAATGACCCCTATGCCGCATCAACTCCGTGTTCGAAGCGTGACCCCGACGCTGCATCAGCTCCGCTCGTCGGGGCACTCGCAGAGTCGCGTACGGGCCTACCGGCTTCGTACGAACGTGACGTCTCCCCAGCCCCGGAGCCTGTCGCCCGACACGTTGGGGGCCATACCGTGCAGCCGTCGACCGATCCCGTTCAGTACCACCTCGCCGATCCCGCCGCTGACCACCCGCCCCGGGACACCGCTCAGGCAGTCCAGCGTCTGCCTGAAGAAGTCGACGGGCTGCGCCGGTCACTCGTCACCCGATCGATGATCGACACGGCTCTCGGCATGATCATGGCCGTCGAAGGCTGCTCCCTCGACCACGCCTGGCAGATCCTGGAGCAGTCCTCCCTGCGCGCCGAGACCGAACTGCGCGCAGCCGCCCAGCACCTCGTGGACGAAGCAGGAACGACAAGAACCCCGCGCTCGATCCGGGTCATACCGCTGTCCTCCCTCCGGGCGGCCCCGGCACGAGACGACGCCCGGCACTGACCGCCGACAGGCCGCGGCCTGGGCGGACCAAGCGAATCCAGTCCCTGGGCTCCCCGTCCCCCTGCCGCCCTGGCTCAGGCACACAACCGAAGTGGCCCGTGCGGCCCGCACCCGGACCGCCGCTCCGCACGCGTGGCATTTCCCGCCTCCCAGGACCACGCGCCACCTCACCCGGCCGTCGCGAGCCGCGACGAACGAGCCGTGAGTATCGCCGGGCGAAGTGGAGAGCCGGCCCATCAGGCGTCGGCCCCGACCGAAGAATGATCATGACTGAACGCAACACGTTCCTCCGCAGTGCACACGATCTCGGTGTTGCCGCGTGGTTCGGCGGTGCCCTGATGGGCGCGGTCGGCCTCAACGGCGCCGCCGAGGCGGAGGGCATCACCGAAGACGGCACCGCGCGCATCGCCTCGGCGGGCTGGGTGAAGTGGGCCCCGCTGGGAGCCGTGGCCGTCGGCGCCCACCTGATCGGCGGGGCCGGAGTGCTGGCCGCCGCCCGTGACCGGGTCCGCGACCAGAAGGGCGTCGGCGCCTCCACGGTCACCAAGACCCTCCTGACCGGTGCCGCACTAGCCGCCACCGTGTACACGCGGGTCCTGGGCAAAAAGGTGGACCTCGCCACCTCGCAAAAGGAGGAGGACCAGCAAAGCGCCGAGCAGATCCCGATGGACACCGAGCAGGCACAGAAGCAGCTCCGGAAGTTTCGCTTGTCTGGTCCCGCTGATATCGCCCCGCTCGCCGCTCCGCATGGCTTTCTTTCCGGCCGGTGTACGGCGGTGGCGTGGTGTTCGCCCTTCGCGAAGTCCAGGCCGAGAAAAGCGCCTATGTCACTGACGTCGATCACATGCGTCCTTCGGTCGTCCTCGCCCGGCCGTCCCATGGCACCGATCGTCGCATCCACATTGCGAAGAGCCTCCCGACCTGCGAAGAAGCCGGTGGTCATGCCTCTAGTCAGCGGTCTGTCGATGCTTCCGGACCCGGTGACACCAGGTAATGGGAGGGCTCCAGCGGGTCTATCCAAGCTCAGGTGTCCCATGGCCGAGCGAACCGGTCGTGAATCATCAGGTTTGGCACCTGAGTGCGGGGGGACCCGGAGTAGCGAACGTAATTCGATCAAGGCAGGGGTGAGTGACTGTGGCAGCGGACGAGAAGGCTCAGGCCAAGGGCGAGCAGGTCGAGGGCAAGGTCAAGAAGGTCGTCGGCGGAGCGGTTGGCAACGAGTCCCTGAAGGCCAAGGGCCAGACCGAGGAGTCCAAGGGCGACCTGCGCGCGGCCAAGGAGAAGGCCAAGGACGCCATCAAGCCCAAGTAGAACCCCACATGCCCAGGTCCCGGCAGCTGCATGGCTGTCGGGACCTGCGCTGTGCGGGCTCTGCCCGAGGCAGATAGCCGTCCGCCGGTTGCTTCGAGCGGGTATGTCCACCGACATCAACGCTTTCGAGCGCCGTAGCAGTGGGATGCATGCGTCTTCGGCGAGCCTGACCGGGACGGTGAGGCTCCCCGAAGTGGGCGGGAATCCTCCAGCGCATGATGGCGACTTGCGGCCTGTCCCTGTCCCGCACCAAGGTCCTTCAGGCGCTGGCTGGCCGCGGCGCGCTCCACCAGGCCCAGGCGGAGCTTGCCGCCTCCCTCGGTCAGGCGCCGCGCTCCGTCACCCAGATCGTCGAAGGCCTTGAGCGCCTTGCCATGGTCGCCCGGACCAGCGACCCCGAGGACCGCCGCCGCAAGACCGTGTCCCTGATGGACACGGGCCGCACGGCACCGACAGCCGTGGAACAAGCGGGAACGCACGCACTTCGCCAATGCTTCGGCCTGCTCGAACCGCACCAACTGGCCACGCGCTCGCGCGCTGCTCGCGCACCTGGACATCGCCCTCACCGGCGACAAGGCCAACTGACACGCGGCGCAGAAGGCGCCGCACCACGAGGCATCACAGGCACCGGACCGCGGAGGCTTGCTCGCGGCAGGCATCCAAGCCGCTGAGACCGCGCGCTTGAGACCGTACGCTCCCGCGGCAGCAATACCTGGCCAGTCGCATTCGCTCGACGGACGTACCGATTCCGGGGCCCGGGTGGCCAACTACGGCGGCCCAGTTCGCCGGGAGCGGGTGCGTGCAGACCGGCGGAGAACTGGAGTGTGCCGTCGCCTCCCCGGTGATGGGCGCGGGCACGGCGGCAGCGGTCACCAGGTCCCGGACAACGGTCTCGAACTCCAGCTGGGGCAGCAGGAGGGGAGCGCTTCAACGCCGGGTACCTCCTCCACCACATACCTGAGGTCGTCTTCAAGGACGACGGCTCGGCGCTGTGCTGCGCACGACGGACGTGATCGCCGCCGACGGCTGGGAGGTCGACCTGTGGCTGTGGGCGGACGCCGCCAAGTGCGGTCCCTGCCATCTGGGCAGCGACTCCCACTGACCAGTCCTACGTAGGTGACCACAGGGCCCGGGGTCCTGTGACACACCTCCGGGTTGGATTCGACTGAACCCACCCGCCTGCCGCCGGCACCCGCCAGGATTAGCCTGGTAACCCCGCTTGTCACTCAGTTGTGGCTGTCGGAGGATGAGGGAGGTGAACCTTCCCGTTCGAGGAGCGCACTGTGTGGAAACGTCTGCGATCCCGTCTCTCCCGCGGAGGGCCCTCGAACTCCCCCTGGACAGACGTCAACTCGATCACGCACCTCTCTGTGGATGGCCGTGTCCACCCCCTGCACCGGGAGTTCGCCACCTTCACGACAGCTGCGGCCGATGAAAATTTCGCGTTGCTCACCAGCAACTTCTCCGTCTTCAACGCCGGCATGGCCACTCCTCCCTACTTCGAGCTCGCGCAGGCGCTGGGCAGAGGCTCGGAGGTCATGGAGCAGAGCGCGCTGCACTGCCTGCACTGCTTCATCCGACACAGCGTCAACGCACTGGCCATCAGGTCAATGGTCCAGAACAAGCCCATCATCAAAGCGTGCCAGCAGTGCGGGTGCCCAGAGGCCGTAATGATCTACGACCGGAACCTCGCGGCGAGGAACGGTGCACCGCATGTGCTGCAGCGGACAGACGGTGCGGGCCGACGGATCGAGCACATCTACCTGTGGCACGAAAGTGACTCGGCCCCGGCACCGGAAGCTCTCCACTCGACCATCGATCACATCAGCCAGGGGGCGGACACCGAGGGCTGCCGCATCACCGCCTCACCCGCTCCTCCTGGACACGAGGACCTGCGGGGGCTTGCCGAGGCACTCGTCTTCCACCACGAACAGGAAGGCGTGCTCAGCAGGGACGCGCTGTCCCGCATGGAGACGATGGAGGTCTACGTGCCGGACTGCGGACCGGTCTTCATGGCCGTAGTGACTGCTCCTGACCGAGCGGGGTGAGCTTGCTCAGAACCACTCGCTGTCGGGGATAGGGGATAGCAGTCTTCGGCTGCTGATCAAATATCACCGCGCGTGACGGACTACCCGGCGCGTCGGATGTGCGCGAGCCGGTCCACGAGAGTGCCCACGTCGCTGAGCGTGGCTGGCGTGAAACGACGTAGTTCGGCTGGACTCGACGGCAGCGGTCCCGACGCCGACCCGCCGGTGATCAACGGCTACAAGGCCGCCCGGAACCGGCCGTTGACGCGAGGGCAGAAGCTGTCCAACAAGGCCAGGTGGGCGAAGCCGTGCTCGACCGGCGCCCCAACTACGGCAAGGGCCCCGTTACCTCCCGCACGACTACCCGCAACGGCTGGCCATGGTAGGTTATAGGTCGACCACTAACGTAGGAGTGATGATGACAGTCAAGGAAGACGACGCCAACCGCCGCGCCGCTGCCCAGCACGCCGTAGCCGAGCACCTGCGCCTTACCGCCGCGGGACACACCGAGGAGTGGGTGAAGCTGTTCGCCCCGGACGCGGTGCTCGAGTTCCCGTACGCCCCGGAAGGCGTGCCGAAGCAGGTCACGGGACGAGACGCCCTGCTTGCCCACATGAAGGGCTTCCCCGAGACCTTTGACGTCGAGTTCGGCGACCTGGTGTTCCACGACACGGTCGATCCGAGTCTGGTGATCGCCGAATTCCGCTCGAAGGGCACGGCGCTGCCGACCGGCAAGCCGTACGAGCAGACGTGCATCTCCGTCGTCCGGACCGATGACGACGCGCTCATCACCCACTACCTGGACTACTGGAACCCGCTGGTGGCGATCGAGGCGCTCACGCCCCACGACGTGCCGCCGTCCGACTCTGACCGCAGCGTGACTTTTGGAGGCTGAGGAGAGCCGTGTTTGACTGACGCCCATGCCTGCCGCCGGTACTAGCACGAAGAGCGACGAACGACGTCGGGCCATCGTGGCCGCCGCGGTCGACTGCTTCGCGCAAAAGGGTTTCTACGGTACGACGACGCACGAGATCGCAGAGTGGGTCGGCGTCTCTCAGCCGTATCTCTATCGCCTGTACCCGAACAAGGAAGCGCTGTTCGCGGCGGTGGTCGACCACGTGTCCGTCGTCATGACGGACACGCTGGTCGCTCACTCGCCGGCGTCGGGCGGGGCCGGGCGGGCGCCCGAGGCGGCGTTGGATGCGGCGCGCGGCGCCTACGCCGCGCTCGTCGCGGACCGGAACGTCCTGCGTTTCCTCATGCACGCGAACTGTGCCACTGGCGAGCCGCTGGTGGGGCAGGCCGTGCGCCGGTGCTACGCCAAGCAGGTTGACACCGTTCGGCAGCTGCTGGGCGACGACGACGCCGTGCGGCGCTGGTTCGGCGCCGGAATGCTCGACAACGTGGTCGCCGTGCTGGGTCTGGCCGACATCGATGAGCCGTGGGCGCACGTCCTCACCGCTCGATGACCTGATACCGGCGGTTCGGCGACGTCGGCCCCGCTCGGATAGCCGGTTCAGGACCCGGCGATCACGAGCTCCTCCCTCTCGGCCTGGACCTCCTGTAGCTGTTTGGCCAACTCCGCAGCGGGCGTGTCCAGTTCACTCCGGCTTAGTAGTCCGCATGCCGCCCCCCAGGTCCTCGAAGTTGGGGCTC
This sequence comes from Streptomyces sp. NPDC050535, assembly GCF_044457665.1. Lineage (NCBI taxonomy): Bacteria > Bacillati > Actinomycetota > Actinomycetes > Kitasatosporales > Streptomycetaceae > Streptomyces > Streptomyces sp. NPDC050535. The sequence goes on from NZ_JBITHE010000014.1 coordinate 241,357, forward strand.
CTGTGCCGGTGGGTTGAGACTTCGGACAGCTCTCTCAATAGCGGTCCCGACTATGGGAAGTGTGAAACTGAGCTTCGATGGCGAGTCCTTTCGGTGATCCGTCAATCGTTTGCTTGGGCGGGAAGTTCGGTGATGCTGAGGGCGAAGTCCAAGTTCCCCACCCCGTGGTTGGCGAGGCCCACGGTGACCACGCCCGCTCCTTCCAGCCAGTGCGCCATTTTCAGGCCCCCGACGTCCAGCGGGCGCAGCCCGAGGCTCTCGATGAACGCCTCCACACTTGCCTTGGCCTGCGCGTTGTCGCCGGCGATGAAGACGTCGGGTCGCCCCTTCTCCAGGACATGGCTGAAGACGGTGTTGAACGCCTTCACCACGCTGGCGCTGGCCGGAGCCGCCTTGGCGACTTCCTGCGCGATCGAGGTCTCCTCGCGGTGGGCCAGCCCGTCGAACGTGGAATTGAAGGGATTGCTGATGTCGACGATGACCTTGCCCGCGAGAGCGTCTCCGTACTGGGCGACGACCGGCACGACGCCGTCGTACAACAGGGCCACGATGACTATGTCCCCGGCCGGGGCGGTGCCCCATTCTCCCGTCGTGGCGCCGCTGCCGAGAGCCTTGGCCAGGTCAGCGGCCTTGGACTGATCGCGGCCCATGACCTCGACGGTGTTGCCCCCCGCTACCGCCCGCACGCCGATGGTGCGGGCCATGTTCCCGGTGCCGATGATGCTGCTCATGAGATGTCCTGCCCTGGTTGTATGTTGTTCGGTTCAGATGGCGGTTCAGATGGCGGTGATGCCGCCGTCGGCGACGAGTTCCATGCCGTTGACGTAGCTGGAGTCGTCGGAGGCGAGGAAGAGGGCGGCGCTGGCGATTTCGTCGGGGCGGCCCATCTGGCCGCGGGGGATGAGGGACTCGAACTGGCGCTTGGTGGCCTCGTCGAAGAGTTCTTCCTGCTTGGCGGTGGCGACCTGGCCGGGGGTCAGGACGTTGACGCGGATGCGGCGGTCCTTGAGCTCGTTGAGCCAGACGCGGGCCCAGGCCTGCTGGACGGCCTTGCTGCCGGCGTAGACGCTCCAGCCGGGGAAGGCGCCGAGGGAGGCGTTGGAGCTGGTCATGAGGATGGAGCCACCGTCGTTGAAGAGCGGGAGGGCCTTCTGGACGGTGAACAGGGTGCCGCGGGCGTTGAGGTGGAACGCGGCGTCGAAGTGGGCCTCGGTGATCTCGCCGAGCGGGGCGGGCTCGCCCACGCCGGCGCTGGCCCACAGCACGTCGAGGTTTCCCTTCTCCCGCTTGACGGTGTCGTACAGGCGGTCCAGGTCGTCCAGGTCGGCGGCGTCGCCCTGAACGCCGGTCACGTTGCGGCCGATCTGCTTCACGGCCTCGTCCAGGGCGTCCTGTCGGCGGCCGGTGATGAAGACGTGCGCTCCCTCGTCGACGAACAGCTTCGCGCCGGCCAGCGCCATGCCGGTGGTGCCGCCGGTGATGACCGCTACCTTGCCGTCAAGCTTTCCCATAGTCGCTCCCTGGGTTCGTTGGTGCTGCGCACCTGGGATGACGGGGTTATGTACACCGCCCTGTGTGCTTACGGTACGGGGCGGGCGGTCGGGACGCAAACTATGTACACCGGTCGTTACCCAGCTGAGGTACCATGGACCCATGACGGAGTTGGAGAAGGGTCCCAAGGGCCGCCGCCGCGGCCGGGGCGCCCGCGAGCGCATCCTCGGCGCGTCCCAGCAGCTGTTCCGCGAACAGGGCATCAACCGCACCGGCATGGACCAGCTTTGCGCGGCGGCCCAGGTGTCCAAGCGCACGGCCTACCAGCACTTCACCGGCAAGGACGAACTCGTCGCCGAGTACCTGCGCGGGTTCGACCCCTCCGTTCTGTCCGGTGTGTTCGACCGCACCGACCTCACGCCCCGCGAACGGCTCCTCGCCGCCTTCGACATTCCCCCCACCACCCCCCTGTGCCCCTACATCGCCGCCGCCGTCGAACTCCACGACCCCGAGCACCCCGCATCCCAGTACGCACGCGATTACAAGAAGGCCGTCGCCGCGCGGCTCGCCGAGACAGCCCGCGAAGCCGGCGCCGCCGACCCTGAACAGCTCGGCGAGCAGCTCGCGCTGCTCATCGACGGCGCCGCGGCCCGCACCCGGGTCCTCAACGCCGACGCCTTCCCCGCCGCCGCCGCCATCGCCGCCGTCCTCATCGACAACGCCATCCCCGCCACAGCCGGCGATGACCGGCGACGGGAGGAAGTGTCAAGTTGACTTGACACTCCGCGGCCGGGATGGACGCGCTGCCGGTCGCCGCTGAGACACAGACCGCGCAGACCCGGGCCCTGCACGCCTATCTGCGCCGGCGCAACGCCAACGCCCGCCACCGCGAGGTCCTGGCCGCCGAACGCTAGGAACGCGCCCGCATCCGCAGCGAGAAGGGCATCCGCTGGGGAGGCCGGCCCCTTCGCCGCCGCGGCCTGAACAACCCGGCGAACCCATCCGGTCAGAGCACTAGCCGGGGCAGCTCGCCGGGGTGCCGGAATGTCGGAGTGCCGTACTTCATGGGTGGACGGAACCCGCTCTGTGGGCTCGGAGTGGTCGACGGGGGCGTGGGCGCGGATCCGCGCTCTTCTGGCGCGCCCCGAAGGGCGTGTGACGCGACCGGCGGAAGGTCACCCGCGGCCGTCCGGGCGCGGGGGTGCCCCTCTCTCGGCACCGATGGTGGCGCGGCCGGTGGCAGCGAGGAGCGCGAGGAGCGCGAGGACGGCCAGCAGGACGATGACCAGCAGCAGGATGGTCAGTGCCGTCGGGTGGTTCCAGAGCGCGAAGACCAGGGCCACGATCAGCAGGAGGGCCAAGGCGATCCACCGCCGCTGGGCCTCGGCCCAGGTTCCCACCCGGCCGGTGCGGACCTGGTGGGCGTATGCCCAGTGTGCCGCGGAGTCGGCGGCGCGCTCGGAGGTGCCGCGGACGACGAGCGGCAGCCTTCCCGGGCCGATCAGATAGGCGCCCAGCGCGATGACCACACCGAGCACGATCGCTGTGCGCAGGCTGACCCTCAGGAAGCGCAGCAGGGTGTCGAAGACGGCTGCCGCGGCGGCCTCCGACTGAACCTGGGGCGGGAGATGATCCAGGTAGTAGCGGCGGGCGATGACCAGGATGACGGCCACGACCAGGCAGGCGAAGGCCGCGCCGAGAGCCGTACGGGCCAGGGCCCGGCGCCGCCGCCGGGCCAGCAGCACGCCGGCCGCGCCGATCACCACGACCAGCGCGGGAAACCAATTCCCGATCACGTCCAGCAGATGGGCGCCCTTGCGGATCTTCTCCAGTTGGTCGGACTGGAAGAGCACCATCTGCTGGTCGACCTCGGGGATCTTGGCGGCCGGCGACAAACCGGCTTCGACGAGCGCCCGTTTGACCTGATCGACGGCTTCGCCGACATCGAGGGTGACCGTCCCGCCGTCCACCCCCACTGCACCACGGCCCTCGCCCGTGAGCGCGTGCACGACCACGGCGTGGGCGGCCCGGTTGGCGTCCGTCCAGATCCGCTCGAAGCGATCGCTGCGCACGAAACGGGCGGCCGCCTTCTCGACCGTGTCGTTGACCGCGGAGTCGAGCTGCGGGCCCAGCCCCTGCACGGCCTGCGCGGCGCGGGGCGGCAGCCCCTGCGACTGCATCCAGGCGGCGATGTCCGCGGCGGCCTGGGTGCCGTCCACCCGCACGTCGGCGGCTTGGGTGATGCGCTTGACCGCCGCGTCCTCCATCGCTGGATCCGAGGCCAGAGGCGAGACCGTTGCCACGTACCGGTCGGTGTCCAACGCGATGTCGTGCACCCACACGGTGAGCAGGGCGACCGGCACCAGGATGCAGGTGAGCACGATGAGCACGGCCGAGGCAGTGTTCCGCGTGATCCGCACGGCCGCCGAGCCGTGCTTGCGGCCACCCCCCGTTGCATCACCCGCCTTTCTCTCTGAGGTGGCGACGGGCTCGGACGGCTCGTGCGGGCTGGCCATGGAGGCTCCAGGACGTCTTGGGTGAGTGCCTACCTCCATTTCCGCCGCTGTACGGCTGGACGGCCCGCCCAGGTGGGCCGTACGGACCAGACGTGGTCCGCGGCCCGGGGCCGTGAGCCCTGCACCACCTCTGAGCCGGCCGCCGCGGTCGCCGGCCTGTCCGGAGGGACTACGCCTCGTCGTTCCACTGGGCGGGCGGTGCCACCCGGCGTGTCCTCGTCGACGTCGGAGGCAGTCCTTCGCCGGCCTCTAGAAGGAAGCCACCGGCGCGATCAGGCGGAAGGCGGGGTGCCGCAGCGGCGCAGGAGTCGACAGTCTGCCGGGACTGACGGCGGACGGATCCGGAGGGTCAGAAGATGAGCGGTGGCGCCTGGACCGGTGTGGCGGTGGCGGGTGTCACGGCCGCCTACGCATTGGGCTCGCGTCGGCCGGCCTCGACACCGCTGTCGCCGGCGATCGTGTTCGTCGGTTCCGGGATCCTCCTCGGCCCGGCCGCGCTCGACCTCGTCGATCTGAAGCACGACGCCGCACCGATCATCGTGCTTCTCGAGGCCGCCCTGGCGCTCGTGCTGTTCACCGATGCCATGACGGTCCGCGGGCGCGACCTGGTGACCGGCGGCTTTCTGTCGGGCCGCCTGCTGGGCATCGGGCTGCCGCTGAGTATCGGGGCGGGCTGGCTGCTCGCCTGGCCCTTGCTGCCGGGGTTGACGGTGTGGGAACTCGCACTGGTCGCCGCCATCCTCGCCCTCACCGACGCCGCCCTCGGAAAGGCCGCCCTCTTCCATTCGCGCGTCCCGGCGCTCGTACGTCATGGCCTGAATGTCGAAAGCGGCCTGAACGACGGCATGGTGCTGCCCTTCTTCGTCCTGTTCCTGGCGGCCATCCCGGGCACGCAGTACGCGGAAGAGGGCGCGGCGGGTGTCTTCTGGCGCGCACTTGTCCTGAGTACCGCGCTGGGTCTCCTCGTCAGTGGGCTCGGCGGTCGGCTGCTGCAGTGGTCCAGGGCCAGGGGATGGGCCGCGGGGGAGTGGCGGCAGGTCTATCCGCTGGCCCTCGCGGCAGCGTCGTACGAACTCGCCGTCGTGACGGGCGGCAGTGGCTTCATCGCCGCCTGGGTCGCCGGATTCGCCCTCGGGTTCGCCCTGCGCCGCTACCGAACCGACCACGAGCAGGAAGACCCGGACCGCACAGCCGAGTTCGCCGGGAATCTCGGAGGGTTCCTCGCGGCGATCAGCCTGCTCGTCTTCGGGGCGGTGCTGCTCGGCCCCACACTGGAGCACCTGAGCTGGCGGATCATCCTGTACGCGGTGCTCAGTCTCACTGTCGTCAGGATGCTGCCGGTGGCCCTCTCGCTCGCCGGGAGCGGGCTGCGGCCCCCCACGGTGGCGTACATCGGGTGGTTCGGGCCGCGCGGTCTCGCGTCCGTCGTGCTGGCGCTGCTCGTGGTGGAGGAAAACGTCCGCGGGGTGGAACTGCTGGGCAGGGTGGTCGCGATCACTGTCGGCCTCAGCGTCCTCCTGCACGGCATCTCCGCCGTGGCCCTCGCCGAGCGGTACGGCCGCCGGCTCGAGAAGACCGCGGCAATCACGCGCGACCTGCGCGAGGACACATCCGTCCCCGAGAGCTCCGTGCGCCGTGGGCTCGGTCCCCCGGACAAGCCCGAGAGGTGAGGCAGGGAAGCCGGCGGTGGGACGCCCGGGTCGAGGTCAGGACGCCAGGACCTTCTCCTTGGCGTGCTGGAACTCCGTCTCGGTGAGTACACCCCTGCTCTTGAGCTCGGAGAGCTTGGTCAGCTCGTGCGCGTGGCCGCCCGTGCCCGCACTTCCGGCGCTTCCCTGGAGGTACGCGTCGAGCGACTGCTGCCGTGCCCCGGCGGCCTGCTGTTCACGCTTGCCCATGTCACGACCTCGGGCGATCAGGTACACGAAGATTCCGAGGTACGGCAGGATGATCACGAAGAAGGTCCATCCCGTCTTCCCCCAGCCGCTCAGCGAGTCGTCGCGGAAGACATCGCCGATGACGCGGAACACCAGGATGATCCACAGGATCCACAGGAAGATCCACATCATGGTCCAGAACGCGCCCAGAAGCGGATAGTCGTCTGCCAGATACACGTTGTCGCTCACAGTCGTTCTCCTGTCTCTGCCGGGCCTTGCGGCGCGACAGTCATCTCCGGCCCTCTGCACGCGTCAAGCGGCTTGGGCGGAGATCCGTCCGTTGTGCACGGCGTCGGTGAGGGCCTGGTGGTCGCGTTCGTTCTGGTCGGCGTAGCGTTCGGCGAAGACGCTGAGTGCGCGGTCGAAGGCATCTCCGGCACCGAGGTAGGCGGCGATGGCGATGCGGTCTCCGGACCTGGCGTGGGCGCGGGCGAGAGTGGCGCCGCAGAGTTCACCGAAGGCGCGCATGTCCTTGGGAACCATGAGCTGTGGTGCGGCGATGCCCTTCCAGTCCCGCAACTGGCGGATGTAGAAGTCGCGTTGGTGTCCGTCGATGCCGGTGACGCGTTCCCAGCCGAGGAAGATGTCGCTGGTGGCCTGCATGAGGCGCTGTCCGGCGACGACCCGTTGGCCCTGGTTGTCATAGGAGCTCGGGCCGGCGTACGGGGCCAGCACCGACCGGTCGGCTTCCTTGGCCTGCAGGAGAAGCGGATCCTCGTCGTCCTTGCCGAGCAGCAGGAGGATCCAGCATCGGGTGCCGACGCTGCCGACCCCGACGACCTTGCGGGCCATGTCGACGAGCCGGTACTGCCGCAGCAGATGGCGGCGGTCGGACTGCAGGCTGTGGCTGTACCGCTCGATCAGCTCGCGCAGCTGTTCCTCCATGGCATCCCGCTCGACACCCGGCATCAGGTCCTGCAACGGCACGATCAGGGGCGGGTCGGGGGCGATCCTGCGTCGGCCGTCCACAACCTCCGTGAGCCTCTCGAACGCCTGGAGGCTGTCGCGGCCACGGGCCTTGGCCATGGCCCGCCGGGTACGCTCCCGGGCCCGCGCCCCCACCTTCCGGTCCGCCAGCTCCCGCAGGACGTCCATGTCGGCCTTGGTGTACCAGACGGCGAGGTTGCCCAGGTCGGCGAAGTGGCGCATGCGCTCGCGGTAGGACCGTACGGCGGTCCGTACGACGGCGGCGCGTTCGGCATCCGTGTAGCCGTTTTCGCGTCCGGCGATGGCCAGGCTGGCGGCCAGCCTCTTGACGTCCCACTCCCAGGGGCCGGGCAGGGTCTCGTCGAAGTCGTTGATGTCGAACACCAGATGCCGCTCGGGCGAGGCGAGCAGCCGGAAGTTCAGCAGATGCGCGTCCCCGCACAGCTGCGCGGTGATTCCGGAGCGGGGGGTGTCGGCCAGGTCACCGGCCATGATGGCAGCCGCACCCCGGTAGAAGCGGAAGGGGGACTCCAGCATCCGGCCGTAGCGGATGGGCACGAGTTCCGGCAGCCGGGCGGCCGACTGCGCCTCGATGATGTCCACCGGGTCCGGTCGCTTCGCCGACGGCTGGTACTCCGCGTGAGCGGAGCGCGGCGCGTCCGCCCGCGCGGCGCGGCCCAGCGCCGCCCTCTTCTCCGGAAGCCTCTCGCTGCTCTCCTGATCAGCCATGACGCCACCTCCTGGGCGGAGCCGGCCCTCGGGAACACTTGCCCCGATCCGGGCCTGTTGTCCGGCCCTCTTCCACCGTTCCACACCCCGCACCGGACAGCACCTCGGCCTGAGCCTCGGCCTCGGCGTCGCTGCGACGGCCTTGAGTCGCCCCAGCTACGGCTCCCTCCGTAGCGAGCCGCATGCCGGAAGAGGATGCTGGACGGAGGGGCAACGTGATGGAGACATCTCATGAGTCGAACCAGCACAGACCGACAGCCGCACACGCCATTCCTGTCCCGCCCCGGTGTCCGCCGCCTCACACCATTCGTTCTGATCACCGCGATCGCTCTGGTCTTCATCTTCGAGAACCGCGCGGACGTCGAGATACGCCTCCTCATCCCAGAGGTGACCATGCCGCTCTGGGGTGCGCTTCTGATCGCCTGGGGCCTCGGCATGCTCGCCTGTGCCCTTACCGTGCGTCGGCGCCGGGACCGGCATACAAAACGACGGGGTCTATAGTTTCCCGCGGTCTCTGCCCCGCAACCGCGTCGGCGCGTCCCTGGCCTTCGCAGACGGCCTGCGAACAGCCATCGAGAGACAGTCGGCATTGCCCCGTTCGGGCACCACCTGCCCAGGGAGCTGGCTATGGTGCCGCTGATCGACATTGGCGACAGCGCTCGGCGGGTACATCAACACCGACTCGTCGTCCTGCACCGTAAACCAAACATCCCGGGCCTAGGCCGGCGCTCTAACTGGCTCTAACAAAAGCGGGTTGATCATGTGACTGTCCGCTTGATCGCTCGTTGATGTGAGCATGGGGAAGCGTCAGTCGCGACCGTGGATCGTGTCGGATGAACTGTGGTCGCTCATC
>NZ_JBITHE010000015.1:0-73566 GCF_044457665.1 Streptomyces sp. NPDC050535
CTGGTCTCCCTGCTGCTGGGCATCTCCAAGGGCTCCGACTGGGGCTGGACCAGCGGCACCGTCCTCGGTCTGTTCTCCACCGCGGTCGTCGTACTCCTGGCATGGGGGGCGTTCGAGCTGCGCACGGCCCAGCCGCTGGTGGACCTCCGCACCCTCGCCCGCCGTCAGGTGCTCTTCACCAACCTCGCCTCCGTGGCGTTCGGCTTCTCGATGTTCGCGATGTCCCTGGTCCTCCCCCAGCTGCTCCAGCTGCCCGAACAGACGGGCTACGGCCTCGGCAAGTCCATGCTGACCGTCGGGCTGGTACTGGCTCCGCAGGGCCTGGTGATGATGGCGATGGCTCCGCTGTCCGCCGCGATCTCCAAGGCCAAGGGCCCGAAGATCACCCTGATGATGGGCGCGGTCATCGTCGCCGCCGGCTACGGCCTGAACATCCTCCTGATGTCCGAGGTCTGGCACCTCGTCCTGGTCTCCTGCATCATCGGCGCCGGTGTCGGTTTCGCCTACGGCGCGATGCCCGCTCTCATCATGGGCGCGGTACCCGCCACCGAGACGGCCGCCGCCAACAGCCTCAACACCCTGATGCGGTCCATCGGCACCTCCTTCGCCAGCGCCCTCGCCGGCGTCATCCTGGCGCAGATGACCACCGACTTCGGCAGCAGCGCCCTGCCCTCCGAGAACGGCTTCAAGACCGTCATGGCCGTCGGCGCCGGTGCCGCCCTCCTCGCCCTCCTCCTCGCCTCCTTCCTCCCGCGGCAGCGCGCAGCCGCAGCGCATGCGACCGCGTCCCCCATCGCGGGACCAGGCGAGCAGGCCGGAACCCCCGAGGTGTCCGACGCGAAGGCGTAGCATCCCGTGCGCCGGACGTCTGCCCCTCTCCGACCGCCTGGCGGTCGCCACCCCGCTCCCGCGGGAGGCGACCGCCATCGCCTGTGTACCCGTCCGATCCACGCTTTCACCAAGCAGCCACTGGTGAGCGTCTTCGATCCGGACAGCCTCGATACGCGAGTAAGCGGGCGGTTCCGCCCAGCTCATGGCGCGTACGCCGCCGGTGCGGTGCGCAGCCGCGGGGACGACGGCCTGGCCGTCATTCGCGGCATATCGTTCGCCGAACCACTGGTGAGGACGCGCGGTTCCAGGCACCGCACCCGCCACGCACCTGGGACGGAACACGGGACGCGTTCGCCCGGCCCCGGGCAACGAGACCGAGCGCATCGCCGCCGACGGCGACGTGGTCGTCGTTACGCTCAACTACTGAGTCATCGTCGACGGGGCGCCCGCCAACCGTGGCCTGGTCGACCCGGTCGCGGCCCTGGAATGGGTGCGGGAGGTACCGTCACGGCGTTCGGCTACGCCTCTGGCCAGGCAACCGTCTTCGGTGAGTCCACCGGAGCAGGATCGGCCGCCTCCCTGCCGGCCATGTCGAACGCGGCAGGACTGTTCCGCCGGGCCATCGCGCAGAGCGTGCCCGGGCAAGTTCTTCTCGGACGAACTGGCCCGGGGACATCGCGGCCGCCATCGCCGCGGAGACGGGACTACGACCGACGGTCACCAACCTGTCCACGGTTGACCCTCGGCAACTCCCGTCTGCCGGGGCGGCGTTGGGCACCAAGGTTCACGAGTGCAGGAAAGGTGTGGAGGCAGGTCGTCCCTACCGGGACCCTCTCCTCCCCCGCCATGCTTCCGACGGCTCCCTGGCAGGCGCCAAAGGCTGGCGCTGACGGCCCCGGCGGGCAGCGCGGAAAGATCACCGATGAGGTGGCGTGAGGTCGTTCGCGGGGCCTAGCGGACAACTCCGCAGATCAGGACGCCTGCACCAGGTGGCATGAGTGGCGTCGCGCCGTTCCGTGGGACGGGCCGGGCGGCAGGGTAGGACGTTGTCCCCCACTGAAGCCAGGGCTACGCCCCCGACATCGCCGGGGCGTACGGTGGCGCGCCTCGATGTGTGGCCCACTTCGACTCGACCACCCGCCAACTCCGGTTCGGTGACACCGGGATCAACCGGGGCACCCGGATGTACCGACTGTCACCACAGCGGTGCCGACGGAGCCACCCCGGTTGCCGACGGACCCACCCCAGTTGCCGACCGGACCCTCCCCGGTTGAGCCATGAAGTCAGCTCCGTCAGGTAAGGGGCCCGGCTTCCACCGGCGCCTCGGCGTGCGTGACGAAGTCGTCTACGAGCCGATGGAAGAGCGTGGCGAACTGCCTCAGGTCCTCGGGTGACCAGTCGGCCAGAGCCACCTCCATACCCCGGCGGCTCACCTCTCGTATGCGCTCGACCGCTACCAGTCCGGCGTCCGTGAGCTGAATGAGATGAGCACGGCTGTCGTCCGGATCCTGGACGCGGACCACGTAACCGTCCTTCTCCAACTGCCGTAGTTGCCGACTGACATGGGAGGCTTCCACGGACAGACGGACCGCGAGCACTCCAGGCCGTACCGGCTCACTCTCGGCGATACTCCGCAGGATCGAGGCCGCAGCCCGGTCCAGGTTCAGTCCGGCCACGGCCATCAGACGCTCGTGCTGCCGGGCCCGGCCGGCCAGGTATGCCACGCGGGTGAGGGCTTGCTCAATTGCGGCCACGTCCGTGGAGACGGGCTCTGCGGGTGATGGTGGGGACATGAGTCCACCGTAACAGCTACTTGCCTTAGTCAAGCAAAATATGGACACAGTTGCTTGACTTAAGTAACGCCCCTATGATTGCCTAAGTTAAGCAATATGACGGCACCCGTTGCGGACGGACACGCCGGACTCCCCTACCGTCGCAGGAGCATCTCTCATGTCGCACCCCACCTTCGTGGCCGTCAGGACCCTCGACGTGCCCAGCGTGGACTCCTGCTCCTTCATCACCGTTGTCACGGCGGCCCGCGCTCCGCTTGGCGCCGACCGACACCGCCGCGCCACCTGACGCGACGCGGCCCACGGCACCCTGACCGTGGCCACACAGACCGGGGCCTCCTCGAGCGGAGACGGCCCCGCCGCGTCGGCCCCGTGGGGACGGGGGCGGCGCAGCCTCGGGCCCGGCGGCCGGAGCACTCTCCCCGTCCGCCGCCGGGCCCGAGGACACCGATGGTGCCGAGTCCCCCATCGACGGACGGCCCCACACCCCTGAATCCCAGCGTCGGCCGACAGCTCCAGGCCACCGCTCCCGTCCACGTACGCCGCGACTGAGCGTCCACGCCGAACTGCCGGCCCTGCCCCTTCCGTCGGCGCGGACGACCCGAACGGAATCGTCCGGCCCGTCGGCAAGTGCTGGGCCGCCGCCCGAGGAAGCTCTCACGGGCGGGAACCCAATCCGCGGAACCCCCGGAGCTCACACGAGCGCTGCCACACTCCAACAGTTCCAGAAAGAGAGTCTCCCGATGGCCACGATGAAGTCAGTGCGAACCGGTGCGGTCGGCAAGATCGACGTCGTCGACGTCGAACGCCCCGCACCCGGCCCCAAAGACGCCCTCATGCGGGTCCGAGCCTGCGGTATCTGCGGCACCGACACCCACTTCCTCCACCTGGGCGGCATCCCCTTCGGTCCCGGGGGCTCGATGATCTCCTTGCCGCTGGGCCACGAACCGGCGGGCGAGATCGTCGAGGTCGGAGCCGAGGTCACCGGGCTGAAGGCGGGCGACCGGGTGGTGGTCAATCCGCAGGGCGCTCCGTCCGGGATCATCGGCTGCGGCGGCAGGCTCGGCGGCATGGGCGAGTACCTCCTCATCGAGGACGCCGTTCTGGGCAGGAGCGTCACCGTCTTCCCCGACACCGTGCCGTTCGCCGTCGCCGCGCTCAACGAGCCCATGGCCGTCGCCCGCCACTGCGTCAACCGCTCCGAAGCGGGGCCCGCGGACAGGGTCGTCGTCTTCGGCGCCGGACCCATCGGACTCGGCGCCGCCATCTGGCTCAAGCTGCGCGGTGTCGAGCACGTCGTGGTCGCCGACATCATCCCCGAGCGCCTGGAGACCGCGCTCGCCATCGGCGCGGACGCCGTCATCAACTCCGCCAAGGAGAATGTGACGGAGCGCCTGACCGAACTGCACGGCCAGGCCGCCAACGCACTCGGCCAGCCCCGCCCCGCGACCGACATCTACATCGACGCCGCGGGCGTCCCGGCGATCATCAACACCACGGTCGCGTCCGCCAAGTGGGGCGCCAAGCTCGTCATGGTCGCCGTCCAGAAGCAGTCCGCCGCCATCGACCTCGGCGGCATGCTCCGCAGCGAACTGACCCTCATCGCCTCTCAGGGCTACCCCACCGAGATCTTCGAGGTCACCCCCGAAATCGTCGAACACCAGGAACGATTCGCGAAACTGATCAGCCACCATGTCCCGTTCTCCGATGTGGAGCAGGCCTTCCTCCTCGCCCGCACGCCGGGAGCCGCCGAGAAGGTCGTCGTCACCTTCGACGAGTAGTCGCGAACGGCAGCAGGTGCCCGGCGTTCCTGTCACGGACAGGAGCCGGCGACAGGAGCCGCACCGGCCGCTTCCTCGCGGGAAGAAGCGGCCCCTGCTCACCGCGGTGCACGGCACTCGACCGGCCGTTCCATCCGCCCCGGCAGCGCCCACTCCGCACGAACACCCTTCGATGATCCGTTGATTCGTCGCGCCACCGCGGTTGCAGCATCGGACAGGAACCCCACTCCATGATCAATAGCTTGCGACGTCAGCGAAGCCACCCTCGTATCATCGACGCGGCCCTCACCGCGGTCCTCTTCGCCTGTTCCTTCCCCGGAAGCATGATCACGTTCCCGGGTGATCACCTGGACGTGCCGTGGTGGCCCGGTGTACTGCTGGCGGGCGCCTCCTGCGTCGCTCTGCTGTGGCGCCGCGACTTCCCCCGCACGACCCTGGTGCTGACGGCGGTCTGCGCTACGGCCATGGCCGGGCTCGGCTATATCCTCACCGTCGTGCTGCTGGGGCCCCTCATGGTCGCGCTCAACTCACTGGCCGCGCGCACCGATCGGCGAACCGCGAACACCTTCACCTTCACTGGCATCGCGATGCTGGTGGGCACGGCGCTGACCGTCGGCCCCGGGAACGAACCGCTGGTCCTCAAGTTGATCGGTCCGGCAGCCTGGCTGCTGCTACCCACCGCTCTCGGTACCGCGACCCGGCTTCGCACCGAGCAGGCGGAACGAGCCCGGGAGGAGGAGGCACGACACCGCGTCACCGAGGAGCGCATGCGCATCGCCCGCGACCTGCACGATGTCGTCGCCCACCACCTGGTCCTGGCCAACATCCAGGCCGGTGCCGTCGCCCGCTTCATCCGTGAACGACCTGACGAGGCCGAGAAGATCGCCACCGCCCTCGCCGAGACGGCACACTCGGCCGTGCGCGAACTCAAGTCCACCGTCGGCCTGTTGCGCCTCGCGGACGATGCGGACGAGTCTCAGGAGTCCACGCCGGGGATCGCCGGGCTCCCTGAGCTGACCGCCTCGTTCCGGAACGCCGGACTCACGGTCAGCGTCACCACCCAGGGAGTGCGGCAGCCCCTCTCCCCCGGCGCGGACGTCGCGGCGTACCGCATCGTGCAGGAGGCCCTCACCAACGTGGCCAAACACGCCGTGACCCGCTCGGCCGAGGTACAACTCTCCTATACCGGGGACCGGTTGGACATCACGATCACCAACGGAGGAAGCCCGGCAGCGTCCCCCTCCCCGGCCCCGGACAGCGGCTACGGACTCATCGGCATGCGCGAGCGCGCCCGCTCCGCCGGTGGTCGCCTTCGTGCGGGCCATCGCGCCCAAGGCGGCTTCGAAGTCGTCACAGAACTGCCTCTGCACCCCCGCCCCGGCCCCCACGAAGAAGTCGCACCGGCCTGAACGTCCAGGCTTCGGTCCGCCTGGGCCGGCCGAGCGCGAACCCGCGCATGAGACGAACGGCCGCTGGGAGTCCTCGCCAAGGCACGCGCCGGTACGCCGAAACCCCCCGCCGACCCTCGTGGAGGGTGTCCGGCAGGCGGTCTCGGCGTACCGGCGCCGCTTACGAGGTCGCGGAGCCCGGGCTGTCTCCGAACTGATGCTTGAGGAACGAGCCGGACCAGGCCATGAGGTCGGTGGGCACGTGGTAGCCCTTCTCGTCGTTGACCGTGTCCCAGTTCTCGGCGATGTCCTCGATGGAGGCCGGGCCGTCCTCGTGCACATAGCCCTCGGTCGAGGCGATGAAGAGCCGTCCGAAGCGACCGGCTCCGGCCGTGTAGATCTCCCCGTTGACCGGGCAGCTCTCGTGAGCGAGGAAGGCGACCATCGGCGCCACCGCGTCCGAAGGCATGAACGGCTGGCCGGGGACGGGCTGCGCGTCGTCGGCCAGGGGTTCGCCGCCCGCCATCCGGGTCTGCGCCGCCGGGGCGATCAGGTTGACCTTGATGCCATGCGGCTCCCCCGCCATCCTGGCGCTGCGGGCCATCCCGATCACGCCGCCCTTCGCCGCCGCGTACGACAGGTTGTTGTCGAAGCCGAACAGGCCGCTCGACGTCGTCAGCACCACCCGGCCGTAACCCTGCTCGACGAAGTGCGGCCAGGCGGCCCGCATCGTGTTGAACGAACCGATGAGGTGAACGTCGAGGTGGGCTTCGAGATTCTCCAGATCAACCTCCGGCAGGCCGGCCCACCTGATGATCCCGGCGTTGTTGACCAGGATGTCGATCCGGCCGAAGTGGTCGAGCGCGGTGTCGATGATCGCCTGACCGCCCGCGCGCGTGGATACGTCGTTGGTGTCGGCCACGGCCTCACCGCCGGCCGCGACGATCTCCGCGACGACCGACTGCGCGGGCCCGGTGTCGGCCCCCTCGCCCTCGATCGACCCACCAAGGTCGTTGACGACGACCTTTGCCCCGCGCTCGGCCAGAAGGCGGGCGTAGGCCCGGCCGATACCGCGGCCCGCCCCGGTGACAACCGCGACGCGTCCTTCGAAGCTCAACTCACTCATGCGTGACTCCTGTCGTACTGCGTTGTCGCTGCAGACCTCGGCCTGCGCACCGCCGACCCACCGGCCGGTCCGGCCACTGGTCCGACGGTCTCCCCGGGGCCGGACGCCGATCGGACCGTTCGGCAGCTGGGCAGGGGTGCTCGGCTACCAGGTGACGGGCAGCTCGTGGATGCCGAAGGCGAGCGAGTCGGCCCCGCGGAACGCGAGCTCGTCGACGCCCACCGCGAGGCGCAGGGTCGGAATACGCCGGTAGAGCGTGCCGTAGACGACCTGGAGCTCGATGCGGGCGAGCTGCTGGCCGAGGCACTGGTGGATTCCCCAGCCGAAGGCGTGGTGGTGGCGCGCCTCGCGGGTGAGGTCGAGATTCTCCGGGTCGGGGAAGGCCTGCGGGTCCCAGTTCCCCGCGGGCAGAGGAACGACGATGCCCTCACCGGCCTTGATGTCCACGCCCTCGAACTCGAAGTCCTCCCGGGCGATCCGGCGCTGCCCGAACTGCGCGACCGTCAGGTAGCGCAGGAGCTCCTCGACCGCGTTCGTGACGACCTTCGGGTCGTCGGTATCGCGCAACAACGCCAGCTGCTCGGGGTTCTGCAGCAGCAGAGCGGTCCCCAGTGTGATCATGGTGGCGCTGGTCTCGTGGCCGGCGATCAGCAGGATCATGGCCAGCATGGTGGCCTCGGGAAGGGTGAGTTCCTCCGCCTTGACCCGCGCCGCGAAGTCCGAGATCACGTCCTCGGTCGGCTCCTCCATCCTGACCTTGATCAGCCCGGCCAGGTAGCCGCCCAGTGCCTCGCTCGCCCGGCGGTCGTCCTCGGGAGTCTTGTCCCTGTCACTCCTGGTGGCGAAGGAGGCGTGCTCCTGGAAGAAGTCGTGGTCCTCGTACGGCACGCCGAGCAGTGCGCAGATCATCAGCGAGGGCAGCGGCAGCGACAGGGCGGTCACCAGGTTCGCCGGCTTCGGGCCCGCCAGCATCTTGTCGATGAGGTCGTCGGTGAACCTCTGGATGTCCGGGCGCAACGCCTCCATCCGGGGGCGCGTGAAGGGGCGCGTCATCATCCGGCGGATCCGGGTGTGGTCGGCGCCGTCGGCGTTGAAGATCGTGAGCGGGTGGTGAGGAGAGCCCTCCGCCATGGCCCGGGTCGGGTGCGGGAAGCCGGGCTGCTTGTCGTCCGAGCTCACCCGCGGGTCGGCAAGGATCGCTCGCTGGGCGGCATGGCCCGTGACGAGCCACGGGATACTGCCGTTCCAGATCCGGCCCGGGGAGACGGGAGCCTTGTCATTGAGGGCGCGCAGCCCGGGCGGCGGGGCGAAGGGGCATTTCGCGTCCCTTTCGTCCTGGTAGTCGTAAACCTGCTCATCGGGGGCGGGTCGGGTCTCTGCCTCGGCCATGGTTTTTCCTCCAGATGCGTGGGGGGAAACGGGAGAAGTCCGGGGGGGCTATTCCTCGATACGGATGGCCAGTGCGGGGCAGACCGCGGCCGCGTCGCGGACGTCGTCGGCCAGCTCCGGCGGCGGGTTCTCGTTGAGCAGGACGACGATGCCGTCCTCGTCGCGCTGGTCGAACACGTCCATGGCGGCGGACACGCACTGTCCTGCGGCGACGCACTTCTCCTCGTCGACGACAACCTTCATGGGTCTCTCCTGACCGTTCAGTGGGTGGGGGTCGGCGCGTTCAGCGCGTCGACGATCTCTTGGCGGCGCAGGCGCGTCTGCTTCGGCATGTTCCAGCCGAGCACCCCGGTGACCTGTCCGTTGCTCCGGTACCGGGCCACGAATCGGCGGCTCGTCAGGTCGCCCTCGACGATGTCCACTTCGGCGTCGGCGCTCAGAAAGCCGTGGACCTGGAGCTTCGCGTCGTACTGGTCGGTCCAGAAGTACGGCACCGGCCGGTACGGCAGGTCCTCGCCAAGGATGTTGGCGGCGACGGCCATGGCCTGTTCCGTCGCGTTCGTACGGTTCTCCAGGCGCACCAGTCGGCCGAGGTGCTCGTGATGCCAGCGGGCCACGTCACCTACGGCGTAGATCCCCTCCAGCGCCATGCACCGCGAGTCGCACACGACGCCGTTGTCCAGATCGAGTCCGCTACCCGCCAGCCAGTCCGTCGCCGGGGAGGCGCCGATGGCGACGACCACCACGTCGGCCGGCAGCACCTCGCCCGTGCCGAGTTCGACGCCGGTCACCCGGCCCTCCTCACCGGTCAGCCCCGCGACGCCGGCGCCCAGGCGGAGCCGCACCCCCCGTTCGGTGTGCAGCTCCGCCAGCATGCCCGACACCAGAGGGCCCACCTGCAGGGCCATCGGGGCGGAAAGGGGTCCCGCGAGGGTGACGTCTAGGCCGAGGGTGCGCGCGGTGGCGGCGATCTCGGAGCCGAGAACTCCCTCGCCGACGACGACCAGCCGCGAGGCGGCCAACAGGTCCTTCCGCATGGCCAGTGCGTCGTCGAGGGTGCGCAGCACGTGCACTCCGGACAGGTTCTCCTGCCCGGGAAGTGTCCGCACGCGCACCCCCGTGGCGATCACGACCGCGTCCGCCCGCAGTTCCCGCCCTGATGCGGTCCGTACGGTCCGCGTTCGCGCGTCCATCGCGACAGCCGGGTCGCCGAGGTGGAAATCGGCGTCCAGTGCTGACAGCGCCTCCCCGGTCCTCAGCTCGGCCCGGACCGGCTCCCATGCGCCGGAGAGGACCTGCTTGGACAGCGGTGGCCGGTCGTACGGTGGGTGGGTCTCAGCGCCGAGGACAGTGACCGCGCCTGTGTATCCCTTGCGCCGCAGCGCCTCCACCGTGGTCAGTCCTGACGCGGACGCGCCCACCACCAGTACCTGTGTCGGGGCCGCCGTGCGAACCCTGTCGTCGTTGTCGATCCTCATGCGCGGCTCCATTGCGGCGGGCGGGAGGAAATCCCTGCGTGAAAGATAGACCTAACGGTCGGTACAATCAACCGGTCGGCATCTGCGGCGCGACCCCGTCAGGGCTCACACCAGATAGCGCCCGCCGTTCGTGCTCAGCGTCTGCCCGGTGACGTAGCCCGCCTCCTCGGAAGCGAGATATGCCACCGCGTGCGCGACGTCCTCGGGAGTGCCGGCCCGCTTCATCGGCATCGTGGCCGCGGCGGCTTCGACGTCTATGGGCCCCTCGCGCACCAGCGGCGTGTCGATGAAACCGGGCGGGACGTGGTTGACCGTGATCCCCTTCTGAACGTACTCGACGGCCAGCGCCCGGGTCAGGCCGATGACACCGCCCTTGGAGGCCACGTAGTGGGCCATGGCGGGCGCGCCGGTCTGCGCGGACGAGGAGGAGATGTTGATGATCCGGCCCCATCCGGCCGCGAGCATGTCGGGCACCAGTTCCTTCGTGACCAGGAACGGCCCCTTGAGATTGATGCCGATCATGCGGTCCCACGCGTCTTCGGTGATGTCCGTGAACGGCTGGTAGGCCGTCGTCCCCGCGTTGTTGACGAGGATGGTGACGGGGCCGAGCTCCTCGCGGGTCCGGGCGGCGGCCGAGGCCACCGCGGCGGCGTCGGAGGCGTCCCCGCCCACGGCGATCGCCTTTCCGCCCGCCGCGTGGATCGCGGCGGCGGTCTTCTCGGCACCTTCGACGTTCAGGTCCCAGACGGCCACCGCGGCACCCTTGGCCGCCAGTACGGTCGCGATTCCCTGGCCGATACCGCGGGCGCCGCCCGTGACGACCGCGACCTTTCCTTGCAGTGACATGAAAGCTCCTCGTGTACGTGGTGTCGGCTGCGGCTCCGCTACCGGGCCAGCGCCTCACGGGCGGCACTGCGGGCCGCCGTCGCGCGGGGGAAGCCGGCGTATCCGGCGGAGTGGTAGATGACCTCGGCGATCTCGTCCTCGGTCAGCCCGTTGGTCAGCGCGATCCGGACGTGGGTCCTGAGCTCGGTCTCCGCGCCGAGCGCGATCAGGACGCCCAGGGTGACCAGGCTGCGGTCGCGGCTGCCGAGGCCTTCTCGAGCCCACAGGGCGCCCCACACGCTGGTCAGTCCGATCTCGACCAGATCCTCACCCAGGAGGCCGTCCCGGAGATCGATGTCTCCTTCGGGGAACACGCCGGGCAGCGCTTCACGCATGGCCTTGAGGCCGGCGGCCCGCAGGTCCGACCCCGCCGGGGGCTCCTCGATGTCCTTGGCAGTCATACGCGGCTCCTGCTCGCACGAGAAGGCGTCCATCGCCTTGAGCGAAAGTTAGATCAAACGGTCGGTACAATCAATGGGAGCGGCAGGACGGCCTGCTCAAAAGCTTCCCCGCCAGGCCCATTGATCGGGCCCATACCCTCATCTACTCTCGATCTGAATATTCGATCGACCGGTCGAACTATGATTCATCCCGGGAGCAGCACAGCCCCTGTCACATTGGAGGGCAGATGAGCGAATCGACGAAGGTGTCGAGCGCGACGGACCACCACGCGGCGCGTACGCCGGACACCGAACCGGGAGGCCGGGTCGACGTCCTGGTCATCGGAGCCGGCGTCACCGGCATCTACCAGCTGCACCGGGCCCGTGAATCCGGCTTCTCGGTGAAGCTGATCGAGGCAGGCAGCAGCGTGGGCGGCACCTGGTACTGGAACCGCTACCCCGAGGCGCGCTTCGACTCCGAGAGCTACACCTACGGCTACCTCTTCTCCAAGGAGCTGTGGGAGGACTGGGAGTGGTCCGAACGGTTCGCGGGCCAGCCGGAGATCGAGCGCTACTTCAACCACGTCGTCGACCGCTTCGACCTGCGCCGCCACATGGTCTTCGGCTCCAGGGTGACCTCGGCGGTCTTCGACGAGCCGTCCGGCACCTGGACCGTGACGACGGACGACGGCACGGAGCACCGGGCGCGGTTCGTGATCGCCGCGACCGGCATTCTCTCCGTGCCGTTCATCCCGGACATCCCCGGACGCGCCGACTTCCGCGGCGACCAGCACCACACCGGCCGGTGGCCGAAGACGCCCATCGACTTCACCGGCAAGCGGGTGGCCCAGATCGGTACCGGCTCCAGCGGGGTGCAGATCGTCCCGGCCATCGCCGACCAGGTGGCCGGCCTGACGGTCTACCAGAAGGTGGCCGACTGGGCGACTCCACTGAACAACGGCCCGATCACGGACGAGGAACAAGCGGACCTGAAGGCGAACTTCGAGTCGATCCGCGAGACGCTGAACACCTCGCCGAGCGGGTTCCTGCACGAGATCACCATGCGTTCGGGGCTCGACGACTCCCCCGAGCAGCGGCAGGAGTTCTTCGAGGAGCGCTGGAACGGTCCGGGGTTCACCAAGCTGTCCGAGCACTACTACGACATGACGACCAACCCGACGGTGAACAAGGAGTGGTGCGAGTTCATCGCCGGGAAGATCCGCGACATCGTCGAGGATCCCGCCACGGCCGAGAAGCTGATCCCCAAGGACCACGGCTACGGCGGTCGGCGTCCGCCATTCGTGACCGGCTACTTCGAGGCGTTCAACAAGCCGGGCGTCACACTCGTCGACGTGAACGAGACGCCGATCACCCGCCTCACCGAGACCGGGATCGAGACGAGCGAGGGCGCGCGGGAGTTCGACATCATCATCTGGGCGACCGGCTACGACTTCGGCACCGGCGCCCTCAACCGGCTCGGCGTGCGCGGCCGTCAGGGCCTGGCTCTGAAGGACTACTGGGCGGAGGGCCCTTCCACCTACCTGGGGGTCGCGGTGGCCGGCTTCCCGAACTTCTTCTTCCCCGGCGGGCCGCACGGCGCGCTGGGCAACAACCCGCGCTACTCCGGCGACCAGGTGGACTTCGTCACCGACGTACTCGTCCGCACCCGCGACTCGGGCCATGACGTCGTCGAGGTGACCGACGCCGCGGAGCAGGTGTGGACGGACCTGGTCAATGACAGCGCGTCCCAGTCCTCCTTCCTGACCAGCAGTTACTTCTACGGGGCCAACATCCCCGGCAAGCCGGTCCGGCAGCTGCTCAACCCGACCGGGCGGTGGAAGCTCCAGGAGCTGATCAGGGAGGTCGGGACGAACGACTACAACACGTTCCGCTTCTCCGACGCCAAGGAGAAGGACGCCTGAACACCGCCGCGGGGCCTCGCCGGGACAATGGTCCGTCCCGGCGAGGCCCCGCGTTTTCCCGCGCCCGGTACCGCCCTACGACAGGAAGGTCGTCACCCTCCGCCGGAACCGCCACGCGCCGTCGCGCCGGCTCAGGGTGTCGTCGTAGCGCCCGACGAGCTGCACCGCCCAGCCGGACTCGCCGCGCTGGAGGAACGCCAGATTGCTCACCGCGGTCGCCTCGTCCTCGGTCCACGAGGTGACGACGGTGTTGGCCGTCAGGTGGAGTTGGGGCTGGGTCGGCGCGAAAGCGGCGTACCCCTTGCGTATGGCCTCCTGCCCTTCGTAGGTGCCGATGCCGGCGATCTCGGCGACGCCGTCGGGCCAGAACAGTTCGGCCAGGTCGTCGACCCGTCCCGCGTCCAGCGCCTGTGCGTAGGCGGCGATGGCGGCTTGCACGTTCGCCGCCACCGACGCCTCGATCGATGTGCTCATCTCGCTCCAGATGGTGAGTGGGTCGGCTACTGGAAGGTGGTGCTCCTGCGGTGCAACCGCCACACGCCCTCGTGACGGCGCAGCGTGTCGTCGTAGTGCCCGACCAGCTGCACCGCCCAGCCGGACTCACCCCGCTGAAGGAAGGCCACGTCGCTTGTCGCGGTCACCTCGTCCTCCGTCGTGGAGGTGACGACGGTGTTGGTCACCAGGTGCAGCTGCGGCTGCGTCGGCGCCCACGACTTGAAGGCGTCCCGGAGCGCGTCGTGACCCTCGATGGGGTCCATTCCCGGAAGTTCGAGGACCGCGTCGGGGGCGTACAGCGCGACGACCTCGTCGGTACGGCCGGCGTCCTGGGCCTGGGTGTGCGCGCCTATGACGCCACGCACACCCGCCGCGACCCACGCCAGTGTGGATTCGCTCAATTTTCCTCCAAGGTTGAATGGTGACCCACCCCGGACACGAGGCCTCGTTGCAGGTTTCGACCAGTCAGTCTATTGCTCTTGCGATGAGGAAGGGAGAGGGTACTCACCACATCCTGAAGATTTGTTGACCGACCGGTACAATCTCAATAGCATACTGACGGCTGTCAACGGTGACCGTCGCACGAGGAGGCAACATCGTGACCAAGCGTTGGAAGCAGCGTCCGCCCGGTTCGACATGGGGCGACTTCGGTGAGGACGACGAGCTGGGGCGCGTCAACCTGCTGACCCCGGAGAAGGTCCTCCAGGGGGTGCGCGAGGTCGAACACGGGATCACCTTCGGCCTGAGCCTGCCTCTCGACTATCCGGGAGGAACCTCCCTGAACCAGCGGCGCTACCCGCCGATCCTCCGGCCCACCGAGGATCTGCAGCACAAGCAGGACGTCTTCTACAACATCAGGGCGAGCGAGCACTTCTCGCCCGACCTCATCGACGTGTGGTCGGACGACGTGGTCACCCTCTGGCTGCAGTACTCGACACAGTGGGACTCCCTCGCCCACCAGGGCGCCGAGTTCGACGCCGACGGCGACGGAGTGGCCGAGCCGGTCTACTACAACGGCTACCGGCCGGACACCGACATCGTCGGCCCGCAGGACGACGCCAAGGGAGACGGCAGCGGGAGCGTCGGCTTCGCGCGCCACCTCGGCCTCGAGCACATGGCTCAGCACGGGGTCCAGGGTCGCGGCGTCCTGATCGACATCGCCCACCATCTGGGCACCGGCTACCAGGCGGTCAACTTCCAGCAGCTTCAGAAGATCATGGCGGCCGACAACGTCGTGGTCGAACCCGGTGACATCCTCCTGCTGCACACGGGCTTCGCCACCCAGGTCCTCGCCTGGGAGAAGAACCCGGACCCCGTGGCCATCCACCAGACGGCGTCGTACCTCGACGCGGACGACCCGGCACTGCTGAACTGGATCGCCGAGTCGCAGATCTCGGCGATCGCGTCGGACAACTACGCGATCGAGGGCGTGGGGGTCACGCAGGCCCAGGGGCCGCACACCCTGCTGCCTCTGCACCATCTGTGCCTGTTCAAGCTGGGCGTCCCGATGGGCGAGCTCTGGTACCTCCACGACCTCGCCGCCTGGCTGCGTGAGCACAACCGCAGCCGTTTCCTGCTGACGGCTCCCCCGCTGAACCTGCCGGGGACACAGGGCAGCCCGCTGACGCCGGTCGCGACGGTCTGACGGCACTGCCGAGACAGGGCTCTTCCCGAGCGGCCGAGGCCATCGGGAAGAGCCTTTCCGGTGTGCGGGTCCGCCTCGGCTCACTCGATCACTCCCCTGCCGCTCCGGTCGCGCGCCTGCCGGACGGCGGCCGGCCGCCGTCCGTGCCCAGCCGCCGGCACTCGACAGCGCCGGCGGTTTTCACGTGTGCGCGGTTCAGACGGCGGCGATCCGCCTCACAGTGTCGGCGATGGTGTCCCGCGAGGGCAGCCACAACCGCTCGAGCGACGGCGTGTACGGAGCCGGCATCGACGGCGGCGCCACCCGGGTGACGGGCGCGTCGAGGTGCCAGAACCCCTCGTCGACCGCCAGGGCGGACAGTTCGGCCCCGACCCCGAAGTCCCGTACCGCCTCGTGCGCGATGACCAGCCGGTTGGTCTTGGCGAGGGAGGCGAGGACGGTTTCGCGGTCCAGCGGGGCGATCGTGCGCAGGTCGACGACCTCGACACTCACGCCCTCGGACGCGAGCAGCTCGGCGGCGGCCAGGCAGTCATGAACCATCCGGGACCAGGAGACGAGGGTGATGTCGGTGCCCTCGCGGACGACCTTCGCCTTGCCCAGCGGCACCAGGTGGTCCTCGGCCGGGCGCGGTCCCTTGAGTCCGTACTGGAGCCGGTTCTCCACGAAGACCACCGGGTTGGGGTCCTGGATCGCGGCGCGCAGCAATCCGTAGGTGTCGGCGGGATTGGAGGGCATCACCACGGTCAGGCCGGGGATGTGGGCGAGGATCGCCTCCAGACTCTGCGAGTGCTGACTGCCGGAGGAGCGTCCGGCACCGAACTGGGTGCGCACGACGAGGGGCAGCGAGGCCCGGCCGCCGGTCATGAAGCGGAGTTTGGCGGCCTGGTTGAGGAGCATGTCGAGGCAGACGCCGATGAAGTCCATGTACATGATCTCGACGACCGGCTTCATGCCGGCCATGGCCGCGCCGACCGCCGTGCCCACGATCGCGCTCTCGCTGATCGGGGTGTCGCGGACCCGGCCGGGGAAGGCCTGGGCGAGGCCGCGGGTGAGGCCGAAGACGTTGCCGCCCGCGCCGACGTCGATACCGGCGACGAAGACGGACGGGTCCGCCGTCAACTCGTGCTCCAGAGCCAGGCGTACGGCGTCCATGGACCGGAAGATCTCCGCGTCGGCCGGGGGTACCGGAGGTTCGGGCGTCTCCGAGCGGGGAGCCGAGACGAAGTCGTACAGGGTCTCGGGGGCGGGCTCCGGCCGGCTCCTCGCCCACTCGACCGCCGCCTCGATCTCCTTGTCGATCTCCTCGTCCACGGCGTCGGCGAGTACGGCCGGCACGCCGGCACCGGTCAGGTGGCGGCGGGCGACGAGCAGGGGGTCGCGTTCCTTGGCGGCCGCGACCTCCTCGGGGCTGCGGTAGCGCTCGGGGTCGCCCTCGTAGTGCCCGTGCCAGCGGTAGGTCTCGGCCTCCACCAGCACGGGGCCACCACCCTTGCGCAGCCGGTCCACCACGTCGGTCATCATCCCGGACACCGCGAGGACGTCGTTGCCGTCGACGTGCGCGTAGCCGATGCCGTATCCGGCGGCCCGGGCGGACAGCGGGGCGCGGTGCTGGTCCGCGGCGGGCGAGAACTCGGAGTAGTGGTTGTTCTCGCAGAAGAAGACAACGGGCAGGTCCCATACGGCGGCCAGGTTGACGGCCTCGTGGAACATGCCCTGGGCGACCGCGCCGTCGCCGAAGAAGGCCACCACCACGTCACCGGCGGCGCGCAGTTTGGCGGCGGTGGCGACGCCGGCGGCGATGGGCAGACCCGCGCCGACGATGCCGTTGGCGCCGTAGATTCCGAGGCCGGGGTCGGCGATGTGCATGGAGCCGCCGCGGCCGTGGCAGGTGCCGGACTCCTTGCCCATGAGTTCAGCCATCATCGACGCGGAGTCGAGGCCCTTGGCCAGGACGTGTCCGTGGCCGCGGTGGGTGGAGGTGATGCCGTCGCGCTCGCCGAGGGGCCAGCACGCGCCGACAGCCGTGGCCTCCTGGCCGATCGACAGATGCAGGAAGCCGGGGATCTCCGTCGCCTTGTACAGCTCGGACGCCCGCTGCTCGAACCGTCGGATGCGGCGCATTCGCCGGTACATTTCCAGGAGTTGTTCCGCGTGCGCCGATCGGGTCGTGACGCCTGCGTCGGTGAACTGCGGTGCCTGAGTCATGCGCGTCCTCGCAATACTGGCGCAGAGGGCGCCACCCGGCGCCGTCTGACTCCGTCTTTTAATGTACCGTTTGGTCTAGCAAACTAAGACTGACGACGTCCCGGGGCCCGCTGTCCCCCCGGGCGGCCCTGAGGCCGCTCGGAGCGAGCCCGGGGTTGGGTCGGATCGACACGTCGTCCCATCAGGGGAGAGATGCGATGCCACGACCGCCTGGTCATGGACCGGACTTCGAGGTCCGCCGCCAGAAGATCATCGACACGGCCGCCGAACTGTTCGCCCTTCAGGGCTACGCGGCGACCTCCGTCAATGACCTGGGCCGCGCCGTGGGGCTCGCGAAGGGAGCGCTGTACTACTACATCGGCTCCAAGGAAAACCTGCTGATCGAGATCCAGTCCCGGGTGATGGCGCCGCTGCTGGCCCGGGCCCGGCAGATCGCCGCGGTCGACACCGACCCGCTGCTGCGGCTGCGGCTGCTCTCCGAGTCGCTGCTGACGATCATCTTCCACCGGCTCGACCACATCTGGGTCTACGAGCACGACTACCGCAGCCTCAGTGGCAAGGAGCTGGAGATCCTGCTGGGCCAGCGGGCGGACTTCGAGCACCTCATCACCGGACTGCTGACAGAAGCCGCCGACCAGGGCAGCTTCCGCCTGGCCGAACCGCGGCTGGCCACCCTGCAGTTCCTCAACCTGCACAACCACACCTACCAGTGGGTGAAGCCGGGCGGGCGCTGGGACCCGGCGTACCTGTCGCGCGAGTACTGCGCGACCCTGTTCCGCGGATTCGGCGCCTCCGACAGCGACCTGAGGGACGTCGAGGACCGGGCCGCGACGTTCGGTCGCGACCGGCCGGAGCTTCCGCTCGACCCCGAGGCGGCGTGGGAACCGGCCCCAGTGGCCGGCTGATCCGGTCCCGCGGTGTGCTCCGGCGCGCCGCGGGAACCGGCCGTTCCTCATGGCCGGCTCACGCCCGCTTCACCAGTGCCCTGGCGATGACGTTGCGCTGGATCTCGTTGGTGCCCTCGCCGATCTCCAGGATCTTCGCGTCGGCGTAGAAGCGGGAGATCTCCGACTCGCGCACGTAGCCGTAGCCACCGTGGATCTGCACCGCCTGGGAGGCCGCGCGATTGGCGACCTCCGAGGCGTACACCTTGGCCATGGCGGCTTCCATGCCGTACGGGCGGCCCTGATCGGCGAGCCAGGCGGCGCGGTAGACCATCCAGCGGGCGGCCTCCACCTCGGTACCGATGTCGGCGATCTTGTGGGCGACTGCCTGGAAGTCCGACAGCGGGCGTCCGAACTGGTGCCGTTCCGTGGCGTGTTTGACCGCCAGCGCCAGTGCCGCCTTGGCGAGCGAGAGACTGAGGGCGGCGACGCTGATCCGGCCCTTGTCGAGTACCGACAGGAACTGGCGCAGGCCGTTGCCCTCCTCGCCGATCAGGTGGTCCTCGGGGATCCAGCAGTCGTCGAAGACCAGTTCCCGGGTGTCCATCGCGTGCCAGCCGAGCTTCTTCAGCTTGGGTCCGCAGGTGTAGCCAGGGGTGCCGGTCGGGACGTAGAAGGTGGCGTACCGCTTGCTGCCGTCCTCACCCCGGCCGGTCACGGCGAGCAGGGTGACGCCCTGGCTGATGTCGGTCCCCGCGTTGGTGATGAACATCTTGGTGCCGTTGATGAGCCAGCCGCCGTCGGCCCGGTGCGCGGTGGTGGCGATGCCGGCGGCGTCGGAGCCGGCGTCCGGCTCGGTGAGGCCGAAGGCACCTATCGCCTCGCCCCTGGCCAGTGGCGCCAGCCAGCGCTGCTTCTGCGCCTCCGTGGCATAGGCGAGCAGCGGCAGGGTGGCGATGGTGGAGTGGGCGTTCCAGGAGGAGGCCACCGACTGGTCGGCGGCGCCGAGTTCCTCCATGACCGCGACGTAGGAGACGGTGTCGGAGCCCGCTCCCCCGTACTCCTCGGGCACGAGCATGCCCATCAGGCCGAGCTCGCCGAGCTTGGTGAAGATGTGCGTGGGGAAGTGCTCGTTCTCCGACCACCCGGCCGCGTGCGGGCTGATCTCCTTGGCGGCGAACTCGCGGACCATGTCCTGCAGGTCCCGGGTCTCCTCCGGCAGATCGAAATCCATGTCACAGTCCCTTCGGAGTCAGCAGAACCTTGAGGTGGCGGGCCCGGTCGGTTGCCAGGTCCGCGAAGACCGCGGCTCCTTCCGAGAGCGGGAGACGTCCGGTGATCAGTGGCGAGGCGTCCAGCCGCCCGGTGCTCATGAGGTCGATCACCCGGGGGATGTCGTGGTGGTAGCCGAGCGTGCCGAGGACAGTCCGTTCGTAGAAGACGAGCTGGCCCATGTCGAACTCGACCTTGCCGTGACCGACGCCCGCGAGGACGACCCGTCCGCCGCGGCGGACGGTGGCGACGGCCTCGGCGGCCAGCGCGGGCACACCGGTCGCGTCGACCACGACGTCCGGTCCGATCCGGCCGGTCCGTACGAACACCTCGCGGCGCACGTCGGTCTCGCGCGGGTCGAAGGCCTCGGTGACGCCGAGTTCGAGGAGCCTCTCCCGGCGTTCCTTGAGCGGCTCGCTGACATAGAGCCCCGCCGCTCCCGCCAGACGGGCGGCGAGGACCACGGCGAAGCCGATGGGGCCGCCGCCGACGACCAGGACGTTGTCCCCGGGCCGCACTCCCCCGCGGGTGATCGCGTGCAGGCCGACGGCGAGAGGCTCGGCAACGGCCGCCATCTCGTCGCTGACGTTGTCCGGCAGCCGGGTCAGTCCGGCGAGAGGGACGGTGACCCGGTCGGCGAAGGCGCCGGGCGAGGCGAGGCCCACCGAGCCGCTCCTGGGGCAGATGTGGTACTCACCGCGCACGCACCAGAAGCAGACACCGCAGCTCCACACGGGGTCGGCGGTCACCCGGTCACCGACCGCGACGCCGGGCACCTCCGCACCCAACGCGCTCACGGTTCCGCTGAGTTCATGGCCGAGGGCGAGCGGCGGGGCGGCGCCGGTGAGCGGGTGTGCACCGGTGCGGATCATGTGCGGGCCTTCGAGGAACTCGTGCAGGTCGGTCCCGCACACCCCGCACCAGGACACGTCGACGACCGCCTCGCAGGGTCCTGGCTCGGGAGGATCGGGGACCTCCTCGAGGCGTAGGTCCCGAGCGCCGTGCCAACGCAGTGCCTTCATGCTCTCCACCCCTTTTCCGTTCGCCTTCCCTGCTCGGCGTGTTCGGCCGCCGCGACGCCGTGTCTGGTCGCACAGTCCCCCGCGGACCCCGACGAGCCATTCCTAGTTGTCCGGTGTCGGGTCGTCGAAGCGGGCCCGGCCGGGGCCGTGCTCCAGGAAGGAGTCGATTCCCGTAGTGGCGTGCGCCGTGCCGAAGACGCCCGTGAACAGGGACCGCTCCAGAGCGAGTCCGGCGGACATGCCGATGTCGGCTCCGTGGTCCACCGCCTCCTTGATCGCCTCCAGCGCGGCGGGCGGTCCCTCGGCGAGCCGGCGTGCGTAGCCGAGCGCGGTGTCGAGGACCGACTCCGGGCGGACGACCTCGTCGACGAGCCCCAGCCGCAGCGCCTCCTCGGCGCTCACCCGGCGGCCGGTCATCAGCAGGTTCTTCGCTCGCGACGGCCCGATCAGCCGTGCGAGCCGCTGGGTGCCGCCCGAGCCCGGCATGATGCCGAGCTGCACCTCCGGCTGGCCGAACACCGCGTCGTCCGCCGCGACCCGGTAGTCGGCGGCGAGGGCCAGTTCCATGCCCCCGCCGAGCGCGTATCCGGTGATCGCCGCGACGACGGGCATGGGGAACCGGGCGATCTCGTCGAAGGTCCGCTGCAACGCGCGGTTCCAGCCGCGCACCTCCTCGGGCCCCATCGCGGCCAGCGCCTTGATGTCCGCGCCGGCGGCGAAGAGCCGCTCCCCTCCGTAGAGCACCACGGCCCGTACACCACGGGTGTCCGCCAGCTCCCGCGCGCACGCGGCGAGTTCGGCGCGCTGCGTGTCGTCGAAGGCGTTCATCGGCGGGTTGTCGAGGCGGACCGTGGCGACGGGTCCGTCGGTGTCGAGGCGGATGCGTGGCACGGAGGCCCTCCTCGTCTGCGGGAAGTGTGCGGAGGAGTGACATCGCCGTTTCACGGACGGGTTGTCGCTCGGCACTCGTCGTCGTAAGGTGCGGACAGGTTTTATAGACCAAGAGGTACACTAAATCTTGGGAGCGAGCAACCGACCGGTCGGGACACTCCTGACCGCCGAGCCGAGAGAGTTGCCGTGCACAATTTCGCGAGCATCCTCGATTACCACCTGGCGCAGCGACCCGATTCCGTGGTCGTCATCCAGGAAAAGCAGCGCCTGACCGTACGGGAGCTGCACGAACGAGTGAACCGGCTGGCCGCCGGCCTGGCCGGGCTGGGCATCGGGCGAGGTGACGTCGTTGCACTGCTGCTCTACAACCAGCCGGAATTCCTGGAGCTGATGTACGCGGCGAGCCGCCTCGGCGCGGTTTTCCTGCCGCTGAACTACCGCCTCTCCGAGGCGGAGTGGCAGTACATCCTGGGCCACGCCCAGGCGAAGGCGATCATCACCGACCCGGAGTTCGTCCCCGCGCTGGAGCGGAGCGCCGGCTGTCTGACCGACCTGGAGCACCGGATCCTGGTCGGTGACGCCCCCACAGGCCGGTGGACCGGTTACGAGGATCTGCTAGCCCGGCACACCGGCGCGGCCGTTGACCCCGTGGACGTCGGACCGGACGACCTCCAGCGGCTGATGTACACCTCCGGCACCACCTCACGCCCCAAAGGCGTGCGCATCACCCACGGGAACGTGCAGGCCAAGAATCTGGCCCACATCGTCCACTTCGGTCTGACGGCAGCGGACACCACGCTGGTCTGCGGCCCGCTCTACCACGTCGGCGGGCTCGACATGCCCGCCCTCGGGGTCCTCTACGCCGGCGGAAGCGTGGTCCTGCAACGCAAGTTCGACGCAGTCGGCGCCCTGCACGCGATCCAGGACCACGGCGTCACCAACGTGTGGCTGGCGCCTGCGATGGTCAACGCGGTGCTGGAGGTACCGGACCGCGAGGCGTACGACACCACGTCGGTGCGCTTCATCCTGGGCGGTGGGGAGAAGACCCCCGAGCCGGTGCTGCGGCGGATCACGAACGCCTTCCCCAACGCCTGGTTCGCCGACGCCTACGGGCTGACCGAGACGGTCTCGGGCGACACGTTCCTAGACCGCGAGCACGCGCTCAGCAAGCTGGGTTCCGTCGGACGGCCCGTGCCGCACACCCGGGTCAGGATCGTGGACGACACCGGCAAGGAGGTGACGGCCGGCGAACTCGGGGAGATCACCCTGCGCGGCCCGAAGGTCTTCACCGGCTACTGGCGGGACGAGAAGGCCACCGCCGCGGCTCTGAAGGACGGCTGGTTCCACACCGGGGACATCGGGCACGTCGACGAGGACGGCTTCCTCTACATCGACGACCGCAAGAAGGACATGATCGTCTCGGGCGGCGAGAACATCGCGACCCCGGAGGTCGAGCGGGTCCTGTACGAGCACCCCGCGGTGCTGGAGGCCGCGGTGGTGGGTCTGACACACCCTCGATGGGGCGAAGTGCCGCGCGCGTTCGTGGTGTTGCGGCCGGAGGCGGATACCGGGGCGGAGGAGTTGCGCGAGTTCTGCCGTGCGCACCTGGCCAGGTTCAAGGTGCCGGCCCGCTTCGACTTCGTGGACGAACTGCCCCGTACACCCTCGGGCAAGGTCCTCAAGCGGACCCTGCGCGACATTCCCGTGGAGGGCCGGCCATGAGCAGTGTGACCAGCGACCTGCGCCTCGACCGCAGGACCGCGTGGGTGACGGGCGCCGGCAAGGGGCTCGGCCGGGCGATCGCCGTCGCCCTGTCCCAGGCCGGGGCGACCGTGGCGGTGACGGCCCGCACCGAGTCGGACCTCGAACAGCTGGAGTCCGAACTCGCCGGACACGGCGGCAAGGTGCTGGTCATGCCCGGATCCGTCGCCGACTCCGCCGCCGTGCGGGACATGGCCCAACGGATCACCGAGTGGACGGGCCGCCTGGACGCGCTGATCAACTGCGCCGGGATCAGCCCGCACTTCACCCGCAGCGAGAAGGTCACCGACCAGGGCTGGCAGCAGGTGCTCGACGTCAATCTGCAAGGCACCTTCTACTGTTGCCGCGAAGCGGGCAAGGTGATGCTGGAGCAGGGCTCGGGATCTATCGTCAATGTCTCGTCCGTGCACGCCACCACCGGCTTCGAGCGGATCGCCGCCTACGCCGCCAGCAAGGGCGGCGTCGAGGCCCTCACCCGGGCGCTGGCCGTGGAGTGGGCCGACCGCGGGGTGCGCGTCAACTCCCTCGCGCCCGGCTACTTCCACACCGACCTCAGCTCCGGGCTCCTGGACAGCCGCTGGGGTGAACGGATCGTACGTGGGACTCCCCTGGGCCGGGTGGGCAGTGCCGAGGAACTCGGCGGCGCGGCGGTGTTCCTCGCCTCGGACGCCTCCCGGTTCGTCACCGGGACCACACTGACCGTGGACGGAGGCTGGACCGCCAGGTGAGGGAACGCGTCCCGGCCTTCCCTTCGCGGAGGCTGTGACCGGGGCGCCGGGCGGCGTGGAGGGCGACCTCCCGCCGCCCTTGTCGTCGGCCAGGGACGCCGGCGCTCGACTTCACCTGGGCCCCAGGCCAACGGGGGCAGCGCACGCTGTCACGCCTGCTGTGCTCCACCCGCCGGGACCGTTCCGCCGTGACGCGGCACATGCCGGACCTCGTCAGGTGCCTCGCGGAGGTACGGCTGTGTGCTGTCGAAGAGTTCCTCGGTCACGGCCCGCACGGCGTTGACGACCAGCGGCGCGATTCGTTCCACCGGGGAACTCCCGTCGCCCACGGCCGAGATCGCCGCGACCGGCCCGTCCGGACCGCGGATCGCGAGGCCGACGCACGCGATGTCCGGAAAGCACTCCCCGCGGTCGATGGCGAGCCCGTCGCGCCGGCGTACGGAGCCGAGTTCGCGGTGCAGGGCGTCGAGGTGACCGATGCTGTGCGGGGTACGCCGCCCGATCACCTGGGCGTACCGTGCGTCGATCTCCTCGGGGCTCAGCCAGGCGAGCATCGCCTTGCCGAGCCCCGTGCAGTGGGCGACCGCCCGGCCGCCGACCCGCGACGGTATGTCCACCGCCGCCCGGCCGCCCGCCTTGTCGAGGTAGTAGATCTCGGGCCCGTCGAGCACCGCGAGATGCACGACCATCTTGGTGCGAACGGCCAGTTCGAGGAGGTGGGGTGCCGCGGCGGCGCGCAGTGTGCTGTGCCCGATCTCCCGTCCGCCGAGGCCGAGCGCGCGTGGCCCGAGCAGGTACCCGGACGCGCTGTGCCGGAGCCAGTCCAGCCGGACCAACTGGTCGAGTATCCGATGGGTGGTCGAACGGGGCAGCCCGGTCCGGCGGGAGACCGTCTCGAGTGTCAGGCGGGTCTGTGGACGCTCGAAGAGGTCCATGATCAGCGTCACGCGCTCCATCATCGACGGGGGCAGCACGTGAGCATCGGTCTCGGATCGCGAGTCAAGGCGAAGGGCAGACGTCATCGTCGGTGCCTCTCTGCTAAAACTGAAATACATTTCAGTTTGACGCCGGCGCCAAAGTACCAACGCCACTGCTCGCGGACCAAGAGGTGTGCACGATCGGATTCGTACGGTCAGTCGGTCGCGTTCACGATGTCGAGCACCGCGAGGTATCCGAACGCGAGGCTCGACCCGATCGGGGTTCCCGCGCCGGGGTACACACGCCCCGACATCGGGGCGGCGGTGTTGCCGGTCGCGTACAGACCCTCGATCGGCCGCCCGTCCGGCCGCAGCACCCTCGCGTGCTCGTCGATCCTCAGTCCTCCCTTGGTGCCGATGTCCGACGGAACGATGGTCGCGGCGTAGAACGGCGGGGTGTCGATGGGCAGCAGCAACGGGTTCGGGTAGCCGGGCACGGACCGCGCCGCGAAGTTCTGCCGCGGGTCGGCCGGGAAGGGGACGATGTGGTGGAACATCCGGTCCCACGGGGATTCTCCGCGATGGAACCTCTCGTCGGTCCCGGTGGGCGCGTATCCGTTGAACTCCTTGACGGTCCGGTCCAGGGCATCGAACGGTACGTCGATCAGCCGTGCCAACTCCTCGAGCGTGTCGGCCTTCTTCAGCGCGCCCGACTTCAGCCACTCCTCGGGCAACGGCTGGTCGGGCGGGCCGCCGATGCTGTCCCGGTCGAGCTGGCGCTGGTCGAACACCCAGTGGCAGGGAATGTGGCGGACCCCCGT
This sequence comes from Streptomyces sp. NPDC050535, assembly GCF_044457665.1. Lineage (NCBI taxonomy): Bacteria > Bacillati > Actinomycetota > Actinomycetes > Kitasatosporales > Streptomycetaceae > Streptomyces > Streptomyces sp. NPDC050535. Next base: position 25,612 of record NZ_JBITHE010000015.1, read on the forward strand.
GGTCGCGTGCAGCCGGACGATCTCGTGCCCGGCCTGGTCGTAGGGGCGGGTCTCGTTGACGAAGCGTTCGCCCGCGCCGTTGACCCAGATCCCGCCGCGCGTACCTGTGTGGAAGACCGGCAGGCCGTCCGGCTGGACGAGCCCCGGGACGAACCAGGCCTCGTCCAGCAGATCCGTGTCCGCGCCGACCGCGATCCCCGCCCGTAGTGCGTCGCCGGTGTTCGCGGGTGCGCCGTTGGACCACTCCCCGGTGAGGGGGACCTGCTGGTACCGCTCGCGAAGTTCGCGGTCACGCTCGAATCCGCCGGCCGCGAGGAGCACTCCACGGCCGGCGCGGAACCGGACGCGTTCACCCCCGCTGACGGCCTCCACACCCACGACCCTGCCGTCCTCGACGACCAGGTTCTCCAGCGCGGTGTTGAGCCGGAGGGTGCCGTTGCCGGTCTCCAGGAACGCCGCAAGCGCCCGGCCGATCAGCGCCCGGCCCCCGCTGACCACAGGGCCCTCGTCGAAGCCCCACCGCTCGGTGGGGAGGGAGCGGCGGACGAGGTCGAAGAGTTCCCCCAGCTCTGCGACGGGAAGCGCCGGCGGGAAGACGGTCCGGCCGGCCGGTGTCCCGCCGGGACGCCACGAGTAGTAGTCCGGGACGGGTCCGTGCACGAAGGATTGGAACCAGGGGTTCTGTTCGAGTTCGTCGATCAGCTCGGCACCGGCCCGCAGGTACGCGTCCTGGAGCCGCTCCCGGGAACCGTCGGCGACGACGTCCCGCAGATAGGTCCTCGCGTTCTCGGCGTCGTCCTCGACGCCCGCCCTGCGCAGCGGTGCGGAGCCCGGAAACCACAGGCCCGCTCCCGAGTAGGCGACGGTGCCTCCCACCACGTCGGTCTTCTCGACGACGAGCGTGCGCAGACCGCGCGATGCCGCCACGTAGGCACCGACCAGGCCTCCGCCCGACCCGATGACGATGACGTCGTAGGTGTCCTCGCTGTTGGTCATCATTGACCTCCTCGTGTGTTCCGGCGTCCGGGGCTTCACCGGCGCGACGGCGCCGACGACGGTAACGACCGGTACTCCGGCGCCCGCCGCGCCATCTCGCTCAGCGAGACCCGGCGCCGCGGTGCCCTCGCTCGCGAGTCCCGGTGAGCGGAACGCCGTATGGCTGTGATCCCGCACGGGCGCCCACGCTTGGGGCGACCACGAGGTGAGGATCCGGATGACAGACGTGGGGAAACAGATGGCCGTCGCGAACCGCGAGGCAGTCGTGGCCGACGCGGCGGAACAACTCGCCCGGGCGGCGCGTGACCGGCGGCCCTGCGCACCTGTCCGCGCCCTGCTCGGCCCGACCGACATAGGCCTTGCCTACGCCGTCCAGCAACGGCTGACCGACGGCCGACTCGCGCGCGGAGCACGGGTCGTGGGTCGCAAGATCGGTCTGACATCGGCGTCCGTCCAACGCCAGGTCGGGGTCGACCAACCCGATTTCGGCGTGCTCTTCGACGACATGGACGTCACCGGACTGCCGGCCGTGCCCAGCGAGCGGCTCCTTCAGCCCCGGGCCGAGGCGGAGATCGCGTTCGTCCTCGCCTCGGATCTGGACGCCGACGATCTCGACATCGAGCGGATCAGGACGGCGGTCGGCTACGCGGTGGCCGCGCTGGAGATCGTGGACAGCAGGGTGGCCGACTGGGACATCGCGATCACGGACACCGTCGCCGACAACGCCTCCAGCGGCATGTTCGTACTCGGCCGGGAACGGGTCACGTTGGGGGAGTTCACTCCCCGGGACGTGACGATGCGTCTGTACGCCGACGGCGTGCTGGCGTCCGAGGGCGACGGCGCGGCCTGCCTGGGCGACCCGCTCGCGGCGCTGCTGTGGCTGGCGCGGACCGCGCGCGAGTTCGGCGACCCGTTGCGCGCCGGCCAGGTCGTGCTCTCCGGCGCCCTGGGTCCGCTGGTCCCGACGCCGCCCGGAGTCACCGTACGGGCGGACATCTCGAGCCTCGGTTCGGTCACCGCGACGTTCTCACCCCAGACACCTGAGGACCAAGGATGACGAAGACCAAAGTGGCCGTGATCGGTTCCGGCAACATCGGGACCGACCTGATGATCAAGATACTGCGGCTCTCCGACACGCTGGAGATGGCCGCGATGGTGGGCATCGATCCGGACTCGGACGGGCTGGCGCGCGCCGCACGGTTGAAGGTGCCCACCACCCACGAGGGTGTGGACGGTCTGATCCGGATGGAGGGCTTCAGCGACATCGACATCGTCTTCGACGCCACCTCCGCGAAGGCGCACGTCGAGAACGCCAAGCGGCTCGCACCGTACGGCAAGCGTCTGGTGGACCTCACCCCGGCGGCCATCGGTCCGTACGTCGTGCCGCCGGTGAATCTCGACGAACATCTGGACAACGCTGTCGACAACCTGAACCTGGTCACCTGCGGCGGCCAGGCGACCATCCCGATCGTCCACGCGGTCAGCCGGATCACGCCGGTGCCCTACGCCGAGATCGTCGCCTCCATCGCCTCGAAGTCGGCGGGACCCGGAACACGAGCGAACATCGACGAGTTCACCGAGACCACCGCCGCGGCGATCGAACAGGTCGGCGGCGCGCGGCGCGGCAAAGCGATCATCGTCCTCAACCCGGCCGAGCCGCCGCTCATCATGCGGGACACCGTGCTCTGCCTGATCGGCGACGCGGACCAGGACGCCGTCCGTGCGTCCGTCGAGGAGATGGTCGCCGCCGTCGCCGAGTACGTACCCGGCTACCGGCTCAAACAACAGGTCCAGTTCACGCCGATCGCCCCCGACGAGCCGGTCCACACACTGCTGACGAAGGACGCTTCCCCGGTGACCACGAAGGTCTCCGTGTTCCTGGAGGTGGAGGGCGCCGCGCACTACCTGCCCGCCTACGCCGGAAACCTGGACATCATGACCTCGGCCGCCCTTCGGGTCGCCGAGCGCGTGGCCCAGCGCGTCTCCACCGATGCCGAGGTGACCTCCCGATGACCGAGCTGTACGTGCAGGACGTGACGCTGCGGGACGGCATGCACGCCATCCGGCACCGGATCACACCCGAGGACGTGGCCCGGATCGCGGCGGCGCTGGATCAGGCCGGCGTGGACGCCATCGAGGTCGCCCACGGCGACGGCCTGACCGGCGGCAGCCTCAACTACGGTCCTGGCAGCCACACCGACTGGGAGTGGATCGAAGCTGCCGCCGGGGCCGTCGACCGGGCGGTCCTGACGTCCCTGCTCCTGCCCGGGATCGGCACCATCGCCGAGCTCAAGCACGCCTACGCGCTCGGGGTGCGGTCGGTGCGCATCGCCACCCACTGCACCGAGGCGGACGTCTCGGCCCAGCACATCGCCACCGCCCGCGAACTCGGCATGGACGTCTCCGGCTTCCTGATGATGAGTCACATGGCACCCGCCGGTGAACTTGCCGCGCAGGCGCGGCTGATGGAGTCCTACGGCGCGCACTGCGTGTACGTCACCGACTCGGGCGGCCGGCTCACCATGGACGGGGTCCGTGACCGCGTCCGCGCCTACCGGGACGTCCTCGACCCGGCGACACAGATCGGTATACACGCGCACGAGAACCTCTCCCTCTCGGTGGCGAACTCCGTGGTCGCCGTGGAGGAAGGCGTCACGCGTGTGGACGCCTCGCTGGCCGGACAGGGTGCGGGGGCGGGCAACTGCCCGATCGAGCCGTTCATCGCTGTGGCGACCCTGAACGGCTGGGAGCACGGCTGCGACCTGTTCACGCTGCAGGACGCCGCCGACGACCTGGTCCGCCCACTCCAGGACCGGCCGGTACGGGTCGACCGGGAGACCCTCACCCTGGGCTACGCGGGCGCCTATTCCAGCTTCCTGCGCCACGCCGAGGCGGCGGCCCACCGGTACGGCCTCGACGCGCGCGGCATCCTGCTGGAGGTCGGCAGGCGCGGACTGGTCGGCGGACAGGAGGACATGATCGTGGACATCGCCCTCGACCTCACCGGGGATCGGGATCCGGCGGTCGCGGCGCCTGCTTCGTGACCCGGCCGGACCGCACATGACCACTCGCGGGGCCTCCCGGTACTTCGGGAGGCCCCGCGAGTGTCCTCGACGGGCGGGTCACGCGCTCCGGTCGCTGTACGGCGCGAGGATCAGCCGCGTGGCCAGGCGCAGGTCCGCCTCCAGCTGCTGGGCGGAGATCTCCTCGGTCTGTGCCGCCACGAACAGGCCCCACCAGCTGTAGATGAGCAGCCGCACCGTGCTGCGGTCCTCGTCCCGGGTCTCGCGGACGCCGAGCAGCCGCAGGACCGTCTGCCCGAGGCAGCTCCCCGCGATGTCGTAGCGGGACGGAACCGCGCTCGCGTACTCGGTGAAGGAGGACAGCGCCACGGCCGAGGCGAGCAACGGGCTGTCCAGCAGCTTCGCGGTGAGCGCGATGAGGGTCTCCGCGACTTCGGTCACGCCGTCGGCCGCCGGCCCGTGGGCGGCGCCTTCGCGGTGGCCCTCCAGGAACATCTCGATGTGCCACTCGAGGACCGCGGTGAACAGATGGGTCTTGGACGGGAAGTAGCGGTACAGCGTGGCGATCGCGACGCCCGCCTCTTTGGCCACGTCCAGCATCTGCACGCCGGCGAGCCCGTCACGCGCGCCGAGTTCGCTGGCGGCACGGAGGATGGCCACCCTGCGGGCGAGCTGTTTTCGCGACACCGGAGCGGCGGGCTGCCGCGGCTCAGCGGTCCTCGGCACACCGTCCCCCATGTCGTCGGATACTCCCGCAGCCGCTCAGGAGGCCTCCGGGCGGGTCAGGAACGCCAGCACCGCGCTCTCCCAGGCCGCCTTCTGCTCGATCATCGCCCAGTGCCCGCAGTCCGGCAGCACGTGCAGCTCGGCCTTCGGAATCGTGCGCATCGGCAGTAGTGCGTTCTCCAGAGGTGTGACCCGGTCGTCCCGTCCCCACGTTAGCAGCGTGGGTGCGGTGATCTTGTGGAGAGCGGCCCAGATCGGCTGGTCGGAGTGCGCCTGCGCGGCCAGGGCAGCCGCCATCGCGGCGCGGCCGTAGATCCTGCGGGACGCGTCGAGGGTGGACGCCTCGGTGGCACTCTGCCAACGCTCCTCGATCAGCTCCTCGGTGAGGAGCTCCGGGGCGTGGACCATCGACCTCAGCCACTGGACGAGCGCCTGGCGGGTCGGGTTCTCGGCGAACTCCACGAGGAGGTTCAGACCCTCGCTGGGCGCCGGCGAGAGGATGTTGCGGCCCACGCCGCCGATGGTCACGATCCGGCGGAAGAGGTCCTTGCGTGCGACGGCGAGGCCCGCCGCGACGAAACCGCCCATGGAGTTGCCCACGACGTCGACGCGGTCGAGCCCGAGGCCGTCGAGGAAGCGCAGCACCGCCTTGGGGGCGGCCGTCATCGGGTTCTCGGCGGTCGGGTCGCTCACTCCGAAGCCGGGGAACTCGAGGGCGAGGCAGCGGAAGTGCCGGGCGAGCACGGGGAGGTTGCCGCGGTAGTTGCGCCAGCCGGTCACGCCCGGTCCCGAGCCGTGCAGCAGCAGCAACGGCGGTCCGTCGCCCGCCTCGTGGTAGCGCAGTGTGCCCTCGTCGGTGCCGAGTTCACGCAGGGTGTCCTGGTGGGTGAGTGTCATGGCGGTGCCCTCCGGTCGACAGGTGACAGCCAGGGTTCCGTGCTCCGACCCGTCGGCGTTCCGTCGGCTCCCGATCAGTGGGACGGGACCGGGCGTCGGCCGAGGCCGGCTGCCTACCGTCGCCACAGGCGCGGGACTCGGGGGCCCGCGCCGACCTTCACTTGACCACCGTGATTGGAGAGTCGGATGGGCGTTCGCTCGCTCGGATATCTGCGGCTGGAATCCACTGACATCGACAAATGGAAGCTCTTCGGCGGTGACTTCCTCGGACTGATGCCTGTCGAGGGCGGGTCAGCCGAGTCGCTGTACTTCCGGCTCGACGGCTACCCGCCCCGCATCGCGGTCTCCCCGGGCGCCCAGGACCGGATGACGGCGCTGGGCTTCGAAGTCCTCGACGAGCGGGAGCTCGCGGGCCTGGTCGCGGATGTCGAGAAGGCCGGGATCAAGGTGTCCGCCGGGACCGAGGCGGAGGCCCAGGAGCGCCGGGTCACCGGCTTCGTCCGCTTCAGCGACCCGGGCGGCAACCCGGTCGAGCTGTTCTACGGCCCCATCCTCGACCATGTGCCCGTGAGCACGCCATTGGTGTCGAAGTTCGTCACGGGCGACATGGGCATGGGCCACGCCATCGTCTCCGCCGAGGACGCCCGGGCAACGTTCGACTTCTATGTGAACGTCCTCGGCTTCATCGAGCGCAACACGATGCGGTCACCGGACGGCAGTACGACCTGGTTCATGGGCTGCAACCCCCGCCACCACACCCTCGGCATCACGCCGATGCCCGGTCCGGGGCGTCTGCTGCACTTCATGGTCGAGGGAGAGACGCTGGACGACGTCGGGCGCGCCCTCGACCGGGCGGCGAAGTACGAGGTCCCGATGATGCACTCGCTCGGCAAGCACACCAACGACCACATGGTGTCCTTCTACGTGTGGTCGCCGGAGAACTACGCCGTCGAGTTCGGCTGGAACGGCCTGCAGGTCCCCGAGCCCGTGCCGGTCTACGAGATCACCGACGGCGCCTTCTGGGGCCACAACTTCACACCGCCGCCCCAGCCGGCGGGCTGAACCGTCGGCCACCGGTCCGCCCCGGCCGGTGGCCGTCGCCGTCGGTCCGCGAGTCGGTCAGTGCTGCGTGATGGCTCGCTCCGGGCAGGCTCGTTCACCGTCGCGGGCAGCCTGCTCCAGTTCTTCGGGGACCTCGCCCTCGACGGGCATGGCGTAACCGTCGTCGTCGAGCCGGTACAGCCCCGGGGCAGCCGCCGCGCAGCGCGCGTGCCCGGAGCACGCCGTCGTGTCAATGGTGATCTTCATCGAACAGCTCCGTTCTCGATGTTCTCCGGGTCGTCTCGTCACCGAGACGCATCGGCCCGCCGTGGACCGCCGCCAGCAGCGTCGACAGGTCGACGCCGGCTTCGGCCGCGACGTCGCCGCAGGCTTTCAGGTCCTTGCGCAGGTACGGCGTGACAGTGGCGGTGAACGGCTCTGCCCCGCCGCGCGCGGCGATGTAACGGCCCGCGGTCGAGCCGCCGCTGCTGACCACGAGGGCTTCCAGCAGGGCACTTTCCTCGATGCCGAGTGCCCTCCCCGCCTCCAGACCGCCCAGCGTCAGTTGTGAGATAGCGGCGAACAGCAGGTTGTTGAGCAGTTTCACGCGCAGTGCGGACCCTCGACCGCCCGTGCTGATCACGGGATCGGCGTAGGCGCCGACCACTTGGCGAGCCGTGGCGACATGCCCGGGCTCACCGCCCAGGTAGACCACCAGACGGCCGGCGCGCACCGCGTCGGCCGTTCCGCTGAACGCCGCGTCCACGATCGCGGCGTTGCCACCGGGTGCGGACGCGGCCAGGCGGTCGAGCGTCCCCGGCCGGCCAGTGGTGTGCGACACGAGCACCGTGTGCGGCGCCATGGCCCGGACGACCCCGGGCAGCACGTCGAGGATCTGCGCGTCGCTGAACAGACAGCTGACGACGACATCGCAGGCGCCGACGTCGGCCGCCTTCTCCACGGGTTGCGCGCCCGCGGCCGAGAGCCGGTCGGCGACCTCCGGACGGCGTGCGTAGAGCCGGACCCGGTGACCGGCCGCGAGCAGCCGCTCCACCATCGGCTCACCGATCTGACCGACGCCGAGGAATCCGATCGTCGGTGTGCCCATCTTCCCTCCCATGCCTACGGCTTGTTCGTCGATCCCGCGTCCACGGTGAACTGCAGACCCGTGACGTACCGCCCCTCGTCCGAGGCCAGGAACAGGACGGCGTTTGAGACGTCGCGCGGTTCGACGTACGGGGCAAGCGGGTTCATCGCCGCGAGGGCGAACAGCGGTTCCCGCGCGGCGAGTTCCTCGACCGGCACACCGACGCTGATGCCGGTGTCGCTGACTCCGGTGGGGTGGACGGTGTTCACCCGGATACGGTGTGGGGCGAGTTCGTTGGAGAGGGCCTTCATCAGCCCGACCACACCGTGCTTGCTCGCCACATAGTGGGCGTACGGCACATGCCCGCGGATGCCGGCGGCGGAACTGATCATGATGATCGAACCGCCCGCCCCGGCCTCGATCAGCCAGGGGATCGCGGCACGGGCGGTGTTCCAGGCGCCCTTGAGGTTGACGTCCACGACGACGTCCCAGGCCTCCTCGCTCAACTCCCAGGCGGACCCGGAGCTCATGACACCGGCGTTGGCCACCACGATGTCGAGCCGTCCGAACTCCGCCCGCGCGGCGTCGACGGCTGCCCGCACCTCGGTGACCGATCGGACGTCGGCCTGGACGGCGACGCACCGCCGCCCGGTGGCCCTGACCAACTCGACGGTCTCGTCCAGCTCTTCCTTGGACGCCAGCGGATAGGGCAGCGCGTCGCTGATGTCGTGGCAGACATCGGTGACGACGACGTCCGCGCCCTCCTCCGCCAGCCGCACGGCGTGGGAGCGGCCCTGGCCCCGGGCCGCTCCGGTGATGAGCGCGACCTTGCCCTGCACACGTCCCATGACCACCTCGGTCGTCGCGTTGTCGGTCAGGTCCCCGGCCGCCTCGCGCAGGGCGCGCAGCCGTGCCTCGAGGAGTCCGCGCTCGGCCTCGTCGGAGTCGCCGAGTTCGGCCAGGCGTGTCCCGGTCTCGGTGATCTCCTCCTGGAGCCTGCCGTAGGCCTCTTGACGGGTCAGCAGGTCCAGGTCGGTCCAGTCGGACCGCTCGGCCTCCGGTCGCCTGCTCATGCCGGGAGGTTGTAGAGACGGCGGGTGTTGAGCTCCACGATCTTGTGGACCTCGTCGTCCGGTACGTCGGCGAGGACCTCCGCCGCGTACGCGCGGCTCTTGGGCCAGTAGGAGTCGGAGTGCGGGTAGTCGCACTCCCAGGTGATCTTGTCGACGCCCACGTGGTGTCGTACCTCCACGCCGAACCGGTCGTCGATGAAGCAGCCGTGGAAGTGTTTGTGGAACAGCTCCGAGGGCCGCACGCTCTGGTTGACGTTCTGGTAGAAGCGATGCCGCTCCCAGGTGCCGTCGATCCGTTCCAGCAGGTACGGGATCCAGCCGATGCCGCCCTCGGACAGCCCGATCTTCAGCTTGGGGTGCTTGTGCAGCACCGAGGAGAAGAGCAGGTCAGCGGTGGCGAACATGGCGTTGCAGCCGAACAGGGCGATCGTCACGGCGAACGGGGCGTCCTCCGCCGTCTTCGGTGGCTTGCCCGAGGTGCCGAAGTGCAGGCACAGGGGCAGGTCGGTCTCCTCGGCCGCCGAGAAGACCGGGTCCCAGTGGTCGGTGTGGAAGGAGGGCAGGCCGCGCGGGGCCGGATTCTCCGGGAAGGAGATCGCCTTGGCGCCCTTGGCGGCGGTACGGTGGATCTCGGCGACACACGCCTCGACGTCCCACAGCGGAAGGATCACCAGCGGGATGAGCCGGCCCGGCGCGGTGGCACACCACTCGTCCAGCACGAAGTCGTTCCACGCCTGGACGCACAGCAGCGCGAGTTCCCGGTCACTGCCCTCCATGAAGACGTGGCCCGAGAACCCCGGGAAGGACGGGAAGGACAACGCTCCCCAGACCCCGTCCAGGTCCATGTCACGTATCCGGGCCTTGGGGTCGTAGCAGCCCGGGATCATCTCGTCGTAGCGCGTCGGTTCGAGGCCGAACTCCTCGGGCTTCTTGCCCGCGACGGCGTTGAGTCCGATGTAGCGGTAGATCCGATCCTCGTACGTCCATACCTCTGCGGGCGCCTCACCCTCTCCCCGTGGTTGCTCCACGATGCGTGGTCCCGCCTCCCGGAACTTCGCCGGCAGGCGGTCCGACCACAGTCGTGGGGGCTCGATCAGATGGTCGTCTGTCGACAGCAACTTCATCCATGGCTGCAACGGCATCCTTGCGCTCCCTCGGTCTCGGAGACTCTCCAACATCAGTGGATTGTGTGCACTGATCGTGTCCCACTCACCGGAAGCAGCTCATCGATTTCCGCGGTTTCTGCCGGATCATGGGCAGTCAGCCGAGCGTCAATCAACATTAGGGCCACTCTTTATCCAGCGGACGGAGGCCCCATGGGCCGAGTGCAGGACAAGGTCGTCTTCATCACCGGGGCCGCACGCGGCCAGGGCCGGGCCCAGGCGGTGCGGCTCGCCGCGGAGGGCGCCGACATCATCGCCGTCGACCTCTGCGAGGACATCGCCACCAACGGATACCCGCTGGCCACCGCGGACGACCTCGACGAGACCGTGCGCCAGGTCGAGAAGCTCGGGCGCCGGATCGTCGCCCGCAAGGCCGACGTACGCGACGCGGCGGCGCTCAAGGCGGCGGTGACCGAGGGGGTTTCGGAGCTCGGACGGCTCGACGCCGTGGTCGCCCAGGCCGGTATCTGCCCGATCGGGCCGGGTAAAAGCGCCCAGGCCTTCCTGGACGCCGTCACCGTCGACTTCAACGGCGTCGTGCACGCCGTCGACGCCGCGTTCCCCCATCTGCCCGACGGTGCCTCGATCGTCGCGACCGGGTCCATCGCCGGACTCATCCCGGCGACGACGGACAACCCCGCCAACGGGCCCGGGGGGCTGGGCTACTCGTTCGCCAAGCGCCAAGTGGCCGCGTTCGTCCACGACCTGGCGACCGTCCTCACCTCCCGGCGGATCCGGGTGAACGCGCTGCACCCCACGAACGTCAACACCGACATGCTCAACAGCGACGTCATGTACCGGACGTTCCGGCCGGACCTAGACCACCCGACCCGTGAGGACGCCATGCCGTCCTTCCCCGCGACGACCGGTTTCGGCATCCCCTACGTCGAGCCCGAGGACATCGCCGACACCGTGCTCTTCCTCGTCTCCGACGAGTCCAGGTACGTCACCGGCATGCAGATGCGCGTGGACGCCGGCGGTTACGTCAAGCGACGCCCCCAACTGCCCACGTTCTGAAAGGCAGTGGCCGCCTAACCGGCCGTCAGGTCGAGCACGACCTTCCCGGTGGTGCGGCGCTCGGCCACGTCCGTCAGCGCGGCGGCCACATCGGCGAGCGGGTGGACCCGGGAGACCAGCGGACGCATCCCCTCGCGCACCAGCCGGGCGAGGACGCGGTCGGCCGCGGCCACCGCGTCCGGGGCGTACCGGCGTACGGTCCGGATCTCGAAGCCCCGTACGACCAGGTCCTTGAGGAGGACGAGATTCAGCGGGATCCGCGGGATCTCCCCGTCGGCGTAGCCGACCGTGACGAACCGGCCGCCCCGCCGCAGTCCGCGCAGGGCGGCCTCCGCGTACCTGCCGCCCACCGGGTCGATCGCGAGGTGGGCGCCCTCGCCCGAGGTCAGTTCGCGGAGCCGGAGCTTGAGGTCCTCACGGGCGTAGTCGACGCCGGCGGAGGCTCCGAGCTTGCGCGCGACCGTGAGCCGCTCCTCGCTCGACGCGGCGGCGACCACATGCATGCCGAGCCGCGTCGCGACGTCGACCGCCGCCGAACCGACCCCGCCCGCCGCGCCGAGCACCACCGCCCACTCCCCCGCCGCGCCCTGTCCGACGGTGACGAGGGAGTGGTAGGCGGTCGCGTAGGTCACGTGGAACGCGGCGGCGTGGACCATGTCGAGACCGTCGGGCACCTGGCGCAGGCTCGTGGCAGGTACGACCACCTGCTCGGCGAAGGCACCGGTGAGTACCGCCCCGGCCACGGGTGAGCCGACCGGAGGGCCGGTCACACCGGGCCCCAGAGCGGCGACGAATCCGGCGAACTCGCTGCCGGGTGTGAACGGCAGCGGCGCAGGCACCTGGTAGCGGTTCGCCACGATCAGCACGTCGGGGAAGTTGACGGCGGCGGCCTGGACGCGGACCAGTACCTCCCCGGGGCCGGGCCGGAGGTCGTCGAGTTCGGCGACCTTGAGACTCCCGGGCGGCCCGTACCCCGTGCAGCGTGCGGCTCTCATCGTGTCCTCTCCGCGTTCGGCGTCGTCGGATCCCGCGGCAGGCCCAGCACCTGCTCGGCGATGGTGTTGCGCTGGATCTCGGCCGTGCCCGCCCCGATGGTCGAGGCCCGGGTGCGCAGGAATCCCCAGACCCAGCGGCCTCGTTGGACGGCGTGCGGGTCGGCGCGGCCGAGGATTCCGTACGGACCCAGCAGGTCGAGGGCGAACTCGTGCAGGTCCTGCTCGAACGTCACGATGAACAGCCTCGACGTCGACGACGCGGGGCCGGGTTCGCCCTTGGCCATGATGTCGGCGATCGTGCGCATCCCGGTGAGGCGCATGATCGACACCCGTATCTCGAAGTCCGCGAGCCGGTCGCGCACCAGGGGATCGGCCGTCGCCCCGCGTTCGCGCGCCAGCTCGATCAACTCGTCCAGCACGCGCCGGTACAGCGCGGCCTGGTTCATCGCCCCGGCCGCACGCTCGTGGCCGAGGCTGGTGCGCACCAGGGACCAGCCGCCGTTCTCCTCGCCGATCCTGTTGGCGACCGGGACCCGTACGTCGTCGAAGAAGATCTCGCAGAAGTGGGCGTCCCCGGTGAGGTCGCGCAGCGGCCGTACGGTGACCCCCGCGGCGCGCGCGTCGATGAGGAGGTAGCTGATCCCCTCCTGGTGCGATCCCGGCGGGCCGGTGCGGACCAGGGTGAAGAGGATGTCGGCGATGTCCGCCGCGCTCGTCCACACCTTCTGCCCGTTGACCACGTACTCCGCAGCGGGGTCGTCAGGGCCCCCGCCCTCCCGCCGCGCGGACGTGCGCAGCGCGGCGAGGTCCGAGCCCGCCTCCGGCTCGGAATACCCCTGCGCCCACACCTGGTCGCCCCGCAGCATCGGAGGCAGGAAGCGTTCCTTCTGCTCCGCCGTGCCGTACGTGACCAGGGTGGGCGCGGCGATGCCGAGTCCGGTGCCGAGCGGCCCGGGCACCCTGGCTCTCGCGTACTCCTCCTGGTAGATCACCTGGCGGGCGAAGCTCAGGTCCATGCCGCCGTACTCGCGCGGCCGGCTCGGCCCGGCGTACCCGGCGTCGAACAGCGTGGCCAGCCATGACTTCTGCCAGGCCAGCCGTTCGGTGGGGTCTTTCGGGCGGCGTCCGGGGTGGTGTTCCGTCAGGAAAGCCCGCAGACGGGTACGGAACTCCTCGTCGGTCTCCACCGGGCCGTCCGCGGGCTCCTGGACGCCCGACGTCCTCTCGGCTCGTCCCGCGCTCAACGCGGAGCCATACGGATGGCGCCGTCGAGCCGGACGGTCTGGCCGTTGAGGTAGGGGTTCTCCAGCATCTCGACGGCCAGGCGGGCGAAGTCGTCGGGGTCGCCCAGCCGCTTGGGGTGGGGCACGGAGGCCGCCAGGCCCTCGCGGATGTCCTCGCGGAGGCGGCCGAGCATGGGGGTGTCCATGATGCCGGGGGCGATGGTGTTCACCCGAATCTGCCGGCCGGCCAGGTCGCGGGCGGCGACGAGGGTCATGCCGTGCACGCCGGCCTTGGCCGCGGTGTAGGAGGTCTGGCCTATCTGCCCGTCGAACGCGGCGACCGAGGCGGTCAGCACGACGGCGCCGCGGTCGCCGTCGACGACGTCGTTCCCGGCGAGGCGTACGGCGGCCAGCCGCAGCACGTTGTAGGTGCCGATCAGGTTGACCCGTACGACCTCGGCGAACGTGGCGAGGTCCCCCGGGTTGCCGTCGCGGTCGACGATCCGGGTGCGGTCGCCGCCACGGCCCGCGCAGTGGACGACGCAGCGCAGCGGCCCGCGCTCCTGCGCCGCGTCGAGGGCTTCGGTGACCGCGGTCTCGTCGGTGACGTCCGCACGGACGAACCGTGCCGCCTCGCCGAGGTCGGCGACGGCCTTGACGCCCTGTTCCTCGGAGATGTCGACGATGACGACGCGGCCGCCGCGGTCGACGATCCGGCGTGCGGTGGCCAGGCCGAGCCCGGAGGCACCGCCGGTGACCAGCGCCGAAGAGCCGTCGATGTCCATGAACACTCCCTACAGTCCGAGGGACTTGCTGATGATGGTCTTCATGACCTCGCTGGTGCCGCCGTAGATGCGGGTGACGCGGGCGTCGGCGTACAGCCGGGCGATCGGGGATTCGACGACGTAGCCGTAGCCGCCGTGCAGTTGGAGGCAGCGGTCGACCGTCCGGCCCTGTGTCTCGGTACAGAACAGCTTGGTCTTCGCCGCGTCCACGGGGCTGAGCTCACCCGCGACGTGCGCGGTGACCGCCGCGTCGAGCAGGCATTGCGCCGCTTCCAACTCGGCTGCCATGGCCGCGAGTTCGAACTTGGTGTTCTGGAAATGGGACAGCGGTCGGCCGAACACCGTCCGGTCGCGGACGTAGCAAACGGTCAGGTCGATCGCGGCTCGTGTCTGGGCGACCGCGCCGACCGCGATCGCCAGCCGTTCCTGGGCGAGGTTGCGGCCCAGGTGGGAGAAGGCCGCCCCCACCTCGCCGAGAAGGTTGGCGGCCGGGACCCGGACGTCGTCGAAGGACAACTCCACGGTGTCCTGAGCGGTCAGTCCGATCTTCTCCAGTCTGCGTCCGACGGTGAATCCGGGCATGCCTTTCTCCACCACGAGCAGGGACAGGCCGGCCCGGCGGTCGTCCGGGTCGGTGGCGGTCCGGGCCACGACGATCACCAGGTCGGCGTGGTGACCGCCGGTGATGAAGGTCTTGGCCCCGTTGAGCACGTAGTCCTCACCGTCGCGCACCGCGCGCGTCGCGATGCCCGCCAGGTCGGAACCCGTGCCCGGCTCGCTCATGGCGATCGCCGTGTACAGCTCGCCCGAGGCCAGGCCCGGAAACCAGCGGGCCCGCTGCTCCGCGTTCGCCAGCGAGGTGAAGTACGGGACGACGACGTCGAGATGGGTGCGCAGGCCGCCCAGGGTCACGATCGCGCGGGCGCACTCCTCCTGGATCACGACGTTGAAGCGGTAGTCGTCCTGGCCGCCCCCGCCGTACGACTCGGGTACGGCCGTGCCGATGATGCCGAGTGCACCCAGCGCGGTGAACAGTTCCCGGGGGACGAGGCCGGCGCGCCGCCAGTCCTCGTATGCCGGGGTGACCTCGCGGGCGATGAAGTCGCGGACCAGCAGGCGGAAGTCCTCGTGGTCCTGCGCGAACAGGGACCGGCGCATCGGATCTCCTTCGACTCGACCTAATTCAGTATACGCAATTCCCCTCCCACGAACAGAAAAACGCTCCCTGCGGCCGAGATCCGCAGGGAGCGACATCAGATCAGTGTTATCAACTCAGTGCCACCAAGGGATGAGGGCGTCCAGGTGCCGCCGCGTCCGGTGGCGGGCGAGCCCGGCGTCCCCCGCCAGGATCGCGTCGAGGATGCGCTGGTGTACGTGCTGAACCTCCTCGGCAGCGGTGTCGCCCGGCAGCGGCTGGTCGTGACCGGCCGCGTGCCGGCGGAACAGTTCGGTGATGATGGCGAGGAACAGCGACAGCACCGGGTTCTGGGCCAGGTCGGCGAGTTCGGAGTGGAACAGGTCTGCCTTGCGCGGGTCTTCGGCCGGGCCGTCCGTGGCCCAGCTCACGGCTTTGGTCAGGCGGTCGGCCACCTCCGCGTCACCGTCGGCGTGCCGGGCGGTGACCCGCGCGACGGTGCCGAGTTCGACGGCGTTGCGGACGATCCGCAGATCGTCGGCCGTGACGCCCTGGTACTCCAGGAAGAGCGCCATCGTGTCGATGCTGGCCTGCGATTCCGGTTCGGCGACGATCAGCCCGCCGCCGGGGCCGCGGCGCATCCGGGCCACCGAGTGGTACTCCAGCAGCCGGACGGCTTCGCGCAGTACGGCACGGCTGATTCCGTAGCGGGCGAGCAGATCGGTCTCCGAGCCGAGCACTTGGCCGACCTGCCAGCCGCGCGCGGCGATGTCGTCGTGGATGCGGGCGGCGACCACTTCGGCGAGTTTGGCCCGCGAACCCTCCACCAGTTCGGGTTCGACGACGTTCCCGGAGATCCGCGGTCCGCGCCGCACCCGGTGCTTCTCGATCCAGGCGGCCACCGACTCCAGATGGGCGCCGAGCGCGGTCTGGGCACGGGCGCCGTCACCGGCGATCACCGCGTCGACGACCGCGCGGTGCGCCTCGTGCGAGATCTCCCGCGCCGACTGCGTCTCCGCCTTGGAGATCCGGCGGGAGGTGTGCGCGTATCGCGCGGTGAGACGGGTGAGCACGTCGACGAACAGATGCAGCACCGCGTTGCCCGACAACCGGCCGAGCACGGGATGCAGGGGGTCCTGGGAGTGGACGCCCGGCTCGTCCCAGTGGGCGCGTTCGTCGTCGAGAACGGCGCGGAGGGTGTCGATCCCGTCCTCGGTGATCCGGTCCGCGGCCAGTCCGGCGGCGATCGGCTCCAGCAGGAGACGGGCGTGCAGCAGGTCGGTGACGCTGGTGCCGACGTACTCCAGGTAGATCACCATGGCCCGGGTCGCCGGGCCCGCGTCGGGCGCGGACACGAACAAACCGCCGTTCGGCCCGCGTCGCATCCTGGCGACCTGATGGTGCTCAACCAGCCGCACCGCCTCGCGCAGCACCGCGCGGCTCACCCCGAAACGCTCACGCAGGTCCACCTCGGAGCCCAGCGACTCGCCGACCGGCCACCCCCGGCGGATCACGTCCACCTCGATGCGATGAGCGATCTGCACGGCCAGGGTGCCGGTTCCGCCCGCTGCGGAACCCGGCTCCGGCTCGGTTCCGGCAGGCTCGACGTCGGCGACGGTCGCCATGGGTGAACTCCTCGGACGGGGATCGCGGAGCCCCAGTCTAGTTATCCGGAGGACCTCCTGCGTGCTGCCGAGAGTGCACTCTTTCCATCTCACCCGAGGAAAATGCCATGGCCGCGCTCTGGCCCACGCACGGATCTCCCTTTTAAGGTGACCTCATAGCGGCGCCTGACCCCTGATGACGAGGAGCGGAAGCGATGCGACTGGAGATCACTCCGGAGCTCGACGCCTTCCGGAGAAAAGTGCGGGCCTTCGTCGCGGAGCACGCTCCCGGCGTCAAACGGTACGCGGGCGTGCGCGCGCCCGAGTCCGGCATGATGCCGGCGATCCGGGAGTGGACCGCGAAGCTGTACGAGGCGGGGTTTCTCGGCATCGACTGGCCGGCACAGTACGGAGGCCGGCCCGACGCGCATCCTCTCGAGCCTTCCGTCGTCGCCGAGGAGATCAGCCGGGCCCGCACCTGGCCCCCCGTCGGCGCGGCGTCGCTGGCCTCGGCCGCCCTGATCGAGTTCGGCACCGACGAGCAGCGAGCCCGGTTCCTCCCCCGCGTCCGAGCCTGCGAGGACGTGTGGTGCCAGTTGTTCAGCGAGCCGGAGGCGGGCAGCGACCTGGCAGCACTGCGGACCCGCGCGCGCCGGGTGGGTGAGGGCCAGGACGCGGTGTTCGTCGTCGACGGTCAGAAGGTGTGGACGACCAACGGGCAGCACGCCGACATGGGTTACCTGCTCGCCCGCACCGATCCGGACGCGCCCAGGCACAAGGGCATCACGGCGTTCGCGCTCGACATGCGCAGTCCCGGCGTCGATGTCCGGCCGCTGCGCGAGATCACCGGGACCACCGATTTCAACGAGGTCTTCCTCGACGGCGTCCGGATCCCGGCCGCGAACGTGATCGGCGACGTGAACGACGGCTGGCGGGTGGCGATGAGCAGCCTCGGTCACGAACGTTCCGGCGTGGCCGCCCGCGGGATCGAGCTGTTCGCGGTGCTCGACGACCTGCTGCGGCTCGCCGAGGAGACGGAAGTGGACGGGCGTCCCGCGCTCGACGACTCCGCCACCCGCCGGGCGATCGGTGAACTGGCCACGCGGGTCCACACGAACGCCGCGATGACCGGCCTCGCCCAGTCGCGGATGCTGGCCGGCACGGAGCGTCCCGCCGACGCGCTCCTCGGCAAGATCTTCTTCAGCGAACTCAACCACGACCTGGTCGAGTTCGGCCTGCGTCTGCAGGGTACCGACGGTTTGCTCACCGAGGGCGATCCGGGTGCGGTGGCGGGCGGCTGGTGGCAGGACGCGCACCTGTACTCGCGGGCCTTCAGCATCGCGGGCGGAGCGAACGAGATCCTGCGCACGCAGATAGCCGAACGTGGGCTGGGGCTGCCCCGGGAACCTCGGCGGTGACCGCGTACGGCCGTTGTGCCCTCCGGAGTCCCCCCGCGACGACTTGCCGTTGAGGCGTACGGCTACCGCACGCTCCTCCGGAGCCTCGCCGACGACGGCTGACCACTCACGGCTGTCGACTACCGCGCCGCCCGCAGGAGCATCGCCCCCGACGGCACTCCGCCGCCCGCCGTGACGACGGCCGACCGCGCGTCCTCGACCTGTCGGCCGTGAGCCTCGCCGCGCAGTTGCAGCATGGCCTCGCGGACGAACCCGTAGCCGTGGAGCCGGCCCGCGGACAACTGCCCGCCGTGCGGGTTGAGGGGGAGGTCACCGTCCAGGGCGATGGTCTTGCCGCCCGCGATGAAGTCGGTGGCCTCGCCCGGTCCGCAGAAGCCGAGGCCCTCCATCCAGGACAGGGCGTTGAAGGTGAACCCGTCGTAGAGCAGGGCGACGTCGACATCGGCGGGGGTGAGGTCGGTGCGCGTCCAGAGGTGAGCGGAGGGACCCTGGGACTGGGGCACATGGGTCAGGGTGTCCTGGTCCCAGCTGAGCCGTTCGAGAATCGCCGTGCCGACGGCTTCCACCAGGACTGGCGGCCGGGGCCGGTCTTTCGCGGTCTCGACCGCCGAGACGACGACGGCCACCGCGCCGTCGCAGGGCACGTCACAGTCGTAGAGGCCGAACGGCGTGGTGACCGTCCGGGCGTCGTAGTAGTCGTCGAGCGTCAGCGGGTCGCGGTACAGCGCCTCTGGGTTGCGTGCGGCGCCGGCCCGCTCGGTGACGGCGATGGCGGCCAGGGCCTCGCGCCCCACGCCGTAACGGTGCATGTAGTGCGAGGCGTTGCAGCCGATCCACTGCGCGGCCGACACGGCGCCGAAGGGGGTGCGCCACTCGTACATGCCGGAGGCGCGGCCCGCCGCGGCCGGATACCGCCCGGAGCGCACCAGGGCGGCGTGGGAGGACTCCCAGACCGTGCGGAAGCACAGCACGTGCCGGCACAGCCCGGCGGCGACTGCGAGCATGGCGGCGGTGATCGAGCCGATCTGCCCAGGGGTTTCGCGGGCGCCGTTGACCCAGGTGGGCCGCAGTTGCAGCGCCTCGGTCAGGGCGGTGATCCCGCCCTCGCTCATGCCGTCCGGGGTAGGTCCGGGGTAGGTGGAAAGTCCGTCGATCTCGTCGAGGTCCAGGCCCGCGTCCGCCACCGCGGCCAGGCACGCGTCGACGGTGAGCGAGAGGGGGTCGGTCATGAGCCTCCGGCCCACACGCGACTGTCCGACACCGGTCAGCGCGACCCTGTCCTCGTACTTCCGCGAGGAGGCCATCGGCCGCAGGGCGGCGCGCACCTTTCGAGGTTCGGGCAGCGAACCGGGGCCCGCTGTTCCTTCGTCCGGTTCGAACAGCGGGAGGTACACGGCGTCGTCCTCGGTCCGCTCGAAGCGCACCCGGACCGGCATGCCGACGCTCACCCGGTCCGGTGCGCAGCCGACGATGTTGGTCGTCAGGCGTGCCCGGTCGTCCTCGGCGAGCGCGACCACCGCCACGACGTACGGGGGCGGGAAGGACGGCAGCCAGGTCTGGTGGGTGACCGTGAAGCCGACCACCACCGCCCGTCCTGAAACGGGTTCGGGCGCGACCGCCCGACTGCGGCAGGACGGGCACAACGGCATCGGTGGGTGGAAGTAGCGCCCGCAGTCGTCGCAGTGGGAGATCCGCAGGACGCCGTCGGCGCCGGAGCGCCAGAACTCGGAGCTGGCGAGCGACGGTTGGGGCAGCGGGCGGTCCGGGGTCACCGCAGCAGCTCGATGATCGTGGCGTTCGCCGTGCCGCCGCCCTCGCACATGGTCTGCAGGCCGTAGCGGAGCTCGCGGCGCCGCATCCGGGCCAGCATCCGCGTCATCAGGATCGCTCCGGAGCCGCCGAGCGGGTGACCGACGGCGATGGCGCCACCGAGCGGGTTCAGCCGCTCCGGGTCGGCGCCGGTCTCGGCCAGCCACGCCAACGGGACCGGTGCGAACGCCTCGTTGACCTCGAACACGCCGATGTCGTCGATGGACAGTCCGGCACGGCGCAGGACCTTCTCGGTCGCCGGGATCGGGCCGGTGAGCATCGCGATCGGGTCGGCGCCGCTAACCGCTCCGGTGTGGTAGCGCGCGAGGGGGGCGAGGCCCAGTTCGCGGGCGCGTTCCGTGGTGGTGATGAGCAGGGCCGCGGCGCCGTCCGAGATCTGGGAGGAGTTCCCGGCGTGGATCACGCCGTCCTCCTTGAAGGACGGTCTGAGGCCGGCCAGTGTCTCGACCGACGTGCCCCGCCGCAGCCCTTCGTCGACGGCGAACTTCGTGCCGTCGGCCTCGATCGGCACGACGTGGTCCTCGAACGCGCCGTCGTCGATCGCGGCGGCGGCTTTGGCATGCGAGGCGGACGCGAACTCGTCGAGCTGCTTCCGGCTCAACCCCCAGCGCTCTGCGATGAGTTCGGCGCCGATGCCCTGACTGAACTCGAAGCCTTCGTAGCGTTCGAGGACCGCGGGCCCGTACGGCTGGCCCGTGGTCCGGTGCGAGCCGAGCGGAACCCTGCTCATCGTCTCGACGCCGCCGGCGACCACGAGGTCGTACTGACCCGCCATGACGGCGTGGGCCGCGGAGTCGACCGCCTGCTGGCTGGAACCGCACGCCCGGTTGACCGTCACACCGGGCACGTGCTCGGGCCACCCGGCGGCCAGTACGGCGAAGCGGCCGATGTTGCTCGACTGGTCGCCGATCTGGGTCACACACCCCCACATCACGTCGTCCACGGTCGCGGGGTCCACTCCGGTGCGGTCCACCAGGGCGGTGAGCACCCGGGCCGAAAGATCCGCCGCGTGCACAGTGGACAGCGAGCCGTTGCGTTTGCCGATCGGGGTGCGTACGGCGTCGACGATGACGGCGTCCCTCATGACCGGATCCTCTCGTTCGGTTTGCCACCCTGTACGGCGGCACCACTGTCGAGCAGTTCGCCGATGCCGCCCACTCCCCAGTCGCGGAACACGTCACTCGTGTCGGCGCCCACGGCCGGTGCCGTGGTCCCGGGACTCGACGGCGTCAGGGAGAACCGGGGGGCCGCGGCGGGCTGTACGACACCGTCACGGTCGACCAGGCTGCCCCGGGCGGCCACATGCGGGTGGGCCGCCGCCTCGGTGAGGCTGAGGACCGGCGCGACGCAGGCGTCGGTCCCCTCGAACAGCGCGGTCCACTCGTCCCGTGTGCGCTGCGCGAACCGCCTTTCCAGGCGGCGGCGCAGCTCCGGCCAGGTGGAACGGTCGTGCTGGCGGTCCGGATCGACGTCGAGGCCGAGCAGGCCGACGAGGCTCCGGTAGAACTTCGCTTCCAGCGCGCCGACCGCCATGTGGCGGCCGTCGCGGGTCTCGTACACGGCGTAGAACGGCCATCCGCCGTCGAACCGGTTGACACCTCGCTCGTCGCTCCACTCGCCGCGCCCGAGTTTGGCGAAGGTGCTGGCGAGCAGGTGGGCGGTACCGTCGACGATGGCCGCGTCCACGACCTGTCCGCGGCCGGTCCGCCCGGCCGCGTGCAGTGCGGCGAGTACGCCGATGACGAGGTAACAGCCGCCGCCCCCGAAGTCGCCGACGAGGTTGAGCGGGATCTGCGGCGGTCCGCCCGCGTCCCCCATCGCGCCGAGCGCCCCGGTGAGGGCGATGTAGGTGAGGTCGTGCCCGGCCGCGGCGGCCAGTGGACCGTTCTGGCCCCATCCGGTCATCCGGCCGTACACCAAGCGGGAGTTGCGGGCCAGACAGACGTGCGGGCCGATGCCGAGCCGCTCGGTGACCCCGGGGCGGAATCCCTCGATCAGGACGTCGGCGTGCTCGACGAGGTCGAGGAGGGCAGCGGGCGCGGACGGGTGTTTGAGGTCCAGCACCACCGACCGCTTGCCGCGGTTGAGTACGTCGGCGGGTCCGCCCGCGTCCGGTTCGTCCGCCCGCTCGGGCCGGTCCACGCGGACGACCTCCGCACCGAGGTCGGCGAGGAACATGCCGGCGAACGGACCGGGGCCGATGCCTCCGAGTTCGACCACCCGGCAGCCGGCCAGTGGACCTGCCGTCCTCGGCGGCCCCGCCACGGTCAACGTCTCCGCCATGGTCAACGCCCCCTCCACACCGGCGCCCGCTTCTCGGCGAACGCCGCGGCGCCCTCCCGCGCGTCCTGCGAGGAGAAGACCGGTGCGGCGATCTCGGCCTGCTCCGCCCAGCCCTCCTCCAGCGTCCAGTCGGCGGTGGAGCGCGCGATCCGCTTGGTGGCCGCGACGGCGAGCGGGCCGTTCGCCGCGATCGTCCCGGCGAGTTCCAGAGCTCCGTCGAGAGCGCCGCCCTCGTCGGTGAGCCGGTTGACCAGGCCGACCTGGGCCGCGCGTACGGCGTCGACGGGCTCACCGGTCAGGAGCAGTTCCAGCGCGATCGCGTACGGGATCCTCTGCGGCAGTAACAGCGCCGCCCCCGCCCTGGCGACCAGGGACCGCTTCACCTCCGGCACACCGAGCCGCGCCGTACGGGCCGCGACGACGAGGTCACAGGCCAGCAGCAGTTCGAACCCACCGGCCAGAGCCCAGCCCTCGACCGCGGCGATCAGCGGCTTGCGCGGCGGCGTGATGCTGATGCCGCACAGTCCGCGGCCCTCGATCGCGGGTGTCTCCCCCCGCAGCCAGGCCTTCAGGTCCATGCCGGCGGAGAACGTCCCGCCCGCGCCCGTGAGCACCCCGACCCGTAGTTCGTCCGACTCGTCGAGCTCGTCCACCGCGGCTGCCACGCCGGTGGCGACCCCGGCGTCGAGCGCGTTCCTGACCGACGGGCGGTTGATCGTGATGACCTGGACCGCGCCGCGGCGCTCCACGAGCACTTCGTCCGACACGTTTCCTCCTCAGCTGTTGTCCTCGATGGCCGGCACCGCGAAGCGGGCCAGTTCGTGCGCGACCAGGCCTTCCAGATCCTCGGCGGGCGGCGCGGGCAGTTCGACTGCGCGGTCCCGGGTCGGCAGGAGCACGACGGCCGTGCCGGGAGTGGTGACCTCTCCCCGCTGGTTCTCGCAGCGCACCTCGATGTGCACCTCGTGCCGCCCGCCCGTCCGCCGCTTGTCGACGACCGTGCCGCGCACCCAGGTGGTGTCGCCGAGGTAGTTGAACCTGCGGTGCTCGCAGCGCAGTCGCCAGAGCCAGCCGTCGTCACCGATCCAGTCGGTGAGCAGATGACACAGCCAGGTCTCGCGCATTCCCCCGTAGTCGTAGGGGTTCGGCAGGCCGAGTTCACGGGCCCGCTCGGGCTCCCAGTGCAGGCGCTGGACCGTGTCGGGGATGTTGAGCGGGTTGGGTGGGTAGAGCCCCGGTGCCTTGCGCCGGATCCGCGCGGAGATGCCGAACACGCCGGGCGGGGTCAGCTGCATGCCCCAGCCAAGGTGCCAGACGACCACGTCGGTGGTGGTCAGAGGACCCTTCACCCGGGGCTGCAACTCCTCTCCGATCTCGACGTCCTCCCAGTAGCGCGGCTCCGCACCGCGCCTGGTCTCGGCCGCGTAGGCCGCGTCGATCTCGGCGAGTTGCCCGGCCGTGTAGGGGTTCTGTACGAGCCGTTCCCTGGCCCGCTGCTTCGAGGCGTGCCGCTCGGCGTTGATCCAGGTGCCGCGCCGTACGGCGTGCGGCTCGCCACGCTCGTTGGCGTAGAGATAGTCACGGACGACATGTGCGGAGCGCCCGCCGAAACTGCTGCGCCTCGGCTCGACGGCCACCTGGGTCTCCAGCACCCGGCATCGGTCGCCGAGTCGCAGCGGTCGCCACCACTCGAACTCCATCACCGCCTGGTAGGAGCCGAGACCGGCGAAGGGGTCGCCCTTCAGCAGCGCCTTCGTCTCCCGACCGGGCTTCGGGGCCGCGTCCTCGCCCATGGTGTAGAGGAAGGTGGGTGGCGCGACAAGGCATCCCCAGCGGGTCTTCGCCCCGTGCTCCGGGTCGCAGTAGAGCGGGTTGTCGTCGCCGTAACCGAACGCGAAGTGGCGTACGCCGTCCCAGGTCACCTCGTAGTTGTGGGGCGGGTTGCGCTGCGGGACCGGGATGCCGAGGCGGCGCCGGGAGCGCTCGATCGCCTCGTCGGTCAACACGCCGAAGCGCTCCGCGCGTTCCGTCCCGGTGCTGGTCATCGAAGGTCCTCCTCGGACACTCAGGCCGTCGTGGGGTGCGCGAGCCGGGCGCGCACGATGTCCAGCAGCTCCACCCGGCTCACCTTGCTCGACGGCGTTCGGGGCAGCGCGTCGAGTACGACGATGTGTGCCGGCACCTCGTACGGCAGGAGTTGGCCGCGGCACAGCTCGACGAGCTCGGCGACGGTCGGGGGTGTCCGGTCCGGCACGGCTTCGACGGCCGCCACCGGGACCTCACCGAGTCGCTGGTCCGGCAGTCCGACGACGGCCGCCTCACGAACGGCGGAGTGGGTCTCCAGCACGCGTTTGACCGTCTCCGGCTGCACCTTGAAACCGCCGCGGATGACGGCGTCGTCGGCGCGCCCCTCGATCCACACGAACCGGTCGGCGTCGATCCGGGCCAGGTCGCTGGTCCGCACCCAGGCACGGCCGCCCTCCGTACTCTGGTCGGTACGGACCTCCAGCCGCCCGGTCCGCCCGGCCGGCAGTTCGACGCCGTCGTCGCCCGTCACCCGGAGTTCGACCCCGGGGAAGGCGCGGCCGGCGCTGCCCGCCTTCCGCTGCCACCATCTCCCGTGCAGCGGGAGCGTCCAGCCGGCGACCGCGCCGGCGAACTCGGTGGCTCCATAGGTCATCAGGACCGGAATGCCGTATCTCCGGAAGAACGCGTCGGCCAGTTCCGCGGGGCAGGGCGCCGTGCCGGAGGTGACCACCTGAAGGCTCGCCAGCCGCTCGTCGGGTACGCCTGCGTCGAGTACGGCCCGGATGGCCGCGGGTACCAGGTTCGCCGCGCGCAGCCGGTGCCGTTCCACCGCGTCGACCCACGGTTCGACGGCGAACCTCGGCAGGAGGAGCATGCGGCGCCCGGTGGCGAGACAGGCCAGGGCCCGCCACAGTCCCCCGATGTGCACGAGTGGGGCGGCCACGAGTGACGCCGAACCCGACAGCAGCCGGCCTGACTTCGGTGTCTGTCCGCCGGAGAGGAGTGCCTGGTCCAGTTGTCCGTCGCGCAGGTGCACCCGCTTGGGGGCGCCGGTGGTACCCGAGGTGAGCATCTCCACGGCGACGCCGGGATTGGCGGTCGTCACTGCGGTCGCCGCGCCACCGGTGAGGCGTACGGCGCCGTCGGGTGCCAGTTCCAGGACCGCTCCGTGCGCGGTCACGGCGGCCAACACCCCATCGCGTGCCAGTGGTTCGGCCCCTGAGACGACGACCGGTGGTGCGCAGCGGGTGACGTCGGCCGCGAGCCGCGCCGCGGGCTGCAACGGGCTGAGCATTACCAGGCAACGCCCGGACGCGATGACGGCGGCGACCACGGCGACGTGCTCGGGCCGGTTCTCGAGTACGACACCGACGCGGCTCCCGGCACCCAGTCCAGCGGTGTCGAGCGCGTCGACGACACTTCGCGCGGTCTCCTGAACCTGCCCCCATGTCCACCAGGTTCCGTCGTGCTCGATCGCCTCGGCGTCGAGGGGGGCTTCGGCCAGCAGTCGGGACAGGCGGTCGCGAATTCCCACGTGATCAGCCTTTCGGGAGGCCGATGTGACTCACTCGCCACTCACCACTCACCAATAGAGTACACTTAATTGTACTTCTGATGCGCACATCTCTGAGAAAACCGGAAACAGGAACATTATCAGGGCACTGAATAGGCGAGGTCATCAGATTCCGATCAGGTCGGCCAGCCTGGCCCGGTGCATCGCGGGGCCCCCGAACAGGTGCTCACTCGACTTCGCCCGCTTCAGGTACAGGTGCGCGTCGTGCTCCCACGTGTAGCCGATGCCCCCGTAGATCTGGATGCTCTCCTTCGCCGCATGGCTGAAGGCGTCGGAGCAGTAAGCGGCGGCGAGCGCGGCCGGCGCGGACAGCCCGGCCGGATCCCGCGCGGCCACCGAGGCGGCGTGGTAGGCCGCCGAGCGCGCTCCTTCGACCTCCAGCAGCATGTCGGCGCACTTGTGCTTGATCGCCTGGAACGATCCGATCGGCCTGCCGAACTGCACCCGGACCTTCGCGTACTCGACCGCCGCGTCCAGACAGGCCTGTGCCCCGCCCACCTGCTCGGCGGCCAGCGCCACGACGGCGAGGTCGGTCACGGCGCGCAGATAGGCGGAGGCGTCACCGTCCGGGCCGACCCGCAGCGCCGGAGCGCCGGCGAGATCGATCCGTGCCAGTCGTCGTGTCGCGTCGAGCGCGTCGAGCCGTGCGCGGCTCACGCCGGCGGCGCTGCCGCTGACAGCGAACAACCCCGGGCCCGTGTCCGTACGCGCCACGACGAGGATCAGGCCGGCTGTGTGGCCGTCGACCACGAACATCTTGGTGCCGGACACCGTCCAGCCGTCGTCGCCACGGCTTGCCGCGGCCGTGACATCCTCCGGCCGCCATGACCCGCTCTCCTCGGCCAGCGCCAGAGTGGCCGTCAGTGAACCGTCGGCTATCGCGGGCAGCCAGCGCGCCTTCGCCGCGTCGTCGCCGGAGACGGCGAGGGCCTGGCCGGCGAGAGCCACCGTCGCGAAGTACGGCGACGGCAACAGCACACGGCCCAACTCCTCAAGCACAATGGCGAGTTCGACCGGTCCGCCACCGGAGCCGCCGTACTTCTCCTGGAACGCCAGGCCCTGGAGACCGAGTTGACCGGCCATCTGCCGCCATGCCGCCGGATCATGCCCCTCCTCCGACTCCGTCCAGCGGCGCACCACCGCGCTCGGCGACCTGTCGGCCAGGAAACGGCGCAACGTCGCCCGGAGTTCGTCCTGTTCCTCGGTGAGCGTGAGTGCCACCAGGTTCCTCCACGATCGGGTCTCAGTGCGTTTTCGACCGCAGGTAGGCGGAGAAGTCCGGCATCCGGGCCCGGTCCACGATCTCGATCCGCACGCCCGAGGGGTCCAGCAGGTAGGCGAAGACGGACGGGGCACCGTCGACCACCGCACAGGCCTCCAGGGCGAACCCCGCCTCCTGAAGCCTTTCGGCCGTCGCAGGGACGTCGTCGCAGAAGTAGCCGAGGTGATGCGTCGCAGCTCTCGGTGCCGCCGTCCATGGAGTCCCGGGGATCTCCTGCACGAGTTCGACGTACGGGGCGTCGAGGGAGTACGCGAAGCGCAGGTTCAGCTCCCGTTCGCCTTCGGCCAGACGGATCGGCAGCTCGGCGGACATCGTCGCCGTCCATCGGTATCCCGCGATCTCGGTCAGCGCCGACTTCGACGCCTCCAGATCCGGCACGACGAGCCCGGTGTGGTAGAGGTCCGTCGCACTGAGCGGGCGCGTTGTGGCGCGCGGGCCGCTCACCATTCGAGCCGCAGGGACTTGATGCCGTACATGTTGCCGTGCTGCTGAAGATCCTGGCCGGGCGCGAGCCGGTAGTCGGGGATCCGCTTGTGCCACTCCTCGACGGCCACGTTCAGTTCGAGACGGGCGAGGTGCGATCCCAGGCACCGGTGGGGGCCGGAGCCGAACGCGATGTGGTTGACGGTCTCCCGGTGCGGGTCCACCTCGAGCGGGTTCTCGAACCGTTCGGGGTCTCGGTTGGTGACCGCGAGCGGAAGCATCACCATCTCGCCCGCCTTGACAGGGCAGCCGCCGATCTCGACGTCCTTGGCCGCCTTGCGGGCCGGTACGACGAACGAGTAGACCCGCAGGGTCTCCTCCACGCTCGTCGCGATGAGCGACGGGTCGGCGACGATCGCCTCGCGCAGGTCCGGGTGGGTGGCGAAGTGGTACAGCGCCCAGCCGATCGAGATGGGGACCGTGTCGAAGCCGGCCTGGAACATCAGCACGCAGAAGGCGTGCATGTCCCGGTCGTTGATCAGCTCGCCGTCGATCCTCCACGTCATCGCGCGGGACAGCAGATCGTCCCTCGGCGCCTCCCGGCGCAGGGCGATCTGTTCCTCGAAGTAGTCCGAGACAGCGTTCATGGCGGCCATCTGCCGGGCGCCGTCGGCGTCCTCGCCGTGGGAGAGGTGCAGCAGGTCGTGCACCCACTTGAGGAAGGTGGCCAGATCGTTCTCGGGCAGACCCATCAGGCGCATGAAGATCAGGGTCGGGAACCGGCGGGCGAACTCGTCGAGGACGTCGACGCCCCCGCTGTCCCTCACCCGGTCGATCATGTCCGCGGCGACCCGTCGGACCTCCTTCTCCCGTGCGGCCACGGCGTTCGGTGAGAAGTCCTTGCCCAGCAGGCGCCGCCACTTGCTGTGCAGCGGCGGGTCCAGCATTTCGGGGATCCACAGGAACCGGGGGTTGGGTTCGAGGGCGGTCACCGATGTGTTGGAGAAGGTGCGCCAGTCCTGCAGTGCCTCCTGGACTGCCGGGCCGTCGGTGACCACCCAGAAGCCGCGGGCGACGGTGCTCCGGAAGCCGGAGTGGGCGCGGGCCATCTCGTCCCACCGGTGCTGGTGGCTGAGGACCGGGCCGCCGAGACGATTGTCGAAGTGGTAGGCGGGGACGCCTTCGTGGATGCCTTCGGGTTCGAGGGTCGTGCTCATCACGGGTCCTCTCTTCGGTGTGCCGGGGCGAGGCGGGGGTGCGGGCGTGACACGGCCACGTCACCGGCGGAGGCCGCGGTCATGACGTCAGCTGACCGCGCCGTCGATCTTGAGCGCGAGGAGTTCCTCCTCGGTCATGCCGAGCGACAGCAGGACCTCGTCGGTGTGCTCCGCGAACTGCGGTGCGCGGGTCAGCGCGACCGGGGTCTCGTCGAACTGGACCGGGTTGGCGACCAGTTCGCGGTCGACGCCGTCGGCGTCCACAACTCGCGCGATGAGGCCGTTGGCGCGCAGCGAGGGATCCTGACCCACCTCCCACGCGTTCTGCACTGCCGCCCACTGGCCCTCCCCCCGGGAGAGGACCTCCACCCACTCCGCGAAGGGACGGTCCGCGATGACGCCGGCGACGATCTCGGCGGCCTCCCCCGCGTTGGCCATCAGCTTCTCGGTGCTGTCGAACCGCTCGTCACCAGCCAGTTCCGCGCGGCCGGCCAGCTTGCAGAACTCCGCCCAGTACCGGCCGGGTTGCAGCATCGACAGCTCGATCCACCGTCCGTCGGAGGTGAGGTACGCGCCGATCAGGGGGTTGGTTGCCGAGCCGTGCCGAGGCTGGTTCCGCGGCGGGAGCGGGCCGCCGGCCATCATGGCGAGGTTGACCGAGAACTGTGTGGCCCAGGCGCCGACACCGAGCAATGAGACGTCGACGACGGAGGGCTGACCCGTCGTCGCGCGCGAGTAGAGAGCGGCGGCGATACCTCCGGCGATCGTCAGACCGCCCATCGAGTCGCCGTAGGCGCCGGCCGGCATCCGGGTCATACGGTCCGTGCCGGGCGGGGTGACCCCGGCGGCACTCCCGCCGCGCGCCCAGAAGGCAGTGCTGTCGTATCCGCCCTTGGTCGCCTCGGCTCCGCGGACGCCGAAGCCACTGCCCCGTACGTAGATGATGTCCGGGTTGACCGCGCGGACGTCCTCGAGGTCGATCCGCAGCTTCGCCCGCGCCCCGGGCAGGAAATTGGTGAGGAACACGTCGCTCGTGCGGATCAGCTCCTCGAGCACCCGGCGTGCCGACGGCTTCTCCAGGGCGAGACCGACACTGCGCTTTCCCCGGTTGGGCCCCTCCATGATCGGGAAGAACGACGAGCCCTCACTGGTGGCCTCGTAGCCGAGCACCCGGACCAACCCGCGCTGCGCGTCGCCCCGTTCGGCGTGCTCGATCTTGATCACTTCGGCTCCCCAGTCGGCGAGCACGGCGCCCGCCGCCGGGACGAAGGTGAACTGCGCGACCTCGAGAACGCGCACGCCCTGCATCGGGTTCGGCATCGGATCAGCTCCTCCTGGCGTTCGTCCGCCCACTCACCGGGATCCCTTCGGTCCGGGTCGGCGGCCCGGAGTCAGAGTAGGTGTGACTTCGCACGCACGGAAGACACTGAACACTAATTACGTACACTTATTAGGCCTCAAGACCCTCTCTACGCTCGTCTCGCAGGCTTCACAGGATCAAATAGACCACTCTTTCGCTTCGGAGGATCCGATGCTGGACTTCTCGGTCGAACCCGGGTTCCAGGCCAAGCTCGACTGGGCGGCGGCCTTCGTGCGGGAGGAGGTCGAGCCGCTCGACCTGCTGTTCCCACACGGCGGTGATCCGTACGACACGCGCAACGAGAAGGCCCGCGCCATCCTCCGCCCGTTGCGGGACCAGGTCCGTGCGCAGGGCCTGTGGGCCTGTCACCTGGGTCCCGAACTGGGCGGGCCCGGCTTCGGCCAGGTGAAACTGGCCCTCCTCAACGAGATCCTCGGCCGCTCCTACTGGGCCCCCACGGTGTTCGGCACCGCGGCCCCGGACACCGGCAACGCGGAGATCCTGGCGATGTTCGGCACCGAGGAGCAGAAAGCCCGCTATCTGCAGCCGTTGCTCGACGGCGACATCGTCTCCACCTTCTCGATGACCGAACCACAGGCCGGTGCCGACCCGAAGGAGTTCGTCT
Organism: Streptomyces sp. NPDC050535; assembly: GCF_044457665.1. NCBI lineage: Bacteria > Bacillati > Actinomycetota > Actinomycetes > Kitasatosporales > Streptomycetaceae > Streptomyces > Streptomyces sp. NPDC050535. The sequence goes on from NZ_JBITHE010000015.1 coordinate 56,416, forward strand.
GCCGCGCCCGGCGCGACGACGGCGGCACCTCTCACTCGAGGGGAGCCGAGAGCGGGGGACAGTGGGTGATCGACGGGGAGAAGTGGTTCTCCTCCAACGCCCGGTACGCGTCGTTCCTCATCGTCATGGCCGTAACCGACCCGGAAGCGCCGCCGCACGCCCGTATGTCCATGTTCGTCGTCCCCGCGGAGACCCCGGGCATCGAGATCAAGCGCAACGTCGGCACGATGGACGAGCGCGACTCCCTCGACGAGGGCATCCACGCCTACATCCGCTACCACCAGGTCCGGGTCCCGCTCGACGCCATGCTCGGTGGACCCGGTGAGGGCTTCAAGGTCGCGCAGGCCCGTCTCGGCGGCGGCCGCGTGCACCATGCCATGCGTACGGTGGGCAAGTGCGCCCGCGCCTTCGACATGATGTGTGAGCGGGCACTGTCGAGGCGCACTCAGGGCACCCCGCTCGCGGACAAACAGGCGGTGCAGCAGTTCATCGCGGACTCCTGGCTGGAGTTGCAGCAGTTCCGGCTGCTCGTCCTCCACACCGCCTGGATCATCGACACCCAGCCGCACGGCGCCGCCCGCACCCAGATCGCCATGTGCAAGGTCGCCACGGCCAGGGTGCTCCACGACATCATCCAGCGGGCCCTGCACCTGCACGGCTCACTCGGAACCACCAACGAACTCCCCCTGGCCCGCTGGTGGATGGCTGCCCCGAACCTCGCCCTCGCCGACGGCCCCACAGAGGTGCACCGCACCACGATCGCCAAGCAGGTACTCAAGAACTACCGGCCGGCCGAGGGGCTGTTCCCCAGCGAGCACATCCCGCCGAAGCTGGAGGCCGCCCGCAAGCGGTACGCGCACATCGTCGCCGACGACACTCTCGCGGGCCGGGGGGACACGTGACCGACGAGCGTACGAAATCCCCCCTCGCGCCCTCGGACCTGTTCGACCTGTCCGGCAAGGTGGCCCTCGTGACCGGCGGCAGCCGGGGCCTGGGACGGGAGATGGTGCGCGCCTTCGCCACCGCCGGCGCCGACGTGGTGATCGCCAGCCGCAAGGTCGAGGCGTGCGAGGCGGTCGCCGCGGAGGTCCGCGAACTCGGCCGCCGCGCGCTTCCGGTCGCCGCCCACGTCGGCCACTGGGACGACCTCGGCCGGCTGGCCGACGTCGCGTACAACACTTTCGGCAAGGTCGACGTCCTGGTCAACAACGCCGGGATGTCTCCCGTGGCGCCGTCGTCGGCGGAGACCAGCGAGGAACTGTTCGACAAGGTCGTCGCCGTCAACTTCAAGGGCCCGTTCCGGCTCGTCTCGCTGATCGGCGGTCGGATGGCGGAGACGGGCGGAGGCTCGATCATCAACGTCTCCTCCTCGGGGGCGTTGATGCCGCAGCCCAGGTTCGGCCCGTACGCGGGTGCCAAGGCCGCGCTGAACGCGCTGACCACTGTCTTCGCCCTGGAGTACGGCCCGACGGTCAGGGTCAACACCATCTCGGCCGGCCCGTTCCTCACCGACATCTCCAAGGCCTGGCCGGAGGAGAAGCGGCGCAGTACCCGCAGCGCGGCAGGCCGACCGGGACGGCCGGAGGAGATCGTCAGTACCGCGCTCTATCTCGCCAGCGACTCCTCCAGCTACACCACGGGTGCGCTCATCCGGGTGGACGGCGGACTCTACTGACGGTGGTCGGTGAACGGCGACGGTGCGGCCGGGCTCGTGATCTCGTCGACGAGCCCCCACGCCAAGGCCTCGCCGACGCTCAACTCGACTCCGGACAGGGCGAGATAGGCGGTGCGCTCCCGGCCGACACGGGGCGGGAGGCTCGCCGTGCCGCCCGCTCCCGGGATCAGGCCCATCCCGACCTCGGGCAGCCTGATCAGCGTGTCCGGTGCGGCCAGGACTCGGGCACCGAACGCCGCGAGTTCGATGCCCGCGCCGACGCAGGCGCCATGCAGATGGGCGGTCACTTTGGGGGCGCACCGCTGGAGGAGGGCGGCCGGGCTGCGCCGCACGCGCACCAGGTGTGCCTCTGCCGGGTCGTGGGACGTACCGAACTCTGCGAGGTCTCCCCCACTGCAGAAGGCGGGTCCGTTGCCGCGCAGGTCGAACCGGGTGATCGACGGATCGGCGACCGCGACGTGCAGCGCCTCGCAGAGGGCGTCGCGGGTCGCGGCGTCGAAGGCGTTCCGTACCCAGGGCCGGTCCAGTGTGGCGGTCAGCCGTGCGCCGTCCCGCGTCAGCAGCACGGGTACGGCGGCGGGACGCGAGGGGCGACGGCGGGCCGAGGCCGTCCAGGCGCGGAAGCCGGCGCCGCCCTGGAGCGTCGAGTAGGCGAGGGATTCGAGGACCAGCCGGTCGGGTCCGGCGAGCCGGGCTCCCATGCGGAGTACCTGCACCAGGGCGACGGAGGCCGCGGGCTGGGCCGTGACGACGTCCCGCAGACGGCGGGCGGTGGCGTACGGGTCCGCGCAGGCCACCCAGGGCCGGGGCGGGTCGGGGGTCCCGGTGAGCAGGATGTCGAAGTCCTGCGGTGCTGCCCGGTGTTGGGCTCTCACGCCTACCAGCACCCGGTCCCGCCGTTCCTCTGGGCCCGGCGGCGCTGTGCGGTCGAGGTCGACCAGGAGGAAGGGCGGCTGCATGACCACCGGAGTGTAATCTCGAGCCGCTCGCGCGGAGAAGGGCGTCATGTGCCGATGAATGCCGCTCACGAGCCCTGGCTGGAACCCGTCGAGCCGTTCCTCTCACCGCTCGCCGATGCGGCGCGTGACTTCACTCGCCTCACCGGTGTGCCGGTCGACCTGCCCACCGCCTTGTTCCTGCGTGCGGACCTGGCTGGCCACCCACTCCCCGGCAGGACGTCGGCCGGGGGTTCCTGTCACCTCTTCGCCACGGCCGACGGCTGGGCCGCCGTCAACCTCGCCCGGCCGGACGACACGACCGCTGTCCCCGCCCTCGTCGCGCTGCTGGGCTCGCCCGGGGCGGAGCTGTCCGAGGCGGCGCGGCGGGCCACGGCGACCGAGGTCGCCCGGAACGCGCAGTTGCTGGGTATCCCGGCCGCGGCGATGGGCTCGGCCCGGGAGGTCCGTGCGCCCGTCCATGTCCGGAACCTGGGACGGCCGCTGGTCCGAAGTCCGGCCGGGCTGCGGGTCGTCGACCTGTCCGCCTTGTGGGCGGGTCCGTTGTGCGCCCGTCTGCTGGGGCTGGCGGGGGCCCGTGTCGTGAAGGTGGAGAGCACCACCAGACCGGACGGCGCCCGCCTGGGATCGCCCGCCTTCTACCGCTGGCTGCACGACGGGCACGAAAGTCTCGTCCTGGACTTCTCCTCCGGCGCGCTCGCCGAGGTCGTCGCGGGGGCGGATGTCGTGATCGAGGCATCACGGCCGCGGGCGCTGCGGCGACTCGGCGTCCACGCGGAGCGGTTCCTCACCGCCCGACCGGGCCGGGTGTGGGTCAGCGTCACCGGGTACGGCCGCGACGACGACCGTGTCGCCTTCGGTGACGACGCGGCGGTGGCCGGCGGCCTGACCGGCCTCGACGCCTCCGGCGGCCCCGTCTTCCTGGGTGACGCGCTGGCCGACCCCGTCACCGGCCTCTTCGCCGCCCACGCCGCGGCACGCTCCCTCGCCCGGGGCGGCGGCGAGTTGCTGTGCGTGTCCATGGCCGCCTGTGCCGCGTCGCTCGCGGACTCCGGCGTACGGGGAACCGGCGTGGGAGAGCACCAGCCGTGCTGATGAGGAACGTGGAGGTCGAAGGCCGCGGGCGAGTCGACGTGCGCGTCGAGGACGGGCGGATCGCCGAGATCGGGGAACGGCTGCCGGGGCGGGCCGAGTTGGACGGGCGGGGTGGTGCGCTGCTGCCCGGGCTGCACGATCACCACGTCCATCTGCCGGCGTCGGCCGCGGAGGCCGCCTCGGTCCGGGTCGGGCCCGGGGACGTGCGCGGCGTGGACGGGTTCGCGGCGGCGCTGCGGCGCGGGACGCCTGGCAGGTGGGTGCGGGCAGTCGGGTACCACGAGAGCGTCGCCGGGGATCTCGACCGGTGGGTTCTGGACGGGTTCGCGCCCGACCGGCCGGTCCGTGTGCAGCACCGCGGTGGGGCGCTCTGGGTGTGGAACAGCGCGGCGCTGCGGGCGGCCGGGCTGGCGTCGGAGGGCGACGGGCGGTTCTGGCGGGAGGACAAGCGGCTCAGGGGGCTCGTACCGCCGGTGCCGCTGGATCTGGAGGGTCTGGGACGGCGGGCGGCGGCGTTGGGGATCACCGGGTTCACGAACGCCGATCCGCGGCCCGGCGCGGGTCTCCCCCGGCTGCTGTCGGCGTTGCCGCAGCGCCTCGTGGTGATGGGCGTCGATCCGCCGGTGAAGGTGATGCTCGACGACACGACCCTGCCGACGCCGGGCGAACTCGCGGCGGTGGTGGTCCGGGTACGGCCCCGGCCGGTCGCGGTGCACTGCGTGACCCGCGTGCAGTTGCTGGTGACGCTGCTCGCCCTGGACGAGGCGGGCTCTGTCGCGGGCGACCGGATCGAGCACGGTTCGGTGATCCCGGCGGAGACGATCCCGTGGATCAGGCGGCTGGGGCTGACGGTCGTGACACAGCCGCACTTTCCCGTGGAGCGGGGTGCCGCGTACGCCACCGACACCGACCCCGACGACCGGCCTCACCTGTATCGCTGCCGGTCCCTGGCCGAGGCGGGGATACCGGTCGCCGCGGGCACCGACGCGCCGTACGGTACCGCCGACCCCTGGACGGTGATGCGGGCGGCCGTCGGGCGCGGCGACGGCGAGGCGGTCGACCGACGGACGGCGCTGGCCCTGTTCCTCGGCGATCCCCGGCACCCCTCCCGTGGCCGGCAGGTGCGGACCGGGCGCGCCGCCGACCTGTGCCTGCTCCATGTGCCGTTGCGCGAGGCCCTCGAAACGCTCTCGGGTGAGACGGTCCGCGCCACCCTCGTGGGCGGACGCCTGGTCACCTCGCCCGAGTGAGCACGGGGATCCGCGGGAGTGTCCGCGCTCTTGACCCGAGCGGGAAGCAGGAGTAGACGTAATCGTAGAACGACCGGTCGGTACTCAGAATGCGGTACCAGTGACCCGTTTCAGAACGGACAACGACGTTCGGAGAGAGGTACGGCCTGTGTTCAAGGAATTTGTCGTGTCGGGCGATTCTCACATCATCGAGCCGGTCGACCTGTTCAAGACCCGTCTCCCCCAGAGCCTTCGGGGCCGGGCCCTGTGGGAAGAGGAGTTCACCCTCGACGAACCGATGGTCGAGGGCGGTCACACCGAGTTCAAGAAGCTGCACACGATCGGGTTCGACGGCTGGACCATCTCCAAGTACCGGCAGCACGGAGGGGAGACCCCCGACGGCGAACCGGAGCACATCATCCGGGACATGAACCTCGACGGCGTCGACGCCTCGGTCATGTTCCCCAACCTGGCGCTGTTCGTCCTGTTCACCGACGACCACGAACTGTCGATGGCGCACGCCCGCGTCTGGAACGACTACATCGTCGAGCGCTACCTCCCGTACAAGAGCCGGCTGCGCCCGACGGCGGCGATCCCGCTCACCCACATCCCCGACGCGGTCGCCGAGATCGAGCGGGTCGCGCGGCTGGGGATCGGCGCGATCCTGCTGCCGGACATCCCGCCGATGCCGTACTGGTCGCAGGAGTACGACCCGGTGTGGGCGGCGGCCCAGGCGAACGGGTTGCCGGTGTTCTTCCACGTCGCCACCGGCGGGGTCAAGGTCAAGGAGAACGTCTCCGAGACGGCGACCACCGTCAGGGGGCTGATGACGTCCATGAACATGGGCAAGGGCCAGTTGACCGACGCCATGGTGGCGAGCCGGACCATGAGCGCCGGGGGCAGCGGGGCGGCCGGCCCGCAGGGCATCATCGCCGACCTCGTGGCCGGCGGCGCGTGCGAACGGTTCCCCGACCTCCATTTCAACCTGATCGAGTACAGCGCCGGCTGGCTGGTCTCCTACATGGGCTTCATGGACAAGCTCTGGAAGACCGGCACCGGCCAGGACCCCGACTGGTGGCTCGGTTTCTGGGACGACAGCCGGTCGCCGAGGGACCAGCCGGCCATGGGACGACTGTTCGCCATCAACGACAAGTGGCCCTGGCCGCTCAAGCCCAGCGAGTACGTCCGCCGCCAGATCCACGTGCAGTTCGCGGACGACCCCACGGCCGTCAAGGCCCGCCACATCACCGGGCTGTCGACCATCATGTGGGGCAACGACTACCCGCACGCGGAGGGCACCTTCCGCAGCAGCGCCGAGTGCATCGCCGAGAACTTCGAGGGGGTTCCGGACGCGGACCGCGCGGCCATCCTGGGCGGCACGCTGGCCGATGTGGTGCACTTCGACAAGTCCGAGAAGCTGGCCCCGGTGAAGGTCACCGAGGACGCCTGACCAAGCGTGCGAGCTGCGGGGTGACCGCGCACGCGGTCACCCCAGCAGTGCGAGCGCCTCGTCCAGCAGTACCGGCAGCGCGGGCAGCATGCGCCGGTGCATGTCCTTCAACTGCCCGGTCTTCCGGGCGCGTTTGATGAGCAGCGCGGTCGCCGCGGACTCCTTGTACTTCGTGAGCGCCTCGAACCACGCCAGGTCACCGAGCGGTTCGCCCCGTGCCTCCTGATAGGAGTCCAGCAGCTCCGCCTTGCCCGGCATCCCGGTCGGCTCGTCCGAGCAGGACGCGGGGTGCCGGGCCTCGTCGGTGAAGAAGGTCAGCCAGGTCACATCGACCCTGGGGTCTCCGAGCGACCAGATCTCCCAGTCGATGACCGCGGTGACCGACCCCGCCTCGCACAGCGTGTTGCCGAGCCGGTAGTCGCCGTGGGTGAACACCGGGGTCATCGCGGCGGGAACGGTGGCATGGAGCCGCTCCGCGACCCTCTCGTAGCCCCTGCGCAGCTCGTCGGCGACCGTCGCGAACGCCAGCGTCCAGCGGTCGATCTCGTCGTCGAGCGAGACCACGGGCTCCGCCGCCGACCCGGTGCGCAGCGGGTCCACGCGGTGCAGGGCCGCGAGCATGCGGGCCGCGTCCAGGGCGCGGGCGCGTACGTGCGCGGCGGGCAGCGTGCCGCGCGGGACGAGAACCGGCTCCACGCACTCCCCCGGCACCAGTTCCATGGCCACGAAAGGCGGGATCGCCGGCGGGGCGCCCGCGTCGTGGAACAGCACCTTCGGCACCCGTACGCCGGGCCTGTCCGCCAGGGCCTCCATGATCCGTGCCTGGCGGAGTACGTCCCGGTTGCGCACCGGCGCCAGGCCGGGCGGGGTCACCTTGAGGACAACACGCTCGTGTCCGGCCGGGGCACCCGAAAGCGCGGCCACGAAGGTGAGGCTGGAAGTGCCTCCGGTCAGCGGCTCGACAAGTTCCACGGTGACGCCCGGGGACCATCGTCGAACGGCGACCGCGGTGCGTGCGGTCAGGTCCCGTACCAGCTCCGGGCCGCTCATCGCAGCGTTCATATGCCTCAACCCGCCTCTCTCGCCGAAGCGTTCAGCCGACGGCCGGACGGCCCTCGGCCGTCAGAGCGGCGACGATGTCCCGGCGTACCAGCTTGCCGGTGGCTGTGCGGGGCAGTTCGGGCCAGTACGTGATGCGGTCCGGTGTCCTGGATCCCCGCAGCGTGTCGCGCACCGCCGTACGCAGCTCGCCGGCATCGACCAGCGCACCGTCTCGGCGCACGACGACGGCTTCGATCCGCTGACCCCACTCCTCGTCCGGAACGCCGACCACGACGGCGTCGAGCACGCCCGGGTGCCGCAGCAGGACGTCCTCGATCTCGGCGGGGGCGATGTTCTCCGCGCCGCGGATGATGGTGTCATCGGCCCTGCCCTCGATGTAGAGGTAGCCCTCGGCGTCGAGGCGGCCCCGGTCGCGGGTGTGGAAGAACCCTCGCCCGTCGGTCGCGGATCCCTGACCCGCGTACTCGCCCGAGACCTGCTCGCCGCGTACCCAGATCTGGCCGGACTCGTCCGCGCCGACAGCGGCGCCGTCCTCGTCGCGGACCTCCAGCTCGACCCCGGGCAGGGGCAGCCCGGCCGAGCCGAGCCTGGCCCGCACCTGGGGATCGTCGCTCGCGATGGCGGCCCGATGCTCCCGCGGGCCCAGGACGGAGATCGTGGACGACGTCTCCGTCAGTCCGTAGGCGTTCACGAAGTCCACGTGCGGCCACTCGCCGAGCGCGGTCTCGATCACTCGCCGCGGCATCCTCGCCCCGCCGTAGGCGAGCGCGCGGAGCGAGGGCACCGACCGGTCAAGGCCGTTCGTGTCCATGATCCTGGCGAGCATCGTCGGCACCACCATCGCGTTGGTGATCCGCTGCTCGCGCACGAGATCGAGCCAGCCCTGAGAAGTGAACTGTTCGAGCGTGAGGGTGCGGCGCCCCGCGTACAGGTTGGTCAGCACGTTCGACACCGCGGCTATGTGATAAGGCGGCACGCTCACCAGGGCCGCCTCCTCGGGGCCCGCCCCGGCGAACTCGACCGTTCCGAAGACGTACGACACCAGGTTGTGGTGACGCAGGATCACGCCCTTGGGTGCCGATGTGGTCCCGCTGGTGTAGATCACGACGGCCGGGGCGTCTGGTCCGGCCGGATCGTCGACACCGTTGCCGGTGGCCGCCGCGGTCTCCAGCCACTGCGCGGGACTCAGTACCGGCAGCCCGGCACGGCGCAACGCCTCGGCCTGCTCCGGATCGGCGATGCCCAGGGCGCGAGGGTGGTTCGCCAGCAGCGCGCCGAGCTGCTCGCCGCCCAGCCGGTAGTTCACCGGCACCAGCGGCACCCCGGCGCGGGCCGCGGCGAACAGCGCGACCGGAAAGGCCGGTCCGTTCACCGCGAGGTGGAGGATCGCGTCGGCACCGGCCGCACGGACGGCACCGGCGCCGCCCGCGGACAACTCGCGCAGCCGCGTGGGGGACAGTCCGTCCTCCGCGCGCCCGACCACGATCCGGTTGCCGAACCCGTCGGCGGCCATGTCCAGCAGCATCGTCAGGTTCATCAGCCCGCCCGCCCTCAGTCCGAGGCCGGCAGCGGCTTGGGCCCCTTGAGCGACAGCGGGACGCCATTCGCGGCCAGGCTCCCCTCCCCCGCCTTCGTGCACAGCAGCTCGACGCCGAGCCCGTCATCGGCGTAACGCTTGCCGAGCCGCGAGCCGCCCATCTGCTCCGGATCGGGAATACCCGTCGTGGCAGCCTCCATCTGGTCCGGCTCGGTCATCACCGCCCCTCCGCAGGTGATCTCCAGGTCACCGCCCGGCGCGCGCACGACGACCACTGTCGTCGTGTCGACCGTACTGGCGAGCATCTGCCCCACGCGTGGCTTCATCACAGCTTCCTCCGGGGCTCTCGGATGTCGTCTCGGCGCGAAAAAGAGTATAAGACTTAGCTCGATCACGTCGAGAGCGGGACAGTCCCGTCCCAGTGAGTGGGCGGTGATCGACATCGCCGAGATCGACACGCCTACATTTTTCCGATGGACCTCACAACCGTCCTCTACGAGGTGACCGATCACGTCGCCACCGTCACCCTGAACCGGCCGCACGCCATGAACAGCTTCACCCAGGAGACGCTCGACGACTTCTCGCTGATCTGGCACACCGTCAAGGAGGACGACGACGTGCACGTCGTCGTGCTGCGCGGCGCGGGTGACCGGGCGTTCTGCACCGGCATGGACGTCAAGGAAGGGATCCACCGCCACCCCAACCTCTGGTCCCAGACCGACCCCGGAGAGCGTCTGTCACCAAAGCTCAACCGCGTGTGGAAACCACTGGTGTGCGCCGTGCACGGGATGGCCGCCGGCGGCGCGTTCTACTGGCTCAACGAGGCCGACATCATCATCTGTTCGCAGGACGCGACCTTCTTCGACCCGCATGTCAGCTACGGACTCACCGCGGCCATGGAGCCGATCGGGCTGGCCCGGCGCATCCCGCTCGGCGAGACGCTGCGCATCGCGCTGCTCGGCCTGGACGAGCGCGTGTCGGCCGCACGCGCCCTGCAGATCGGCCTGGTCAGCGAAGTGCTCTCGCGGGAGCAACTGTGGGAGCGCGCCGACGAGATCGCCCGGATCATCGCCGCCAAACCACCCGCCGCGATCCAGGGCACCGTCCGGGCGGTCTGGGAGTCACTGGACGCGACCCGCACCCAGGCCCTGCGCACCGGCCTGTCCTACACGCAGCTCGGCAACCCCGTCGGCAAGGCCGAGGTCGACCGCTCGTCGGTGTCCCGGAGCCGGTGGACACTGCGCTGACACTTCCCACCTCTCAAAAAGAGGACACTGTTAGAGTCCCAGGAGGCTTCCATGCGGTTCGGCATGCCATGGCCCGGCCCCGAGGTCGCGCGCGAGGCCGAGGAGGCCGGTGCGAGCGCCTTCTGCGCCGCCGAGTTCGTCGACCACGACGCCTACATCACCCTGGCGGAGATCGTCGCCCACACCGAGCACGCCCTGGTCGGTCCCGCCATCGCCTACGCGTTCTCCCGCACCCCGTACGCGCACGCGACCGCCATGCGGCAACTGCACGCCCAGGCCCCGGGCCGGCTGTTCCTCGGCCTCGGCAGCGCGGCGTTCCGCGTCAACCGCGACTGGCTCGGCGTACCCGCGGAGCGGCCGGTGGCCAGGATCGCGGAGACCGTCGCTGCCGTCCGGGCCTGGCTGCACGCGGAGAACGGCGAGAAGATCCAGCACTCCGGGGAGTTCTACACGATCGACGCCGACGTGCGTGCCCCGGTGCTGGGCCGGCTCGACATCCCCGTCCTGCTCGCCGCGTTCAACTCCCGTATGGCCACCAGCGCGGGCCGGGTCGCCGACGGTGTCATCGGGCACGGGCTGTTCACCCGCTCCTGGTGGAACGACGTCGTACGCCCCGCCGTCGCCCGGGGGGCGGGCGAGGACGCGCGCCCCCTCGAACACGGCTGGCTCATCACGGCGATCGACGACACCGCCCCCGAGCACGCCATCGCGGACGCCCGGCGCATGGTCGCCTTCTACCTGACGGTCAGGACGTACGACCCGTTCGTCGCCCATCACGGTTGGGAAGGCCCCGTGGAGCGGCTGCGCGCGGCCTTCCGCGCCGGGGACACCGACGGCATGGCCAAGGCCGTCACCGACGAGATGCTCACCGAGATCGCTCTCTGCGGAACCACCGCCGAGACCCGTGCCGCCCTGTCGGCGCGCGCCGACGCCCTCCCTCACGACGTCGGCTACTTCGCTCCGCCCACCTTCCTGGTCGGCCGCAAACGCCGTGCCACGTACGCCCGTTCCAGCCTCGCGCTGCTCGACGCCCTGCCGGGGCAGGGCACCGGGGCCGCCGGAAACTGAGGAGACGGAAATGCCGACGCCGTACCTGTTCTCCACACAGCTCTACATCGACGGGCGCCACACCGACGGACAGTCGGACGCGCAGGCCGTCGTACGCAATCCCGCGACGGAGGAGACCATCACGGAGGTCCCCCGGTCCTCGCTCGCGGACGTCCGCAGCGCGATCTCCGCGGCACGAAGGGCGTTCGACGAGGGGCCGTGGCCGCGCATGAGGCCCGCCGAGCGAGGCGCCGTACTGCTGCGCATGGCGGCGGAGCTGGAGCGCCGCCTGCCGGACCTCGTGGCGGTGAACATGGCCGAGGCGGGTTCGGTGCGTCCGCTCGCGGAGAGCCTCCAGACCCGGGTTCCGCTCGCCCATCTGCGGGACATGGCCGAACGGGTGCTCCCCGCCTTCGCCTGGGAGCGCCCCATGGAACCGACGGTCGCCCCGGGCAGCGGCATCTTCCAAGGGGTGCTGCGTCGCGAGGCCTTCGGGGTGTGCGCCCTGATCCCCGCCTACAACTTCCCGTTCTTCCTCAGCATGATGAAGGTGATCCCGGCACTCGCGGCAGGATGCACCGCCGTACTCAAACCGGCGCCCGCGACCCCCCTGGAGTCCCTGCTCCTGGGCGACTTCGCCGACGCCGCCCAACTGCCGCCGGGCGTACTGAACATCGTGACCGGTGACACCGAGGCCGGCCGGGAGCTGACCACCAACCCCATGGTGGACCTGGTCAGTTTCACCGGGTCCGACGCGGTCGGACGCATGGTCCACTCCCAGGCCGCGGCCTCCCTGAAGAAGGTCGTTCTCGAACTCGGCGGCAAGTCCGCGAACATCGTCCGCGCGGACGGTGACATCGGCGGGGCCGTCCGGTCGGCGTTCGCGGGCATCACCACACATGCCGGGCAGGGCTGTTCGCTGCTGACCCGCACGATCGTCCACGAGTCCGTCCACGACGAGTTCGTCGAACGGCTGCGCACCGCTCTCGCCACGGTCGAGGTGGGCGACCCCGCAGACGAGTCCACCACGATGGGTCCGCTGATCAGCGAGGCCCAACGAGACAAGGTGGAGAAGCTGATCCGCGTGGGCGAGGAGGAAGGGGCGCGCGTCGTGTGCGGCGGCGGACGCCCGGCGGGCCTCGACCGGGGCCACTTCGTCGAACCGACGCTCTTCGTCGGCGTCGACAACGCGATGACCATCGCGCGGACGGAGTTCTTCGGGCCGGTCGGCGTGGTCATCCCCTTCCGCACCGACGACGAGGCCGTGCGGATCGCCAACGACAGCCCCTACGGCCTCTCCGGCGCCGTCTGGAGTGCGGACACCGTGACCGCGTACGACATGGCGACGCGGATCCGCACCGGTGGCGTCACGATCAACGGTGGCAGCGCGGGGGTCAACCCGCGGGCCGCGTTCGGCGGATACAAGCAGAGCGGACTGGGCCGGGAGTGGGGCGAGTCCGGGCTCGACGAGTATCTGCAGACCAAGACCGTCAGCTGGGCGGCACGCTGATCGGCGTACCGCCCGGGCCGACGCAAGGAATTTGCCGGAAAGACCCCTTCGACGGGTGGAGATGACCGAGGGTACCCGCGGTGGGTCCGGAGGTCCTCACCTCGACGAACCGTCGTTCGTTCAAGCCGTCAGGACCAGTGCCGAGCCCATGCCGCCGCCCGCGCACATGGCCGCGACCGCCGTCCCACCGCCACGGCGCCGCAGTTCGTGCGCCAGGGTGACGATCATGCGCGCGCCCGTGGTCGCGACCGGGTGCCCGAGGCTGCAGCCGCTGCCGAACGGGTTGACCCGTTCCTCGTCGAGCGCCAACTCCCGGACGGCGGCGATGGGTACGGCCGCGAACGCCTCGTTCACCTCGAACAGGTCTACGTCGCCGAGGCCGAGCCCCGCCCGGTCGAGCGCCTTGCGGATCGCGTGGATCGGTGCCAGCCCAGTCCGTACCGGATCGACGCCCACGCTCGCCCACGAGCGGATCGTCGCGAGCGGAGTGAGCCCGTGCAGGGCCGCGACGTCCGACCCGGCGACGACGACCGCGGCGGCACCGTCGTTCACCCCGCTGGAGTTCCCGGCCGTGATCGAGAAGCCCTCGATCTCCGGGTGCAGTGGCTTCAGCGCGGCCAGTCTCTCGCTGCTGGTGTCGCGCCGGGGGTGTTCGTCTACGTCGAACAGCGATGTCGCCCCGGCGCGGTCGGTCACCTGCACCGGGACGATCTCGTCCGCGAACCGCCCTTCGTCGATGGCCCGGACGGCCCGCCGGTGGGAGCGCAGCGACCACGCGTCCATCTCCTCACGCGAGATCCCGGCGAGCCTGGCCGTGTTCCAGCCGACGAGGTGCGCCATGTCGTCGTTGGGCGCGTCGGGTGTGGGGGCATGGGACGGCGGCATCCAGAGGTCCTGCCAGTCGTCCGAGCCGGGAACGCGTCGCCGGGCCACCGGAGCCGTCGAGGACGACTGCGTGCCGCCCGCGATCACGACGCGGTCCATGCCGGCGCGCACACTCGCGGCGGCGGTCGCCACACTCGCGAGACCGGAGGCGCAGTGCCGGTTGTGCGCCAGGCCGGGAACATGGGTCAGCCCGGCCTGGAGTGCCGCGTAACGGGCGATGTCGCCGCCGCCGGCCAGTGACTCACCGAGGACGACGTCGTCGATCTCTTCGGGCGGCAGGCCGCAGCGTCGCGCCGCGTCGCGGACGACGACGGTGGCGAGGTCGAAGGCACTCGTGTCCCGCAGGGTTCCTCTTCGAGCGGTACCGATCGCGGTGCGGCAGGCGGAGAGGAGAACGGCTTCATTCATGGATTGATGATACTCAACTCGGCGTCGTGACGGCAGATGGCGGCGATTACCTCGACCAGTGGAATAAAAGAGGATACCTTTGGCGCCGATGTGCTGATGACCCAGGTGGTGACGGGTGAACTTCGAGCTCAGTGACGAACAGTCCATGGTGCGCGCGGCGTCGCGCGATCTGCTGTCCGACCGGGCGCCGATCGAGCGCGTACGGGCATGGCTGGACCGATCCGACGACTCCGACTCCGACTCCGACTCCGACTCCGAAGTGTGGGAGCTCGCCGCGGAGTTGGGTTGGCCGGGTCTGGCGCTGCCCGAGGAGTACGGGGGCGCCGGCCAGGGCCTGGTCGAGCTCGCGCTCGTCGCCGAGGAGGTCGCGCGGGGGCTCGGACGGGTCCCCTTCCTGCCGACGGTGGTCGTCGGCCGTGCGCTCAGCGCCGCCGGGCCCACCCGGCTCGGTACAGAGGTGCTGCCCGAACTCGCCGCGGGGTCGGCGTGGGCGACCTGGGCCTTCGCGGAACCGCACGCACCGTGGACGCTCGGCGGTGTCCGTGCCACCGCCAGGACCGAAGGGGCTGAGTTCGTTCTCGACGGGATCAAGACGGCCGTGCAGGACGCCGGCGGTGCCCGCTGGCTGCTGGTCACCGCACGGAACGAGGGCACCCCGACCTCTTTTCTCGTCGACCGCCACGCCCCCGGGGTGACGGTTCGGCGTCAGCGGGTCCTCGATCCGACCCGCGCGTTCTACGAGGTCCGTTTCGAGGACGTACGCATTCCGTCCGCCCGTCGCCTCGACGGTGGGCCCGCCGAGATCCAGCGGCTGCTCGACGACGCTGCGGTGCTGCGCTGCGCCGACACGCTCGGGGTGATGGAACGCATGCTGGAGCTCACTGTCGCGCACACCGCGACGCGCGTGCAGTTCGGCCGACCGATCGGCACCTTCCAGGCCGTCAAACACGCGTGTGCAGACATGGCGATGCTCGTGCACGGTGCCCGAGCCGTCACCTATTACGCGGCGATGGCCGCCGACGCCGGCAGCGCCGACGCGGCTCGGTCGGCCTGTGCCGCCGCCTCCTGCACATCGCACTCCGCCGGTGAAGTCGCCTCCCGGGCGCTGCAGTTGCACGGGGGTATCGGCTTCACCTGGGAGCACGACCTGCATCTCCACCTGCGCCGGGCCAAGGCCGACAGCGTCCTGTACGGCGACGCCGGCGTCCATCGCGACCGGCTGTGCACCCTGCTGCGGCAGTCCCGCGCACCCGTCTGAGGCCGGGTCGATGAAGGCTCACGGCTGCACTTACGTCCGAGCGCAGGCAAGCGAAAGGGATCCATGGAGATCAAGGGCAAGAAGGCCGTCGTGTTCGGCGGCGCGTCCGGCATGGGCCGGGCCAGCGCCGAACTCCTCGCGGCCCGGGGCGCGGACGTCGCCGTGCTCGACCGTCCCGCCTCGGCCGGCGCCGAGGTCGCAGCGGCGCTCGGAGGACACTTCCATCCCGTCGACGTCACCGACTTCGAAGCAACCGAGAGCGCGCTCGCCATCGCCGTGGAGGCCCTCGGCGGACTGCACGTCTCGATCACCACCGCGGGCGGGGGGCGTGCGCACCGGACGCTCGGCAGGGACGGCCCCCACGACCTGGACGCCTTCCGCCGGATCCTCGACCTCAACACCGTGGCCACCTTCAACATCAGCCGGCTCGCCGCCGCGCACATGAGCCGCAACGAACCCGAGGACCCCGAGCACACCGGTGAGCGCGGCGTCATCGTCAACACGTCGTCGATAGCCGCCTTCGAGGGACAGGTCGGCCAGGTCGCGTACTCGGCCGCCAAGGCCGCCATCGCCGGGATGTCCCTGACCATGGCACGCGACCTCGGCTCCCTGGGCATCCGCGTCCTCGCCATCGCTCCCAGCCTGTTCGACACCGGGGCGACGGACAGGATCCCCGAGGAGACGCGGGCCGCGCTGGTGAAGGACGCCGCGTTCCCCAGGCGGCTCGGCCGCCCCGAGGAGTACGCCAAGCTCGCGCTCGCCATCATCGACAACCCCATGCTGAACGGCCAGTGC
This sequence comes from Streptomyces sp. NPDC050535, assembly GCF_044457665.1. Classification (NCBI taxonomy): domain Bacteria; kingdom Bacillati; phylum Actinomycetota; class Actinomycetes; order Kitasatosporales; family Streptomycetaceae; genus Streptomyces; species Streptomyces sp. NPDC050535. The sequence continues at coordinate 72,570 of NZ_JBITHE010000015.1, forward strand.
CTGCGCCTCGACGCGGGTCAGCGGTTCGCCCCGAGGTGACGGTGACAGCCGGCGCGGCTCCACCGCTGTGCATGATCCATCCGAACGACGACGACGGGAGAGGCCGGATGCCGGACAACGAACATGAGGGAAAGGTCGCCTTCATCACCGGAGGCGGCCGCGGTTTCGGCAAGGCGTTCGGGACCGCCCTGTCGCGGAGCGGCGCGCACGTCGTGCTCGCCGACATCGACGGTGATGCCGCCGCGGCCGCTGCCAAGGAGCTCACCACGCACGGCGGGCGCGCCACCGGGGTGGCCTGCGACGTGGCCGACGAGGCCGCGGTCGGCGCGGTCATCGGCGAGGTGGCCGACCGCCATGGCGGTCTCGACATCCTGGTCAACAACGCCGGTCTGCACGCCGCCTTCAACAGGCCGTTCACTGAACTGGGACTGCCCGCCGTCCGGCGGGTGTTCGAGGTGAACGTCATGGGTGTCGTCATCTGTTCGCTCGCGGCACGGGAAGCCATGAGCGGGCGGGCCGGCGCCTCGATCGTCAACATCTCGTCGTCGGCGGCCTATGCGAACCGGTCGGTGTACGGCGTGTCCAAACTCGCCGTGCGGGGTCTCACAGTGTCGTTCGCGCGCGAGTTCGCCGCCGACGGCATCCGTGTCAACGCCATCGCGCCGGGGCTGATCTTCACGGACACCGTCCGGGCGGAGTTGTCCCGCTCGGAGGTGGATCGTGTTCTGGGGGAGCAGATACTCGCACGTGAGGGAAGGGAGCAGGACATCGTCGAGGCGCTGCTCTACCTGGTCTCGGCGAAAGCCGGCTTCATCACCGGCGAGACACTGCGTGTGACGGGTGGCTTCGCGCTGTCGGTCTGACTCGGCTCGTGCGATGCCTGTGGCCGTGCCCCGCGAACCGGGTGGGGGGGGACAACCCCCCGCCGAGCCCCAGCCCCCACCCCGCGCCCGCTGTGGTTAGCCGGGGTCCCCGGGGCCCCCCCCCCCCGGGTTTT